>JAFYZT010000039.1 GCA_017548605.1 Prevotella sp. | reverse complement strand
CCCCAACCCCAAGTTGAAGAAAATATTTATCGAGAAGGATTTCTCCGAGGTGCTTATCAAAGGACGCGGTTCGAAAGGTAACCTGCTCACAAAGAACCCCATCCACCGCATCGGTCTGAAGAGTCACGGCCATAGCACGCTGGGCGGCCGGAAGGTGTGGTACGACCCCGATGTGAACCGTCTGAATTACGACGAGCATGGCCGTCTGTTGGGCGAGTTCAACGAAAGCGACCAGATATTGGTGGTGCTTGACAACGGCGAGTTCTACCTCACCAATTTCGACACCAATGTGCATTTCGAGGATAATATCCGCATTGTCGAGAAATGGCAGTCCGACAAGGTGTGGAGTGCTGTCCTCTTCGATGCAGATCAGCAGGGTTATCCTTACGTGAAACGTTTCCTGATGGAAGCCACGAAACGTCATCAGAACTATCTCGGCGACAACCCGTTGAACAAACAGGTGTTACTCACCGACGAGGCTTATCCCCGTCTGCTGATTACCTTCGGCGGCAACGATGCCGTGCGCCCGCCACTGGAAGTTGACGTGGAGCAGTTTATCGGCGTGAAAGGTTTCAAGGCCCGTGGCAAACGTCTCACCACGTTTACGACGGAGAAGATTGAAGAACTGGAGCCGCTGCGTCATGCTGAAGAGATGACAGAAACGGAGGAGGATGGTGATAATGACACGTCGGAGGACGATATCGTGGAAGACCCCGACGACGGGAAGAGCCAGCAACAGGTGATTGACGAGATAACCGGACAACTGAACCTCTTTGCCGATGAAGACTTGTAAGGTGCTCATATTGTTCTTGCTGTGTCATTGTCTGACGCTGTCGGCACAGACCGACACGGTGCCGCAACGACACACCACCCAATCGGTCAATATGTTAGGTATTGGCGGAGCTTTCCTGCTCGACACCTACCTGTCGCCAGAGAAATACAGCGGTGTGGAACTGCGTTTCACCAACCAGACCACCCGTCAGCGCGACGGCAGCCTATGGTCAACACAGCTGACCACCCACGGCTATCTCAACTATACTGAGAGCCGTGGCGACGACGGCACTGCCATGGCCGGCCTGGCCTCATATTCCTTTGCCCGCCACTACAACTTGTTGCTGATGGACGGTCGGTTGCACATCCAAGCCGGTGGATTGGCCAGTGCCAACATCGGATTTACCTATTGTATACGTAACCAGAACAACCCCGCCCAGCTCCGTCTGTTCGCACATATCGCCCCCTCAGCGGCGGCCACCTGGCACTTCCATGGCTGGAAACGTCCGATGGCTTTACGCTATGAGGTGGAAGTGCCGTTATTGGGTGTGATGTTCAGTCCGAACTACGGACAGTCGTACTACGAGATTTTCTCTCGTGGTAACTATGACCATAATGTGGTAGTTACCACTCCCTTCAATGCTCCCTCACTGCGCCACATGCTCAGTCTTGACGTGAGTTGGGGCCGTCATACCCTGCGCGTGGGATATATGGGTGACTACCAGCAGTCACATGTCAACGACCTGAAGTTTCACTCCTATTCCCACCTGCTCATGGTGGGTTATGTGAGGAACTTCAGGATATCAGATATTGTGAAAAGGTAAGAGGAAAGCCTCCCCTGGGGGGGGAGGAGTTAAAGAAGTAAAGGGAGTTAAAGGAGTTAAGCCAAGTGCCTGAGACGGAGTAATGGCCAAAGTAATGGCTTAACTTCTGAGCGAAGCGATAACTTCTTAACTCCTTAACTACAAAAAAGTTGAGTAAATGCGAAACTTGAAAAAATATAAGAACCATTTCCTTCGGTTGTTGGTACTGTGTTTTGCGGTGCCTTTCCTTTCGAGCTGTATCGATGAGGAGCAGTTCGATAATAATGCGAGAGGTAACTTTGAGGCACTGTGGAAAATCATGGACGAACACTACTGTTTCTTCGACCTAAAGAAGCAGACTCTTGGTGTGGACTGGGACGAGGTACACCAACGCTATGGTGCGATGGTGAATGAAAAGATGAACGAGAGTCAGCAGTTCGAGCTGTTCTGTAATATGCTCGGGGAGCTGCGCGACGGCCATGTGAACCTCACCTCATCGTTCGACTATGGTCGCAACTGGAGCTGGTATGAAGACTATCCCATGAATTTCAGCGACGACCTTCACCGGCAGTATATGGGCACTGACTACAAGATTGCCGCCGGCATGGAATACCGCATGCTCGACGATAATATAGGCTATGTGTATTACGGCAGTTTCTCCAGTGCCATCGGTGAGGGCAACCTCGATGAGGTGCTGATGTACCTGTCCACATGCAACGGACTGATTATTGACGTGCGAAACAATACCGGCGGTCTGTTGAGCAATGCCGAGAAGCTGGCAGCCCGTTTCACCAATGAGGAGCTTCATGTGGGTTATATGCAGCATAAAGACGGTAAAGGCCATAACGACTTCTCGAAGATGGAACGCCAGGTGCTGAAGCCCTCCACTGGCATGCGTTGGCAGAAGAAGGTGGTGGTGCTGACCAACCGCTCGGTGTTCAGTGCTGCCAATGAATTTGTGAAATACATGAAATGCTGTCCAAAGGTGACGGTTGTGGGCGACCATACCGGTGGCGGTGCCGGCATGCCGTTCAATAGTGAGCTGCCCAATGGCTGGACTGTCAGGTTCTCTGCCTGTCCCATGTACGACAAAACGGGCCAATGCACGGAATTTGGCATCGACCCGGATTATTTGGTTCAACAGACAGATGAGGACTTCGCCCGTGGCAAAGATACTATCCTCGAATATGCCCGGCAGTTGTTGAAGTAGTGAAGAGGTGAGAGATGAGGGGTGAGAGGTGAGAGGTGAGAGAATAGTCTGTGGGAGTTAAAACGGAAGTTAATTCGCTTCGCTCATGGAAGTTAAAATGGGAGTTAAAATGGACATTACTCCGACTTTTACTTTTTTACTCTTTTACCTTTTTACTTTTCAAAGCTATTGTCCAGCACGAAGTGCTTTACTTCCTTTTATAACTTCCCTTTTTACTTCCTTCTATTACTCCCTTTTCTCCGATTTTACTTTTTTATCTTTTTTTGTTGTTTTGGTTTCCTGTTTGGTGGAATCCACACAGGCCTCATAGGGTACGTCGCCCTCCAGTTCCTCTACTTGTCGAGGAATCTGTATCATGCCATCCAATTGCGGGGTGACATCTGTCGTGTCAGTTCCTTTCACGGTTGATGTGGAAGGTGGGTCACTGGGTACCCTCCCCCTTTCAATCATGCCGTTGGGCTTGAACGAACAGCTGGCAGCCATGGCCGCCAGGCCCAGTGACAGTCCGGTCACCACCACTGCCTTGCCCAGACGACGGCGACGGTTCAATTCATTCTCAATATATCGCACTTCCGCCTCACATGCCGGACAGGTGCCCATGCAGTCACCCTCGTGGTGACACACACGCGGCTCATAGTCGATATCGTTGGCGGCAGCTATCTTCCTGCGAACATCTTTCAATACTTCGCAAATGTCTTTTCCTTTGGCCATTTTATTAGTTTTTGAGTTATTTACATAGAAGTTAAGGAGTTAAGAAGTTATCGCTTCGCTCGGAAGTTAAGCCATTACTTTGGCTGTAGCTCTGGAGTTAAGAAGTTTTCGCTTTGCGCGGTAGTAAAGCCATTACTCCGTCTCTGGCATTTGGCTTAACTCCTTTAACTTCTTTTACTCCTTTAACTCCTCTTTAACTCCTTTATTCTCTCTCTTTTGCAAATATAATCTATTATCGAAGAAAGCGCAAAGAAATTCACATTATTTATTATCAAATAGGGGGTATTCGGTATGTAATTCACAATTATTCCAAAAGTGTAAACTTTTTTTTGCTGTTTGTAGGAAAAGTATTATATTTGTAGCATGATAACTTATTCGCAAGCTCCGCTTGCTATTAGGAAGTTAAGAAGTTAAGGGAGTTAAAGGAGTTAAGCCAAATGCCAGAGATGGAGTAATGGCTTTACTTCAGAGCGAAGCGATAACTTCTTAACTCCTTAACTACAAAAAAGGAGAGTCAATACAAAACTTGAATTACTAACCCTATCAAACAAAGCGTTTATGGAATATTTCATAGCAGTTAACGGACAGCAGCAAGGTCCTTTCTCGTTAGAAGCGCTGCGCATGCAGCATATCAGTCCCAGCACCTTGGTATGGGCACCGGGCATGTCAGGCTGGCAGCAGGCCGGTCAGGTGGCTGAGCTCCAGTCACTTTTCCAGACTCACCAACAGCCACCTCATTCCTCTCCCCAGTACCAGCAGCCACAAGGTCATCCCTATCAGCAGCAGGCCCAACCGGGCGGTAATGCCTATGGTCAGCAAGGAGGCACCTTCCAACAGCCCTCAACGGACATGATTTCCAAACCTGTGGATGAGGTGACCCGTTCGCTCGACGAAGGCAAAGCCTATAGCAAATGGATGCCCACCATGTACTTGATTGTCGGTCTTCTATGCTGCATCCTTCCCATTACTTATATCATCAAGGTGGTAAACCTTGATTATTTCAAGGATGGCATGAAGACCGTGGTGGCTATCTTAGGCATTATTATCTTCATTGCTGCGGGTGTGATTGGTCTGTTCTACTGGCTGAACCGCCGCAAGTCCGTGAAGTTGCTCATCGACAAGCAGGAAAACAGCACCCTGGCCGTTGTCGGTCATTTTCTCCAGTCGGCTGGTGAGAGTCTGGGATTGCTATACTATTCGTCGATGGCTGTCGTCTCCTTGTTGAGTGCCATCCTGATAGGTATTTCCGCCAAGCACCAGGGTGGTGACATCCTATTGCGCGGTCTTGGTGAATGTGCCGAATATATCATCATGGGACTGGTGGTGTTATGCCTGGGTCGTTTCCTTGGTGAGATTGCCAAGCGCATGTCAAAGGATAAGAAGTCAAGAAGTTAAGTAGTTATCGCTTCGCTAAGAAGTTAAGCCATTACTCCATCTCTGGCATTTGGCTTAACTTCTCTAACTTCTTAACTACTGAAATGTGGAACTTGAATGATGTTTTTTCCAAATTCTCCCATTGTTTTATTTGGTTATTCGCCCAAAAGGCATTACCTTTGCAGCCGCTTGCGCTTGTGGCGGAATTGGCAGACGCGCCAGACTTAGGATCTGGTGTCTCACGACGTGAAGGTTCGAGTCCTTTCAGGCGCACACTTGTGACAAAGAGGAAATTTCTACGGATTTTTTCTCTTTTGTTTTTTTGCAAATACTTGTAATTCTGCGCAATACAGCAAGAGCACTATTCTCTGTCTCGGTTCGATAACCGCATATTTCCTTATCCCAAAAGATTCCATCAGGAAAGACCAAATTTTGAAGTTTTTGGCTTGTTTCAAGTGTGCTATTCTTCCATAAACTTACTAAATTACAGCACATTACAAAGATTTCATCTATCCGCATCTCAAGGTTCGATAAATCCTGATTGCATTCTGTAAGTTGAAGGTCTATTCCCTGCAAATCGTCTTTAAGTTTTTCCATAGTGATTTCAAAGGTATCTTCGTCTATAACATCTGTTGCGAACTTGATACGACATTTCTTCATTTTGCCCTCGCACTCACTCTTTTTCTTCTTCAATGACGATAACACAGCTTTCTTTTCCCTTTGGTCTGTGCTAATGATATTACCAATAACATCCCTAAACACGCTTACCAACTCAATAGGTATGTTGTAGGTGCTTAATAGTTCCTCAAACTTTCTGTGCATCTTCTTGGCCGACACATTGGTCTTGCAACCATCAACATTACATTTGTAATAGTCGATGTTCTTCTTGTTGTTTGTGTATGCCGTGAAGTAGGTTCTATCTTTCCAACAGCGCACAAAACGTTTAAGTGGAAATCTCGGAGTTTCTTTCTTATGCTTGTAAATACCGGTACGACCTTTTATTATCTCTTGCACTCGGAGGTAATCCTCTCTTGATACGATTCTCGGATGTTTCCCTTCTATTTCCTCATAATTCAACATCTTATTGACAATAAGTCCCGTATAAAAGGGGTTAGTCAATATCTCATGCAAGCGTTGTTTGCGCAAGTGCAAGCCATGGAGCGCAAGACGTTTCAAAATATCACAATTTGCCATGCCCTGCAACTTCCATTGGAATGCCTTACGGATTAAATAACCATCGGAATTGATGGTAAAGGTTGAGTTTATACTTTTTCCCTGCTTGTCATATCCGATAGGTGCTGGGCCACAATACACACCATTACGCATACAATTCTTACGACCCGATGTGAAATTATTGGTTCTATTCGTGTTATCCCATTGTGCCATGCAGATTTTCATTTGTAGCATAAGCAATCCTTCGGGTGTTGAGGTGTCAAGTCCTGTACCTGCTTCTACCACAATAACACCCAAATCCCTTAATTCATTTAGAATACTGATACCTTGCCCTGCATTTCTTGAAAACCTATCCCCCCTTGCAATAAGCACATTTCTAATTGTCTTATCTTTCTTAATGGCAGATACCATTTCCTTAACCATTTTACCGGGTGTCTTTGCGCTCTCATGTGTGCCACCATAGTAACCCTTTATATTCATATTGTGTGATTGAACATATTCCTCACACTTCAATTTTTGGTCTACCAATGAGCCGCCGTTATCCTCTTGGTGCTTGGTTGATACTCTGGTCCAAATTATACTATTCTCTTTCATTACTTTCATTTTTTACTTTTTTATTTTCTTTATTTATTCTTGATTCTCTATTGCTATTTGTGCCAACATTTCAAAAAAAGTTATAACATCGTTGGCTTCTTCTTTGCTAATTCCTAATTGAGTAAATGTTTCCTCATAGTCTTTTAAGTTTATCATTCAATATTTGTGTAACCCTTTTATTTCGTTGTTTTCTGCTTCTACCTTTGCCACTTATCACAAGTGAGGTAGTCGTTTGTACAGCAAGGGAACAACCGCTTAAAATCCCTCTTGAAAACTTGATTTTTATGTCATAATATAATGTGATTTATAATGTTATTATCAATGTCAGTCCTTACCTAACATTTGTAAACATAATGCAGGATTTCCAATTATCCAAATTATTTTTAACTTTTTTTGACAATGGCGGTTATTTTTCTAAGGGTGTTGACGGATGTGCCGGTCAGTTTCTGCACGTTGCGGAGGCTGATACCCTTACGCAATAAGCGGATTTCCTCAGCGTACTGCTCACGCATAGCCTCGTCAGATTTCTTGTAACCTTGTTTGCGCCCCACCTTGCCACCATTGGCTCTGAAATTCATGTAACCGCTCTCGACACGCTCACGTATGGTCTTACGCTCCATCCTTGCCACCTCTGCAAGAATGGTGATGAGAAACTGTGACATCGGGTTAACCTTTCCTTCGTCTGTCAGCGTTTCAATGCCATAGTTCTGAATGTAGAGCGAGATACCCTCATTGTTCAACATCTCTATGACTTGAAGCACCTGCAGGGTATCACGACCAAGACGGGACAACTCTGTCACCAACACTTTGCTGATTTGGTTGGCTTTTACATAGTCAACCATGCGTAACAATTCCTTGCGTTCAGTGTTTTTCTTAGCACCACTTATCTTCTCCGCGAATGTGGCTTTCAATGTCCATCCCTTGCTATTGGCCAAGTTAGTCAGTTCGTTTGTCTGACGTTCATAGTCTTGGATTGAGGTAGATACCCGGCAAAATGCTACTGTGTTCATATTGATATAACTCGTTGATTATCTACAGGCTAAGGTAATCAAAATAATGCAGATAGCCAAAAAACTATAGTTATCTAAAGTTAATCAATTTGATTTTTTTGGATGTGTTTAAGGAACTCTGCGGTATCAGACTTTAACTAATAGCATGGTATAAAATGCTGGTATATCTCTTAGTTAAAGTAGTAGTCCATACGGCTGTTGAACAGAGTCTCTGTCTCGGTGATGGATTGCTGAATGAGAGCCTTTTGCTTTTCTATTGCCTCTATCTTCTCCGCAAAGGATTGTTGGAGGGAGAGAGGGGGTATACAAATCAGCAAACTACCATATTGCTTAGCATTTATATTGGGTTGAGCAACTGCATTCTGTGCTTTTTGAACGAACCCCATATAATATGAAGTCTTAGTATATCCAAAAACATAGGAAGGTTCTACGATATCCTTATTAGGAACTAATCTAATAAGATAACCTGCATACATACATTTCCCGTATTTGCTCTTGTGACAATATGTTTTTCCCACGGTGGCACCACTTCTTGCAAATAGAATATCACCTTCATCAAGAAGATATTTTTCATCATAGACATTAGGAGAAACCATATCTCCGTTTAGTTCTCCATTTTCGTTAATGTCTGTTATTCTAATGTATCTTACACTTTCATTATATGGTATAGCGGAAGCACCCGAACCATAAGACAGTTTTTCCAAAGAAACATCAGAAAGTTTCTTCACCTCCCATCCTTTTTCATTTGTCACGGGGTCACCGAACATATCATAAAAGATAGATTGTGACAGCTGGTCGTATTCTTTCAGTTGTGCCTTTTTCTTGTCGATTATACTGGTAAGGAGGTTGAGTTCCTTAACGATATACCCTTGCTCAGCGATGGGAGGTATCGGGATAATTGTATTTTTAATAATACTTTGGGAAATATTAGGTTGTGCTCCTCCTACTGCATCTTTTAGGAATAGCGGTCTTTTTGCTTTTAGACTATATAAAAGGAATATGGGGTTAAACCTCTTATTAGGAAAAATGCCACATATCGCCTGATTTGTTGCCATTTCTTTCTTTAGAAGACCAACTTGTCCAACTGTTGCACCGTACATAGCCAACACAACAGTATCAACAGGAAACAATTTCGCAGAAGAATTATTTAGCCCCGATTCCGTAATATATAATTCGGTATTATATATCAATCCTTGCGCTACCTCTCCACTTCGTAACCAAGGGATTGTGCCACCCTCATAATATTCAAGATGGTTTTTTGATGGTGTTCCTCCCGATGAAGTATCGCAGACATCACCCAACTTCTTATATTCCCATCCTTTCTTCATATTCTTCTCCTTGATTTCAGACACCGCAAAGTTAAAGATTATTTTCCTAATAACATCCGGCCATACCACAAAAATTGGTCAAGAAAACCTTTTATAATAAACAGATACACTTTTACCATGTGTCAACACCCCTTTAACAGATTAAACTGATACAACTTGAGTATTGATACATTATCGAAGTAAATTCCTAACACCTTGAAGAATGTTTTTCCCTTTGCCTGCTTCTGTCTGTCTGACCGCCCAAAGTGCTTGTATCTTGTTCATGCGTTTGGTTAGTCCACTACGGGATTTGAATAAACCTCTTAGAGTTTGCTCTATCTGCTTAAGGTCATTGTCGTACTGGACCAAAAGTAACTCCATCGTTAAGGTTTCGTAGTCGTGAGGCTTGGATTCGTTGCAAGCCTCGACATTACCAAAAACATAATCAAACGCTTTAAGCAAGGGGTTGGCTTTCGTGCTAAGAACATCCATTATATAAGTATCTTCAACCTCTGTATAACGCTTAATCTTTCGTGGGGTATCAAGCGACAATTCAAATCGGGTCTTTCCTTTGAAGTAGTCTAATACTTGAGGCTTGTTGGGTAGAGAATTGAGAAAAGGTAGATTGTCGCTTCGTTGCAGTTCCTTGCTTTTATTATATAAGATGAGACTTTCTTTACAATCCTTTGACTTGACATCCCTTGAAAACACTATACCCTCGTTTTCGTAATGCTCCCACCTGTAACGCCTGTAATTGCCTACTCTCTCGTTAAGCATGTCTAATACGTGGGGAGTAAGGTCTAAATCGACATCGGTTGTTACATCCATCGAAGTAACGCACCCTGTCTTTATTATCCCTTCTGTATCAATTTGACAAATGCCTAAATGGTTAACCCTTTCTAAACAATCTTTAATCGTTTCCTTTGAAATTAACTTGGGATAATCTTCATTCAAAACTTTACTTGAAAACTCTATCGTAAGTGTTTGCTTGGGCTTGCTTACCGCTATGAATAAGTTGAAAGGTACATTTCCATCTGCCTTTGATGAATAATACTCCCCTTTGAGGCTTCCACTACGATGGTCGTAATCTTCGTTAAATTTGATTTGTTGGCCTAACAGATATTTATTGTTAGCCTTAATCTTAATTCTGTCTAATGTGATGAATTGCATTCATAATCGTATAATATTTTTATTTTCATATGTTTCAAAATGTAGTCTTGTGTTCTCTCGAGGCTACATTTTCCCCTTTTGATAATAAGTAGGCTTCAAAAAAGGAAAAGTCAAATATAACCAACTTTTTTTCCGGAATTTTTTTATGAAACGCACAGGACACGATGTCCGGGTATAAAATTGAGTACATTTTCAAATATGAGAGCGAGGATACGTTGACAACTCGAAACGCCCCTCCCTTGGGGGAGGTAGGGGGATTGTTGCTTGAATAATGCTACTGAAAGTCTTACGACAATAAGACTCTTTTCCTCTTGAAATCAACACAAAGAAACTTGAGAGTCCTTGCACCAATCAAGAAAATCAACAACCTTTGAGAGGTCACCTATAAAGGTTCGAGAATCTGTCACAAATGCGCACCATAACAAACATGTCCCACTGAAATCAGTGGGACATGTTTGTTATCAAAACCTCCCCAACACTTCGATGACTTTTATCCAATCACTTTCACCATCAAAGCCAAACTTATCGTCGATTCCCACATTGAAATAGAGTTTCGCCTCAAAATTCTGAAAACTCGTGTTTCCCACTTCAGGATTCTCGTTGGAATAGTCAAAATGGATACCCTCTTCGGCGAACTTGGTCCTATAGATAGCCATCTGTTCTTCATAACAACCACTCCACAGGATGAGACAAACGTCATCCCGGACAGTAAGAAGTTGCAGGGCTTCCTTGGCATAGGGATAGTAATCGTAGGTCTCCTCGTTTTCATAACAAGCCCGAATGATGGTGTCATGAATATCCACCAACACATAAATCTTCTCCCAATTCTTTGCTATTTTACGATTGAAAGCGACCTCGAATGCTTTAATAATATCCATACTCTTTACCTTAAAATTTCACTGTCAAACGTTTTCCCTTATAGGAGACGGTCTTCTGTTGGCCTTGAATGACGACATGGAATTGGCGCGACTTGATCATGCCGGGGAAACTCCCCTGTCGTTTATCGATAAGCAGCTGTCGACGCTTGTCATCCCATTGGAAGGTGATATGGGAACATTGTCCCTGCTCATAGTCGTTGCTCACGCCGTCATCCTCATAAAGCGTGAAGGAAGTGTCGGCACCCGGAAAGACATGGATGTCGAGCAGGGTGTCATCACCCGTCGCCGTGGATAGTCTGTCCTGTCCCAGCGGCAGGATACTCCCGCCCTTGACAAATACGGGTATGCGGCCTTTGTCAACGGTCGTCGCCACCGTCTGTCCCCCGTCATAATGCCGGCCGGTATGGTAGTCGAACCACCCCGCAACATGTTGCGGCAGGTAGGTCTGCCAGGTGATACATGAAGGCTCAGTGACGGGACTGACTAGCAAAGCCGGTCCGAACATAAATTCCTGCTTTTGGGCAAGTGCCTGGTTGTCCTTGGCGAAGTCGAAGAGCAGCGGACGCATCAGTGTATATCCTTCCGACGACACCTTCGCCGCCAAACTGTAGATATAAGGCAACAGGCGGTAACGTTCCTTGATACAATCAGTGATGATGGTTTGTGCCTCGGCACCGTATTTCCACGGCTCCGTGTCGCTCATATACCCATGCACGCGCATGAGCGGCAGATACACACTCGTCTCTATCCATCGCAGCATACGCTCGATATATGCCTCGTCGGTATATTGGTTACCGGGCCGGAAGAAGCCTCCCGCGTCGTATGTCCACCATGGCAGACCAGCCGCCTGCATACCCAGTCCTGCCGTTATCTGTCGGCGCAGCGTCTCCCAGTCGTTGCCCACATCGCCCGACCACATGGCCAAGCCATAGCGTTGTATGCCTGGAAAGCCGCAACGGGTAAGAATCATTGGACGGGAATTGGGCTGGTCGTGACGCAGCCCCTCATACACCGTTTTGTTCACCAACAACGGATACACATTCCTCACTTGTTCGCCAGCCCATCGGCCACGGTTCACACGCCGTCCCATGAGGTCGTCGTTCTCCGGCTCCGTGGCATCCTGCCACCATGCATCGATGCCCAGTGGCAGCAGCCGTTGTGAGAAATGTCGCCAATACGCCTTTGCCGCGCTGTCGGAGAAGAAGTCCACCCAATCGGTACCCTCAATATAATGGCCTCCTTGTAACATCAGGGCACCCACCTCCGAGTTTTTGTCAATCTTCGACCATACGCTCACCATCAGGCGTTTGCCCATGGCATGCAGGCTGTCGGTCAGAGCACGAGGGTCGGGATAGCGTTCCTCATCGAAACGCATGGCGTTCCACCCGTATTTACCCCAGTATTGCCAGTCCTGCACGAGCACATCCACGGGTATCTTCTCTTGTTGAAAACGTTGTGCCGTGGTGAGAATCTCCTCCTGAGAGTGGAAGCGTTCGCGGCAGTGTATGTAACCCAAAGCCCATCGCGGCATCATTGGTGATGGTCCCGTCAACTGGCGGTAGGCTGCCACTACCTCGTCGGGTGAACCGATGAAAACCGTGAAGTCCACCTTTGCCGATATCGGCGAGCGTAATACCGACTGGTTTTCTACCTTATTATAATATAACACGGGATGGTCGTCTTTCGACAGTTCGGCCGTCAAGTCATGTCGTCCCGGTGTCAGGTGGACGATGGTGGATGCTGTTGGCGGCAACCATAAGTTGCGCATGTCGATGACCAGTTGTCCGTCGATGGACAGGTTGTGTCGTCGCGCCATCGCCTGTCCCACGTCGAGCAGCAGTGCATAGTCACCCTCCATGGGAATGTCGAGCGTGGCAGAGAAAGTATTGCCATGACGCACCTCGCGCTTGCCCCCTTCCGTCGAGGTGACATCCACCACCTCACTTGCTCCCTCTTCATCACTCCGTTGCAATGTCACAGCATGGTCGGCGGGGTTCCACTCCACCAGTCCGTAGTTATTCCACAGCAGTCCATAGCCTTTGTTAGATAACACCATGGGTACGCTGATTTGCGTATTCACTTGGGTGAGTCGTCGCGACAGTCCCCTGACGTTGGCAAAGCCGTCCTGAAACTGTCCCAGTCCCATCAAGCATTCATCCTCGGGCGAGGGAAAACGCAGTGTGGCGGCGGTTTCACCTTGCAATCCTTGTCGTACCAAAGAAGGTGTGGCACGGAAGCACATACGTCCTGCCTTGTCTTTCACCACCACATCCTCGCCGTCGATACTGACGATGAGGTTTTTGTTCTGTATCTCACCGTTGTTCACATAAATCCATTCAGGAAGTGAGTCGGTCACCTGTTTTTCCGCATATTGTATGCGAACGGCATTGCCGGCCAGATGGTGCACCTGTATCCACCCCTTACCGCAGGGCATGATTTGTGCCCATGATGTCAGCGCACAAAGAGTGCATAGGGCGGTCAGTAGTAATGATTTTGTCTGTTTCATTGTTTTTAAGTAACAAAAAGAGCGTTAATTATCTTAGGATAATCAACGCTTTGTATATCAAATGAGGTACTACACTCTTTTATTCGTCCCAAACATTCGTGCTGACAGGGACACTCTCTTCCCATACACCCTCACCGGCATGGGGAGTGCTCGGTCCTGTGCCATCGCCACCACCTCCATAATGAACATCGCCGTTACCGTCAGTGTTCGTAACTTCGTTGGTGCCCGTGAGCATCGGGCTTTCCACTTCTACTGCGTTAATTTTGATTTCTGGTTTCTTATAGGCTATTTTCATTGCACAATAAAAAATTCAGGTTACAAAAGTACGACATTTCTTTTACCCTTGCAATTTTTTAACCGTTTTTTAGCATAAATTTGGCGAAACGGCATAAAAAGGGTAAATTTGCACCAACCTAAGGGCATACGCCCGCTATTCTCCTATCTATACAACCACCTACGATGAAAAGACTGTATATTACCTCGTTTTTCCTCCTCCTGTCGGTCATTCTCTATGCACAGACACCCCTATCCTTCACCGTAGATACCCAATATGGTCAAGTTCGGGGTATCAACCAGGAAGGCACGATGGCTTTTCTAGGCATCCCTTATGCCCGTGTGGAGCGTTTCATGCCTCCTTGTAGCGTGGAGCCCTGGCAGGGCGTTCGTGACTGTGGTGTGTGGGGTCCTCAGGCCATGCAGCGCACCTACGGCAGGAAACTGAGCGAGGCGGAGATGTCGGAGCAGTGCTGCGTGCTCAACGTGTGGACTACCGATGTGCAAGCCCACAAACCAGTGATGGTGTGGCTCCATGGCGGCGGTTTCGACTCCGGCACCTCGGCATGGAACCCCGGCATGAGTCTTGCCCAAGAAGATGTGGTAGTGGTGAGTGTGAACCACCGTCTGAATATCCTCGGTTTTTTGGATCTGAGCACCTGTTCACCCCGTTACAGGGAGTCGGGGAACGTGGGAATGCTCGATGTGGTAGCCGCGTTGCGGTGGGTGCGTGACAATATCCGCCAGTTTGGCGGCGACCCATCGAATGTCACCATCTTCGGTGAGTCGGGCGGCGGCGGTAAGGTGGGCACCCTGCTCTGCATGCCCTCCGCCCGTGGTCTGTTCCACAAAGCCATCATCATGAGCGGCACCATCCTCAACGTGAACACGAAGGCGATGAGCGAGGAACTGGGTCAGGCCGTCCTGCGTGAGCTGGGCATCGACAATGAGCACATCGAGCGCATCAACGACGTGCCCTACGACACGCTCTACGCCGCCGGTCAACGTGCCATGGCAGCGAGCATCGGCACACGACAGCCCGGCACGCCGATGATGTGGGGCTTCGGTCCCACGCCCGATGGAGAGACGCTGCTCCAGCAACCGTTCCAACCCGGCTTCTCCTTGCTGTCCGATGACATCCCCATCCTCATCGGCACCACGTTCAATGAGTTGCAGCGGCTGACCTACCAACAGCCGATGACCGAGGATGAGGCACGCAACGCCTTGACGAAGACCTTCGGCGATGACACCGATGCCTATATCCGAGCTTTTGGCGAGGCCTATCCCAACCATACGCCAAACGACCTGCTGAGCATCGACTGGCTGTTCCGTCCAAAGACCATCATCACCGCAGACCACATCGCCGTCCATCGCACGGCGAAGACTTATATGTATATGTTTACGTGGCGTTCGCCTGTGAACAACGGTAGCGTACACGGTCATGAACTGAAGTTCTGTTTCAACACCCTGCGCCACGCACAGAACGAGCTGCCCCAGCCCACTGCCGCCGACCAGCGGCTGGCCGATGTGATGAGCCAGTGTTGGGCACGTTTCGCACATACCGGCGACCCGAACACGCCGGGCCTGCCCGTCTGGCAGCCCTACACCCCGGAAAACGGCGAACTGATGGTCTTCGACTACGAATGTCGGATACGTAACAACCCCGACCGCGCCTTGGAGGAAATCATCAACCGCCACTGCTTCAAGCAACTGGATGAATTCAGGCGCACACATTAGAAAACCCACCCCCAACCCCTCCCCAAGGGAGGGGAGGCCTAAACGATTAAAGGATTCATATGAGACGAACGGTATTTTTTCTGGCATTGCTGATGCTCTTTGGCGTGGGTGTAAAAGCCCAGGAACTGCCCGAGGGAGCCACGCTGCGCTACTATGGCGAGCGTTCCTTCGAACAATACGGTCTGTCACGCCACAGTTTCACCATCTACGAGCAGGCAGGCACTACCTACCTGATGCGTACTCAAAATTTTTCAGGCGCCTTGGAAATGGTGATTGACATTGACGGCATCGCCCGCAATGCGAGGAAGGTGACCATGCCACTGACATCGCGTCAGGTGAAAACCATCCGTAAGGCATTGAAAAAGGCCCGTTTCCCAGAGTTGTTGCAGACGTTTCTTGCCGAGCAGCAGACCTATGACCAACATGTGAAAGCCTACATGGCACAATTCGAGCCACGGCTGCTGCCCCCCGGTGATACAACGCGACAATTGATCCAACGACCAAAGGAGCACATCCAGTTCCATAATCCCAACCATTGGCAACAGGCCGTCAGTTGGCCCGGCACTTTGGAAGGGTATGAGTCAACGCACACCTTTTACATCACCCCCACGTACGACGACAACTGGACGGACGGTCATCCCGCCCGCGACCGTTACCTCACGGCCCTCGACGCTTTCCACCAGCAGCTCAACGACATGGTCTATGCCTATAAGATACAACATCCCTACGAGGGTGAGATACGTTCGTATCAGTTCACTGTTGGTGCAGGTTTCGGAGGCCATAAACATGGTGCGAAGCACCAAGGCACCAAGATCTGCTTGGAAGAGATTGACGATCGGTGGGTTGTCGACGGCTATATCTATGAGCGTGAGGATACCGTGACAGTGGGTCCCGAGGTGGTACGCCGCGTGGAGGAAATGTTCGGAAAGCTCGACTTCAGCATCCTCCATCCCACATTTACAGAGAAAGATGGCGAGGTGATCAGAATAGAGGTCACCGACCAAGGGGCTGAGACCTTATCCGCCGATTTCCGCACACGCGAGAGTATGCGTGAGTATGTGCCGATGCTCGAAGGGTATATGCAGCCCGAATGGGCGGCCAAAGCATATAAGGCTCTCGTCAAGGGAATCAATGACATCAATGAGTATTTATGGGGAAAGATGAAGATTGAGAAAGGGAAACTATGAAAACAATAATATTATCGTTAGTATTGGCTGCGGCAACGTTGGGTTGTCGGGCGGCCGATGAGGTGAATGTTACATCGCCCAATGGTAAGCTGACATTGGTGGCGAAAGGAAACGGTTATGTCATACGTTACGATAACCGACAGGTGATGGAAATGCCCGTGGTGGGCATGGAAGGAATGACACAGGAAGAGCATCCCACCCTGACGTTTGTCCGTAAGTTGACCGCCGACTATGAGATGGTTAGCGGCAAACGGCTGCACTGCACCAACGAGGCCAATGAATATAAGGTGGCTTTGGGAAATGGTGTTACGATGGTTTGGCGGCTGTACAACGACGGCGTGGCTTTCCGCTATGAGTTGACCGGCCATGCCGGAAAGGCTCTCCCCAACGAACAGACCACCTTCCGCATAGCCGAGGGTACCAAACGGTGGATGCAGCAGTGGACAGAAGCTTATGAGGGATTCTTCCCTATGAGCACTACCGCCAAAGTAGCACCCATCCCCTCCTTCAGTCGTCCAAGCATCAGCGCCGACGGTTACAACTGCCGATGGGGTTATCCCGCTTTGTTGGAGCCTGTGCCGGGCATCTTCACGCTCATCAGCGAGGCGAACATCGAACGCGGACAGAGCGCATCATGCCTATGGAACGACAAGGAGACCGAGCTGTTCCGTGTGGTGCCCGACAAGAACGAGACAACGCCGTCGGGCGACTGGCATAGTCCGTGGCGCGTGCTTATCATAGGCCGTCTGGCCGACGTGGTGGAATCGACACTCGTCACTGACGTGTCGGAGCCCTGTCGTCTGAAGGACACTCGGTGGATACAACCCGGTGCCGTGTCGTGGGTGTACTGGGCATATAACCACGGGAGCAACGACATCAACATCATCAAGCGGTATGTTGACATGGCGGCAACACTGCACCTGCCCTACGTACTCATCGATGCCGAGTGGGACGAGATGAAAGACGGGGCGACGATTGAGGATGCCCTCGCCTATGCCCGTAACCGTGGCGTGCGCCCGATGATTTGGTACAACTCATCGGTGGGCTGGGTCGATGGTGCCCCGGGGCCGAAATACCGTCTTAACAAAGCCGAAGACCGCGAGAGAGAGTTTGCGTGGTGCGAAAAGCAGGGCGTGGCCGGCGTGAAGATTGACTTCTTCTCCGGTGACAACCAGATGAACATGGACTATTGCATCGACCTGCTCGAATGTGCCGCCCGACATCACCTGTATGTCAATTTCCATGGGGCGACCATTCCACGTGGCTGGCAGCGCACCTACCCCAACCTGCTCTCTACCGAGGGTGTGTATGGTGCCGAATGGTACAACAACGTGCCGACGTTCACTGACCGTGCGGCAGCACACAACGCCACCCTACCCTTCACACGAAATGTCATCGGCCCGATGGACTATACGCCCTGCGCCTTCACTGACTCACAGCATCCGCACATCACCACCCATGGCCATGAGTTGGCACTTACCGTATTGTATGAATCAGGCTTGCAGCACTTAGCTGACCGTCCGGAGAGTTTCCTCGCCCAGCCACAGACGGTGAAGGACTTCCTCGGTCACCTGCCCACGGCATGGGATGAGACGCGATTCATCTCCGGCTATCCCGGCGAATATGTGGTATTGGCGCGCAGAAGTGGTGACACATGGTACATTGCGGGCATTAACGGTACTGACGTGGCACAGACACTGCCAGTTGCCCTGCCTACCGACATGGGTGTAACTTCGAAGGTGACACTTTTCACTGACAGCGGAAATGCTAACAGTCCGTGGACCATTACTGAGGGTGCTTCATTACCCACATCCATCAGCAGTCTGCCACGAGGGGGATTCGTTGTAAAGGTAAAAAGGTAAAAAAGTAAAAAGGTAAAAAGGCTACTGTATTTTTGGGGGGACACTGATAATACAAGATTTGACTGATAGGACTGATTTTAGACTTTTGTTGTTTACATGAATTGCCAGGAATGGACACGAATTCTCATGAATTGAATTAGTGGGAATATGTGTTTCATTCGTGGCAATTTATGTGAGACGAAGAGTCTCGTTCGGTGTTTTTGAGGTAATTCGTTCGGTGTTTTTGAGGTAAATTAAATATGCCTCTGAATATTTTGTGGGGACACTGATAATACAAGATTTGACTGATGGGACTGATTTGAATTTATACTGTTTTACATGTTCATTTATATGAAAAAGGACAGGGGAATATCGAAATAAATGTTTTTAGGAAATTACAGTACGATCTTGGCCTGAATTGTTAATAAATACTAAAGAAAACTTGCTGGTCGGTAAATTTATGCCGATTTTTAATACTTTTGCACGACTCTTTACGAAATGAGTCATATTTTTCAATTTTTGAGAAAATAGCGAAGATGTTACATTTAACAAAGTAATCGTTACGTGTATATAATACACTTATTATTTTGTTGTAGTACCTTTGCACCCGAAAATGTATCATTTGCCCACAACAATGTATCATTTCCGCTCCCACCAACCGATAAACAATGACTTAAACCGCGAAAAAGCCACAACAAACTATTTTGAAAATCAATAGGTGTAAAAGCAAACAATGCAATAGCAAAAACAACATATATCCGACATAAAATATTACAACATCAATAAACTAAAAACAATTTCTAAAGAATTATGAGAAAAAGAACAATTTCTTTATTGTTGATGCTCGTTGCCTTGATTGGCAACACGATGGCCTACGACAAAGGAAAGCTTGTGGAACGCCACATCTTCAGACTGATGTCCCCGGATGATGGAGACATTGGCAATGGCAATTTTTCTATCGAATGGAATGGAAACTCATTGGTATCCATTTCACAAACTGGTGCTTTCGGAAGTCAAAAAGTACACAAGCAGACCTACCTGAACTGGTTTGACCATAGCGCACGCTTTATCATCCAGACTCCAGGAAACTGGATTAT
>JAFYZT010000038.1 GCA_017548605.1 Prevotella sp. | reverse complement strand
TTATTTTAATTTTTTAATCTTTTAATTTTCTCATACTCCTTCCGTGCTGCTCGTTCCCCTCGGGCAATCATCTCACTGATGCTCTCCAGTCCGAAACTCATCACATCGAATCCATCCAGATTGGGCGTAATCAGCACATCGGCATCGGCACGGTTTTCATTGTGCTTTTTCCAGTCGGGACGCGACACCGCCCAATCTAAAATACCACCGATACCTATCAGGTCCTTCAACGAGAAGTCACGGCTTTCGTGCTGCTCGTTGCTAAGGTCAATGGCAATCACGATGTCGGCTCCCATGGCACGCACCACATCCACCGGTAGGTTGTTCATCATTCCGCCGTCAACCAAGGTCTTGTCACCCCAGGCCACGGCCTTGAAGGCACCGGGGATGGCCATGCTCGCACGCATTGCCTTCGCCAGCTCACCCTCGCTGAGTACCACCTCCTCGGGGCCGCTGATATCCACAGCAACGCAACGGAAGGGGATGGGCAGGGTGTCAAACTGTATATGTCCCGGACGATGCATCATACTGTCAAGAACGGTCACTATCTGGTCTCCGTTCAGCATACCAATCATCGGACGCTCACCTTCCTTGCGCTTCTTGCGCGAGATGGGGAAACCGAAGATATACGTCACACCGTCTTCCTCGCTCAAGGGAACGTCACGAAGGTCGCTCTTGCGGTCGGTCAACAGCGACAGCCATTCCTGAGAGCGGAACAGATGATCCAAATCGGCACTGCGGTAACCTACGGCGTACAGACCGCCGACAATGCTGCCGATACTTGTTCCGGCGATATAGTCAATGGGGATGCCACATTCCTCGATTACCTTCAGGGCGCCGATTTCGGCCGCACCCTTGGCACCGCCACCACCCAATGCCAAACCGATTTTCGGGCGACCGGCATTCCTTTGGCCATCAACTGTCCCTTGTCCGACGGTCTGTGCCTCGACCGTCTGTACAAAGGTTAATACCACGGCCGTCAATATCAGGATAAAGTATTTTCTGTTCATAAGGATATAGTTTGCGCCGCTAAGGTAATACTTTTTCCGCAATTCCCCTTGTTTCTCCCCTCCTTTAATTTATTTTAAGTTTCTCATGTTATGAAGATAAAGGACAAAACCTTGCCCGACCATGTTGATGCGCTTTGGGCTATTGGCTTCTAACTTCTTCTAACTCCTTTTAACTTCTTACAACTGGAGTTTGCGACAGTTTTCTCAAATGCACATCCCCGCCTCATATCGAGACGGGGATGTGCAATGTGCAATGTTCAATGTTCAACGTTCAACGTTCCCTGTTACTCATACACATCGAGAATGTCATCCTCCACAGCCACGATGCGCTCGTCGCAGGGCTTCCATTCCTTTGGAACGTCAAACTTAATACTTTGACTGTAGTTCAGGCTTGCGTCGGAATACACCTTCCGCATGTAGCGTCCCCAGATAGGAAGTGCCGCAGCGGCTCCCTGACCGATACCTGTAGAATAGAAGTGGATGTCGCGGTCCTCTCCACCTACCCACACGCCGTTCACCAGTTCGGGTGTCACACCCATGAACCAAGCGTCGGCATTTGAGTTCGTTGTTCCCGTCTTGCCACCCATCTCGGCATGGATACCATAGCCGCGAACACGTCGTCCGGTACCACTCTCGATAACGCCACGCAGACAAACCAGCATCTTATATGAACTCTCTTCGCTGATAGCCTCGTTATAGCGCGGCTGGAAGTTGGCGATAATATTACCGTCGCTGTCCTCGATACGCGTCACCATCAGTGGAGCTGAGCGTATACCTTTGTTGGCGAATGCCGTATAACCGCTGACCATCTCGCCCACCGTCACTTCGCAGGGACCGAGACACAGCGACATCTTCGCCTTAATGTTGGGATTATTCAAACCGTATTTGTGTAACAGGTCAACCAACGACTGTGGCGTGAAACGGCTGATAAGATAGGCCGAACACCAGTTACTCGACCGTGCCAGACCGGTGCGCAATGGTACGATGGCACCATTGCCCAGACCACCGCCGCCCTTCGGGGTCCAACGACCACCGTCAACCACGTAGGTCTGCATCCTGTTGGGAATCTTGTCGCAGGGGTTATAGCCGTTCTCCATGGCTAAGGAATAGAGGTAGGGCTTCATCGTCGAACCCACCTGTCGACGACCCACCATCGCCATGTCGTACTGGAAATACTGATAGTTGGGACCGCCTACGTAGGCTTTCACGGCACCCGTCTTCGGGTCCATGCTCACAAAACCGGCACGAAGGAACTGCTTGTAGTATTTGATGCTGTCAAGCGGCGTCATCGTTTTTTCTACATCACCGTGGTAAGTGAACACCTTCATCGGCACAGGTGTGTTGAACGATTTGCGAATCTCCTCCTCAGTGGCTCCCTCGGCCTTAAGCACTTGATAACGCTGGCTCTGGCGGATGGAACGGTTCATCACACGCTCGTAGTCCTCCTTGGACATGCGTGAAGAGAACGGGCCACGGGGGTTGGAACGTGTCTGTGCGTCGAATGCTGGCTGGAGCGTTCCCGACAGGTGCTCGAGCACCGCTTCCTCGGCGTAACGCTGCATGCGCGTGTCAATGGTAGTGAAGATACGCAGACCATCGTTGTTAATGTTGTATGGGTGGCCGTTGCGCTTGAGATTTTTGTTACACCAGCCGTAGAGCGGGTCTTCCTCCCATGCAATGGAGTCGATGACGAACTGCGCCTTCTTCCAACTGGGATAATCTTTCTGCTCGGGCTTAACTGCCATCATATACTGGCGGATATACTCGCGGAAATAGGGGGCGATACCCTCTTGCAATTGACTCTTGTCAGTTTTGCGGAAATGAAGGGCCACAGGTTCGGCAGCAAAGCGTTCATAGTCGCTGCGCGAGATATACCCGCTCTTCTCCATCTGAGCCAGAACGATGTTACGACGTTCACGACAACGCTCGGGATAACGCACGGGATTATAGTACGAAGGGTTCTTGCACAGGCCGATAAGCGTGGCAGCCTCGTTCACGGTGAGGTTCTTCGGGTCCTTGCTAAAATAGGTGAAAGCAGCACTCTTCACACCGATGGCATTGTAGAGGAAATCGAAGTAGTTGAGATACATCGTGATAATCTCTTCCTTCGTGTAGTTCTTTTCCAATTTCACGGCGATGACCCACTCAATGGGCTTTTGGAACAGTCGTTCCATCTTGCTGTGTGCTGTCTCTGAATAAAGCTGCTTAGCCAGCTGCTGCGTGAGTGTGGAGCCGCCACCCGCACTCTCCTGTCCCATGAAGCCACGCTTGATGACGGCACGGGTTAGCGCGATGAAATCGACACCCGAATGCTCGTAAAAACGTTCGTCTTCAGTAGCGATGAGTGCGTGAATGAGGTGTGGCGACAGGTTGTTGTACGACACGGAGATGCGGTTGTCGCGACTGGTGGAGTAGGTACCCATCAACTTACCATCGGCCGAATATACCTGCGAGGAATAGCGGCTGATGGGATTCTGTAAATCCTCAATGTCGGGCATATAACCTATCCATCCGTTCCATATAGCAAGGAAGAGGAGAGTGAGGCCTACGATGACGATGGTCAACAGCCACCACAATATGCTAACGAATTTTCTCATGTCTAATAAGGTGTGTTCTCTACCATGTGAACTATGCAAAATGCATTTCCGCTGCAAAATTAATATAATTCTTTTGAATTATGCCAAATATATAAAAAATAATGCGTAACTTCGCGCTCGAAAATACCAACAAAGAATCATTGGAGATGAAGAAACATGACTTTGTGACTTTTGCCGACATGTCACGGGAGAAAATCCTGTACATGATACAACTGGCGCAAGAGTTTGAGAAACACCCCAACAGAGACATTCTTAAAGGAAAGGTGGTAGCCACCTTGTTTTATGAACCTTCAACACGAACACGACTGTCGTTCGAGACGGCGGCAAACAGACTCGGGGCAAGGGTTATCGGCTTCAGCGATGCCAAGGCATCGAGCGTGTCAAAGGGCGAGACGTTGAAAGACACCATACTGATGGTGTCGAACTATGCCGATGTCATCGCTATGCGTCATTATATAGAAGGCGCGGCACAGTACGCCAGCGAGGTGTCGCCCGTGCCCATCATCAATGCGGGTGACGGAGCACACCAACACCCCTCGCAGTGCATGCTCGACCTGTACACTATCTACCAGACACAAGGAAAACTTGAAAACCTGAATATCTGTCTCGTAGGCGACCTGAAGTACGGACGTACTGTCCACTCATTGGTCATGGCTATGCGTCATTTCAATCCGACATTCCATTTTGTGGCACCGGCCGAACTGGCCATGCCCGAGGAATATAAACTGTACTGCCGTGAACAGGGCATACGCTATCAGGAGCATACCGACTTCACAGAGGATATCATCGCCCAGGCCGATATCCTATATATGACGCGCGTACAGAAGGAACGCTTCTCTGACCTGATGGAATATGAGCGAGTGAAGAATGTTTATATCCTGAAGCGCGAGATGCTCAAGGGCGCAAGAGACAATATGAAAGTACTCCATCCCCTGCCACGCGTGAACGAGATAGCGATGGACGTGGATGAGGACTCGCATGCCTACTACATCCAGCAGGCACAAAACGGCCTCTATGCACGCGAAGCCATCATCTGCGACGTGCTCGGCATCACCATCGACGATGTCCGCTCCGACCCCACAATTATCGAAAATAGAACCCCCTAAAATCCCCTCGGATTGCCTAAAACCCCTAGAATTCCCTAGGATTTCCTAAGACAACCTAGAATTGCCTAGAATCTCCTAGGATTGCCTAACAACCCCTAGTATCCCTCAAAATCCCCTAGGATTGCCTAAAATATAAAAAATGAACAGAAAAGAACGCCTTGTAGCTGCCATAGAAAACGGCACAGTAATCGACCATATACCCTCCTCGAAAACCTTCGAGGTCATTAATCTGTTGGGTCTTCAGGATCTGTCCACGCCTGTGACCATAGGTTATAACTACCCTTCGACGAAGGTCGGCAAGAAAGCCATCATCAAGGTCAGCGACCGTTTCTTCACCGACGACGAGAT
>JAFYZT010000037.1 GCA_017548605.1 Prevotella sp. | reverse complement strand
CGAGAGGCGCAGGTACGTCCCCGTGCCGGGCAGCGGCCTCGGCTATATGGGCGAAAGCGACATCCAGGCGGCTTCCTACGGCTTCTACATGGACAACGGGGGCTTCACCGAGAACCACTACGACGTCCTGGACAGGGTGACGGCGGTAGATATCGCCCGAAATAATACATAATTATGTCAATCCGTCAAGTTGTTTTTTCAGTGCCAGCAGTTCATCACGTACATTGATGAGACTATCCATGACACGGGCACTGTGGTCAGCACCGTCACGGTTTTCATTGAGCATCTTCCTGGCAGAGGCAATCTTGAAGCCCCGCACCTTCACCAGGTTATAAATCAGTTTTATCTGTTCGATATCCTTCTCTGTATATTGGCGCACCTTGTTGCCAGTGGTTTTCGGCTTCAGGTGTGGAAACTGCGTCTCCCAATACCTGAGCAAGCTCTCTTTCACATCGAACATCGACGCCACCTCTTTGATGGAATAATAAATCTTCAGATTTTTAGCTCCTGTTTCACTCATATCGTTGCGTTGTATCGATTCTCAGTTGCAAAAGTACGAATTTTTCCCAACATTCCCCTTTAAAAACGTGAGATTTGGGATTTTTTCCGTACTTTTGCAAGTCGAAACACAATGAAAATCAAAAAACTACAACAATAAAATGATGACAGCCAACGAAATCCGCGACTCATTCAAAAAATTCTTCGAGTCGAAAGGACACGCCATCGTGCCCTCCGCACCGATGGTCATCAAGGACGACCCCACCCTCATGTTTACCAACGCCGGTATGAACCAGTGGAAAGATATTATCCTCGGCACCCGTGACCCTGAGCCACGCCGCAGGGCCGACTCACAGAAATGTCTCCGTGTGAGCGGCAAGCACAACGACTTGGAAGAGGTGGGCCACGACACATACCACCACACCATGTTCGAGATGCTCGGCAACTGGAGTTTCGGCGACTATTTCAAGGAGAAAGCCATTGACTGGGGTTGGGAATACCTGGTTGATGTGTTGCACCTCGACCCCAAAGACCTCTACGTGACCGTTTTTGAGGGTTCCGAAGAAGAAGGTCTGAGCCGCGACGACGAAGCTGCCACCTATTGGGCCAAACATGTGCCCGCCGACCATATCCTCAACGGCAACAAACATGACAATTTCTGGGAGATGGGCGACACTGGTCCCTGTGGTCCCTGTTCGGAGATACACCTCGACTCGCGCACCCCCGAAGAGAAGGCCAAGGTGCCCGGTCGCGAACTAGTGAACAAAGACGACCCACAGGTGATAGAAATCTGGAACCTCGTGTTCATGCAGTTCAACCGCAAGGCCGACGGCTCATTGGAGAAACTGTCGATGAACGTCATCGACACCGGCATGGGCTTTGAGCGTCTGGTGCGTGCCATCCAAGGCAAGCATTCCAACTACGATACCGATATCTTCCAGCCGTTCATCCGCGAGATTGCCCGACTGTCGGGTATGGAATATGGTAAGGACGAAGCCACCGACGTGGCCATGCGCGTGGTGAGCGATCACCTGCGTGCCGTGGCTTTCAGCATCGCCGACGGTCAGTTGCCCGGCAATGCCAAGGCCGGCTATGTCATCCGTCGCATCCTGCGCCGCGCCGTGCGTTATGCCTACACATTCCTCGGACAGAAAGAAGCCTTCATCTATAAACTCATCCCTGTCCTCGTGGCCGAGATGGGCGACTCCTACCCCGAATTGAAAGCGCAGCACCAGTTGATTGTCAAAGTCATCAAGGAAGAGGAAGACGCTTTCCTGCGCACCTTGGACAAAGGCATCGCCCTGTTGGGCTCCGCCATGGATGAGGTGAAAGCCAAGGGCGGTACCACGCTCGACGGCACGAAAGCCTTCCGTCTGTTCGACACCTACGGATTCCCCCTCGACCTGACACAACTCATCTGCCGTGAGAACGGATTGGATGTTGACGAGGAGCAGTTCCAGGTAGAAATGCAGAAACAGAAAGAGCGTGCCCGCAATGCCGCTGCCGTGGAGAACAGCGACTGGGTGGTGCTGCAGGAAGGCGAACAGCGTTTCGTGGGTTATGACTATAACGAGCACGACTGCCATATCCTCCGCTACCGCAAGGTGACCCAGAAGAAAAACAGTTATTACCAGTTGGTGTTCGACGCCACGCCTTTCTATGGTGAGATGGGTGGTCAGGTCGGCGACCGCGGCGTTATCGTGAGCGAATACGAGACTGTGGATATTGTAGATACACAACGCGAGAACGGCCAAAGCGTGCATATCGTGAAAGAATTGCCCAAGCATCCAGAGGCTCCGTTCATGGCCTGTGTCGATACCGACAGCCGTGCCGCCTCTGCAGCCAACCACACCGCCACCCACCTGTTGCACCTTGCCTTGAAAGAGGTGCTCGGTGACCATGTGGAACAGAAAGGCTCGTTCGTCAGTCCCGACACGCTGCGTTTCGACTTCTCCCACTTCCAGAAAGTGACCGATGAGGAGTTACGCCAAGTGGAACGTAAGGTGAACGCAATGATTCGCGCCGACTATCCTCTCGACGAGCACCGTGACACGCCCATCGCCGAAGCGAAAGCCTTGGGAGCCGTGGCGCTGTTCGGAGAGAAATATGGAGACAAGGTACGTGTGATACGTTTCGGTCCCAGCTGCGAGCTCTGTGGCGGTATCCACGCCCACAGCACTGGCAATATCGGATTCTTCAAGATTGTGGGCGAGAGCAGCGTGGCTGCCGGCATCCGCCGTATCGAGGCGAGCACAGGCAGGGACTGTGAAGAACTGATCTATCATATGGAAGACAGTCTGAAGGCCATCCGTAACCTGTTCAACAACGCCAAGGACCTGCAAGGCGTCATCGCCAAATACATTGAGGAGCACGACAGCATGAAGAAGGAGATAGAGACCTTCCAGGCCCAGGCCGTGGAACGTATGAAAGGGGTTTTGCTGGAGAAAGCCCGTCAGAGAAACGGCGTGACCGTCATCTCTGGCATCCTGCCCATCGAGGGCGGTGCTGCCAAAGACCTCGCCTTTAAAATTCGTCAGGCTGTGCCGGAAAACCTGTTATTCGTGTTAGGCACCTCTGGTGGTGGCAAGCCCATGCTCACCGTGATGCTCAGCGATGACATGGTGAAAGACCATGGACTGAATGCGGGTCAGATGGTGCGTGAAGCCGCCAAACTCATCCAAGGTGGTGGTGGTGGACAGCCTCATTTCGCCTCTGCCGGCGGCAAGAACGTTGATGGCCTGTCGGCTGCCGTTGACAAGATTATTGAGTTAGGAGTGAAGGAGTGAGAAGAAGTTAAAAAGAAGTTAGAAGAAGTTAGAAGAAGTTAGGAGAAGTTAGAAGAAGTTAGAAGAAGTTAGGAGAAGTTAGAAGAAGAGAAGTAGTTAAGAAGTTAAAGGAGTTAAGCCAAATGCCTATGTTTTATAAGAATTTCCTGCGGCTGTCAGCTGCGATAATGCTGTTGGTGCTTTGCATACCCAGCAGCGCCATCGATATTAAGTTCCTGAAGAAAGACCGCACCGTGGTCGATGGCATCGCCTATCAGGTGAACGTGAAGAAAGAGACGGCTGTCGTGGTGAAGAATCCCGATGGCTATAATGGGGATATCGCCATCCCCGAGAAGGTAGAGAACGACAGTCTCACTTTCTATGTTGAGGGCATCGCCGCTGGAGCCTTCCAAGGTTGCAGCGGTATGACATCGTTGTCTATCCCACGTACGGTGACCAGCATCGGTAACGGAGCTTTCGAGGGGTGTGCGTCACTCACCAGCATCGAGTTGCCCAATGCCATCACCGAGTTACCTTCCAACCTATTCAAAGACTGTACGTCGTTGCGCACCATCGAGATGTCGACGAGCGTGAAGAAGATGGGTTCGGGCGTGTTCAAGGGTTGCAAGTCGCTCGATATGCTCACCCTGCCCACCTCGTTGGAGAACCTTCCCACCGAAGCCTTCGCCGAATGCAGCAACCTCGTCTATGTAGGTATCCCGACCGGACTGAAGAGCATCGGTCATGGTGCCTTTGAGGACTGTAGCAGTTTGGAGGCTATCGAGATACCCATCGGTGTGAAGAGCATTAGCAGTGATGCTTTCAAGGGCTGCAGCAGCTTGCGCACTTTCGTCTTTCCCGCCAGTATCCATGTGGTGTCAGACGGGTTGTTCGAGAACTGCTCGTCGCTGTCAAGTGTCACCCTGTCGAACAGCATCAAGAAGATAGAACATGATGCCTTCCACGGGTGTACCAGTCTGGAGACTATCGAGATACCCAACAGCGTGAAGGACTTCGGCTCGTCTGTCTTCGAAGGCTGTAGCAGCCTGCATACCGTCAGGCTGTCAAACAGTATGAAAGAGGTGCCGTCGGACATGTTCAAGGATTGCAGCAGTCTGGAGAGTATCAACCTACCTTCATCCATCAAGACCATCGGTAGCAGTGCCTTCGAGGGCTGTACCTCGCTATCGGCCATCACCATCCCCGTCAGCGTGAAAGACATCGGTGGCAGTGCCTTCGCCAAATGCGCCAACCTGTTCGATGTGACGGTTCTGGGCATCACACCACCGAAAATCAGCGGCAGCACCTTCGCCAAAAGCACCGAGAAAGAAGGTACGCTCCACGTGAAGAGCAACGCCTATAACGCCTACACCTCGAACAAGCAGTGGAACAAGTTCCTGACGATTGTGAAACAATAAAAACGTTACACGTTGAACATGGAACGTTGAAGGTTTGGAAAAGGAGGAGATTTAGTTAGCTAAAAACCATATAAAAGAGTAAGCCCCGAAAGTATCTAACTTTCGGGGCTTACTCAAATATCGTTTAATATGTCATGTCAAATTAATGCCTCATGTCGAAGCCGAGACGAAGACCGTTGTAGTTCTTGCTCAGTTCGCCGATGGCGGAAAGCGTGCCGTTGCCACTCATAGAAGCCACCGTCTGCATGATGCTCAGCAATTTGCTTCCCTCAAAGAGTAATGCTATACCATTGGTGGTTCCTTTAACATAGCCATTAAGGGTGATAAGCGTTGCCTTCATGGAAATCTGTCCCGAAGAAGGATCATAAGTATAGGTTCCTGAGAGAGGCACACCCATGAGTTTGCCTGCAAACTGTCCATTTTGGTCGAACTGGAAGGCGGTGTTCGATGAGCTGACACCCACGCTACTGTAAACAGAAGCCAGTTTTGACTTAATCTGACTTGCTGCTACTTCACCACCTGCTTGTGCCAAAAGGTTATCACTGGTGAATGCGCATCCTGGCTGTGAATAGTACCAGGTACCTGCCAACTGCGCGGCCGACAGTTTGTCAAGACCGAGCACGCTGCTCAAAACGCCACCCACGGTGCCAAGTGTTGAACCATCGCCACCGAGAATACCACTGAGGAGGCCACCTCCCGTACCGCCGCAACTGGCTAACATGATGCAACCAGCCGCAAATGCCATAATAGTTTTTTTCATGAGATTATAAGTTTGTTAGTAATGAGTTTATAAGTTATTAAGTTTAGGAGTTTTGGCAAAAATAAACAAAAAAAACGAATAATTGGTCGTTTTTCTTGTTTTTTTTACTGATTTTTCAACAAAACGGGCGATTTTATCGATAAAAATACAGACCCCACTCTCTATTATCCAAAGTTACTGACCCCACCCCTACCCCCTCCCCTACAAGGGAGGGGAATAAAGAAACCACTTCCCAGCAAAAGAAGGGAGAGAATGAAGATCCCCACAACTACAAGGAGGGGAACAAAGAAACCACTTCTCAGCAAATGAAGGGAGAGTGTGAAAATACTAACTCTGACATACGGCTTAACTTCTTTAACTTCTTAACTTCTTTAACTTCTTCCATCTTCCTCTAACTCCTTCTAACTTCTTCTATCTTCTTTTAACTCCTTACAACTGGAGCTTGCGGAGTTGAATAACTTACGGCTGTTCGATTTGTTTTTCGGGCCAGTTGACAAGGAACAGTTTTTCCGTGGCGCGGGTGAAAGCCGTATAGAGCCAATGGAGGTAATCGGGCGTGAGCATGTCATCGGTCATATAGCCTTGGTCCACATAGACATGCGCCCACTGACCGCCCTGCGCCTTATGACAGGTGACAGCATAGGCATATTTGATTTGCAGCGCATTGTAATAGATGTCCTTACGCATGTGCTCCAAACGTTCCGTCTTGGTGGGCAGGTCGGCATAGTCCTCCATCACAACATGAAAGAATGCCTCATTTTGTTCAGCAGTAAGTGCCGGAGCTTCCGACTGCAGGGTATCGAGCAGCACCGTACATGTCAGTTCCACATCATCGTAGTCGGGCATCTGCATCGTCACATCTGCGAAATGGAAACCATACAACTCGCGCTGGTTGCGCACGCGCATCACCCTTGCCCTATCGCCATTAGCAATAAATTCGAGGTTGATTTTCTCCTTCTCCGCCCAGAAATAGTTATTGCGCACTACCATAAGCATGTCGCCCGATGACAGTTCCTCCTCACGTCCGAGCACACGGCCACGAATGCCATTATTGTATATTCCCGCCCGTTTGTTGCTGCGCGTGACCACGATGGTCTCGTCTGCTCCCACCTCAGCATAACTGGTATAGAGGGATTCTATCAATTCATCGCCCGGCACACGTACAATGTCGGCAAAGCCATGGAAACGCACCTTAGGCAGCAGCGTGTCGTCGTCGCGTTCCAACATGTTGCGCACCGTTGTAGCGTTGAAGAGAATGCCCGACTGCGCCTGTTGGCGGAGAACCTGCGACAACCGGACCTCCAAGACCTTCACACCATAGCCCTCCATCACCTGTCGTGAGAGAGCAGGCGACTGTTCCTCACCTACCGGTGGCAACTGCGCCCAGTCGCCAAGAAGTACCAGTTTGCAATTATCGCCGCCGAAGACATACTGCACCAAGTCATCGAGTAGCTGGCCACTGCCGAACAACGCATCGAAATCGCCCCGGTTGCTAATCATCGATGCCTCGTCGACGAACACCACGGCATCGCGCATCTTGGCATAGTTCAGTTGGAAGGAACTGCGGCTAGGACTGTCGAGTTGTCCACGGTAGATACGTCGGTGGATAGTATATGCAGGATAGCCGCTGGCCAACGAAAAAACCTTTGCTGCCCGTCCCGTGGGGGCAAGCAGCATGATTTTCTGCTGAAACGACACCAGTGTCCTGACGAATGCCGCCGCCACCTCCGTCTTGCCTGTTCCCGCCGCCCCCTTGAGGATGAGCACAGTAGGCTGTTCTTCGCAGAGAAACTGTGCGAAGGTGGTGAAAGCATGTTGCTGCTCATCGGTAGGATGGAAGGGGAAGTGATTTCGAAGCAGGGATTCCAGTTCTTGGCTGATCATTTGTTGTGAGTTACCGAATGTTGAGAGATGGTAGATGATGCAAATATACGAATTAAAGACAAGATGATGAATGAATGTGGTGTTTTTTTACTAATTTTGTAGCCAAAATAATCACCATGCACATCAAGACGAACCACCTTCTGACGTTCGCCATTCTCCTCCTGGCCGTCATAGCCTACCTGAGCGTTTCTCGTCCCCTGCGTTTTGAGGACCAGCGGAAAGAACGTGAACAGGTGGTGAAGGTGCGTCTGCTGACCATCCGTAACGCAGCCGAGCACTATCGTGCCGACTCAGGCCACTACGCCAACAGTTTCGACCAATTGGTGAATGCCCATTACCTCACCGACAGCCTTCGTTTTGTGCCCTATTCCGACGGTGAGCCGTTCCATCTGGCAGCTGCCATCCAGACCACAATGTTGGGTGAAGACGAGCCCCTCATGGAATGTGGTGCCGAATATTCGCAATACTTGAAAGGACTTGCGGAAGACGAGGTGAGCAGGCTTACCGAGCAGGCGGTGGAACGTGGAGCCTACCCTGGTCTGTGCATCGGATCGCTGACAGAGAATAACCATAACGCCGGCAATTGGGAATAAACACCCTTGCCACAAGCACCCTTTATCATGCAAGCCATTTTACCACAACCGACATCTCCCAAGTGCTGTCTCCGTCTGTCGGAGCGGCTGTTATCCATCGCCTCTACCGACGGAGGCGACGAGCCACGCATACATCACACGGCGTATGCCCTCAACCCCGGTGTCGACCAAGCCCATCAGATACAGTCTGTCCTCGATACCCCCGAGGCATTACCTGCCAACTGTAGCGAAGCCTCGCTATTGGTTGACAGTCTGGTGGTACTCATTCCTACAGACGAATACGAAGCCGACAGGACTAGTACCTTGTACGACCAGACCATCACAGGTCATGAGCAAGAGGTGAAGATGTCCATCAAGATTGACCAACTGTCATGCGTCGCTGTTTTTCCCATAGACAGCGCGACCCAGAAGACACTTGAAAAACGGTTTTCCAATCTTCATATTTACCCCTGTGACTGGTCTGTATGGTTGCATTTCCTTGCTACCGACCAACACCTGCACCGCAACCCCTTGTATGGATATTTCCACGACAATGGTCTTGACATCTTCCGTTTCCAACACGACCGTCTGCGTTTCTTCAACAGGTTCGCGGTGGAACAGGCACCCGATGCCTTGTATTTCCTGCTCAATGTATGGCGACAGCTGGGCATGGATGCCGAGACCGACCATCTGGTGCTTGTCGGACCACAGCCTGCAGAATTAAAAGAACGGCTGGAACGCCACCTGCGCCATGTGAGTGTGAGCACGCCTGCTATTGATATCGCCGAAAGACAGGCTGCCGACATCGCCGACATGCCGTATGACCTGCTCCTGATGCTGGAAAGACAGGTAAAGGGGTGAGAGGTGAGGAATGTTGAATGTTGAGTGTTGAATGTTAAAATAACCTCATAAACATTAGTTCATGCGGATTATCACTGGTAAATACAAAGGGCGTCGTTTTGACGTGCCCCATACGTTCAAGGCCCGTCCCACGACCGACTTTGCCAAGGAGAACCTCTTCAATGTTCTTGGCGGATACATTGATTTCGACGGAGCCGATGCCCTGGACTTGTTCAGCGGCACGGGGAGCATCACCCTTGAACTGCTCTCGCGTGGGTGTCGCAGCGTCACCGCCGTGGAGATGGACCGCGAACACTGCACCTTTATCCGCAGTTGTCTGAACAAGTTGGGAGCCGACAATGCCTATCTGCTACGAACCGATGTGTTCCGTTACCTTCGACAGTGCAAGCAACAGTTCGACTTCATCTTTGCCGACCCACCCTACCAGCTGCCCCGTTTGGAAACTCTTCCCGAACAGGTGTTATCACGTAACCTGCTGAAGCCCGGTGGTCTGTTTGTGTTAGAGCATGGCCAAGGGAACGATTTCTCCGACCATCCCCTGTTCAAGGACCATCGCAGTTACGGTAGCGTGAATTTCAGTTTATTCTGTGTGTCAGAGCAAGGGGGAGAAGAGGCGGACGATTGATTCCCACAGACGTTTGAAGAACGAGCGATTTGTGAAACTCGGCAAATCCTTCACGGCCACGCAATGTTCCATATCATCGAGGAACACCTGTTTCAAACGTTTTGTTACTTCGGGGTCGTAGAAAAAGATGTTCCCCTCGAAATTATTTTCAAAACTACGGAAATCGATATTCGTCGAGCCGCATGAGCACAGCGTATCGTCGGCGATGAGCAGTTTGGAATGGTTGAAGCCCTCTTGATACAGCCTCACGTCAACACCATCATCCAACGCCTGCATGACGTATGAACGGCTGGCCCATTCCACCACTTTCGCATCCGCCTTCGAGGGAATCATCAGCTTCACGTCGACGCCCGAAAGGGCACATATTCTTAGAGCAGAAATAAACGTCTCAGTTGGCAGGAAATACGGTGTTTCCATATACACGTATTTCTTTGCCTGATGAAGAATGCACAAATAAGCGTTCATGATTTCCGGCCATTCGCTGGTGGGGTTGCTCGTCACCACCTGAGCCAGACAGTTGTTGAACAGTTTCTTGTCAACCTCAGGATAATACTTCCTGTCGGACACCAAGGTTCGGTCAACGAAAAACCAGTCCACGAGGAAAGCACTTTGTATGCCATATACCGCTCCGCCAACGATGCGCAGGTGCGTGTCACGCCAAGTCCTTCCATTTCGTCCCTTGACATAGCGCTCGGCGATATTCATCCCCCCGATAAATCCCACTTTTCCATCTATGACGCATAGCTTGCGGTGATTGCGATAGTTCACCTTGCTGGTGAAGGCCGGGAATTTCACCGGCATGAAGGCATGCACATCGATGCCCGCATCCCTCATACGCTCGAAAAAAGAGCTTTTCACGCCCCATGAGCCCACACTGTCGTAAACTACGCGCACTTCCACCCCCGCATTGGCCCGGTCGATGAGCGCATCAGCCACCAGTTGTCCCAATGCATCGTCGTTGAAGATGTAGGTATCGATATGTATATGGTCCTGAGCCTGTGCTATATCCCTGAGCAAGGTGGAGAAAAGCTGGTATCCGTCGGTGAATATCTCTACCGTGTTGTTCTTGAACGGCAAGGCCCATCCCTCACGTGCCAACATGCGCACCAAAGGCCGGTGCTCTTCTGGCACATTCAGGTCTTTCTGTTCCACATAGCCCAACATCGACCGTCGCGACAGTTGGTCAAGGCTCTGTTGGCTGATGATGCGTTCCTTGCGCGTGTTCTGTCCGAAGAAGAAATAGATGACGATACCTACCACGGGAAGGAATACGAGCACGAGCAACCACACCAACGCCTTTGTAGGTTGTCGGTTTTCCATGAGAACGGTCAGTCCTACTCCGAGGGCCACCAAACCATAGATGAGGAATAATATCCAGTTGAGGTAAAGCAAGAGGGTTTAAGGGTTAAGGTTTAAGATTTGGGGATTAAGATTTGGAGGTTAAGATTTGGGGATTATGATTCGCTGGATGCAGTCACGATTTTTACTTTTTTACCTTTTTACTTCTTTACTTTTTATCAAAGGGCAGAGCATCCGTTTCCGTTTGCTCGGCTGACGGATTATTGGACTCTTGTTGTTTGATATACGCCAGTTCCTGTATGGCAAAGTCAGCATTTTCAGGTTCGTTAAGCATCTCTCTCAAACAACTTCGTGCTGCGGTGAATTTCCCCTTCTCGATGTACAGGTACACCTTTCTCCGTCGGAGGAAGTTACGGAAGGAGTGTATTTGCTGCGGCATTCCTTCCTCCTCGTCATATTTGTCAGGATCGGTCTGCAGAAGCAGTTCGTCAACCACATTTTCAGCCCTCATATCGCCAGCGTTGCACAGGCAGTTTATATATTCGACGGTATAGTTGATGCGATGCAAGGGCATGAGCAGCTCAAGGTAATAGGCTGCCTGTGAGTAATGGCGCATTTCGCAATGGCAGAATCCGATATGGTAGATGACTTCGAAGAACGCATCTTTCATCGATGCCTTGAACGTATCGTACTTTCCCTGCATCATCTTGAAAGCCTGTTCGAGAGGTACGATGGCCTCGGCGAAGCGTTTTTGCAAGAACAGTCGCTTGCCACGGTAGATGAACCCCGCCACATTCTCGTCCATGATTTCACAAACCATCTGTTGTTCGGGTGTCATCTGTTCATCCTCCCCTTTCTTATGCATTTCAACGGCCTCTTTCCACATATACCGGAACTCATCGTTGCGTTGTTTGCCGTCCATCTTGTCGTAGGCCACGATAAAGGTCACCGCCTCCACGCCTTTCTCCATATAGCCCACGCTGGCCGGTGTCTCATTAGGCATCTTGTGACACGACATGCGATAGTAGGCCGCCAAGTCGTCTTCCCCCTCAGCCTTAAGCGTGATGCTTACATCCTCACGCAGTTCCTCCTGTTCCAGCGGAGCCATTTCCACCACTGCCGTGAGATATTCCCCTTTATGTAATTCGCGTGCCTTAAGCATCAAGTCATACCTGTTGATACTATCGGCATCCTCCACCACCACATATTGCTGACCGAGCCATAGCGACAGACGGCGGAACGGTTTCTCCACGCCAAGCGCCGTTCGCAGTATCTCACCCAGACGGAGCGGCTCGCGCGGTGGGGGGGTAGAGCGAAGTTCGCCTATAAGTTGGTGGCTAATCTCCATCTCTCTCATCAAACTCAGTTCGCGAGTCCATTCCCCTTCAAGGCGCTCCGGGTCGCGTGCCTTGTCACCTTCGGAGCGCTGACGCAGTTTTTCGAATTTCCTCACGAAAGCGTTCTGCCATCCGAACATCCTTCCGAGAGCCCTGCTGACGACGGGCATCACATTGGCTGGCATCACCAATATACTTGACAGGATATGGATATCTATTTCGTTTTTCGATCCGTTGACCGTATATATCACCTTTTCGTTGTCACCATTGGCGTTACATTCATTGCATATATGTCGCACGAGCTGCAGATTGTCCATCTCTGTGGTAAACACAAAAGGATAGAGCAATCGTACGTATGGATTTTCTTTCTCCACACGCAGTTGAAAATGACCGTTTTGGTAGTCAAAGTTTGCCACACGGTCACCCTCCTCGCTCTCCCAGCTCATCTTCGTGTTGAGCATGCCCATGGCCATGTCGATGAGCTTTTCCCTTGAAGGCACATCGACCGACAGTTCCTCGGTGCCGTTGGCTGGGGTTATGTCATCTTGTCGTTTGAATATGTTCTTCCAAAAATTGTTCATCATTCTCCTTTCACCTGATGTTATTTCCTAGTTTTTTTGCGATGATGTTTCTCAGTTCTTCCTCTTTGCGAATCTCGGCCAGCACTTCCATCAGTTTGTCAGAACGATCCTGCACCTCTGCCAGTTGCTTACGCAGGACGTTAAGTTGATTCTCGATACGGTTGAGTTTATAATCAAGCACCAGATGTACCGCCTGGTTGCGCAGATATTCCTCGTCGTTGTTCAGTTGAAGGCTTTTCGTCAGTTGCACAGAATCGGCACAGAGCGTAGCCGCCATGCTGCTGACCTGAAAATCACTATGTTTGGTGAAATACGACTCCGAAATAAAACCCTCATCTTTTGAATGTTCCACTGCCTCTATCAATATCCTGGCATAGATGGGGTCTTGCAGAGACATCTCATCGGTTTCCAAATCATAGTACAAATATTGTGCCAGATTGATGTTCATCGTCGAACCGTCAGCCTCGTTCTTCACATCATGGTAGATGACAGTTTCGCCATGACGCACCACCAGCTCTGCAATCATGCGTTCCAGCTGTTTGTTTTTGTCCTCCCTCTGCATGGGTGTGCGTGGAGTCAACGCAGCAGGAGTTTTCGGCGGAGCCGTTAAGGTAGGAACGTCAGAATATGACTGTGCAGCATCGGCAACATTTACCTTGTTCCCCTCATACTGTCGTCGTTCCGCCTCGCGCTGTGCCTCTTTTGCCCGTTGCTCACGGTCGCTGTGGATGAATTTGTTCATCTGAGCGATGAGCGTGCGCTCGTCGTAACCGATGCGGTGGGAACAGTCCTGTACGTAGGTGGCTCTGACGATGGGGTCGGGAATGACGGATATGCTCTTGACAATGTCGGAGATGGCCTGTGAGCGTTTGATGGGGTCGGTCACCCCACGAAGTGTCACATTTGTCTTGAACTCGATAAAGTCTGTCTGGTGTTCCTCGATATAACGTCGGAAATCTTCCGCCGTATGTTTGCGTGCGAAACTGTCCGGGTCCTCCTGATCGGGCAGCAGTAGCACTTTCACGTTCATCCCCTCGGCCAGGAGCATGTCGGTTCCTCGCATGGCCGCGTGAACGCCAGCCTCGTCGCCGTCATAGAGCAATACGATGTTCTGCGTGAAGCGTCGGAGCAGTTTTATCTGGTATATGCTCAATGCCGTTCCAGAGTTGGCTACCACGTTCTCTATGCCACATTGGTGCATGGAGATGACGTCGGTGTAGCCCTCAACCATAAACACACAATCCTCTTTCACGATGGCCTTCTTAGCCTGGAAGATGCCATACAGCTCATGGTCCTTATGGTAGATGTCGGAGTCGGGCGAATTGACATATTTCTGACTCACTCCCTTGGTACGGGCATCGAGCAACCGACCACCGAAAGCCGTTACCTTTCCACCTACGCCAATCCATGGGAAGATGACACGTCCGGCAAAACGGTCGTAGAGCGAGCCGTCTTCACGCTGTCCGCAGAGTCCCGTCTTCACCACAAACTCCGTCTTGTAACCTTTCCGCTTTGCCTCTTCGGCCAGTGCCTGTCGGTTTGTCGGAGCGAAACCCAGTTGGAAACGTTGAATGATATCGTCGCGGAAACCACGGCCACGGAAGTAGCGCAGTCCGATGGTCTTCCCCTCCTCGGTGTCATTCATCTGCTCCTGGAAATACTTCGCTGCCCACTCGTTGACGATGAAGAGCGAGTCACGTTCCGTCTGTGCCGCCTTCTCCTCGGGTGTCAGTTCCTTCTCTTTCACCTCGATATGGTATTTGTTGGCCAACCATTTCAAGGCATCGGGGTAGGTCATCTGCTCATGCTCCATGATGAAGTTCACCACATTACCTGCCTTGCCGCAGGAGAAACATTTATAGACCCCCTTTGCCGGCGACACCGAGAACGACGGAGTGCGGTCATCGTGGAAGGGACACAGACCTTTGTAACTCGTGCCTCGCTTGCGCAGCGACACGAAGTCGGAGATGACATCGACGATGTTCGCCGCGTCCATTATTCTGTCTATGGTTGGTCTGTCAATCATTGGAGCTTCCGATTTCAGCCAACAAAGATACAATAATTTTTGAAAAAACAACGATTTTCATTGTTTTTACTTTTCAAACAAAAGACAAAAGAGAAAGGTACAAAAAGAGCGTGGAACGACCAAGCCGCCCCACGCTCAACAGGTATCAAAAATAAGTTATTCCATCATGCCATCACCATCATTGACTGGCTCATAGTCCCATATCGAAGCACTGTTGGTGCCCAGTTCCTCACCGTCGTCAACCACCGGTGTGTCGCTCGTGTTCTCACTGATGGTCTGCATCAACGTGTCTGCAATCAACAAGAACGTAATGCGCGGCTGAATATATATTTTCTTTTCCATAGCTTTCATAGGTTTACTTGATGATGATTTTCTGGTTATTCTGGATATAGATGCCTTTCGGCAACTGGCTACGGTCGCCATTGTTGTTCACCAAGAGTCCATCGAGCGAATAGACGGGAGCCGTTGTCGCATCGAAATAGCGTACGTTGGCGATGCCGTCGGTCGACTCTTGGAAAAGTGCCTGAGGTGCAGCGTTGTCACTGGCAGCAGGAACACTGAAGAAACAGCGGTAAGCCGAGATGTTGGCACCACCGCCAGTACCCACCTTTACGAAGGTGCCGTCGCTGGCCTTATAGCCATAATACACCACCTTGTCGTTCGACACCAGATGGGTACGTTCCACGGTACCTACGAAGGTATAGTCTCCGGCTTTCACCTCGATGGGTTTACCCTCCACCAGCTGGTGGTTGGTGAACGGTTGGAAGCACTTGCCTGTAGTGTTGGCGATGAAGATATAGGGTTTATATGCCTCGATACTCGTCACCGCAGAGAATGTCAGGTAACCGTTTTCAAACGATGTCAGTTCGTAGGCAGTACCGTCCACCTGTTGCATGTCACTCTCGCTGAGGTTAATGGGCAGGCAGATGGTGTTGCGCTGGTCCTTGACAAACTCTCGCTCGAAGAGTGCCGACGTATTAAATCCCATGCCCGTCTTCCCCGTGGTAGTGTAATAACCACCGTTGGTGAAGGTGAAGTCCGCCGTTTGTTGGGTGTTGCTGTCAGCCCCGTTGTTGAAAATGATGCCCGTGGGCATGGTGGTCAGCGAACCCGTGTATGTCCATTTCCAGATGTTCAATCCCTCTGCCGTCTGTCCTACCATCTCGCACTGCTGTCCCGGCCAGGTACCACCCGTATAGTTGTCGGTATCGTTCCAAGCCCAACATTTCACGTTTGTCCAAGGTTGCGGAGCCTCGAAGAACGCACAAATTTCATCGTCGGTAAAGGTCACATCGCTGATGGGCGTTATCTCCTTGTCTTTCTCCTGTTCAGTCACGTCGGTAGCACTGGTCGAACCGTTGTAGGTAAGGAACACATCCTCGGAAAAACCAGTCAAGTCACCCGTCTGGTGGCCGTTGCCATCATTGCAGATGCAATTAAGCACCCCCTCAGTGGTTTTGAACGTGGCATAGTAATACGGCTCGTCGCCTACAAGACAGCGGCGGGTCATCAACGTTCCCGGCCAAGAACCATTCAGTTGGTTGCCGCTGTTCTCCCATACATAGAGATAAGGAGCATCGTCGGCCTTCACATAGATGGTTATCTCTTTGTTTTCCGACGTGGAGATATAGAACGCATAGTTCGGGTTTTCCGGTGTCCCCGAGCTCACCAATTCATAGCCTGTGAGGTTCACGCCCTCCGGATAGCCGCTGATGACCAGGATATTCTTGTTTTCGCCCTGCACGATGGTCACATAGCCACCCTCGTATTCCTGTCCTTTGATGATTCGGCTCTGGTTGGTGATACCCGCTTCCTTACGAGCGGCAATCATCTTCTTCAACTCGTCCTTATAGGCAGTCCAGTGGGGCCAGAAGATGCAGGGAGTGCCTGGCATGGCAAGGATGAAGGCATTGGCCGCCAACACATTGTTCGTGATGCGATTGTCGTTGCGGTAGGTGTCGTGATTGTCAACGAAAGTCACCACATACGGACTCATGTTCGGGTCGCCAGCCACCCCTTTATTGCCTAAGCCACTCCAGTTGCCGTTCTTAAACACGTTCTGCATAACCCCCTGTAGAGGGAAGTCGAAAGCAGCCGAGGCATAGCCCGTGCCCGCTATCCATCCCGTGAGGTTATCGTAATTGGTGTCCCAGTATTCACCCACCGAAAAGGTCGGTTTCACGGCGGTGTTGTACATGCCCGTATATTTGGCAGCGAAGCCCTTCACCATGTCATAGCGGAATCCGGAATAACCCAGTTCATTGAGTAGGAAGTCAAGGTAAGTGATGACGTTCTGTTGCACCGTGGCGTTGGTATGGTCGAGGTCACGGTAGCCATCGAAATTGTCGCCGGTATCGGGATTGCCACCACAAAGATATCCGTAATTGACCGCTGCCTCATCGTTGCTGCAGATGGCCGTGTTGCCCACATTGTCCCAGTTGATGGTATAGGTTACTCCTGTGTTCTGTCCCGTGACACTCTCATCCACGAAGTCGGTCCAATTCGAGATACCATTCTTGTGGTTGATGACCACATCCTCGATGATGCCTACACCTTTGGCGGCGAATGTCTGAATCATCGAGCGAAGTTGCTCCTCCGTGCCGAAGCACGAGGTATGGGTGAGCCAGAAGCAAGGGTCGTAACCATTACTGAAACTAGTATTATCATAATAATAACTGGAAGTCATACCCGAATTGGGCACCCAGATAATGTCGAAATACTGCGACAGTTCATCGGCATTGGCTTCGAGCGTGTTCCAGTTGGTTTCCTGATAGGAGTCCCAATAGAATCCCTGGAGCATCACCCCGCCGTAATTGGCCGGCCACCCTTGGGCTTTGATACCCAAAACGATGATGATGGCCACGACAAGTGTACAGAATCTTTTCATGAAAGGAATATTTTAAGTTGATTGTTGAAATAGTTGGCTATTAGGTGACTGCAAAAATACTTTGTTTTATAATATGTTGTTTTTCTCTTGTGACGTTTTTTTCGACAGGGGTTGTGCAATCGGTTGCACAAAGGCGTTTGGGCATTCAAGAATGAAGATGAAAGTTTTTATGCTGTTTACTTTGGTTAATTCATGGAATTGTGTAATTTAGCGGCATGATTCGTTCAAGAACGTTGATAACCTTTACCGTTATATGGTTATGTCTTTGGGGCATGGCTACCATGGCGTGTGGACAAACCGTCAACAGCAAACGGCTTTCTGCATCCTTGGCCAGGCATCTGGAACGATATGTTAGAGGACAAGACAGTCTTGATGTGCTCATGCGTTTCGTTGATGACACAGAAGGGGAAAGACGGGTGCGTTCCCATGGTGGCAGGCTGATGACATGGATTGGCCATGTGGCCGTGGTGCGCGGCACGATGGAAAACATGAAGCGCATGGCTGTTGATGATAACGTGTTACGCATGGAGGCCGAACCTTGCGGACAGGTGCAGACCGACGTGAGTGGACAGATTGTCCACACCACGGAGGTGTTTGCCGGCGAATCATTGCCACGTGCCTTTACAGGCGAGGGCATCTGCTGTGCCATTCTCGACCACGGACTGGACTTTACCCACCCTGCCTTCATGGACAATGGGGGGCGACTGCGTGTGACCTATTTCTACGACTGCACTACCGATGAGACCTTCGAGGGAACCGAGGCCATCACCGAACGACAATGCTCCACCACCGCCGAGCGGTCGTATCACGGCACACACGTGATGGGCATCATGGGTGGTTCGCAATACGGCCCGTTCTGCGGCATGGCACCCGATGCCACCCTGCTGGCCGCCGATTTCGACGGCTATGCCCACAATTTCGAGGGGGGCAGCTCAGCCACCATCATACTGGCCATGAAACGGCTTTTCGACAAGGCCGATGCTCTGGGTATGCCATGTGTGCTGAACTTCAGCAGCAGTGTAGGATACCTGCCGGGCCATCTCCGGACCTTGGAAGAGGAGTGTCTGGAGACCATGACCGGCCCGGGACATATCATTGTTTGTGCAGCCTCTAACAGAGGAGAGAAAGCCTGTAGGTTACATAAGGAGGAAGGACAGCCACATGCCGGAGGAATGATGAACAATGTGACAAGCAACTACAGCGGCATCGTGGAATGGGACATCTTCACCGCTGGCGACATCGGTATAACCGTCGGTCTGCTCAACCGCGAGCACAACGAGGAGCAACAGCAACTGATGATGACCACCTCCGACATCCTCCAAGCCTCCGGACAAACACTGAGCACATCAGTGCAGCGCAACAACACCCTATATACCCTCTCGGGAATGGCAATAGGAGAGGTGGAAGGACAAGAACTGTATCATTTCACGCTCACCCCCAGCATGGGCAGCCTGCATAGTGTGTGTACGCTCCATCTTGACGGCGAAACTGAAGCCACCCTGTTCCTCAATGCGGATATTAGCACCTTCATGGACACTCCGGCACCCGACGGTTGTGCCGATGGCCGACAGGGAGCCACCATCGGCTGGCCCGCTGCCAGTCCGTCGGTTATAGCCGTGGGTGCTACGGCACACACCCTGTCTTATACCAACCTTGATGGTGAGACGCAGGACCAGACGGATGATGCTCCCGACGGCGTTGGACGAATAGCCCGTTTCTCCAGTCGCGGGCCCATGCCTCCCGGGGTGCCGTCAAAGCCCGACGTTTGTGCCCCCGGCGTAGCCATCAAAGCCCCCATGAATCATTTCTACACGCTAACAGACAAGATACGTCGGCAACTGGTGTGGCAGACAGAGCAACAAGGCGAGGCCTATTATTGGGTGGCGCAGAGCGGCACGTCTATGGCATCACCCATGGTGGCCGGTGTTATAGCCCTGTGGTTGGAAGCCAAGCCCGACCTCACCACCGATGAAGTACGCGAATTATTATCCTTATCGTGTAGTCACCCCGACGACGGCCTGCCCTACCCCAACAACCTCTATGGACATGGTGAGATTAACGCCCACCGAGGTTTGCTCCACCTTTTAGGTTTGGATGGTATCGAGGAAATCTCACACCAATCTTTACGCGAAGGATTGCTCAGGATGGAGGGGGACAGGCTTGTTCTGGTGCCACAAGGGGACATTACGACACTCAATATCCGCATCTATAACACGCAGGGGCAGATGGTGATGGTGACAACGTTGACAGATACCAATCCTGAAGTTGATTTGGCTAAGTTTCCCCGTGGGATTTATGTGGTGAGCACAGAACGAGGAAGCAGGACGGTAAGGATTTGAAAACCCACCCCAGCCCTCCCGGGAGGGGGTGCGGGCTGAGACCTCAACAATAAACACAAAACACTCAACAATAAACACCAAACAACGAATTTCACTAATTTCACGAATTACAGGACACTCTACAATCAATAATTCTTCATCGCGAAGCGACAATTCAACACTTAACACTCAACATTCAACAATAAGAATTCTTGCACAAAAAGGCCGAAATGTGCACAAAAGAGGCTGGTTTGTGCATTTTTAATTGCATTTCCTTTGCCACACCATGAAAAATGAGTAATTTTGCAGCCGAATTGCAAAAAGTGGGGGGAGTAACTCATTGAAAAAGGTAAAGACTTTGTTTAAGAAACCACCCCTGCCCTCCTTTGGAGAGGAGTTAGCTAACTGGGAAAAAGAGGGGAGAAGTTACCCACACACGTTCCACAAAAGCCCTTTTATGTTTTTGGAATAACCATTTTTATCAATAAAAACAATATGAGTTTGAAAATTGTTGTACTTGCTAAGCAAGTACCTGACACCCGCAACGTGGGCAAGGACGCTATGACCGCCGAAGGCACCGTCAACCGCGCCGCGCTGCCCGCCATCTTCAACCCTGAAGACCTGAACGCCCTGGAGCAGGCACTACGCCTGAAAGAGCAAAATCCCGGCAGCACCGTGGGTTTGCTCACCATGGGTCCCCCCCGTGCCGGCGAGATTATCCGCCAAGGTCTATATCGTGGTGCCGATACCGGCTGGCTGCTGACCGACCGTCTGTTTGCCGGGGCCGACACGTTGGCTACCTCGTATGCTTTGGCTACCGCCATTAAGAAAATCGGTGATGTAGATATCGTCATCGGCGGTCGTCAGGCCATTGACGGCGACACCGCCCAGGTGGGTCCTCAGGTAGCCCAAAAGTTGGGTCTGAACCAAGTGACCTATGCCGAGGAGATTCTGAAGATTGAAGACGGCAAGGCCACCATCCGTCGCCATATCGACGGTGGCGTGGAGACCGTCGTCGCTCCCCTGCCCGTGGTAATCACCGTCAACGGTAGTGCCGCACCTTGTCGTCCGTGCAATGCCAAATTGGTGATGAAATACAAATACGCCAGTTGTCCGATGGAGCGTGAGGAGAACGACCCACGCGCCAACCTCTACGAGGAGCGTCCTTACCTGACGCTGAACCAGTGGTCAGTGGCTGATGTCGACGGCGATGCCTCACAATGCGGTCTGGCCGGTTCACCTACAAAGGTAAAGGCTGTGAAGAACATCGTGTTCCAGGCCAAGGAAGCAAAGACCCTGACGGCCTCTGATGCCGATGTGGAGAGCATGATCAAAGAATTGTTGGAAGAAAAGATTATTGGATAATGAACAACGTTTTTGTATATTGTGAAGTGGAAGGCACCCTTGTGCAGGAAGTGTCACAAGAGTTGCTTACCAAGGGCCGCAAACTGGCCAACGAACTGAACGTGGAACTGCATGCCGTGGTCATAGGCACAGGCATCAAGGGTCAGGTGGAAGAGCAGATTCTCCCCTATGGTGTCGATAAATTGTTTGTTTTTGATGGACCCGAACTGTTCCCCTACACCTCGGCACCCCACACTGACATCATGGTCAATCTGTTCAAGGAGGAGAAGCCGCAAATCTGTCTGATGGGTGCCACCGTCATCGGCCGCGACCTCGGCCCGCGCGTGTCATCATCGCTGACCAGTGGTCTGACCGCCGACTGCACACAGTTGGAGATTGGCGAATATGACGACAAGAAGAACGACAAGCACTATGACAACCTGCTCTATCAGATTCGTCCTGCCTTCGGCGGTAACATCGTGGCCACGATTGTCAATCCCGACCATCGTCCGCAGATGGCCACCGTGCGTTCGGGCGTGATGCAAAAAGCCGTTTATGAGGGCCAGGCCAAGAACGAAGTTGTCTATCCCGAGGTATCGAAATATGTCAGTCCCGAAGCCTTCGTGGTGAAGGTGCTCGACCACCATGTGGAAGCCGCCAAGCATAACCTCAAAGGTGCGCCCATCGTGGTGGCCGGCGGTTACGGCATGGGGTCGAAAGAAGGTTTCGACATGCTCTTCGACCTCGCCAAGGTGCTCCACGGCGAGGTAGGTGGCAGCCGTGCCGCCGTCGATGCCGGTTTCTGCGACCATGACCGTCAGATTGGTCAGACAGGCGTTACCGTGCATCCGAAGGTGTATATCGCCTGTGGCATTAGCGGTCAGATTCAGCACATCGCCGGTATGCAAGACTCCGGCATCATCATCTCTGTGAACAGCGACCCCGACGCTCCCATCAACAAGATTGCCGACTACGTCATTGTTGGTACTGTAGAAGAGGTGGTTCCGAAACTGATTAAGTATTATAAACAGAATAGTAAATAATTTCAGGAGTTAAGAAGTTAAAGGAAGTTAGGAGAATTAACAGCATTGTCGATAATACAAGGAATAACAGACTAATGTCCTTTATCTTCCTTTACCTTCTTTTATCTTCCTTTGACTCCATAAAAAACAAACCAAATGGCAAACTATTATAGCGATCATCCTGAGATCGGGTTCTACTTGAACCACCCCTTGATGGCTCGTATCGTTGAGCTGAAAGAAAAGGGTTTCGCTGATGCGAAAGAATATGCCGATGCACCCGTCGACTTCGAGGATGCCATCGAGAACTACAAACGCATACTCGATATCACGGGCGACGTGGCAGCCAACATCATCGAGCCGAACTCGGAGAGTGTGGATCTTGAAGGACCACATCTTGAGAACGGACGTATGATCTATGCCTCGAAGACCTTCGAGAACCTCGACGCCACTCGCAAGGCTGGCCTGCACGGTGTGAGCATGCCTCGCCGCTATGGCGGTCTGAACCTGCCCAACGCTGTCTTCTCAATGCTGAGCGAGGTCATCGCCGCAGCCGATGCCGGATTCCAAAACATCTGGTCGTTGCAGTCGTGCATCGACACCCTCTATGAGTTTGGTTCCGAGGAGCAACGCGAGAAATATATACCTCGCGTATGTGCCGGTGAGACTATGTCGATGGACCTCACTGAGCCCGATGCCGGTTCCGACCTGCAGCGTGTGATGCTCAAGGCTACCTACGATGAAAAGGAAGACTGCTGGCGCCTGAACGGTGTGAAGCGTTTCATCACTAACGGTGATAGTGATATCCACCTCGTGCTCGCCCGTTCCGAGGAAGGCACGAAGGACGGTCGCGGTCTGTCGATGTTCATCTACGACAAGCGTCAAGGCGGTGTTAACGTGCGTCACATCGAACACAAGCTCGGTATCCACGGCTCTCCCACCTGTGAGTTGACCTACAAGAATGCCAAGGCTGAACTTTGCGGCAGCACCCGTATGGGACTTATCAAATATGTGATGGCCCTGATGAACGGTGCCCGTCTGGGCATTGCCGCACAGAGTGTTGGCGTAGAGCAGGAAGCCTATAACGAAGGACTGAAATATGCCAAGGAGCGCCAGCAGTTCGGTCAGAAAATCATCGAGTTCCCCGCTGTCTATGACATGCTCGCCCGCATGAAAGCCAAGCTGGATGCCGGTCGCTCACTGCTCTATCAGACAGCCTGCTATGTGGATGTGTACAAGGCACTGGAAGATATCCAACGCGACCGTAAGCTGGAGGCTGAGGAACGTCAGGAACTGAAGAAATTCCAACGTCTGGCCGATGCCTTCACGCCGCTGGCTAAGGGTATGAACTCCGAATATGCCAACCAGAACGCCTACGATGCCATCTCCATCCACGGTGGTTCAGGTTTCATCATGGAATACAAGAGCCAACGTCTGTTCCGCGACGCCCGTATCTTCTCCATCTACGAAGGTACGACACAGTTGCAGGTGGTGGCTGCCATCCGTTACATCACCAACGGCACCTACCTCGGTATCATGAAAGAGATGCTGGAGCAGGAGGTGAGCGACGAAATGAAACCGCTGAAGAAACGTATTGAGGGCATGGTGGCCCAATACGAGGCTGCCCTCAACTATGTGAAGGAAGCGCAGAACCAGGAGTTGCAGGACTTCCTGGCCCGTCGTCTGTACGACATGACTGGCGACATCATCATGTCGCTGCTCATCATCGGCGATGCCACGAAGGCTCCCGAACTGTTCGGCAAGAGCGCACAGGTTTATGTGCGTATGGCTGAGGAAGACGTGATGGGCAAAGCCATCTACGTGCGCCACTTCACCGCCGAGGAACTGCCCAGTTTCCGCGCCAAGGAAGAGGAAGCCGGGGAACAGGCCGAAGCATGAGAGACTATCCGTCGCGTATGACGCCACAACAGGCACGTGCCTTCAGCGAAGACGTGCTCAACGTAGTTGCCCAAATACCGTGCGGCAGTGTGACCACCTATGGTCACATTGCCGCACTTATTGGTTGGCCCAGCCATGCCCGCATGGTGGGTCGCACCCTCCGCTACACCCCTGGTGCCGAACAGGTGCCCTGCCACCGTGTGGTGAACGCCGCAGGGCGCACCGCACCAGGATGGGCTGCACAACGACCGATGCTTGAGCGCGAGGGAGTCCATTTCAAGCCCAACGGCCATGTTGACATGGCCCGTCATCTTTGGGAACCGAAAATCGAATGTTGAGAACCCACCCCGGCCCTCCCAAAGGGAGGGTGTTGGAGTACTGAGTGGTCTTTACGCGATTGTCCTACGTGGAATGTTTCACATACTTTTTTCCTACAGCCGAAAATACGTCTTTGTGTTCCTTTGTCAAAAAACCAGCCTGAAATTACATTTTTAAGGACATAAAAATGAGATTATTTACATTTTTAAGGACATAAAAATGTAAATATTTACACTTTTAAGGACATAAATTTGTACATATCAGTTTCTTTCATTATCTTTGCAGTGTCCTTTAATATGTCACACACAGGAAGAATATGGAAAGAGAAAGTATCAACCAATTATACATCTGGAAGAACAGTCCAGAAAGAAAGCCGCTGATCGTGAGAGGGGCTCGCCAAGTGGGCAAGACATGGCTCATCAAGGAGTTCGCCAAACGGGCATTCGACCGTTTCATATATGTCAATTTCGAGGAAGACGAGATATTGCGGAAAGTGTTCGAAAACGACTTCAACATACAGCGAATCCTAACGGCAATAGGCCTTCGTGCTCACACTGCCATCGATAAACATACCCTACTCATCTTCGACGAGATACAGGCGGCTCCACGAGGACTCACCTCGCTCAAGTATTTCTGCGAGAATGCCCGGCAACAGCCGGTCATTGCAGCCGGATCGCTCCTCGGCATCACCTTGCATCAAAACGACTCTTTCCCCGCGGGAAAAGTGGACTTCCTCGACCTCTACCCACTACGGTTCACGGAATTTCTGAAGGCCCATGGTGAACAAGACATAGTGGATCTTCTCGATAAGCAAGACTGGCATCAACTGTTATTTGTGAGAGACCGTGTCATACACTACCTGAAAACGTACTACTTCACAGGAGGAATGCCCGAAGCGGTCAACTCCTATGTGCAGCACAAAGACCTCGATGAAGTGAGGCGCATCCAACAGAACATCTTGCAGTCCTACGAAAGCGATTTCTCCAAACACGCGCCGAAAGAGCAGGTGCCCCGTATCCGAATTGTATGGAACTCCATCATCGGGCAGTTATCCAAGGAAAACAGGAAATTCCTATATGGCTTGCTTCGCCAAGGAGCACGTGCCAAGGATTTCGAGTTAGCCATAGAATGGCTGAAAGATGCAGGACTCATCTACAAGGTGAACCGGACGAAAAGCGGGGAACTCCCGCTGAACGCTTTCGAGGATTTCTCGGCATTCAAATTGTTCCTGGTTGATGTCGGCCTTCTTTCCGCAATGGCCAAACTCCCATCGGAGATTCTCATTGAGGGCGACGCGCTCTTTTCCACCTACAAGGGGGCGTTCACCGAGCAGTATGTGTGCCAGCAACTAATTCAATCGGCAGACCTCCTTTACTATTGGTCGGCAGAGAATTCCAGGGGAGAGATCGACTTCCTCATGCAGAAGAAAGGAAAGGTCATCCCCATAGAGGTGAAGGCGGAGGAGAACCTGAAAGCCCGAAGCCTACGCTCCTTTGTTGAACGCCACCCCAGCCTCCACGGCATACGCTTTTCCTTGTCCGACTACCGCGAGCAAGAATGGATGACCAACATTCCCTTATATGCGGCAAACGCACTTTAGTTCTTTTGTCTTGTTTCTTAGAAGTGCATTCCTATTAAAGGGCATTTTCAGAAGTTAAGATATGGATTTTCTCACCGCTATGGAAGCCGGGAAAAATGTGGCTTTCACCGTTCCTCCAGCACCATCTGGTGCTGGAGGATACGAAAGGAGCCCATTATGGGGTTGGCCACGCCGGCCAGGCCGGGAACTTTAAACCGGCTTTTTCCACCGGCCAGGCAGGACACTTGGCATCTGCCTTATCTGTCGGCCACGCAGAATTGGGCCATGCCGATTCTTCCACGGAAAATGGGAACTTTGCGAATCCGCTGTTTAAAGCGGAGACGGTTATCGCTATCGCGAATAACACCGCCGAAAAAATTGCCTTTTTCATAATTAAAAAAATTAAATTAGTATTGAAAATTCCCTACAAGGGGCTAATTATAATGAGGGATTATAATCGCTGTAATCAAATTGGATATGAGGTTCATACTTATGGCTATTCAAGTCGCGGCCATAGAGATCGGCCTCTCTTCGTCTGCCGTTAGAATCTATATACGTGCAAATATGTATGCTATCGACACCCATCTTTCTGAGTTCGAAGTTCAGGTTCCTTCCTTCCAGAATCTTTTCTTGCGAACTGAACAGCAGGATCTTGCCTGATTCCTGGACTAGAACATACATGTCTTCAGATTGTACAGAATGGTCACTCTTGAAACCTCTTGCCAAGTTCATTACCGTGTCAACTTCTTCACCTGTGCCAAGGCGAACCCCCAGAGGGTAAAAAGAAGAGACAATAGACACAGACCCGTTAGCATGCTCTATCTTTCGTAAACCGATGGCTTGATTAAGTACTGAACCGAGAGCAAGCAATAAAAAAAACCAACGGCGACCCATCTGTCAAGAAATTTTTCTGATAAAAAACCCAGGCATACAAGCAGGCTCAATCCAACGATTGCTGAAAAGCCCGTGAACCACCGTTGCTCGACGTAAAGCGAGATTGCCAAAACTACCGAAATGCCCAAAAATTGTAAAAACTTTTTCATTTGACGATCCTCCAATTATATATTGATAATAATAAAGTTCAATATCAGTCAACGCCTCGAGGCAATTTCCGCTTATGTTCGTACATATTAGTTTGATTATTCATTCCAAGACGATGCTTTGCAATCCAATTAACGACTTTTCGAGCCACATCAACAGGTATGCTGCGAATGACTGGAAGATTGCCCTCAACGTTCACAACAATTGTGTATGTTGGGGTATAGCCAAGGAATGTGGCTGTCAAATACCCCTGTCCATTTTCCGGTGAGATTAAGCATGCACCCGATACTGGGATTTCATTTGAAGAAACCTTTTTGGCTGTACCATACAGAACATTATCACGGAGGACAAATTGAAGTGAGTCTATATGTTGACTACCACAATTTATAGAACACAGAACCTCAGAATCGGATTTGACAACCCCGTGGTTGGCGACACCTTCTATCCATCTAGCCATTTCCAATGGGGTCACCTTGCTTTGATATCCCAAGACTACCGCTGGATTCCATGCCGTGCCCTCATATTCAGTAAGGAAATCTTCGTATTTTTTTTCTTTAGGTATTTTGCTGAGACGAAAGCCAGTCAGGCTAAAATAATAAGCGTACTTTCCCATAGACAGGTCGAACTGTTGGGCGCAAGCCTCAATGAGTGAGACATCACTCCGGGTTACAGCCTCAGCCAAGCGTATATTCCCATAGCCACCATGACTCCGACTTCTATCCTTGACGAATACCCCCGACTCGTCGGCATACAAACCTGATGAATAAAATCTATCGGATGGTGTTGCGCCCGACTCAAGAAGAGCAAGGTACAAGGCAAGGCGTGTATGATTAGCCGCTACTTCATGGTCATCGTCTTCTACCCATTCATCCCCTGAACGAGATAGATTGAGGTTGGCCAGGACCTTCCCAGTCTCCGTTTCAATGATAATAACGGATGTGAAAGCCACCTCTGCCTCTACTGGGAGGATTGCCTGCATGACTGTTTTTTGACACATGGATTCCATATCCATAACTTTGTCCGTGAGCATGGGCGATTGTGCATTCACTATGCCGCACCATACTAATACTAATAAGAATAATAATAAGTTTTTCATAATCGTCATTTTTTGAGAACGATGTTCATAGGATTATTCGAATCATTAGGAAATTCATTGTCCTCTGTTTCAAACCAATGAATGTTACTGTCCACACGCACAAGGTTGAAACACCGCCACAATTCATCATTATTTTGTATTTTTACCAGATTATTATTCGCGTCATAATAAAAAGTGTAAAAATGACACTCACATAACATGCCAAGTTCTGACGAAGTGACCGTATAACAACATAATAACTCATAAGATGTATAATCAATGCCTTCGTATACCCCAACCTCTTCCACCGTACCCATGCTATGGCCGAACATGAGCGAGTCAGAAGTCTCGGCTATCATATCTGGTCTATCATAAGACTGGACGGGGTAATATTCCCCCTCGATAAACGGTTGTATTTGAACCTTCACATGCGTACTATCATCTTGTGTTATTTGAAGATGGATACACAAGGTACATTCATAACTTAAGGATAACACACCTGCCCAGTCACCAATGAATGGCACCTTATCATGTTCTCGGCCATCAACGGATGATGACAAGCCGAAGAATAACAAAACATAAAATAAAAACTTTCTCATAACTTTTTGTTTAATTAGTTTTTTATTTTATGGTGTCCAGGGCACTTATCGAGACAGTATCACTATTAATGACGGGAGTGCCTGTTTCATTATTTCTGCTGGCAGATTCCGTTAGATGTATGTGTGAGATGCTGTCTTTAACTTCCTGAAGATAATGTTGAAGATCCTGACGAGTTGAAGAGATGTCTACTTTAGGCAATTCTATCTTTGGTAACGAGGGCGTAGGTAGGGGTAAAGGCGCATTCTGTGGAGTTCTTTTCGACATTACGCCATCCACTACTCGTTTTTCATAATCAACAATATGGTACTCTGATCGCGGCTGTTGTTTTGATAACGATGAAGACGAATCATCTTCCCTTGTTAATCTTTGTATAATTAGTAAGCCGAGAATTACCGCGATTATAAATCTGTTATTCACTTTCATTGTTCTTATTGTTTAGTCTTACGTTGTTCATAAAGAAATAAGCCTCCAACCACACCGATACTCATCAATGTCCATGGCCATAATGGCGGATTTGGCTCTTGAAAATGGTTAAACGAAGATACCACATAGTTCGTAGTGTCATGGCTGGGCTTCGTATTATTTTCTCCATACGCTTGATTCTCGTTAATGGAATCGGAATCTTTCATACAAGACGTATGACTCTTATTTGTTGAGATATAAGGATTATTACGTCTCGCTACCTTTTCTAAATGGGAACTGGCTACACCTGTACCTACTGCTATGCGCCTTCTAAAAGCGTCTACTTGTTCATATCTCACCTTCATCCTCAGCCTTGCATACACCATTTCACTATAGGAAAAGCAAAAAAGAATTAAAAGGACTTCAATAATTAATTTATTTTTCATAATCAATGTTTATTGTATCTATTTTGGCAAGAATGCCTTTTCATTATCTTAATACCATTTACCTTAAAAAAGTAAACACGAAAAATGAAAAAGATTATAACCATAAATTATTAAACTGTAGTGTTAAAATATAGCTTTTTCTGCTTGTCTTTTTCGATAATAATCCTTATATTTGCAAGTATGAAAAAGATACTGATTCTCTTGATGGTGCTCTTGGCTTTTCCCATGGCTATTGATGCTCAACGTAAAAGGGCTTTCATGGTGGGCATATCTACCTACAAGGCAAATGGCCGCACGGCATGGAACGACATCCATGGTGCAGAGGATGTGATTCTTTTGAAAGATATGCTACAGCAAAAAGGATTTCAAGTCTTAAGCATCATCAATGAACAGGCCACCTATAAAGGAATCAAGACTTCCCTCACTTCTTTCATCAACAACACAAAGAAAGGTGACATTGTCTACCTTCACTTCTCCTGTCACGGACAACCAGTGGAAGACGGTTTGATAAAAGGTTTTCCAAAAGATGACGAACAGGATGGTTGGGACGAGTCTTTGGTGCCAGTCGATGCTGGGAGAGAATTTGATATTCAAGGCTATCATGGAGAAAAGCACCTCACTGACGATGAGTTGAATGGCTATTTCAAAAAACTTCGCACCAATATGGGGCCAACAGGGATGCTCTACGTTATTATGGATGCCTGTCACGCTGGCGAGACGTCACGCATAGGTATGGAAATGGTGAGGGGAACGAGCGAAGGGCTAACTCCAAACCCTAGTCATCAGTATAATCCACCACGAACAAATGTTAAACATTATTCAGTTGAGAAGGGTAATGATCTCTCACCAGTATTGTTCCTTGAAGCTTGCCGTTCACGTGAAAGAAACACTGAAATCTTGGTTACGGGTAAGGTATATGGTGCTTTATCGTATCATCTTTATCTTGTTCTCTCATTAATGTCTTCGTTGGGAAAAGATGCCCAAACTTTCAAGAACTACGTGGAACGAGCCGTCAAGATAAGTGGGCTTTGGCCACGGACACAAACATTAGTAACAGAGGCCAGTTTTTAACTTCTCAATATGAAAGGCACAAAAGGACCGAAATTTAACCAGTTCATCGCTGACAATAGGAGTGCCATCATGGCATTCCTACGACTCCGCTATTCCAAATTGTCAAGCGACGATATAGAAGATATATATCAAGAATCTTCTTTGGCTCTTTTCCACAATATCTCCTCCAAGAAGTTCACAGATTTTGGCAAACTTCGCTCCTATTTTAAAAAAATTTGTATCAATCAATCGTTAAAGATATTGGGCAAGAAAGGAACAATACCTATCATTGAAATCAATGGTTCGGGCATGGGAACAAGATACGGCATCTCTTTGGCAAATGTACAAGAAGTATTGGAGATATGCTCTGATGAAGAAGAAGCCAAAGAAATGGAAAGGAAAGCCAAATTGGTGCATTCTATCCTCAAAACAATGACCAACAAATGTAAACAATTACTTTGGAGTCATTATGCCGATGGATTGAGTTGGGATGTCATCGCTGAAATGAACGGACTGGCTAACGCCAACACAGCCAAAGCCACAGCATATAGGTGTCGTGATTCTTTTAAGGAGAAGTATCTAGAATTAGAAGCAAAGATTTATGGAGAATAACAATCAAAGTGAACGCATAGAACGTTATCTTACTGGACAGATGTCCCCAGGAGAAAGAGAAACCTTTCTTGCAGACCTGAGAACCGACAAGGTTCTCCGCAAGGAAACTCTTATGATGGCTATGATGGTTATGGAGATGAACGACGAAAGAGTCCGACAAGATAGCGAGGTGGTTGATGAGGTGTTAGCGACTAAAAAAGTCTCACGAACTAAGACCGCCAAAATCATCAGATGGGTCGCATCCGTCGCAGCTTTAACATTGCTGACTTTTGGTATCAGACACATCCAAAAGATAAATGAGATAGATGACTTGTTTATCGACTACTATTCTTCATACGAAATGACCAATTCCAGAGGAGGTGATAATGAAGCGGTCGTAAAAGAGTTGTCTAGTTTATTCAACAAGATAGGCACGGAAAAAAACATGGAACCCATCATTGAAAGACTTCAAACCATCTATAATCATATCTTGTCCGAAAATGTCAATTATATTGATTATAGCTATATGGAAAATGATATAGCCTATTATCTGGCCATGGCCTATATCAAAGACAAGAATCTGGAAAAGGCAAAAGAATATTTAAAACCTTTGGCCAATGATAATACCCAAATAAAGAAACTCTTGAATGAAATAGAAAATTGGTAATGCCACTTTTTTATTACATATCAACCTTAACCTTTAAAAGAGGATTAAGAGAATAATTCAATAGCTGATTTTTAACAAAACATAAAAAGGCTCACAATCCATGCAAAGAATCATCTTCCTATTCTTCATTTTTTTATCTTCTGCATCTTTGTATAGTCAGACCGAAGAACAACTTATTGGATGGTATCAACAAAGCGATAGTGCCGCCAAACATGGTAATTACCAAGAAGCAATACGTCTTTTAGAGTTGTATAAAGAAGGATATGGAAAACTACATAGTCAAAACGACATAAACTACGCCACAAATATTCTTTATTCTCTCGCCCGTTACTATTTTTTTCTCGGAAAGTATGATAAAGCCGTGGAATTAGGTAAGCAGAGGGTAGAAATATTAAAAGAATTACTAAAGGAAAATGATTCTGATTACGCTTCAGCACTCGTAACCCTTGCCGATTATTACTATCAAAATGCAGATTACAAAGAGGCCGTTGATATTTGCACCAAGGCTATGGAAATAAGAAAGGATATATTGGGGGAAAATCATGCGCTTTATGCCCAATGTTTATCGAACCTCGCTTTATATATTTCTCATTTAGGTGACTACCATAAATCATTGATATTTGGAACAGAAGCGTTGGATATTTTCACATTGGAAGAATCTGCTCAGTCAAAGTATAATTCTGCAGTCACTATCAATAATCTTGCATTATGTTATTCTAATCTTGGCGACTACAAAAAGGCTATAGAATTGGGAAGTAATGCCATTATACTTTTAAAAGAATTATTCGTAAAATATGGCTACGTTTATGAAATTATCAATAAGGCGATAGAGATGTATCCAATTTCTAATGATAATTTAGGTACGTTTTGGTGGAATTATGCTTATGAACTATGGAAACAGGAGTTGTTTAGTACGTCATGGTATGATGGAGAGTGGTCAAAGATTTTTAGTCGTGCAGCTTGTGTTGAAGCCTTATACAATAACAATCAAGCAATAGAATTCTACAATGAAGAACTCCTGACAAGATATGGTGAAAAACACCCCATTTATGCAACATTTTTAGCAAACCGCGCCAATTATCTACTCCTATACGGATTTGTCGCCGAAGATGAGGAAGAAGCGATTAGTTCAATCACCAGTGCTTTGGAATTGGCCACTAAAGCAATGAGCATTCGAAGGGAGATTTTAGGCAATAATCATCCTCTTTATGCGTCATCTCTTACCCAAATTGTCACATTAAATTATTTTTTAGATGATTATTCTCAAGCTCTTCACTATTTTAGCGAGAACATATCAATTATCCAGTCTCATATCCTCAAACAATTTTCAGGAATAACGTCCGAACAACGTTCAATGTATTGGGAGAAATACATAAATCAGTTCACAGACTTTTATCCTTTCTTCACATATCGTTCTAATGCCACAACTGCTCCTGACCTTTACGACAAGTCTGCACTTTTCGCCAAAGGGCTGCTTCTCTCTACTGATATTGAGATGAATCGTCTGATACAAGGGAGCGGTGATGAAGATGCACTACGTATGTTCGAAGTATTACGAAATAATCGTTTGCTATTACAACGGCTAAAAGAAACACCAATTGAAAAGCGTCCTATTAACAGTGATTCGTTGGCTACAGTTGTTAAAAACTTGGAACAAGCATTGATGAAAATTTCAAATGCCAACGGAGACTTCACACAGAAACTGCGCATAACATGGCAGGATGTTCAACAAGCACTCGAGCCCGATGAGATAGCAATAGAGTTTCTTTCCTTCCCAGTTTATTACTCTGACAGTACGATGGTGGCCGCTCTCACCTTACGCAAGGATGACAAGGAACCGAAGTTCATCCCATTGTTTGAACAACGGCAACTACAAGAGTTGAACGACACGAAGTTTTACTATTGTCCTGATCAGACAACCTTGGTGTGGCAACCTTTGCAACAGGAATTACAGGGTATCCGACGTATCTATTTCTCGCCTTCAGGAGTTCTTCATAATATCGGGATAGAATATTCTCCGGGGATGGAAGAATTTGATATTTATAGACTATCATCAACTAGAGAGGTGATAGATTTGAAAGAAAGGGGAGAAGGAATAATGGCAACCACCCCTATCCATACCAAAGGAGAAAAGAGAAATGCTGTATTATATGGTGGAGTTGATTATGATGTCGTCATCAGCGACTACACTCATAAGGAAGGGACAGGAGACATTTCTGTTGCTCTTCACCATGCATTCATTGACAGCCTCGGCATACGTGGAGCAAAAGCAAAAATACCTTACCTGCCTTATACCTTAGATGAAGTTAAAGGAATCAAAGAATTGTTTGACAAAAAGAAGCAAGAAGCATATGCAATTACGGGGAAGGATGCCACGGAAACATCGGTGAAACAACTTTCCGCACATCGTCCGAGAATCCTTCACATCGCCACTCACGGTTTCTACTGGAAAGAGGAAGAGGCCGACTATTGGAAACGTCAGGAAAGTTTCCTATTTCTTGGACTGGAAGACAGTCGCAGTGCAGCTGAACTAGAAAATAAAGCCCTAACACGCAGCGGATTATTCATGGCGGGGGTGAATGAGTTGAAAGGCCAAGACCTCCCCATGGAAGCCGATGATGGCGTACTCACTGCACAGGAAATATCGTATCTCGACCTGCGAGGTATCAACCTTGTTGTACTCTCTGCCTGTCAAACGGGCTTGGGCGACATCAACCAAGGCGAGGGTGTCTTTGGCCTTCAACGCGGTTTCAAGAAAGCAGGGGTACAGACTCTTGTCATGAGTCTCTGGGAGGTAGACGACAATGCCACGCAAATCCTCATGACGACTTTCTATGACAATCTTTTGCAAGGGCAGTCGAAGCATGAAGCTTTCCACAACGCACAACAACACCTACAAATAGTTGATAATGGTAAGTACAATGACCCTCAATACTGGGCTGCATTCATATTGTTGGACTGAATAGCATTGTGACTTCAATGCTGTCCACTAAATTCAGAGGCCAGTTCTGCTCCGGTCAACTACCCATTGGCCAACTCTGTTTGGCAACAGTGCTTGTCGTAAGCATCAATGCGAATGTAACAAAAAGTATCTTTTTCATGATAATGATTGTATATTTGTGTAACGCCTACTCTTTATGGTTTTCGGCTTCCCCGTTTTTTACTCTTGCTATTCTTTTAGCCGTTTTTTTCTCTCCTCTATTTTTTCTTTCAAACTATGGTATTCTGCTTCATGCTTTTCATCTATTTTTCTCAACTCTCTTTTGATATGAGCAGTGTCCAACATTTTTTCACGAACTCGTTGAAGTGAATCCAGGTGGTTTTGTATTGTCTCCGTTGGCGATTCAAACGGTTTTGGCTTATGGCTGTTTTGATAACAATGATTAAAATACAGGTAAACGGGGAATAGTAACGTCCATATCCACCAAAAGTAAGATTTCTTGGATCTCTCCGCTTTTTCTGCTTGCTTTGCATGTTCAGCCATGTTGATGATGTTTCTCATATTCTCTGCTCCAGCATCAGCCTCGTCGGCATCCACCCATTTCCCCCTTACATAATCCATCCATTCTTTGTTTCCCAACAATGCGTAAAGGGTGGATTTCTTTGCCGTTGTTTGTGAAAACACTACGTCCAGAAATATTTTAGCCTCATCTACCGCCTCTTTGCCCGATTCACCCACACAGTCTGTAAACAGTTCAAAATTACTCCCTCCAAGGAAAAGACATCTCGCATAGTAGAAAGCCTTTGCGTAGTTATGGATTTCATCCTCTCCCATCAAAACATAACAAAGCATCATGTTATGCAGACTTGCATAGTTCAGTTTTTCCTCCCACATTTCGATAGCCTTTTCATATAATCCTTCTTCTACGTATTGTAGCGCATGTCGATCTTTATCTGAGACACAGACAAACCAGAAAGAAGCATGATGCCAATGATGAATTGGTGAGATTACTGCCTGATAGGCTTTATCGATTTCTTCTAAAGATTCATAGGACTGCCCTTGTTGTTTCAGACCCTCTATTAACTCATTGTGACATTGGTCAATCTCTACTCTCGTCGCATTGGCGGGCAAGCCTAAAATGCTAAACGGATTGTTAGAAATATCTGTTATCATAGTTCTATGTGCTTATTTGTTCTTACGAATTTTCCGCAAAACTTCTTTTGCTTGGTTGTTGCCTTGACCTGCTGCTTTCTGAAACCATTTCTCTGCTTCTGAGATGTTTTGCGGGACTCCTTGACCATTATAATACAAGGTTCCTAAATTGTATTGAGCACCAGCATGACCCTGTTCTGCTGCCTTACGAGACCATTTTGCTGCCTCTTTATAGTTTTGCGGGACTCCTTGACCATCATAATACAAGAGCCCTAAATTGAATTGAGCGTCAGCAATTCCTTGTTCTGCTGCCTTGAGATACCATTTTGCTGCCTCTTTATAGTTTTGCGGAACTCCTTGACCTTTATAATACAAGTTCCCTAAATTGTGTTGAGCCACAGCATGACCCTGTTCTGCTGCCTTGAGATACCATTTTGCCGCCTCTTTGTAGTTTTGCGGAACTCCTTGACCTTTATCATACAAGACCCCTAAATTGTTTTGAGCCTCAGCAAAACCCTGTTCTGCTGCTTTGAGATACCATTTTGCCGCCTCTTTGTAGTTTTGCGGAACTCCTTGACCTTTATAATACAAGTTCCCTAAATTGTATTGAGCCCCAGCATGACCCTGTTCTGCTGCCTTGAGATACCATTTTGCTGCCTCTTTATAGTTTTGCGGGACTCCTTGACCTTTATCATACAAGAGCCCTAAATTGTATTGAGCCACAGCATCACCCTGTTCTGCTGCTTTGAGATACCATTTTGCCGCCTCTTTATAGTTTTGCGGAACTCCTTGACCTTCACAATACAAGACCCCTAAATTGTATTGAGCCCTAGCATGACCCTGTTCTGCTGCTTTGAGATACCATTTTGCTGTCTCTTTATAGTTTTGCGGGACTCCTTGACCTTTATAATACAAGTTCCCTAAATTGCATTGAGCCCCAGCATGACCCTGTTCTGCTGCTTTGAAATACCATTTTGCTGCCTCTTCATAGTTTTGCGGGACTCCTTGACCTTTATCATACAAGACCCCTAAATTGTTTTGAGCCTCAGCAAAACCCTGTTCTGCTGCTTTGAGATACCATTTTGCTGCCTCTTCATAGTTTTGCGGGACTCCTTGACCATTATAATTCAAGAGCCCAATATTGTATTGAGCCACAGCAAGTCCTTGTTCTGCTGCTTTGAGATACCATTTTGCTGCCTCTTCATATCTCTGAGCATTGAAGGCTTCAATGCCAAGATTGTACTGTTCTACTGCTGTTTCTTCTTGACCTTTTGCTGTACACACTATAAGAATGGGCAATAATAATAGAAGGATTAACTTTTTCATATTTGACATAACCTGTTCTAAATGCCTTCTAAACTCCCTAAATCAGCATGAACAATTGTTTAAAGTCTGGGAAATAAAAAAAGGCATGGGAGTTTCTACTTTCGCCCATCCCTGTTCTCAGGCCTTAGCATTGCCCTGTCTCAAGGATAAGCAACGCAGCCAGCCCACGCCAAGTGATATTATATACTACACCACACACACTACACATTATTAATGTATAGTACACGTAGGGATATAATACACCCACGTAGACGTTCCGTTGCATTAGTTCTGTGAGACAGTTCAAAGTTGCTAAGTTTGAGAACACAGAATGAATGTCCGTAAACGCCTTTCGAGGCATCGCCATAAGTGGATCTGCCTCATTCCATCGATGTCAACATACCCTTTCCCTTTTGGGACTGGCAATGTTGTTGGCAAATATATTATTATTTTTTTTAAATGCAAATAAATACTTACTTTTTTCACATTTTATCAGATAATCGCATATAACTTCATCATTGCACGTATTTCCATATTTCATTATAATTAGCCAAGACTGGCTTTTTCCTCTTGATTTTGGCAAATTATAGTCTATATTTTGCCAGAATGTATCTTTTTTGAATCGTCCAAGGATATGCTGTCAGAGATTATCTGTGAGAGAATAAGGTTGGGACTGTGTTTGACAAACCACCCCTCCCCCTCCTTTGGAAAAGGAGGGGAAAAGTCAGTCTAATTTGGAAAAGGAGGGGGAAAATTAGTCTAATTTGGAAAAGGAGAGGAAAGTCATCCAACATTCACTATTTCATCCAGCATTCTTTCCACCAAGCGGGGAACAGCGTAGCGGTCAAGGGTTGACTCATCTATCCAGATATAATCATCGGACAAGGAGGGACGCATATCTGTTTCCACGAGGAAACAATCGGCGATGATGACACGGTGGGTGAGTACATGACGAAGACCACGACAGACGACACGAACTGATGTAAAAGGCGCGGCAAGGAATCTTTCAATGGCTTGCAATGCCTGGGCCTCTGAAGGAGCCGCACCCCTCTCCCACTCCACCATGGGCGGCTCGTAAAGACCTTGCCAAATATCACCAGCGGGACGGCGATGCAAAGCAATCTGTCCCCGGCATCGAAGGTAAATATAGATGAAATGACGTGTTTTTACCTCGAGTTTTTTCTCCTTGACAGGCAATATGGCTACCTTATTATTTATATAAGCCTCGCAGCGATCTGCCAAAGGACAATCCACACATTGAGGCGACGATGGTGTACATAATGTAGCCCCGAAATCCATCATCGCCTGGTTGAAGTCGTGCGGTCGGTCGAGAGCCAGCAGAGACTGTGCCAGTTCAGTGAACAACCGTTTTCCTTGTGTTGTGTTGATAGGTGTGTCGATACCGAAGACACGCGCCAGCACGCGGTAAGCATTGCCATCAACTGCCGCCACGGGCAGATGGAAGGCGAATGAGGCGATGGCCGCAGCCGTATAGTCGCCCACGCCCTTCAGTTGTTTGATTTCTTCAAAAGTGTTGGGAAAATGTCCCAGCGCAACAATCTGCTGTGCTGCCGTGTGCAGATTACGCGCCCGCGAATAATAGCCCAGTCCCTGCCATAACTTGAGCACCTCATCTTCGGAAGCCTCGGCGAGTGACTGCACATCGGGAAAACGGTCAACGAAACGTCTCCAATAATCGATACCCTGCACCACACGAGTCTGTTGGAGGATAATTTCACTCAGCCAAATGCGGTAAGGATCCTGGATACCGCGCCATGGCAAATCGCGGCCATGGTGGTCGAACCACCCGAGCAAGGATGTTGTAAAAGGGTCACACCTCGGCATCGATACGTTGGAGGATGGTAACGTCGAAATTGGGCAGGTTGATGTTTTTGAAATAGGAATTGAAAAGCGCCAAATAGTCGCGTTTCACATCCTTGTCTGTAAAATGGTGCGTGATGCCCTTGATGGAACGTTGTAGTTGTTCATCATCGAAGTGTGGCAGGTTCTCACGTATGATTTTGAAGAAGCGTATTTCAAAATAGTCCACCCTTTCATCAGCGAGCTCTATGTCCACCGCCACCTGGAGGATGTCAAGTGCCTGTTGTTCGGAAACGTGGCTGTTACGGAGTGTCATGACATAATCACGCAGAAAACGCACACCGCGCAGGTTGATTTCTTCCACCCACCGTTTCAAGCAATCCTCCACGTTGAGCGAGGAGAAACGGTCGCTGTTTACGGCATAGTTACGGATACGTTCCACCTCAGAGGGTGCTATCTCCCCATCGCAAGCCATGCAAGCGAAGGCAGTCTTCAGTAACAGTTCTTGTTCATTCATGACATTATTCATTTACAGGCGAATTTGATGATGAGGAAGATGGCAATGACGATGGCCCATCCAAGCAGGTGGTATTCCCATCTGAAACGTATTTTGCCACCCTCGTCGGTGTTGTTCATAATCTGATTGAACACTGAGGCCAATCGGTTGCGGTTTTCAGAGTAACGACCTGCCTTGTATTCAGGTAACATGGCCATTACGTCGAGTTGCCGGAACAAACCCATCGACACCATGATGGTATGTTTGATGCGTGCCAGTCCCTCTTTCGTGTCAGTATGCAGCATGCGTTCGTTCACATCATCGACGATGGTGCCGAGAACGCTGTCCACCACTTTCGTTGACATGGAGAGGTAATAGGTATCGTCTTCGGCCGTAGCCTCCTTAATTTTTGCGAGTAGTGGTAGGGCCTCGTCGAGCGTCTGTTTGGCATATTCCACCTCGTCAGGTTGCGCTGTTGCGTCGATGAGGCATTGGCGCAGTTGGCCGTCCACCTCTCTCAATGTCACAGGTGGCCTCTCCACCTGCATCTGCCGTATCACACTGATATTGTCGTCGCACCGTTCCTCCGTGAAGCGGGTCTGAGCGATGCTGCGTGCATATTCCACCAGCGGCATGGCCTTTTCTGCCGCACTGGTGTCATCGGTGCCATTCACGTAGTCAATGCCACATTGCAGTATCTCTTCAGCAAATCCTTCCGCCACCTGACGGTACTGCGGAGCATCGGCACCCACTGCCGCTTGTATCTGTGCCAGGAACGCCTTTGCTTCGTTGGCCAACCGTTTTCCCGCGTCGAATCGCATATCAGGTGTTTGTCCCCGAGAGACTTTCGCTTTCTCCAACGCTTGTTTACACAATTCTTCCATGGAGTTCGTCTGAGTATTAGGCACGTTGTTGTTGTCCATAGGTATTACCTTATTATATTACGTTGCAAATATATACAAAATCTTCGGAATATCCATCATTAGGATTAAAATTCACCATTTTCAATTCACAATTCAAAAATATTCGTCAACTCATCAGCTTCGTTTTTAAAACTAAAAATCTCCAAGGGTTAATTGAGGTGAAATAAGAAAAATAAAAAAAAACGAAAAAAAAGGGGAAAAAATTTGGAGGGAAAGAAAAAACGTATTACTTTTGCAGTGTACTATTAAAGTATTACACTATTACACGGATACACAACAAGGTAAAAACCACCATTTTACGAAAAAAAGAAATCATTTTTGTAGTAAAAGAAGTGAAAGAGTGTCTAATGTAATAGAATATGAGAACAACAGATATCATAATAATACAAACGATAAAGACATGAAAAGATTGATGATTCTGGCCATAGCGGCCCTGTTTATCGGCATTGCCGATGTTTCAGCACAAACCGTAATCAAAGGAGTGGTGAAAGACTCCATCAGCGGCGAGACGGAACCCTACGCCACTGTACGTGTATTCAAGGTAACAGACATGGACAAAGCCGTGGCTATGTCGCTCACCGACATCGACGGCAAAATCAACCAAGAAGTGACAGGAACGGGCACACATGTGGTGACCATCGCCTCGATGGGAAAAATGGACGTGCGTCGCACCATCAACCTCAGCGGACAGCGTGAGATAGACCTCGGCACTGTGTTCGTGAAGGACGACTCAAGAACGCTCGCCGGCGTGGAGGTGGTGGCCCACAAACCATTGGTGAAGATGGAGACCGACAAGATGAGCTACAACGTGGAGAACGATGCCGACGCGAAGTCACAGACACTATTGGACATGTTGCGTAAGGTACCCATGGTGACCGTCGATGCCCAAGACAATATCTCGGTGAACGGTTCGTCAAGTTTCAAGGTGTATGTCGATGGCAAACCCAACCCCATGATGTCAAACAACCCCTCACAGATCTTCAAGGCCATTCCCGCCTCGATGGTGAAAAACATTGAGGTAATCACCAACCCGGGAGCACGCTTCGATGCCGAGGGTGCCGGCGGAGTGCTCAACATCGTGATGCAACGCGTGAACGGACAGAGTCCCGACATGAATGGCTACAGTGGCAGCGTGAGGGCTGGTATAACGACAAATGGCTCTTACGGAGCCGGACTGTTCTTCAACATGCAACAGGGGAAATGGCAGGTGAGCGCGAACACTTATTACAACCAACAACGACTCGACGGCACGGAAATCAGCATGAACCGTGAACAATACTCCAGTTTGGGCACTTCGACCATGGACTACTACCAAAAAAGTGACCTGAGAAACCCCTTCTCCATGATCGACGCATCGGTGAGCTACCAAGTGGACTCGATGAGCAGCGTGAATGCCACCGTCGGATTCTCCAACATAGGCCAGAAAATGGAAGGACATCCTGTGACCACCATGAGCGGCGGTATGTACGGCGACGGCTTCAGCTATGGCAACTGGATGAAGACAAAAAGCGCCATCAACTCATGGACGGCAGGCATTGACTACCAACGGTTCTTCAACGCACAGCACACCCACCAACTCATACTCAGTTACCAACTAGACCACTCACCCACACACAACGAGAATTGGAGTGTGTTCGATCCTGTGAGCACGACCATACCACTCGACCTGACCGACCGCTATTCCGATGACCACATGAAAGGTACGGAACAAACCCTACAGGCCGACTATTCCAGACCCATCGGTGAACAGCAGACAGTCAACACCGGACTGAAGTACATCAACCGACGCAACGCCTCAGACTCTAAATACTACCTCAACGACGTGTATGCCGAGGACATGAGCACTGACTACCTCTACTTGAACAATATCGCCGCAGCCTACATGGAATATGACGGACACTGGGGCAACTGGGGCACCAAGGCCGGACTGCGATATGAGCATACCTGGCAGAAAGTGGAATACCATCTGGGGAACGGCCATGACTTCAGCACCAACTATGGAACACTCGTCCCTTCAGCCACTCTCTCCTACTCTTTCACCCCGACACAGAACTTAGGTCTGTCGTACAACATGCGCATCTCAAGGCCTGGCATCACCTATTTGAACCCCTATGTGGACCGCAGCAACCCCACCTCGCTGAGTTACGGCAACCCCGACCTCGATGTTGAAAAGACGCATAACGTGAGCCTCGTAATGAACAGTTTCTCCTCAAAATGGATGATGAACGCCACACTGCGACACAGTTTCTGCGACAACGCCATCGAACAATACAGCTTCTATGATGACAACGGACTGATGAACACTACCTACGGCAATGTGGTGAAACGGCACATGACAAGTCTCAACGTTTACGCCAGCTGGTCCGTACTGCGCGACACCCGACTGATGTTCAACGGCGGATTGACCTACACCGACATGCGCAGCGATGCCCTCGACATGAACAACCACGGATGGAGTGGAAACATGATGGTCAACGTGCAACAGAAACTGCCGTGGGACATCCAGGGAAGTCTCTTCTGGATGGGTAACACCAGGAGCAAGACGCTGCAAGGATGGTCATCGGGATTCAACCTCATGGGACTAAGTCTTTCGAAAAGCCTGTTCAACGACAAACTCGACATCAGCATGGCGGCTATATCCGGACTGGGAGAAAAGGGCAACCTGAAGTTTGACACCCACAGCAAAGGACACGACTTCACAAGTTCGCAACGCATACACGTACCCATACAAATGGTGCAGGTGACCGTAGCATGGAACTTCGGCAACCTGAAACGCCAGTTGCAACAACATGTGTCGAAGGTGAACAGCGACTACATAGAGCAGCGCGGAAGCAGTGAACAACTGAACAGCATCGGAGGCATGGGAGGCGGAATGTAAAGGTAAAAAGGTAAAAAAGTAAAAAGGTAAAAAAGTAAAAAGGTAAAAAAGTAAAAGGGGAAAAAGGTAAAAGGGTTGAAAAGGTAAAATAGTAAAAAAGTAAAGGTAAAAGGATTGGTAATTGGAGCATTCCGGAGCATTCCGGGATGCTTCTTTTTTTGTACAACTCTATTCGGAAGAGCATTTTGGTCGAAAATAAACGGGGAAGTCGTCGAATATCACTTTGAATACCTTTCTTATAACATTACTTTTGCACCCAGAAAAACAACAAACAAAAACACAACTATGAAAAGATTTATGATTTTGGCCATTGTGGCCCTCATCGCCGGCATCGCCGACCTCTCCGCTCAAACCATTATCAAGGGAGTTGTCAAGGACAGTATTAGCGGCGAGACAGAACCTTACGCCACCGTGCGTGTATTCAAGGTAACAGACATGAACAAAGCCGTGGCAATGTCGCTCACCGACATCGACGGCAAAATCAAACAAGAAGTAACAGGCTCAGGTGCACACGTGGTTGTCATTGCCTCTATGGGCAAGTTGGATGTAAAGCGCACCGTCAACCTCAGCGGACAACGTGAAATAGACCTCGGCACCGTATTCGTGAGCGACGATTCGAAGACGCTCGCTGGTGTAGAGGTGGTGGCCCACAAGCCATTGGTAAAGATGGAGACTGACAAGATGAGCTACAATGTGGAGAATGATGTCGATGCGAAGTCGCAGACCATCCTCGACATGTTGCGTAAGGTGCCCATGGTGACCGTCGATGCACAGGACAACATCAGCGTGAACGGCTCGTCGAACTTCAAGGTGTATGTCGACGGCAAGCCCAACCCCATGATGTCGAGTAACCCCTCACAGATATTCAAGTCCATCCCAGCATCGATGGTGAAGAACATCGAGGTGGTGACCAACCCTGGTGCCCGCTACGACGCTGAAGGAGCCGGCGGCATACTCAACATCGTGATGCAGCACAACGAACCAGGCGGCGGCAGTGCCATGACCGCTGTGAACGGCTACAGCGGCACGCTGCGCGGACAGGTGAGCACCCGTGGTTATGGCGGCGGTGCCTTTCTGAACGTGCAACAAGGTAAATTCACCATCAGTGCTAACACCTTCCTAAACTCTTCGAAGATGAAAGGTACCGAGGTGGACATGATACGCGAACAATTTTCCGACTTCGGCAACATATCAACAAAATACCACCAGGACGGCACAACCAAACTGCCCTTCATCATGGGTAACCTGAGCATTGCCTACGAGATTGACCCGATGAGCAGCTTGAATGCCACCTTCGGACTCACCCGTTTCAACATGAAGAGCGACGGCCATCCCATCACCACCATGAGCGGCGGTTATTACGGCGACGGTTTCAGCTATGGCAACTTTACCAAAACGGAAAACCTGAACCAGTCGTTCACGGGAACCGTCGACTACCAGCGGTTCTTCAACCAAGCACGCACCAGTCAGATGACGGTCAGCTACCAGCTCACCTACTCCCCCGGACACACCGAGAACTGGAGTGAGTTCGACCCCATGGACATGGACACTGAAACGGAAACAACCATGCCCCTCGACCTGACCGACCGCTACAGCGACAACCACCAGAAGACCATTGAACATGCCGTGCAGGTAGATTTTACTACTCCCATAGCACCACAGCAGACAATAAGTACCGGTGTGAAATATGTGAACCGCCACAACGATGCCGATGCGAAATACTATCTCTCCGACGTATATAATGAGAAGATGAGTTCCGACTATCGTTACCTGAACAACATCGGTGCCATCTACGCCGAGTACGACGGTCACTGGGGCAACTGGGGTACCAAGGCCGGCCTGCGCTACGAGCACACCTGGCAGGAGGTGGAATACCGCCTGGGAGATGGTCATGACTTCAGCACCAACTACGGCACACTCGTTCCCTCGGGCACCATCTCTTACTCATTCACCCCGACACAGAACCTCGGTCTGTCGTACAACATGCGCATCTCACGTCCCGGTATCAGCTACCTGAACCCCTACGTGGACCGCACGAACCCCACCATGCTGACCTACGGTAACAGCGACCTTGATGTGGAGAAGACCAACAATATCAGCCTCGTGTTCAACAGCTTCTCATCGAAATGGATGATGAATGCCACACTGCGCCACAGTTTCTGCGACAACGGTATCGAGCAGTACAGCTTCTATGATAACAATGGTCTGCTGAACACCACCTACGGCAATGTTGTGAAACGCCACTTGACAAGCCTGAACTTCTACGCCAGCTGGTCCATCACACGCGACACCCGACTGATGTTCAACGGCGGCCTCACCTATTCCGACATGCGCAGCGACGCCCTCGACCTGAAGAACCACGGCTGGAGCTACAACTCGATGGTCAACGTACAGCAGAAACTGCCTTGGGACATGCAGGGAAGCTTGTTCTGGATTGCCAACTCGAAGACCTACACACTGCAAGGCTGGAGCACCGGCTTCAACATCCTCGGTCTGAACCTGTCGAAGGAAGTCATCAAGGATAAACTCAGCGTGAGCATGATGGCCATGACGGGTCTGCAAGAAGGCGGCAAGATTCACATGGACAGCGAGAGCCGCGGCAAAGACTTCGTGAGCACCCAGCAGATCCACGTTCCCATCCAGCAGATATCGCTCAACGTCAGCTTCAACTTCGGTAACCTGAAGAAACAACTTATGCGCCACCAGTCAAAGATGACCACCGACTTCATCGAGCATCAGAGCACCGGCGAACAACTCAACAGCATCGGCGGCGGACAAGGTGGAGCACCTCAAGGCGGCGGAGCACCCCAAGGTGGCATGGGAGGCGGCATGGGAATGTAAGAAACCTCACCGTTGAAAGGTAAAAAGGTAAAAAAGTAAAAGGGTAAAAAGGGAAAGAGTAAATAGAAAAAGTTAAAAGATAAAAGAGTAAATAGATTTAAAATTGAACAAGACAAAAAGAGGAGCACCCATGGTTGGATGCTCCTCTAATTATTTTCATTTAAACGTAAAGCCTACTTATTACTCCTTATCGGTAGCAATCACCTTCCAGAGGAGGGCTGCGATGGCACCGCCAATGAACGGACCTACGATGAATACCCACAATTGTGAGAGAGCCTCACCACCTTGGAAGAGGGCCGGACCGATGGAACGGGCGGGGTTGACAGAAGTACCGGTGAAGTGGATACCTACCAAGTGGATGAGGATAAGACTCAGACCGATGGCCAAACCAGCGAAGTTGTTGGTGGCGCCATTGGTCTTCGAGGTGGCACCGAGCACCACAAGCACGAAGAGAGCGGTGAGCACGATTTCAACAATCAGACCGTTGGTCACACCAAAAGCACATCCATTAGCACCTGTGGCGGTAGTGATGACCGGAGAGGTTTCACCCGAAGCAACGATTCCTGCAAGCACGGCGGCAGCGAGAATGGCACCGATGACCTGGAAAATCATGTACATACCACAATCTTTGGCACTCATCCTACCACTGAGGAACACACCAAGCGTGATGGCGGGGTTGATATGGCAACCCGAAATGCCACCGATGGTATAGGCCATAGCCACCACGGACAAACCAAAGGCCATAGCTGTACCCACAACTGCTGCGGTGTTAGAAGCATCGCAACCCAGAGCCACGGCTGCGCCGCAACCCAAGAATGTCAGCACGAAGGTGCCAATCATTTCTGCTAAATACTTTTTCATATATCCAAATGTTTTAATGAATAATAAATTTCTTCTTTCAAAACGCAAAAATAGTCAAATTATTTTAATTCTCCAAGCATTTCTGCAAAAAAATCAAAAAATTTTTGAAAGTAGAATTATTCACGTTTCGCATTTTCCCAACTTTTATGTAGATAAGAAGTATGGGAATTATCGCTTCGCCCAATAGTTAAGCCACTACCTTGCAATATACCATTTCAATTGTTCATCTGTACCATAAGCAAACGACAGGAAACTTTTGGGCACAAAAAAAGGAGTACCGCTGTACTCCGACCTTTGTTAACCTTAAATCTAATACTATGAAAAACACGTTGCAAATTTAAAGAAAAACACCTGATTTTGCAATAATTTGAAACTTTTCGAGGTCAAAACCTGCAATTTCTTGATTTAAATCAAGTAAAAATTGTAAAATGTGTATAATCATCTATATGGCATATTGAATTATTATACGAAAAAAAGATGTATTATTGCGAAAAATAGTACCTTTGCAAAACAGGAGAAAAACAACGATTATGAAAACAAGAAATGTCCTTGCCTGTCTGCTTATCTTGACCAGTAGCATCACGGCCATAGCCGGCAACACCCTGCCTATAAAAGGCAGCGTCATCAAAGCCAACGACCCTAATATCCAGTATATCGGGCGCATCAGTTTTAAGAATCCCGAGTCGCCGCTGTTCACCTATCCCGGTGTGCAGATCAACGCTCGGTTTGAGGGCACATCGCTGCGCCTGCACTTCAAACCGGAGAGCGGCTATTTCATGGTGAGCATCGATGGCAGCGAGGCTTTCAAAGTCGGTTTCACCGCCAAGGAAGATTCCGTGGCCACCGTTGCCGTTGCCCTGCCCCGTGGCGTTCACGAGGTACACATCATGAATGCCATAGAAAGTTACCAACGACGGTCGGAGTTCCGAGGGTTCATCCTCGACGAGGGCTGTCACCTCGTGGCTCCCCCTACCCTGTCCGGGCGTAGCATCGAATTCATCGGCAACTCCATCACCTGCGGCTATGGAGTAGAGAATACGAGCGAGAGCGACCATTTCAATGATGCCACGGAGAACCATTACCTTACCTATGCCGCCCAAACCGCCCATAACCTCGGTGCCACGGAATATGTGGTGGCACGCTCAGGTATCGGTGTGTACCGCAACTACAACGGACCGCGCGAAGGCAATGCCGACAACATGACCAAATACTACGAATACACCAATTTCGATGATTTCAGCGAGGCATGGGACTTCAGCCGTTACACACCCGATGTGGTATGCATCAACCTCGGTACCAACGACACATCAACGAACAACTACGACAGTAACCGTCTGCTGAACGCCTACCGCTCGTTCCTCAGTCAGGTGCGCGGGCACCATCCCAAGGCGAAAATCGTGCTGCTCTGTGGCAGTATGCTACAAGGCAAAGAACTGGAGCTGGTACGCCATCACCTTGACACAGTATGCCAGGAGGCTCACGACCATGGCGATAAGGAAGTATACCGCTTTGACTTCACACCGCAGAACGGTGACCTGAAATATGGTGCCGACTGGCATCCCAGTCTGTGGCAGCACCAGAAGATGGCAGGCGAGCTGACCGCCTACCTGAGAGTGTTGATGGGATGGTTCTGATACCCACCCTGGCCCTCCCAAAGGGAGGGAACTGAAAATGGGTGCCAAGTGAGTACCACAACAGAGCGAATACTAAACATTCAACACTCAACATTCAACATTTTACGTCAACATACGGCGGGCTTTCATTTCGAGATATTTATTCACCACATCGACCACCAGGTAGCGCGTTGACGTGAGTACGGAATGAATGCCCTGCTGTTGGAGGATGTCAGCGATGAGACGGCGCTCGTGCATCATCTTCTCCGCCACCACCCTTTGATAATAATCCTCACAGTCTTCGCTCTCCGACAGGGCGAAGCGCTGCAGTTCCTCGTCTTTGAAGAAGACCACCAACAGACGATGGCGTTTGTTGATCTGTCTGAGATAAGGCAGTTGACGGTACAGGCTTCCCAAGGCATCGAAAGCCGTGAAGAGCACTATGAACGACCGACGGCGCAACTGGTGGTTCAGGGAGAGACACAGTTCCGAATAGTCCGACTCTCCGTAATTCGTGTCGGCGGCGTATAACGTCTCCATGATACGATGCATCTGCCCTGAACGTCGAGAAGCCCTGACCAACGTGTTGAAATGCACGTCGAAAGTGGCCACACCCGCCTGGTCCTCTTTGTTGACAGCCACGAACGACAAGGCTAGCGCGGCATTGATGGAATGGTCAAGAAGCGTCATCCCCTCGGCAGCCACCTGCATGGTACGTCCCATATCGACCACGCTATACACCTCTTGGGAACGTTCATCGTGATAGACATTAACCATCGGTTGCATGCGCCGTGCCGATGCCTTCCAGTTGATATGCCGTATCTCATCGCCCGTCACATATTCCTTGATTTGTTCAAACTCCGTATTGCTGTCCACACGCCTCACCCGTTTGGTGCCTTGTTCCACCAAATGGTCATTCAGCGGTCGCAGGTCTATACGCCGCAAGGCAAGGAACGAGGGATAGACCTTCACCGTCTGAGGTCTGGCACACCGGAAACGCCGTTCCATCAGTCCAAGCATCGACGATGCGTATGCCCATACATGACCGAAGGTCATCTGTCCACGACGCGTGGGTCGCACATCATAGCGCAACGGCTGTTCCTGCTTTGGTCTGACCGTCAAGTGCCATTGCAGGTCACGTTCCTGCAGTTCCGGTGGCACCTCGTCGAGCAATGTCACATGCAGAGGCATCGCTGAGTTATTCGTCACCGTCAACGTTACGGGATTGTCCTCGCCATTGGACAGACGCTCCTCACATGTCCTTCGCACAGACACACGGGCACTGAGGTAAAGCACAGCCATGTCAACCACTGTCAAGGTCAGGAGCACGGCCAGCACCACCGCAGCGATATGGAACAGCGGCGGCCAGAGCAGTCCCAAGGCCATGGCAACGGCCACGATGGACAATACTATGAAAAACCTATTGCGAAGAAACATTGTTTAAAGACGAGTTACGAGTTAAGAATTTGTAATGATGAGTGGTCGCTGACACAATTTCGAACGAAAAAAATGAATGAAATACCACATTCCATAATTCTTCATTGCGAAGCAACAATTCCTCATTCAACATTTCATCTTGGTACAGCCAAGGCATTGGCCACCTCAATGAGCACCTTGTCGGGTGTCACCCCTTCCATCTCTGCCTCCGACGTGATAATCAGTCGGTGGTGGAGCACGGGCACCACCACGCGCCGCACATCGTCGGGTGTCACGAAGTCACGTCCCTGCAACAAGGCATACGCCTTGGAAGCACGGAGCAATGCCACGGCAGCCCTGGGTGAAGCACCAAGGAACACCGCACGATGGTTCCGTGTGGCCTGCACCACCCTCGCCATATAGTCAATCAATGAGGGGTCAATCACCACTTGGTCGAGCAAAGCCCTGAACTGGGACACCTCGTCGCTGGTCATCACCGGCTGGATGCCCTCCAGCGAAGCCAGTCGGTTATTCATCTGATGCCGTTGCAGGATGGTCACCTCCTGTTCGAACGACGGATAGCCCATAGTTATTTTCATGATAAAACGGTCGAGCTGCGCCTCAGGCAGACGATAGGTCCCCTCCTGCTCCACCGGATTCTGCGTGGCCAGCACGGCAAAGAGATTACCCATGGGATAGGTGGTGCCGTCGATGGTGGCCTGCCGTTCCTCCATCACCTCGAAGAGCGCCGCCTGCGTCTTTGCCGGAGCACGGTTAATCTCATCGGCCAGCAGAATATTGGTGAACACCGGTCCGCGATGGAAATGGAACTCCGACTCCTTCATATTGAACACTGAGGTGCCTAAGATGTCTGACGGCATGAGGTCGGGCGTGAACTGAATACGTGTAAACTGTGCATCGATAAGCCGTGCCACCACCTTGGCCATGAGCGTCTTGGCCACACCCGGCACTCCTTCAAGCAATACATGTCCGTCGGCAAGGATGGCCGTCAGCACGAGATCCACCGCCTCTTCCTGTCCTACGATTACCTGCGCAATGAACTGTCGAGCCTCGAACATCTTCTGGGCGAAACGTGTCAGATCTACTCTTGATTGGTTGTATTCCATTATTATTGATGATTGAAATTTGAAATTTACTGTATGAAATATATGATTAGCCCGTAAGGTAACTTAACTACTCCCTACGAACTACCAAAGAAGATAATACCTTGTTCATGAAATCGATATATTGTTGCAGCTGTTCCTTGTCGAGTTGTCTGTCACTGGGCTTCAGAGCCTCGCGGATAACCCGCAGTTGCATCTGCAAGTCACTGGCAGGTATTCCCGATACGTTGGCCAGTGCCGCCACCGTATGTTGGTCGGCTGCCGGGTCGGTGACATCGACAAAGAGCCGTCGCCTCACCTCATAAGCGAAATGGAGGTATTTCTTGTTCAGCAGGTCGCGGTGGTCACCCCGTCGGTAGTATATAGTGCCGAGAACCCGGGCGAACTCCACCGACTTGTTCTCCGGCAGTGGCATGACGGGAATAACCCGTTGTCGCCGTCGTGCACGGAAAATGAAGAACAGCACGATGGCGGCCAGTGCCATGAAAAGAGCCCATCGTGTAGGTTTGTTTTTCAGCAAGAACGACAGTGGCGATGGCGACTGCCCATCCATTTCTCCTTGTCTCATACTATAGGTATCGGAAAAACGCACCATAGGTTTGTCAGCCACCAATGCCATCACCCGCCCCACGTACGCCGATATCTCTGGATGGAGCACCCCATAGTTAGTGAAAAGCAATGTGTTCGTGGCGATGACAATCTTTCCCTTACCGTAGTTGCGTTGCAGAAGCACGGGCACTGATATCTTTCCAGAAGAATAATCATCCATGTCTTCAAAAATCGCCTCCACTGTTGCCATTTTCTGGTTTCGTATGTCTTTGTTCACCAATCCGGCCGACAGCAGTTGGGGTGTCATGTGGAACACCTGACCATCACCGTGTGTCCACGTGATGGAATCCTTGGCCGCATCCTGCAACGAGTCCTTAAACTCAGAGAAGTCGAAGTCTCCAAAACGTATGCTGCTGAACCCCAATGATTTTGCCAACGATGTGTTGGATTCCTCATCGTAAGTATCCTCAGGATAGTTGTTGGCAACCAACAGCAAATTATTGCCCCGGGCGGCGAAAGCCAGCAGTTGTTTTTCTTCCTCATCGGAGAAATAAGCCGAACTGTAGATATACGCCAATGAAACCCGTCCCGTCGAATCGGCTCGGCACGCCTCGTCCACTGGCATCTTCCCATAACGATAACCATTGGGCAGCGATGTGGCCATCACGCTGTCGAACAGTTCCATACCAAAAGGCATGGCGTCGGTATGGCGATAGGAAGCGTTCCACTTCTTCGGGTCGTCATATTTCCCACTGCGCCCGAAGATTCCTATTACCCACGCCACGGCCACCAAACCAGCCAGAATCAGGAGCACCAACAGCACATTGCCTTTTTTCATGCCTCACCCCCTTTCTCCGTGGCCTCACGCCACTCGTCAGCCTTGCGCCACATCTCCTCCGTGGCAGGATATTTTCCGAAGCGCACCCTGAGGAAAGCGTTGGTGAGATGGAGGAAAGGAGCCATGCCCACCGCCCCGACATAATCCATGGGTGTCTTGCTGGGTAGCCATTGTATGCGACCTGCCTCATGCAGGTGTCGAAGGGTGAGGATATAAGTCATGCGCACCGCCTGGTCCCAGTCTTGTGCCGCCACAGCCCGCCGCAGTTCCTCCTGAGGCTGGTCAACGGCATAGATGTCCACGGGGAGGTCAGCCTCTTCCATCTCCTCCTCTTTCTTTCCTTTCTTACCGATGCTAATATTGCGAAGAATCCATATCAACGCCACGGCCACCAATAACGCCATCAGGGTGTACCACACAAACGAGGGCACCTGTCCCAACCATTCGAACAAATCAGAGAAGATGTTGGAGCCATTCGACGACGGCACCTCAGCCCCCCTCTGCACCGAATCCTTCGGCCATTTCATGTCGGGCGACAGACCATCCACATAGCCATAATCGTCACGCATCCTCTGGATGAGCGCCTTGTTGAGAGACAGTGTATCAGTGAGCGAAGCCATGGTCTACAGATTTTCGAATTGGTTGATGTCCTCTGTCAGCGATACATTATCCTCTCTTTCCGCCCCATCGCCATAGACATACGCCACGGAGATGACCAAGAAGGAGAAACCCAGAAAGAACGCCCACCACGACAGCATAGTGGAAAGAAAGCGCAGGAAGAGCAGCCACATATCAGGCCGTTCGTCGGCCAACGTGAACATGTTGACTGCATTCTCAACCAACATGGCAGGCACCTGTACCACTCCCTGGAGCATAAACACGAGCAACCCTATCACCGGCACAACAACGAGCAATTCTATCCACTTGCGCACCGACACCGACACGGTATGTGCCAATGTCTCCCCCAAAGGCTTGTCACGCAGCAGACAAGCCGGCGGCACACATGCTAATGGTAAGAACAATATGACGAGCAGAAAGGCATAACCGGCGTTGCCACCGCTCAGCATACGAAGCAAGAGAAAAGCCACCACCACGAACGCCAACATCCTGGGCGCCAACCAGCGCAATTCTGCCAGCATGGAACCACGCCTGTTGGTCAACGCCAGACCCAGACTTCGGAACAGCGCATGTACAGACCAAAGCACGAGACATAAGGACAAGGCCACCAATAGCGTTTCCAAAGAAAGAAAACTGTCGCCCGTATCGAAGTCGAATCCCATCAAACGGGCAAAGAAAATACTCACATAATCTTCCCACTCGTTCCCTATCGGCGGTCCCACCAATGCCAGCAACAGCGACAATGGCAACAGCGGCAGCGCCACCCACAGCAACCACATCCGTCGGTTGTGCCGCAAAAAGTCGAGTGGCACATCCAACAATTCACCTATCGTGCGCCGTCGGAAGAGTAGTAGGTTGTCATCTGGTCGTTCCATGGCGATGTCGGTGTATGGGTAAGTAAACATAATAGAACAGGATGAACAGTGCCGAAAGCACGATGACAGTCAGTCGGAGCGCGTCGCCCGCCTCGGTAAGACGTGTGAAGAATCCTTCGATGAAAGCGGCAACCACAAAGATGGGCGTGGTGCTTATCAGAATCTTCACCCCTCGTTTAGCCGATCGTTTGAACGATTCGATACGCGAATAGGTACCGGGAAAGAGCCATCCGTTGCCCAGGGCGATGCCCGCGCCACCTGCCACCACCAATGCCGACAGTTCAAGTGTGCCGTGGAGGAAAAGGGTAAGCAGACAAGGGCCGAACAGTCCGTGTTGTGCGAAATAGGCGACAAACGCCCCCACCATCATCCCGTTGTAGAAAATGAAATATCCCGTGGCGATGCTCGTAAACACACCCATTACAAAATAGAGGAACGAAACCCACACATTGTTGAACATGATGCCGAGAAACATACTCGACGACTCTTCGCTGGCATACACGCCGAAGGGCTGGCCCGAGCGAATATTGTCGGCCGTCATCTCCACATAGCCATCGCCAAGGATGGAGCGCACGAACTCCTCGCCACCCAAGGCACTCACCGCACCTACAAAAGCCCCCACGAGCAAAATGGCCAGCGAAAGCAATATGCACCGCCGACCCTCATAGACATAAGTAGGCACCTCATGTGTCCAGAATGTCAACAACCGGCTCCATTTCTCGTTCTTGCGCTGGTAGAGTTCGCCATGGAGTGAAACGGCCATGTTGTTCAGGTACTCGGTGATGCGCGAATGGGGATAATGCGTCTGTGCGAAAGCCAAGTCGGCATTCACCTCGGCATACGTGTCAACGAGTTTGTCGGGAGATGTGTTGGACATGTTGCCTATCTGCACCTCCATGGCACGCCATTTGGCGATGTTTTTCCTGATGAAAACGGCCTCTTTCATTCGTTCGAATACCTTCGTTTTGCCCTGAACGTCAAAAAATACGATTGGGTATGCAAAAATACGGAAAAAAACGCTACTTTTGCAAAAAAGAAAGGGAAAAAAGAAACAATGGCAGTAACCACCTTCGTCACAAGCCAGCATGTGAACCTGCACCAACGTGCGGCCAGCCTGTCGTCGCGCTTCTTGGCATGGCTGATAGATGGTTCCATCATGGTAATCGCCTACTTCATGATAGTGAGTGTTGTTGCCATCCAAGCCTATGGCAACCCCCCGTTGGCAATAGTATGCTTCGTTATCGGCGCCATCGTCACCCTGCTCTATCCTTTAATCATGGAGCGTTTCAACAAAGGACAAACCTTGGGCAAGATGGCCCTGGGCATCCAGGTGATGAGTCTCGATGGCAGCCGCCCCTCACTCAGCCAGTTGTTGCTGCGATGGTTGTTGCTCATTGTCGATGGTCCACTACTTGGTAGCATCGGTATGCTATCGATCATCTTCACCAAGAATAGTCAACGATTGGGCGACTTGGCGGCGGGTACCACCGTGATACAGAAAAACGGATATGCACAGTTGCATATCCGACTCGACGATTTCCAATATGCCATGCCCGGCTACGTACCCTCCTATCCCACCGCCGCCAATTTGTCGTGGCGGCAGATGGAAGTGATATCGCGCGTGGTATCGGCTCCCAGGAATGTGCAACGTTGGAACAACATGGCCGCACTGTCGACAAAAGTGCAACAGACACTTCAAATCACAGCACAACAACCACCAGAGATGTTTCTGAACATCCTGATTAACGACTTTCACTATTTTGCGGGAAGAGAGGAATGAGTACTACCCCCTCCTGCTTTTTTCCATCCATCATGATTTTCAGCGGCTGCGGGAAACGCACATGACGCACATGTTCCGTCTCCTCCACGGCGGGCATGGCATCGAGCACGTCCTGCCGGAACAGCCCGTCGCCTGTCACCTGATTGACAGTGAAATATCCCACACCGAAACTGGTGAGGTTCTGGAAGAAATGCGTACCCTGCGACGGGTCGACGCGGAAATTCTTGATGGCCATCTCGACAATGACCCGTGCCGCACTGATATGGGGCCACTTCACCGGGATGCCCAGCCAAGGATCACTCGACCCCCATCGTCCTGGTCCCACGAGCACGTAGTTACGCCCTTGGTCAAGGAAAGAACGGTTGATATGCTCTATCTCGTCAGCGATGGCCGGGTTGTTCATGGCAGTGAAGTCGTCACCAGTCTTCACATATACCACATCCGTCACATCTTCACTGATACCGTGACCGAGTGACATGTGCGAACGCAGCAGGCATCGCTCGTCGGATATCGCCACGATATCTTCGTCAAGCATCTGCTTGGCATCAACGATGGGACGTATCTGCAACAAGTAGAACTCACCTGTCCTGTCGTCGTTGACGTTGCACGCAAACTCTATCTCCACGGGGCGGCGCATACTCTCCGCACCATATTTCATCACCATCTGCATGATTTCGGGCAATGGGAAGATGCCATGCTGCAACACACCGCAGAAAGTAATCACCTTGCGTCCTCCCTCGTAGATTCCGTCGCGTATCACCTGGTCGTAGGGGTCGAACGTCGATGCGATATAAGTAAGCGTCTTGTCAGCATCGGCCTCCTTCACACGCAGGTTGAGGATATTGAAGCCGTCGTCCACCTTAAACTCTCTTCCCGTATTATTCAGGTCAAGGGCATAGAAGCGCGTTTGTGTCTCACGCAACGCCGTATCGAGTTCACTCGTCTGTAGCACCTGGTTGGGATGATAAGGGCTCACGCGGAGCGTCTGGCCCCCATCAACGATATACTTACCCAGACCCAATGCCAGACTGGCGATACCGTCCTCAGCCTTCTCGTCGCCGATGGGGTAATAATTGAGTGAGCGAATGACCCCGCTCATGGTGGGATAGTATTTGTGGCCATGCTCATGACCTACCACCTCCTGCAGGATGACCGCCATCTTCTCCTGGTCAATGACATTACTCGTAGCCGTCATATATGCCTTGGAGTCTCGGTAGTACACCGAAGCATAGACGCCCTTGATGGCACAGGCCAGCATACGCAACATATCATATTTGTCGGGGAGATAGGGCACCATATAGGTGGAATAGATACCTGCGAATGGCTGGTAGTGAGCATCCTCAAGCAGTGATGACGAGCGCACGGCAATAGGACTCCTCGTAGCCTCGAAGAACGTGAAGAAGTCGGCAATCAGCGTGTCAGGCAACTGCGCCTTGAGGAAATGGTCGAGTATCACTTCGTCGGGCGCGTCGCTCAGTGCCACCTGGTAGAGGTTGTTACTATCCATGAACTGGTCGAAGATATCCGTGCAGAGCACCACCGTCTTCGGGATGGTCACCAAGGCATTGTCAAACTGGTTAAGTTCCGGGTTCCGCTTGATGACATTGTCGAGGAACGCCAGTCCACGTCCCTTGCCGCCAAGTGACCCCTCACCAATACGTGCGAAGTGGGCGTATTTGTCGAATTTGCCACGGTCGAAGACCGCCACCACGCCGATGTTCTTCATCTGCCGGTATTGCACAATGGCATCAAAGATAATCTGGCGGTGCGCCCCCACATCCTTCAGTTTGTGCCATGTGACATGTTTGAGGAAGTTCGACACCGGGAAGATGGCCCTGGCACTCAACCAACGGCTCATGTGGTTGCGCGACACATGGTAGAGCATTGAGTCGTCGGGTATGCGGAAGATATTATCTTGCAGCTCCTTCAGGCTCCTCACACGCATGATCTCCTCGTGTGTCGCCGGGTCCCGGAAGATGAAGTCACCGAAGCCCATGTGCTCCGCCAAGAGGTTGCGCATGTCGATATTGCGTTTCTTCGAGTTCTTGTCCACGAACTTAAAGCCTTCGTCAAGCGCCTTCTGCCGGTTTTCCACCTCAGCGCTTTGCAGGATGAGCGGCACATATTCGTTACGCTGACGGATGGTGCGCAAAAGGCGCAGACCCGCCTCGGGGTCTTTCACTCCCTCACGGGGGAAACGACCGTCGGAGATAACGCCCAACATGTTGTTCTCATAGCGGTTGTACATCTCTATGGCCTCTTCGTAGGTACGTGCCAACACCACCTTGGGACGGCCACGCTTGCGCTGAGCGGCGGCATGAGGGTTCAGTGCCTCGGTGGAGAACCGCTGGCTTTGCTGAAGGATATAACTGTAGAGGTTCGGAAGAATGCCGGAATAAAAACGAATGTTGTCCTCAACGAGCAGTATGACCTGCACACCCGCCTCCTGTATATCATGGTCGATGTTCATGCGGTCCTCAAGCAGCTTGATGATGGAGAGGATGATATTCGTGTCGCCCAACCAGCAGAACACATAATCGAAGATGGACAGATCCTCATGCTCCATGCGCCGCGTGATGCCGTGTGAGAACGGTGTGAGCACCACGCAGGGGATATGCGGGGCATGCGCCTTCACGTCGCGTGCCACAGTGAAAGCGTCGTTGTCGGCATTACCCGGCATACAGATGACCAGGTCGATGTCGGTCTCAGCCAAAGCCGCAGCCGCATCCTCCGTCGTGCTCACCTGCGTGAAGGTAGGCGGATAACGCAGGCCCAGTTCCACATATTCATTGAATATCTTCTCATCCACGCGTCCGTCATCCTCCATCATGAAGGCATCATAGGGATTGGCGATAATGAGCACGTTGAAGATACGCTTGGTCATGAGGTTGACGAAAGACACGTCCTTGAGAAGGAATTTCTTCCACTGCTCTGGTATGGGTTCGTTCATTTATGTTTGAGGTTTAAGATTTGAGGTTTAGGAAGTTGGGGTATGCAAAAGTACGAAAAAAAGGGGAAAGGAGACCAAGAGTGTGTGTTGTTTTTTGGCTTTTTCTCAGAAAGTAAGTATGAAGGCGAAAAAACATGTGAAAATATTTGGAAGGAGCGGAATAAAAACCTATATTTGCAATTGAATTGTGACACTTTGTCTAACCTTTAACTAACTAAATAATTAATACTATGGACGTTGAGAAAATCATGCATTCGCTGGAGCAGAAGCACCCCGGCGAAGCCGAGTATCTGCAAGCTGTACGCGAGGTGTTGATTTCCGTAAAAGACGTGTACAACCAGCATCCTGAGTTTGAACGTGCTAAACTGATTGAGCGCATGGTGGAGCCGGAGCGCATCCTCACCTTCCGTGTGCCTTGGACCGACGACAAGGGCGAGGTGCATGTGAACCTGGGCTACCGTGTACAGTTCAACAGCGCCATCGGACCGTACAAAGGCGGCTTGCGCTTCCATCCCTCGGTGAACCTTTCCATCCTGAAGTTCTTAGGTTTCGAACAGACCTTCAAGAATGCACTCACCACACTTCCCATGGGTGGTGGCAAGGGCGGCAGCGACTTCTCCATCCGTGGTCGCAGCGATGCCGAGGTGATGCGTTTCTGCCAAGCCTTCATGACGGAACTGGTGAAGGTGATTGGTCCAGATATGGACGTGCCCGCCGGTGACATCGGCGTTGGGGGCCGTGAGATAGGTTACCTCTTCGGCATGTACAAAAAACTGACCCACGAATGGAACGGTGTGCTCACCGGCAAGGGTCTGGAATGGGGCGGCAGCCGTATCCGTCCCGAGGCCACGGGCTTCGGTGCCCTCTATTTCGTGAACCAGATGTTACAAACCCGCGACATTGACATCAAGGGCAAGACGGTGGCCATCAGCGGCTTCGGCAATGTAGCCTGGGGCGCTGCCACGAAAGCCACCGAGTTGGGTGCCAAGGTGGTGACCATCAGTGGTCCCGATGGATATATCTATGACCCCGACGGCATCTGTGGCGAGAAGATAGACTATATGCTTGAGCTGCGTGCTTCGGGCAACGACATCTGCGAACCTTATGCCGACGAGTTCCCGGGTGCCAAGTTCATCCCCAACAAGAAACCTTGGGAGGTCAAGGTGGACATCGCATTGCCTTGCGCCACACAGAACGAGCTCAATGGCGACGATGCCGACATGCTGTTGGCCAACAAGCCGCTGTGCGTGGCCGAGGTATCGAACATGGGTTGCACCGCCGAGGCAGCAGAGAAGTTTGTCGCTGCGAAGATGCTCTTCGCTCCCGGCAAGGCCGTGAACGCCGGTGGCGTGGCCACCTCGGGCTTGGAGATGACACAGAACTCCATGCGCCTGAGCTGGAGCGAGAAAGAAGTGGACGAGAAACTGCACTATATCATGCACTCCATCCACGAGGCCTGCGTGAAGTACGGCAAGCAGCCCGATGGTTACATCGACTACGTGAAGGGTGCCAACATCGCCGGCTTCATGAAGGTGGCCAACGCCATGATGGCTCAGGGAATCGTTTAAGAGTAAAAAAGTAAAAAGGTAAAAAAGTAAATTCTAACCAAAACAGTCAGTCCCTGCACATGAGTGCAGGGACTGATGTTATTTCAAGCCTTACAAAGAGTCCCTACACGTAGGATAAACGACACGTATAGGGACTGAGGATGTTCAACGTTTGATGTTACCGTCGTGTGGTGATGGAGAATTCCGTCACGCCCGACATGGCTTGTCCACCCTGAAGCACGGAGAGGCAGAAGGTAGCGGTGCCGTCCTTAATCTTGCCAGCCTTGACCATGGCCGTATAACGGATGGCTGCACCTGGAGCGAGACTCTCAACATGCACCGAGGGTGAGATGTAGATGCGTTTGTTGCCCGATGCCTCCACCACAGTGGGCTGCAAGTCGTAGAGCATGTGACTCGATGTATTCACCACCTCGAAGATGACCTTCGACAGCTCGTTGGAACGAAGGATATTGTCGTGGTTGTCATCGACGAAACGCGGGTTGCGAATCTCAATTCGGGGATTGTAGGCATAATCTCCCATATCGTAGCTCGACGACGCGGGATTCACCGTGCGTGCCGGAGAAGCGGAATAGGTGCCCGTGTAGTCGGTGCTGCCGAAATCGTAGATACGGTCGTCGTAGGACTGGTCGTCAGATGGTCCGTAGTAGCCACCATCGTCGTAACGTGAGTCATCATAACGTGAGTCATCGCGCTGCTGCTGACGTTGCTGGCGACGCTGTTCATAACGGTCTTCTATGCGCTCCTGGCGTTTCTGGTCGGCTGCCGAGCCAATAGCACCGCCCACGACGGCACCGCCCGCCATGCCGATGATGGTTCCGATATCGCTGCCACGAGGTCCGCCGGCGATGCCGCCGATGGCCGAACCAAGGATAGAGCCCAGCGTTGAGCCGGTATATGCTCCTGCACCTGTGTATGTGCCGCATCCTGCGAGCAACAAGGCGCCACAAACTGTCAATACCAAAATCTTTTTCATAGTTTGTGAGTTTATGAGTTGTTGAGTTTATGAGTTATGATGCAAATATAATTGTTTTTGTCGGATTCTGCAAGTATCAAGGGCCGGAATATTCATTTCTGTCATCGAAGCCACAAGAAACCGCTTTTTCATCGGTGCAAAAATATACATAAAAAAAAGCATGAACTCGGGAAAATCCCCAAAAGAAGATAGGGGAAACCCTAAAGAAGACACCCACTTAACACCCACCCCGACCCTCCCAAAGGGAGGGAGCATAAGCAGATGCCGAATGTTCACTAAACACTAAGCACTAATCTCCCAACAATAAACAAAAAAAGGATGCCCTGATGAGAGCATCCTTTTTAATGGGGTGAGCATGAGTCTTATTCAGCCTTTGCCTCTTCGACGGCTTCGGCCACCTCAGCGGCTTTCTCCTCAACAGCTTCAGCAGCTTTCTCGACGACTTTCTCTGCCTTCTTCTCAGCAGCTTCTACTTTCTCAGCCACGGCCTCGGCCTTTTCCTCAACGGCAGCGGCAGCCTCGGCTACAGGTGCCTCAGCTTTGGCGCCAGAGCGGCGGCTACGACGAGTCTTCTTGGCAGCCTTCGGTGTCTTGGCCATGTTCTCGTCGAAGTCGACGAGTTCGATGAAGCACATATCAGCACCATCACCCAATCGATGACCGAGCTTGATGATACGAGTGTAGCCACCGGGACGGTCACCTACCTTCTCAGCGATGTTGGAGAACAGCTCGGTGACGGCATACTTGTTTTGGAGATAGCGGAACACCACGCGTCGCGAACTGGTGGTGTCTTCCTTGCAACGGGTGATCAGCGGCTCAACATATTTCTTGAGCGCCTTGGCCTTTGCGAGGGTCGTAGTGATTCTTTTGTGCTCGATCAGCGAGATAGCCATATTCGCGAGCATGGCATGACGATGGTCAGCAGTACGACCCAGATGGTTGAATTTCTTATTATGTCTCATTACTGGAAATTACTCTTGATTTAATTTATACTTGGTTATATCGGTTCCAAACGACAGATTCAGACCTTCGAGCAAATCATCAAGCTCAGAAAGCGATTTCTTGCCGAAGTTGCGGAATTTGAGCAAGTCGGTCTTGTTGTACTGCACGAGGTCGCCGAGTGTTTCCACGTCGGCTGCCTTGAGGCAGTTGAGTGCGCGCACCGAGAGGTTCATATCGACGAGCCTTTGCTTGAGCAGCTGTCGCATGTGGAGCACCTCTTCGTCGAATTCCTGGTTGCCATCGACTTCCGGGTTTTCGAGCGTTATCTTTTCATCGCTGAAGAGCATGAAATGATGGATGAGCGTTTTGGCCGCTTCCTTCAGGGCATCCTTCGGGTGAATGGAACCATCCGTGGTGACTTCGATAACGAGTTTGTCGTAGTCGGTCTTTTGTTCGACACGATAAGGCTCGACCGAATATTTCACGTTGCGGATAGGGGTGTAGATAGAATCGATTGGAATGACGTTGACATCGGTGCAGAACTCCCTATTCTCATCGGCGGGCACATAGCCACGGCCTTTGTTGATAGTGATGTCTATTTGCATCAACGCCTTAGTCTCTAAATGACAAATCACCAAATCAGGGTTTAACACTTCAAATCCAGTCAGATACTTACCGATATCTCCGGCTTTGAACTCCGTGGAGTTCTCGACGGTGATACTAACTTTCTCGTTCTCGAATTCTTCTACTACTTGTTTGAATCGAACTTGTTTGAGATTCAAAATAATGTTGGTGACATCCTCCTTGACGCCTGGCACGGAAGAGAACTCATGTTCTACACCGGCAATCTTGACGGTGTTGATAGCGAACCCTTCGAGCGACGAAAGCAGAATGCGACGGAGCGAGTTGCCGATGGTAACACCGAAGCCCGGTTCCAAGGGACGAAATTCGAACTTGCCGAACTTGTCGTCAGCCTCCAACATTACAACTTTGTCAGGTTTTTGAAATGCTAATATCGCCATTAATTCAATGATTATTTAGAGTACAACTCAACGATTAACTGTTCCTTAATATTCTCTGGAATGTCGGCTCTGTCGGGCTTATGCAGATATTTCCCGCTCTTGGAGTTTTCGTCCCATTCGATCCAGGGGTACTTGCTGTGGTTAAACCCAGCGAGTGCGGCTTCAATGACTTCGAGCGATTTTGCCTTTTCTCTCACGCCGACCACCTGTCCGGGTTTGACGGAATAAGAAGGAATGTTAACCACCTTACCATCAACGACGATATGCTTGTGGGAGACGAGCTGACGGGCTGCGGCTCTCGTGGGAGCGATACCGAGACGGAAGACGATGTTGTCGAGACGGCTCTCCAGGTTCTGCAGCAGCACCTCACCGGTGATACCTTCAGCCTTGGCGGCAGCCTCAAACATATTCCTGAACTGGCGCTCGAGCACACCATAGGTGTACTTAGCCTTTTGCTTCTCTGCCAACATGACTGCATACTCCGACTGTTTGCGACGTCGGTTCTGGCCATGCTGTCCAGGAGGGAAGTTCCTCTTGGACAAAACTTTGTCGGCGCCGAAGATGGGTTCTCCAAAGCGGCGCGCAATTTTTGATTTCGGTCCTATATATCTTGCCATAACTGTTGAAAATTAGAGAATTAAAAAATGAAAAGATGAAAAGACATTACTTTCGATTTTCAACTCCCAATTTTGATTTTATAATGATTTAATGTTTGAATAATTAAGATTACACGCGGCGGCGTTTCGGTGGGCGGCATCCGTTGTGAGGCAGCGGAGTGACGTCGATAATCTCGATAACGTCGATGCCGGCACCATGGATAGCACGGATGGCGGACTCACGTCCGTTACCGGGACCTTTGACATAAGCCTTCACCTTGCGCAGACCGAGATCGTAAGCCACCTTGGCGCAATCCTCGGCAGCCATCTGGGCAGCGTAGGGAGTGTTCTTCTTCGAGCCACGGAAGCCCATCTTACCGGCAGACGACCAAGAGATGACCTGTCCCTCGCTGTTAGCCAGCGAGACGATGATATTATTGAAAGAGCTGTGCACATGGAGCTGTCCCATCGCATCAACCTTGACGTTTCTTTTCTTCGAAGCGACTGTTTTCTTTGCCATGATAGTTTCCTTTCTACTGATTACTTAGTTGCCTTTTTCTTATTAGCCACAGTCTTCTTCTTACCTTTTCTGGTGCGAGCGTTGTTCTTGGTGCTCTGACCACGCACGGGAAGACCGTTACGGTGCCTTACGCCACGATAGCAGCCGATGTCCATGAGGCGCTTGATGTTCATCTGGATTTCCGACCTGAGGTCGCCTTCCACTTTAAATTCAGCGCCGATAATCTCACGGATCTTTGCTGCCTGGTCGTCAGTCCACTCGTTCACCTTGAGTGCACGGTCCACGCCCGCCTTGTCCAATATCTTTGCTGAACTACTTCGACCAATACCATAGATATAGGTCAATGCGATTTCGCCACGCTTATTCTGGGGCAAATCTACTCCAACAATTCTTATTGCCATTTTGTTTTAAATAAAAAAATAAGTTAAATACTTCGTTTATCCCTGACGCAGTTTATACTTGGGATTTTTCTTGTTGATGACGAACAGCCTACCTTTTCTCCTGACGATTTTGCAATCGGGTGTCCGTTTCTTTAATGATGCTCTTGTCTTCATATCTGATAAAGGATTATTTGTATCTGAACACGATACGGCCTTTGGTGAGGTCGTAGGGGCTCATCTCCACCTTCACCTTGTCGCCGGGGAGAATCTTGATGTAGTGCATGCGCATCTTGCCCGATATATGAGCCGTGATTTGCACACCGTTCTCCAGTTCCACCCTGAACATGGCGTTAGAGAGAGCCTCGATAATTGTTCCGTCCTGCTCGATAGCAGATTGTTTTGCCATAATGCTTTCTTGTTATTGATTTTCGATATACTCAAAGGAAGAGAGGATTTCGGCCTCGCCTTTTCTCACAGCAATGGTGTGCTCGAAATGTGCTGCCGGTTTGCCATCGCGTGTGCGGATGGTCCACCGATCGCTGTCAAGCACCACCTGCCGGTCGCCCATGGTTATCATCGGCTCAATGGCGATACACATTCCCGCCTTAAGCAACGGTCCGTTGCCACGTCGTCCATAGTTGGGCACTAGTGGGTCTTCATGCATCTTGCGTCCGATACCATGACCTGTCAGTTCCCTCACCACACCATAACCTGCCGTTTCGCAGTAATCCTGCACCGTCTGGCTGATGTCACCCACGTGCTTTCCTGCCCTGGCGTTATCGATGCCCTGATAAAGGGCCTCCTTGGTGCGTTGGAGCAGCTGTCTTACTTCCTGTGTTACCTCGCCCACCGTGAAGGTATAGGCAGAGTCACCATTGAAGCCGTTGAGCAGCGTACCGCAGTCGATGGAGATGATATCGCCCTCTTTGAGAATGGTTTTCTCATCGGGTATGCCGTGTACCACCACATCGTTGACCGATGTGCAAATACTGGCCGGGAAGGGAGCCCCGTAGGGGTTGGGGAAATTGAGGAAAGTAGGCACGGCACCGTGGTCGCGTATGAACTCATCGGCTATGCGGTCGAGTTGTTTCGTGGAGACCCCGGGCCGGATATGTTTCGCCAATTCGGCAAGCGTAAGACCGACGAGTCGGTTCGCTTGCCTCATCAGCTCTATTTCGTCTTCCGTCTTGAGGAATATCTTCATTCCGCGAGCAGCGCTTTATTTTGCCTTTGCTTCGGCGTTGCGCGTATGTCCCGGAGTAAGCAGACCTTCATAATGCCTCATCATGAGGTAGCTCTGTATCTGCTGCAGCGTGTCAATCACCACACCCACGAGGATGAGCAGCGACGTACCACCGAAGAACTGAGCGAAGCCCTGCTGCACATTAAGCAGACCCGCCAAGGCCGGCATGATAGCGATGAAGGCAATGAAGAGCGAGCCCGGGAGAGTGATTCTCGACATCACGGTGTCGATATACTCAGCCGTCGGTTTTCCAGGTTTCACGCCCGGAATGAATCCGTTATTGCGCTTCATGTCCTCAGCCATCTGCGTCGGGTTGAGGGTGATGGCCGTATAGAAATACGTAAACGCGATGATGAGCAGAGCGAAGATGATGTTGTAGAGCAGGCTCGTGTGATCCATGAGCGAGCGCATCACATAGCTGGTGCTGTCAGACGAATACTGTACGATGGCCAGCGGTATGAACATCAACGCCTGAGCAAAGATGATAGGCATCACGTTGGCAGCAAACAGTTTGAGCGGGATATACTGACGGGCACCACCATAGGTCTTATTGCCCTGCACTCTCCTGGCATACTGCACGGGTACTTTGCGCACGCCCTGTACGAGGACGATGGAGGCGCATACCACAGCGAAGAGGATGAGAATTTCGATGATGAACATGACCAGACCACCACCAGTAATAGCCGTGAAGCGCGATGTCACCTCCTGGAAGAATGCCTGGGGCAGACGGGCGATGATACCAATCATAATGATGATGGATATACCGTTGCCCACGCCCTTGTCGGTAATGCGCTCACCGAGCCAGAGGATGAACATCGAACCGGCAGCAAGGATGATAGTAGCCGGAATCATGAACACCGACCATGAGATGCCAGAGGCAAGAGCGCCTCCCGACTGCATCTTCAGGTTGATGAGGTATGACGGAGCCTGGAAGAGCAAGATAGCCACGGTAAGGATACGCGTGTACCAGTTGATCTTCTTCCTTCCGCTCTCCCCTTCACGTTGCATTTTCTGGAAGTAAGGCACGGCCACTGCCAGCAACTGCATCACGATCGACGCCGAGATGTAGGGCATGATACCCAGTGCGAAGATGGAAGCGTTAGAGAAAGCGCCACCTGAGAACATATCGAGCAGCGACATAAGTCCACCCTCGGTCTGCGCCTGCAAGTCTGCCAACTTTGTCGGGTCGATACCCGGCAGTACGACGAAGGATCCGAAACGGTATATCGCCGTGAAGAGGATGGTGATGAGGATACGCTGACGCAAATCCTCCACCTTCCATATGTTCTTCAGTGTCTCAATAAACTTTTTCATTTATCTTTAGATAATTGTTATGTTACCACCTGCTGCCTTGATTGCTTCTTCGGCTTTCTTGGAGAAAGCGTTGGCCTCAACAGTGAGCGTCGCTTTCAGTTCACCGTTACCGAGGATCTTCACCAGCTCCTTGCCATTTGTCAGACCTGCGTCTATCAGCTCTTGAATACCGATTTTCTCCAAGCCCTTCTTCTCAGCAAGTTTCTGCAGTGTGGAGATGTTCACAGCGAAATACTCCTTGTGGTTGATGTTTTTGAAACCAGCCTTCGGTACACGTCTCTGCAGCGGCATCTGACCACCTTCGAAACCAACCTTTTTCTTGTAGCCCGAACGAGACTTGGCACCTTTGTGTCCACGGGTGGAAGTACCACCAAGACCTGAACCCGGTCCGCGACCGATTCTTCTCCTGCTATGTGTGGAACCCTTGGCGGGTTTTAGTTCATGCAATTTCATTGTTTGGATGTTTTTAACGGTTTAACAAAGTTAGTCCTCGATGATGGTAACAAGATGGCGCACTGTTCTGATCATGCCCCTGATGGAAGGAGTGTCTTCCACTTCAACCACTTGTCCTATTCTCCTAAGGCCGAGGTGTTTGAGGGTATCCTTCTGGTTAACAGGATAACCGATTTTGCTTTTTACCTGTTTGATTTTTATCGTTGCCATGATTCGTCCTCCTTATCCTCTAAATACTTTGTTCATACTTATTCCGCGTTCACCGGCTATGGTATAGGCATCTCTGATTTCACTGAGAGCCTTGATGGTAGCCTTGACGAGGTTGTGCGGGTTGGACGAACCTTTCGACTTGGCGAGCACATCGTTCACACCAGCGCTCTCGAGCACGGCACGCATGGCACCACCGGCCACCATTCCCGTACCTGCAGCTGCCGGCTTGAGGAACACCCTGGCACCGCCATAGGCCACTTCAATCTCATGAGGTATGGTACCATTGATTACCGGCACCTTGACGAGGTTTTTCTTGGCAGCTTCCGTTCCTTTCTGAATGGCAGCCGTCACCTCACCAGCCTTACCCAGGCCCCAGCCGATGACTCCCTTGCCGTCGCCTACCACGACGATGGCAGCGAACGTGAACGTGCGTCCACCTTTTGTGACCTTCGTCACGCGGTTAATAGCCACGAGTTTGTCTTTCAACTCAACGTCACTGTTTATCTTTACTTTGTTCATTGCCATAATCGTTTAGAAATTAAGTCCTCCTTTACGAGCGGCATCAGCCAGTTCTTTCACTCTACCATGATAAAGGTATCCGTTGCGGTCGAAGACTACAGCCTGGATTCCCTTCTCAACAGCCTTTTTGGCCACCAGTTCGCCCACTTTCTGAGCCTGCTCCTTCTTAGGCATGTTCTCCATGCCGAGCGATGAAGCAGCGGCGAGCGTGTTGCCCGTGAGGTCGTTGATAATCTGCACGTAAATCTGCTTGTTGCTGCGGAAGACCGTCATACGAGGTCTTTCTGCCGTGCCGTTCACTCTCTTACGAATTCTGTATTTTATCTTGATTCGTCTTTCTACTTTTTTCGATGTCATAATGCTAAGGTATTAAAGTTACTTGGCAGCAGCCGACTTACCAGACTTCCTGCGGATAACCTCGCCCTTGAAGAGGATACCCTTGCCTTTGTAAGGCTCCGGCATACGGAACGAGCGAATCTTGGCGCAGATGAGTCCGAGCAGTTGTTTGTCACACGATTCGAGAATAATTTGCGGGTTCTGGTTACGCTCCGACTTTGTTTCCACCTTCACCTCTTTGGGAAGTTGGAGGAAAATCGGGTGTGTGTAGCCCAGAGCGAACTCGATGAGATTGCCTTGGTTAGACACGCGGTATCCCACGCCCACGAGTTCCATTTCCTTTTTGAAACCTTGGCTCACGCCCACCACCATGTTGTTCACCAACGAGCGGTAGAGACCATGGAAAGCCTGTTTCTGTTTGATATTGACGGGGCTGTTCTCATCGATTTCGAACACAAGGTGTCCGTCCTCATTCTTCATGATAATCGACGAGTCGATTTTCTGGGAGAGTTCCCCTTTGGGTCCTTTTACTGTGACGATGCCGTCTTTCTGTTCGATGCTGACCCCGGCGGGTATAGCTATTGGCAATTTACCTATTCTTGACATAGTATATCCTCCATCAATTAATAGACGTAGCAAAGCACTTCGCCGCCGATTTTCAGTTCTGCGGCCTCTTTGTCGGTCATAACACCTTTAGACGTGGACAGGATAGCAATACCCAATCCGTTAATAACTCTCGGCATGTCTTTATAGCCCGTGTACTTACGAAGACCCGGCTTTGACACACGCTCCAGTTTCTTGATAGCGTTAGCCCGGGTTACGGGGTTGTACTTCAGGGCCACCTTGATGGTTCCCTGCGGACCGTCCTCAACGAATTTGTAGTTGAGGATGTAGCCTTTCTCGAAGAGGATCTTAGTGATTTCCTTCTTCAAGTTGGAGGCTGGAATTTCCACGACGCGGTGATGCGCCATGATTGCGTTTCTGAGTCTGGTCAGAAAATCTGCAATAGGATCTGTCATTTGTTTGTGATGTTTAATTAATCGGGACTGCCCCGACAATATTAAATAATAAAAAATTACCAGCTTGCTTTCTTGACGCCCGGGATGAGACCTTGCGACGCCATTTCACGGAACTGAATACGTGAGAGTCCGAACTGACGGATGTAACCCTTCGGACGGCCCGTTATCTTGCAACGGTTGTGCAGACGGATGGGGTTAGCATTGCGGGGGATGCTCTGCAGTTTGCGAGCAGCCTCGTAAGCCTCTGCCGGGTCATTGGTGGTGGCAATGATTTTTTTCAATGCCGCCCTTTTCTCAGCGTATTTAGCTACCATCTTGGCGCGTTTCACCTCACGCGCTTTCATTGATTCTTTAGCCATGACTTAATCTTTTTTAGCGTTTTTGAACGGTAGTCCGAAAGCCTTAAGCAGAGCGTAGCCCTCCTCATCGGTCTTAGCCGATGTCACGAAGGTGATATTCATGCCCTGTATGCGTTCGATGTTATCGATATTGATTTCCGGGAAGATAATCTGCTCCTCGATGCCGAGGGTGTAGTTGCCACGTCCGTCGAACTTACTTTCGATACCCTTGAAGTCACGGATACGGGGCAGGGCCACGCGCACCAGCTTCTCCAGGAATTCGTACATTCTTTCGCGTCGCAGAGTCACCATCACGCCAATGGGCATTTTTTTACGCAGCTTGAAGTTGGCGATATCCTTCTTTGAGAAGGTAGCCACTGCCTTCTGTCCTGTGATGGCTGTCACCTCATTGATAGCCACATCGATGATTTTCTTGTCCTGTGTGGCATCGCCGAGTCCTTGGTTGACGACGATCTTCTTCAACACAGGCACCTGCATGGACGATGTGTAGTTGAACTGTTTCTTCAGTGCCGGGGCAATTTCCTCGACATATACTTTCTTTAATTGCGCGGTATTCATTATTTAATCTCCTCTCCCGATTTTTTAGCGATGCGTACTTTCTTTCCGTCCTCGTTGAACTTCATGCCGATGCGTGTGGGCTTGCCACTTTTCGGGTCGATGAGGCTGAGGTTAGAGATATGAATCGGCGCTTCCACCTTGATGATGCCCCCTTGCGGGTTTTTGGCTGATGGTTTGGCGCTTTTGGTCATGATGTTGACCCCTTCGACGATGGCGCGGTTTTTGTCCACGAGCACCTTGAGTACCTTACCGGTCTTTCCTTTGTCTTCACCGGCGATGACCACCACTGTATCGTTTTTCTTGATATGTAACTTAGCCATTGTTTTGAATGTTTATGGATTAAAGGACCTCAGGTGCGAGCGAGACGACCTTCATGTTGACGGCTCTGAGTTCGCGTGCCACAGGTCCGAAGATACGGCTGCCCCGGAGTTCACCGGCGTTGTTGAGCAGCACACATGCGTTGTCGTCGAACCTGATGTACGAACCGTCGGCTCTTCTCACCTCTTTCTTGGTACGGACGATGAGTGCTTTGGATACGGTACCTTTCTTCATGTCGCTGGAAGGGATGACGTTTTTCACGGTGACGACGATGATGTCGCCCACGCTGGCGTACCTTCTGCCAGTACCACCGAGCACACGGATACAGAGAGCCTCTTTGGCACCGCTGTTGTCGCATACTGTCAGTCTTGTTTCTGCCTGTATCATAATTACTTAGCTTTTTCGATGATTTGAACTAATCTCCACCTCTTAGTCTTGCTCAGAGGCCTTGTTTCCATCACGAGCACGGTATCGCCGATATTGGCTTCGTTTTTCTCGTCATGGGCATGGTATTTTTTCGTTTTCTGCACGAACTTACCGTAGATTGGGTGTTTCTCCTTGAACTTGGCTGCAATAACAATGGTTTTATCCATTTTGTTGCTGATAACGACACCCTGTCTTGTTTTTCTTAAGTTTCTTGTTTCCATGTGTCCCATTGTCATTTGTTAAGCTCTCGTTGACGGAGCTCGGTTTTCATTCGAGCGATATCCTTCTTGGCCTGTCTGAGGAGCATCGGGTTCTCAAGCGGAGTGATGGCGTGGTTGAGTTTCATCTGTTGAAGACGAGCCACTTCCGTTTCGAGACGCTCTTGGAGGTCTTTCGTATCGAGTTCTTTTATTTCGTTGATTTTCATGACTTATGCGTTTTTATCGTAATCTCTTCTGACGATGAACTTAGTCTTCACGGGCAGTTTCTGCGCGGCGAGCCTGAGTGCTTCCTTAGCGAGGTCGAAGCTCACGCCCTCGACTTCGAAGAGTACCCTTCCGGGAGTGACAGGAGCCACCCATCCTGCGGGGTCACCCTTACCCTTACCCATACGCACATCGGCGGGTTTGCGGGTGATGGGTTTGTCGGGGAAGATCCTGATCCAGACCTGTCCCTCGCGGTTCATTCTTCTGTTCACCGCTACACGTGCTGCCTCAATCTGGCGGCTGTCGATCCATTTTGCCTCAAGCGTCTTGATGCCGAATGAGCCGAAGGCCAGCTGCGTGCCTCTGTGAGCGTTGCCTTTGTTGCCACGCCCGTCCTGAGGTCTTCTATATCTTACTCGTTTTGGCTGTAACATGATAGCTTCTTCTTTTAACGGTTATTGTTTCTTTTTCTGTTGCCTCGTTCGCGGCGACCGCCTTGAGCTCCGCGACCCATGGATTTCTCCTGTGCGAAGTTAGGAGCGAGGTCAACTTTTCCGAAGATTTCACCTCTGCAGATCCACACCTTGATGCCGAGCAATCCCACCTTGGTGAGTGCTTCGGTCTGGCAGTAGTCCACGTCGGCCCTGAAGGTGTGCAGTGGAGTACGTCCTTCCTTGTACATCTCTTTACGTGCCATTTCAGCACCGTTGAGACGACCGGTGATTTGTACTTTGATACCCTCGGCACCAGCTCTCATCGTGTTGGCGATGGCCATCTTGATAGCCCTTCTGTAGGCCATCTTTCCTTCCACCTGGCGAGCGATATTGTTACCCACGATGGTAGCGTCGAGTTCAGGTTTTTTCACCTCGAAGATATTGATCTGAATCTCTTTACCGTAGAGTTTCTTCAGTTCTTCCTTGAGTTTGTCGACATCCTGTCCACCTTTACCGATGACGAGTCCCGGTTTAGCGGTGCACACGGTGATAGTGACGAGTTTCAGCGTTCTTTCGATGACTATTTTCGAGACCATTGCGTTCTCGAGTCTCTTGTTGAGATAAGTCCTGATTTTCTGGTCTTCTACGATGTTGTCACCGAAGTTTTTACCACCGAACCAGTTGGAGTCCCAACCTCTGATAATGCCGAGACGGTTGCTTATTGGATTAACTTTCTGTCCCATCTTAAATTAATTTTCGTCGTTATTAATTGAGTCGACAAAGAGTGTGACGTGGTTGCTACGTTTGCGAATCCTGTAGCCACGTCCCTGCGGTGCGGGTCTCATCCTCTTAATGGTAACGCCTTCATCGACGAACACCTTGGAAACGATGAGTTCACCGTCTTCGGCTTTTCTGTCGTTTTTAGCCTCCCAGTTGGCGATAGCCGAGCGGAGGAGTTTCTCTACGTCTTTGGCCGCATGTTTCTTCGAGAAGCGGAGGATACCGAGAGCCCGGTTCACCTCGACGCCCCTGATCATGTCGACCACGTACCTCATCTTCCTCGGCGAGGAGGGCACGTCTTTCAGTTTGGCGAAGTACAAGCTTTTGTTGGCTTCTTTTCTTTTGTCAGCCGCAATTTTCTTTCTTGCTCCCATTATTTAATTCTTTTTTTCTACAGTTTGTTGGGTTTACTTCTTGTTGCCTGCATGACCGCCGAAACGTCTGGTGGGAGAGAACTCGCCCAGTTTGTGTCCGACCATGTTTTCAGTGATGTAAACCGGAATGAATTTGTTACCGTTGTGAACTGCTACCGTGTGTCCCACGAAATCGGGGGAGATGACGGAAGCCCTGGCCCATGTTTTTACGACGTTTTTCTTGCCGCTTTCGTTCATGGCGAGAATTTTCTTCTCGAGTGCCACGTTGATGTACGGTCCTTTTTTAAGTGAACGACTCATGTGTTATTCGTTAGTTAACTTGTTACTTTTTAGCTCTTTCGATGATATACTTGTTGGAGTGTTTCTTCGGAGCCCTTGTCTTGAGGCCCTTAGCATACAAACCGGTGCGTGAACGCGGATGACCACCAGACTGACGTCCTTCGCCACCACCCATGGGGTGATCGTGCGGGTTCATCACAACGCCTCGGTTATGCGGACGACGACCGAGCCAGCGCGAGCGTCCGGCTTTTCCGGACTGTTCGAGTGCGTGGTCAGAGTTGCCCACCGAACCGACGGTAGCTTTACAAGCAGAGAGGATCTTGCGTGTTTCTCCCGAGGGGAGCTTGATAACGCAGTAAGAGCCTTCGCGCGAAGTCAACTGAGCGAAATTGCCAGCTGAGCGAACGAGCAGGGCGCCCTGTCCCGGGCGCAGTTCGATGTTGTGGATCACAGTACCCACGGGAATGTTGGCCAAGGGGAGAGCGTTTCCAATCTCCGGAGCAGCCTCAGGTCCCGACATGAGTTTTGTGCCCACCTGCAGTCCATTAGGAGCAATAATGTAACGTTTTTCGCCGTCGGCATAGAAGAGCAGAGCAATGCGAGCCGAACGGTTCGGGTCGTATTCGATTGTCTTCACGACAGCGGGTACACCATCTTTCTCTCGTTTGAAGTCGATGAGGCGATATTTGCGTTTGTGTCCGCCTCCTCTGTACCTGACGGTCATTTTACCGGTGTTGTTGCGTCCTCCGGTGGATTTTTTCCCGAAAACGAGAGATTTCTCTGGTACGGATGCAGTAATATCCTCGAACGTACCAATAATTTTGTGTCTTTGTCCCGGTGTTACCGGTTTTAGTTTACGTACTGCCATTTTTTATTTAGATATTGCTGTAAAAATCGATTGTTTCGCCCTCTTTGAGGGTAACGATAGCTTTCTTGAAGGCAGCCTTATGCCCTCTGATGAGTCCGGCCTTGGTATAGCGCTGCGAGCGTTTCCCGGAGTATTTGGCCGTGTTCACCTGTTCGACCGTCACGTTGTAGGTCTCTTCCACTTCTTTCTTAATCTGGAGCTTGTTGGCCTCGGGTTTCACAATGAAACCGAAACGGTTGGGCCATTTGTCCGTAGTCTTGGTCATCTTCTCAGTGACCAGGGGTTTGATGATAAATGCCATGTTTTGAATCTCCTTGATTATTTAATTAAGACCTCTTCGATTGATTTCAACGAATTTTCAGTCACGACAAGCACATCAGCATTCAATACTTTGTAAGAATTGAGTGTCGATGCAATCATGACTTCTGTACCCGGTAAATTTCGAGCCGACAAATATACGGTTTTATTCGCACCTGGCAAAAGGAAGAGTTGCTTCTTACCATCGACTTTAAGATTTTTAATAATATTTAAGAATTCTTTAGTCTTCGGTGTTTCGAAGTTGAAGTCTTCCACCACGATGATGGCATTTTCCTTTGCCTTATAAGAGAGAGCGCTCTTACGTGCGAGCACCTTCACCTTCTTGTTGAGCTTGGTACGGTAGTCGCGCGGTTTCGGACCGAACACCCTACCACCACCTTTGAGCAGCGGTGAGTTGATGTCGCCATGGCGAGCACCACCTCCACCCTTCTGACGTCCGAGCTTGCGGGTGCTACCTTTGTGCTCGCTTCTTTCCTTGGCCTTGGCTGTTCCCTGGCGTTGGTTGCCGAGGTACTGTTTCACGGCGAGATAGAGCACGTGGTCGTTTGGTTCGATGCCGTAGATCTCGTCATTGAGGACCACCTTTCTGCCGGTTTCCTGTCCTTTGATATTTAATACGTTGATTTCCATTACTTCTTAATTAACACGGTTGAACCATTGAATCCGGCCACGGAACCTTTCACGAGGATGAGGTTATGCTCCGGAATTACTTTAAGAACTTTAAGGTTTTGCGTGGTAACACGGTCACATCCCATGTGTCCGCCCATGCGCATTCCCTTGAACACTTTAGCGGGATAGGAGCAGGCACCGATGGAACCCGGCTTGCGGGCGCGGTCGTCCTGTCCGTGAGTTTGTTGTCCTACACCGCCGAATCCGTGTCTTTTCATGACACCCTGGAATCCCTTACCTTTTGAGGTACCCACGACATCAACAAAAGTGGTGTCGTTGAAGATTTCCACGGTGATAACGTCGCCGAGGTTATGTTCCTCGTCGAATTTGAACTCGGCCAAGTGCTTTTTCGGTGTTGTCCCAGCTTTTTTGAAGCAACCCATCATTGCTTTGGTGGTGTTCTTCTCCTTTGCTTCGCCGAAGGCGAGTTGCAGAGCGCTGTAACCATCTTTCTCAACGGTTTTCACTTGGGTGACAACACAAGGACCAGCTTCGATAACAGTGCACGGCACATTCTTGCCGTCGGCACTGAAAACGGATGTCATTCCGATTTTCTTTCCAATTAATCCTGGCATTTCAAATCTGTTGTTTATTGTTATTATAAATTTGGAGTTTAGGAGTTTAGGAGTTTGGGAGTTTGGACAATAGCCTGCGGGGTATTTTTCTTAACTCTTAATTCTTAACTCCTTACTCCTTACTACACTTTGATTTCTACTTCAACGCCGCTGGGCAATTCCAGTTTCATCAGGGCCTCGACGGTGTTAGCTGTCGAGCTGTAGATGTCGATGAGGCGTTTATAGTCGCTCAGCTGGAACTGTTCGCGCGCCTTTTTGTTGACGAATGTCGAGCGGTTGACAGTGAAGATGCGTTTGTGGGTGGGCAGAGGAATCGGTCCGCTGACGATGGCACCCGTGGCCTTGACGGCCTTGACGATTTTCTCAGCCGACTTGTCCACAAGTTTGTGGTCGTACGACTTGAGCTTGATTCTGATTTTCTGACTCATTGTTGTTTGGTTTTGTTAATTTTGTTATTGTTGTTAATCGAGGTCGGCTTAAGAGTCATATTCTAAGCCGGAGCCTCGAAATGATTATTTTTTTGGGGGGGGTTAAACCAGGTCGGCGCGTCCGTTTACCTCTTCAAGCACTGCCTTGGCAATAGAGCTCGAAAGCGGAGCGTGGTGGTCATATTCCATCGAACTGGTAGCACGTCCCGAGGTAATGGTACGCAGAGCTGTCACATAACCGAAGGTCTCCGACAGTGGAACCATAGCTTTGACGATACGGCCGCCGGAGCGAGCCTCGTCCATGCCCTGCACCTGTCCACGGCGTTTGTTCAGGTCGCCAATCACGTCGCCCATACTCTCTTCGGGTGTCACCACCTCCAGTTTCATAATCGGCTCCATGAGCACGGGGGCAGCCTTCACACAAGCGTTCTTGTAAGCCTGCATGGCAGCAATCTCGAACGACAGCTGGTCGGAATCTACGGGGTGGAACGATCCATCGAGGAGTGTCACTTTAAGTGAGTCCATCGGATAGCCGCCGAGCACGCCGTTCTTCATGGCCTGCTCAAAGCCTTTCTGCACCGAGGGAATAAACTCCTTGGGAATGTTACCGCCCTTCACTTCGTTCACGAACTGCAATCCGCCTTCTTTGAAGTCTTCATCCACGGGACCCACGTTACAGATGATGTCAGCGAACTTACCGCGTCCACCACTCTGTTTCTTGTACACCTCGCGAAGATTGACGGTCTTGGTGATAGCCTCTTTATAGTTCACCTGCGGCTTGCCCTGATTACATTCCACCTTGAACTCACGCTTCAGACGGTCGATGATGATATCGAGATGGAGCTCTCCCATACCCGAGATAATCGTCTGTCCGCTCTGCTCGTCAGTGCGCACGGTGAACGTCGGGTCTTCCTCTGCCAGTTTGGCCAATCCGATACCCAATTTATCAACGTCGGCCTGTGACTTCGGCTCAACAGCGATACCAATCACCGGGTCGGGGAAGGTCATCGACTCCAACACAATGGGGTGTTGCTCGTCACAGAGCGTGTCACCTGTGTGGATGTCTTTGAATCCCACGCCGGCACCTATATCGCCAGCATCGATGGAGTCCATAGGAATCTCCTTGTTCGAGTTCATCTGGAACAGACGGCTGATACGCTCTTTCTTTCCCGAGCGAGGATTGTACACATAGCTTCCAGCCACCACCTTACCCGAATATACGCGGAAGAACACCAGGCGTCCCATGTACGGGTCAGTGGCAATCTTAAACGCCAGAGCTGCTGTGGGAGCGTCGTCGGCCGGCTTGCGGCTTTCCTCGTCCTCAGTCTCGGGGTTGGTACCCACGATGGCCTCAGTGTCAAGGGGCGACGGCAGGAAAGCACAAGTATAGTCGAGGAGCGACTGCACACCTTTGTTCTTATAGGATGAACCGCAAAGCATCGGAGTAATCTCCATGGCCACCGTACCTTTACGCAAGGCAGCGATAATCTGCTCCTCGGCGATCTCCTCACCTTCAAGGAATTTCTCCATGAGGTCGTCGTCGAAGTCAGCTGCCGTCTCGAGCATCTTGCCGCGCCATTCTTCGGCCTCATCGACCAATTCAGCGGGAATGTCCTCGATATCATATTCTGCTCCCATGGTCTCATCGTGCCAGAGTATGGCCTTCATCTTGATGAGGTCGACCACGCCCTTGAAATGTTCCTCAGCACCGATGGGAATCTGTATGGGACAGGGGTTGGCACCCAAGATGTCACGCATCTGCTGTACCGTCTCAAAGAAATCGGCACCCGAACGGTCCATCTTATTCACATAGCCGATACGCGGCACGTTGTATTTGTCAGCCTGACGCCACACCGTCTCCGACTGCGGCTGTACGCCGTCGGCCGCCGAATAGGTGGCGATGGCACCGTCGAGCACGCGCAGTGAACGTTCCACCTCAGCGGTGAAGTCCACGTGTCCCGGAGTGTCGATGAGGTTGATCTTATATTTATTGCTATTCCACTCCCAGTAGCAGGTAGTAGCGGCCGATGTGATAGTGATACCGCGCTCCTGTTCCTGAGCCATCCAGTCCATGGTGGCAGCTCCGTCGTGCACCTCACCGATTTTATGCGTTTTGCCTGTATAGAAGAGGATACGCTCCGATGTGGTGGTCTTGCCGGCATCAATATGCGCCATGATACCGATGTTTCGTGTCAGGTGAAGATCTTGCTTTGCCATTTCCTTATATCCTTTACCTTTTTACCTTGTTACTGATTTACCTTATATCTATATTAGAACCTGAAATGAGCGAAAGCACGGTTAGCCTCGGCCATGCGGTGCATGTCCTCCTTACGCTTGAACGCGCCACCTTGGTTGTTATAGGCGTCGATGATCTCAGCAGCCAGTTTCTCGGCCATGCTCTTTCCACCGCGTTTGCGTGCGAAATTAATCATGTTCTTCATCGACACGCTCTCCTTACGGTCGGGACGTATCTCAGTAGGCACCTGGAAGGTAGCGCCGCCGATACGCTTCGACTTCACCTCCACGAGCGGAGTGATGTTGTCGAGTGCTTGTTTCCAAATCTCAAGTGGTGATTTCTCCTCTTTGGCCATTTTGCTCTTGACCACGTCGAGGGCATTGTAGAAGATTTCATAAGAGATGGTCTTCTTTCCATCATACATCAAGTGATTGACGAATTTTGACACTTTCTGGTCATTGAAGACGGGATCCGGCAGGATAACCCTCTTCTTGGGTTTTGCTTTTCTCATTTTATATTTAAAAAATTAATGTCTGCTGAGGCTGTTCTTTCTCTGTTCTTCAACGCCCACACTTGGGCATTTACTCAACCTTGACTTAACAAATCTCCAGCAAAACGGTTGTTGTTTTCTTTTTTCAACCCTGGGTTTTTAAGCTTTTGGGCTATAGTTCCGAAGTTATGTGTCCCCACATGCTTACCAACCGACGGCTCAACGCTTAAAGACCCTGGGTTGTAGTTCGAAGCTTATTTCTTTTGCTTCGGGCGTTTTGCACCGTATTTTGAACGACGCTGTGTGCGACTGGCCACGCCAGCGGTATCCAACGTACCGCGAACGATGTGGTAGCGCACACCGGGGAGGTCCTTCACACGACCGCCGCGCACCAGCACGATGCTGTGCTCCTGCAGGTTGTGTCCCTCTCCGGGGATGTAACTGTTGACCTCCTTTTGGTTGGTCAAACGAACACGGGCAACTTTTCGCATTGCCGAATTAGGCTTTTTAGGTGTCGTGGTGTAGACGCGCACACACACACCGCGACGCTGGGGACATGAGTCCAGGGCGGGCGACTTGCTCTTGTCTACGAGCACCTTTCTGCCTTTTCTTACCAATTGTGAGATTGTAGGCATTTTGTTTTGTTTTTTTTGTTTATATATTTATGTTTATGTTATTGTCACACAAAAAGATGGGCGTCGGCCGTGGGCACAACACACCATTTTGGGCTGCAAAGGTACAAATAATTCCCGAACACTCCTAATTTATATTGTTCGAATTGGAGCGAAACTAAAAGATTTATATTTTTTTAACACATAACAAACGAGTGACGAGTAATGAGTGACGAGTGTTTTTCTACGTAAATTGCCGCGAATTGGCCGCAAATTATCATGAATTTTATTTTTAATTCGTGAAATTCAATGTAAAAAATTCGTGAAATCCGTGTAATTCGTTGTGGGAATAATAATCCGTGTAATTCGTTGTTTGGAAGAAGAATTCCCGTGGCAGACATACATAAAAGTCAGTCCCTACATGGGAGTGCCGTTCATGACACACCCTTGCAGGGACTGACTTTTACCTTTTTACTTTTTTACCTTTCCCAGACGTTCAGGTTGGAGACATTACTTACACGGGCATCCGTCTCGGCGGCTTTGAGGTCGTCTTCGAGGTCATCGTCAAGGTCATCAAAGAAACCTTCATTGAGGAACTGTCCCTCGTCGCCTGTCGTGTTGGAAATCTTCAGCATAAGGTCCTCCTCGAGGTCCTGCTGCTTTACTGCGGGTTGGATATATTTTTTCATAACTATCAAGAATTAAGCCCCCCACTTACTCCCCCGAGGGGGAGAAAAAACCATGTGAAGTATCTACGCCCTCCACTCGGGGAGGGATGGGGAGGGGGCTTTGTTATTTTTTACTTCTTAATTACTTTCTTCCCGTTCTGAATCACTATGCCATGGAACGACTTATCCACGCGCTGGCCAGAGAGGTTGTACATCGGAGCGTTCAGGTCGAGCATACCGTCAGTTGTAACAGAAGTGATGCTTGTTGCCGTTCCGTCGAAGTAGAAGGCAGGAGACATGGCCGCCTGGTCGGGAGTCAGCGGGAGGAACGCCTTATGAGCACCGTTGGTGAACGGTGCACCCTCTTCCGCACCCCAGTAGAAGCCTGGCTCACCATCCTTGGCAGAGAGTTGGTAGTAAAGATATTCGGCATCCGCTAATTCGCACGACTCTTCCTCATCAGTACCACGGAGCATGTTATTGTCAAAGGTCTCACCTTCGACGCTCTTTTTCTTACCCTGCAGCGTCACTGTGCTGTTCGGTGTGCCTCGCAGGATGACCGGGCATCCGCAGGGGATGAAGTAACCGTTGTTGGTAGTGAGGAACTGTTCTGTCAGTTCCTTGTTCTCGATGCCGGTGATGTACGAAGCCTGCACGCCCTTGGGCAGTTCGCCAAAGCGCAGGTCGCTGTAGTAGAGCGTACCTATACCGTAACTGTTGAATGTATATTCCACATTCACCTCCTCATCTTTCTCCTCTACGTGCATGAGCAAGAGTTCGGGAGTTTTGCTGCTGCCATAGGAAGTAAAGATACCCGCTACGAGATAGAACTTGCCGTCTTCCACAAGGTCGGCAATCTTGTCGCCACTCTGCACTTCGCCGCCATATACGCTGTTGGCTGCCGCCACCTGGTTGTTCACATAAAGTTGGATGTCGCCAATGAAGAAATTGTTACCATTCTTCGTCACCTTGCCCTTGAACATGATGAGGTCGGCCACATAGTTGTCGATGGTCACATCTTCCTGGTTCTCCACGTTCTTCACCCATGACGGGCTACCCTGTACGCCATTTACGGTGATGTTTACGTCTGTGGCGTTGGTTATTTCAGGCAGTCCGTTGTAGTCGGCCCTCTTTCCTGTCAGTTGTCCGCTGATGACGCTTCCCGACACCACATCCGAGCCGAGGTTGCATTGATAGAAGCAGATAGCATTGGCCGTCAGACTTGGGTCGCTACCATTGTCACGCACATAGACATTATTGCCTGCGACTACAAGCACCTGGGCATCGGTCAGTTTGAGGATGGCCGTCTCACCCACTTCCAGTTGGCGGAACTCCGCGATGTTGTTGCACACCGTCGGGAAGGTGAAGGTGGCGGAGGTCACGTTCGACGGTGTTTCGCCGATGTAAGCGATGGCCTTCACCGTCGTCGTCTCATTAAGCATGAACGGACCCGTATATGCCGTGCTCTCGTCGGTAGGATCTGTACCGTCAAGCGTGTAGTAGATGGAGGCATTGCTCTGGTCGGAGGCGATGGTCACCTGTACTGGCTCAGTGAAGATGCCGCCTTCGGGCGTTATTGTCGGTGTGTTGGCCACCACGGCACCGGCTTCCACCACCTTGATGTCGTCGATGAAGCCGCGTCTGCCCGTAAAGTGTATCTGCAGGTTACCACCGGAGGTGGACGACTCCGCTTTCACGATGTTGAAGGAATAATCTTCCCACGAGCCGTTGGTCAGCGTGACAGTCTTCGTTGTCGATTGCGTCTCGCCCTCGTCGAACAAGAAGCCATTCATGACTTGGATAGTCAGCGTGTTAGTACCTGAACCCCATCCAGCCGCGCTGAAGGTAAGCGTACCGGCATCGGACAATGCTATCTCCCTTGTCATGCACTCGCCGTCGACCGAACTCGAACCGAACTTCATGCATGCGCTTGCACCATAGCATTTATAATCCTTGCTCATGTATTCCCATATCATGTCGGTGGTGCGCAGGTGCTCACCGTCTTCTGAGTTGCCAAAGATGTCGCTGCTGGCGATGGAGCCCGTATAAGCTCCGTCACGTCCGCCGGTACCGTTTACCTGACTGAACTGCTCCCAGAAGAGTGTTCCCTCCGGCAGTTCTTCCTCGACAGGTTCCTCAATCACCACAGCAGCCTTGACGGTATAGGCAGCCTCTACCACCTCGCTCCAGTTGCCTTCATCGTCCATCGCTGCCGCCTTGATGGTCACAGCCTCGTTGATGGTCACGGTGACGGTAGCGTCGCCACCCAGGGCACTGCTGTTGTCAATAGGTGATGTGCCGTCAACGGTATAGTATACCTCATAGTCATCACTCTCAGCAGCGATGGTCACTGTAGAGCCCGCCTCCACCTCACCGGCAGCGGGAGAGAAAGTGGGAACAGGAACCTCCACCACGGGTGGTGTCTCGCCACCCATCACGAAATAGACCTCGTCGAGGAAGCCTCGCTTGTCTGCGGGCAGATAGAATTTGAATTCACTCGAAGTGGTTATTCCTGTAAATTGCAAACTATGCTCCTTCCATGTACCAGTCTTGTTCAAAGACACTTTGGCTACGGTATTCTCTTCTGTCAATTCAACACCGGCCTGGTCTTCCACGAACGTTCCGTCGCCAACGATGGCCACATAGAAATTACCCGTGTCAGTGCCCCATGCCTCGGCACTGAAGTTCAACGTACCGTCACCCTCGAGGTTCAAGCCACTTGTGGTGAGAGAGCCATTCTTTCGGATAGAGGCACATCTGTAGCCGGCATAAGTATTTTCAACCGTCCATTCTTGGTCGGCACCCTCGAAAGCAGGTGTTTGGGTGATGCCTTTCCATGTGCCGTCGTTGCCACCGACACCGTTCATGTTGTCAAACGACTCATACCAATCGCTTTCCGGAGCCACTTTCTTGGTTATCGTGGCCGTGGCCACTGCACTATCGTCCATACCGTCAGCAGAGGCATAAGCGGTGATGGTGCTCGTCTCGGTGATGGTGAAGGGACCGGTGTATGTCTGTTCCGCACCGTCATTGACCGTATAGTGAATGGTAGCGCCGGTAGTAGTCGTGGTAATCGTCACCTCCTGGCTCTCAGTGAGGAACACCGAGCCGTCTTCGGGAGTGATAACGGGTTTGGCTGCCTTGGCGGATGATGTGAACTCAACCCCCAGTTGACCCATGTAAATGGCACCATTCTGTTCAGACGCTTCATCATGTTGAATGGAGATAACGATTTCGCCGGTGCCTGTTCCTGTAAACACCACCTCCTGCAGGCTCTGCTGGTTGTAGAATTGCGTCGTTGGAGCCTCGAAAGCGACACCACCCACCGTGACTGCCACGTTGATGGTCGATTTCGAGCGTGCAGCAAAGGTAAACGACACCTGTGTGATGGTGCCAGGGAAAGAACTGGATGAGAGGGTCAATCCATTAGGAATCTTGCTGTTCGAGCCGATTTTCATACCCTTTGAAGAGTCCTTGTTGTAATCTGTCAGAGTAGGATCAGCCCAATCCACAGCCAATGTCCAGTCAGCACCACTGAGGGTCTCTGTCCCATCAGCGGTGAACGTCTTATCAGTCGTAGAAAACGTATGACTCCATGGGCTTTCCAGCTCACTCTGTCCATACGCGAATCCGAACACTGCGCATAGCAGTGTCATCAATGAAAAACGTAATAATTTGTTCATAATCGTGTTGTTATTATGGTATTTAAGTATCTTGTGTTAAATCGTTCGAGGGGAGGAAAGCTCCCTATCCTATTGCAGATTTGTCAATTTTTCCCAAAATCGGCCTAAAGATAACTTATTTTAATGTAAGAACCAAAAAATAGGGGAACAAAAACAGTTTTTTTACATTGCTTAACGTTAGCAGTTCAGTTTAGTGACAAGTGATGAGTGACGAGTGATGGTAATTCTTGGTTTATTCATGGTAATTCAATGTTAGGGAGTAGATATAAAATCAGTCCCTGCACATGATAGTGCAGGGACCAACTTTTACCTTTTTACTTTTTTACCTTTCAATCAATCCCACACCGACTTGCTATCGGGCAGGACAGCCTCCTCCTCGAAGGTGGCCTCGTTGGTCATGGGATCGCCATAGCCTTCACCTTCACTGGCAGGCATCTCTTCCATGATGGCCTCCATGTCGATGTCAACATAACGGGCCTCCGGTTTGATATATTCCGTTTTCATAATCATACTGTAGTAAGAAGTGAGGGGTAAGGGGTGAGAGATTACCCCGTCACTTGAGTTTTACCTTTTTACTTTTTTACCTTTTTACTTTTTTCATGCCGTTCTGAATCACCACGCCACGGTAGTCTTTGCCTACGCGCTGACCGGCGAGGTTATACATCGGGGTGTTCATGTCAAGCGTGCTGTCGCTGTCCACGGTGGCAATGCCCGTGGTCTCGTCGAACGTGAAGCTGAAGCCGTTGGCGTCAGTCGGAGCCACACCTTCAGCCACCTTCAGGTAGGCCTGATGAGCCTTCACGCTTGCCCACATGCCCTTTGAGCCAGACTGCCAGTAGAAGCCAACCTCTTCGGGAAGCTTGTTCTTGTTCTTCCAAGAGAGTACGTAGTACTTGTAACCAGCCTCTTCATCCTTGGTGTCTACTTCAACACCCACGAGGTCATTCTGACCTTCGAAGGATGCAGTAGAGTTGGGCATCACTTCGAATTCATAGCTGCCTTCAGTTCCACTGACTACCACAGGAACACCGGCGGGGATGATACCATCCTCAAGGGCTGTCAGCGTGATGGTGCTGGCACCCTTCACTGCGGTATAGGCGGTGACACCCTCTGCCACCTTCAAGGTCTTCTCGGCATAGTAGAGCGTTGCCTTACCCGATGCAGATATAGTCACAGGAACAACCTCAGGCTCTTCCACCACCTCTTTATAAAGCTGGATGGGGGAGGTGTTCAGATTGCCGTTGGTCTTATCATAAAAGCCGAAACGATGATCGCCTGATTTAAAGCGGAAGCGGAGCGACATCACGCTACCTTCGAAATCAGCATCAATCTGACCGAGGCCGAGACTGTTGACGAAAATATTGTTGTTAAAGGCATCTGCGCTTTCACTTTGCCCCACCAAGCCAACGCTGTTAGAAGTGACACCGATATAATAGCCACTGGCACTCTGAACGGTACCCGCTTCCACATCAATGGTGAAATAGATGGGTTTGTCTGTGACAATCTCATTATCACCGGATATTTCCACTTCCTGATAATTACCCACGCCTTCAAGCGTCTCAAGACTGCCATCAAAAGCATTATAAGTAGAATTATTATCCCAAACGATAAGATATTTGCCAGAGGTCAAATCTTCTGGTTCTGAAACAAGGCTATAGGTCCGCTCTACGGGCGCAGGCTCCACATTATTCGGTCGTACCATAGTGATGAGCGTCAAATACGTGGTGGTATTACCATTACGACCCAAATACAGAACGTCATAATCATCCTCAAGGGAGTATGTCTGCTCCACGGGGTCATCATTTACCAAGCGACCATTGATGAACTGCGCGAAGTCGTCCTTGATGACTGTCGCTGTTTCGCCATCCAGAGAAGTGAAAAGTGCCACGCTGGATTCTTTCTCAGCACTGTTGTTGTAAGCTCCCGCTATTGTCAATACATCACCTTTCTTGAAGCCACCTTCCACTTCCAATTTGATGTGGTTACCATTCATTGTGGTCCCACTAGAATAACCATTTTTCAGACCGATACCATCGATAGCATCCGTATTCGTATGTATCTTCACTGTTCCTTCTTCCGTTGTACCAGAAATAAAGATACCATCCTTGGAATTCGGATAGTCAATCAACAATGTACCATGATAATTTTTGGTTACGTTCAAGGTATAACTGGCAGAAGCAGGATTATAGGTGTCATTGCCACCAAAAGAGGCTGTGATGGTGGTGGCACCTTGTGCCTTTATTTCCACTTCACCAGTGTTCTCGTCGACCATTGCTACATCTTCATTACTGCTCGAGAAGGTGATGGGGGAAACTACCGGTAACACGGTCAATTCGGGAGCTTCAAACGTCGTTCCCTCCATTACAGAGTAACTCTCTTCTGGGAATGACATGGTGACATTCTCTTTCGTCTCGTCGGCTGGACGAACCACCTTGATAAGGGTCACATTTGCTCCAGTGTTACCATTTCGTCCAAGATATAGTTCATCATAATCTTCCGTAAGGGTATAGGACTCTTCAACAGGGTCGTCATTTACTAAGCGACTGTTGATAAAATTAGCAAAGCCGTCATAAATGACCGACACATTTAATTCTGCATCCATAGTAAACAACACAGCCGTTCCCCATTTGGTTTCATCATCATTGTTGATGGCGCCGGCAATAGTCAAAATATCACCTTTTTTGAAGCCGTCTTCAACAGAAAGCAAGATATGATTGCCATTCGATGTACCGTTTGAGTTGTAACCATTTTTCAATTGGTAGCAACTCACAGCATCTTTGTTCATGTGGATCTTGACCGTAGTCTTCAATGTGGAACCACAGGCTATAATACCATCTTCCGATGTAGGGTAATTGATGAGCGTTGTTTGTGCCCACGCGGTCATAGTCATTGCGCACAGCAATGACAACATAAAATAGCGTAATAATTGTTTCATCTTGATAGTAATTGGTTGTTATTGATTTGCCTTATAGTAGTTTGAAGCAATTTTCGGGTGCAAAGGTACGTATTTTTTTAGACAAACGAACAAAAAGAAGATGATTTTTAGTGAAGAGTGGTTTTTTACAGAAATGGCCATCAATCATACATCTATTATCAGAAATTAAAATTACGACAGGGTAATCCTGGGTTTATTCATGGTAATTCAATGTTAAAGAAATAACAAAAAATCAGTCCCTGCACATGGATAATGCAAGGACCGACTTTTACTTTTTTACCTTTTTACTTTTTTACCTTTCAATTAATCCCATACCGACTTGCTGTCGGGCAGGGCCGTCTCCTCCTCGAAGGAGGCCTCATTGGTCATAGGATCGCCATAGCCTTCACCTTCACTGGCAGGCATCTCTTCCATGATGGCCTCCATGTCGATATCGACATAACGGGCTTCCGGTTTGATATATTCTGTTTTCATAATCATACTGTAGTAAGAAGTGAGGGGTAAGGGGTGAGAGATTACCCCGTCACTCGAGTTTTACTTTTTTACTTCTTAATAACTTTCTTCCCGTTCTGAATCACCACACCGCGGTAGCTGTTATCCACGCGCTGACCAGAAAGGTTATACATCGGAGCGTTCATGTCGAGCGTGCTGTCACCATCTATGGTGGTGATACCCGTAGTCTCGTCGAACGTGAAGCTGAAGCCATTAGCATCAGAAGGAGCCACGCCTTCGGGTACCTTCATGTATGCCTGATGAGCCTTTACGTTTGCCCACAAGCCCTTTGAGCCAGCCTGCCAGTAGAAGCCAACCTCTTCGGGATTCTTGTTCTTGTTCTTCCAAGAGAGTACGTAGTACTTGTAACCAGCCTCTTCATCCTTGGTGTCTACTTCAACGCCCACAAGGTCATTCTGACCTTCGAAGGATGCTGTAGAGTTGGTCATCACTTCAAATTCATAACTGCCTTCAGTTCCACTGACTACCACGGGAACACCGGCAGGGATGATACCATCCTCAAGGGCTGTCAGCGTGATGGTGCTGACACCCTTCACAGCAGTATAGGCGGTGACACCCTCAGCCACCTTCAAGGTCTTCTCAGCATAGTAGAGTGTAGCCTTACCCGATGCGGAGATGGTCACAGGAACAACCTCGACGGCTTTTTCAACAACGACCTTGTCCAGTTGAGTATTACCGGCAATGGTGATGACAACCGTCTTGGCAGAACCCGTCCATGTCGCGACAGAGCCAGAATTAGTGAGTTCTCCTGAATCTGCGCTGTTGTCGTCATTCCATTTTGTATTATATAATTCAATCTTTGAGATATTCTCTTCAGAAGAGAACGTCAGCGTACCACCATACACACGCAGTTGTGGACCGTTGTTGGTGCTCCACCAGCGGTTAGGTGTACTAGAAGTACTTGGACTGATGACCAGAGTCACTCCGTCTTCCTCAATGGTTAAGTCGCTGGTAATGTCACCATCAGTAGAACTGGTACTTGATGTCGGCAAATTCTCAATGGCATTAAAGTCAAATTGATATTCCACCGGCTCAGCGATAGTGAAATAGAAGGTCTCCTCCACTTTGCTATACGGATTCTCGTTACCCTCTCCTGGGAAATACTCCCAAGTTAAGGTCATCTGAGCAGGACCCTCCTTATCAGCTTTATATTTGCCACCAATATAATCGAAGCTATCGCCATAGCCGCCGATACCCCTGCTAATCTTGGAAGGATCAGCACCTTCTGCCTCTTCCACCTGTACCAATTCATAAATATCGTAAATCTTTCCGAGTTCCAGGTTGGTGAGCAACTGGGTCATGGTGCAGATAGGAGTCGTGGGCGCTTCACCATTCGGTTCATAGGTAATGTTGACCAAAGTAAGACGCACCTGCTTCTCAGAAGCCGTAAAACTCACCGATTCTGCATTGCCAGTCCATGTGTCGCCATTTAATCCTTCCACGGTGCCGAAGCCCGAAACGGGATTGCTGCTTTCGGCCGTAAATTCTATCTTCGTGATATTACCCACAGTAGAAGACACTGTGAAGGTAGCGTTCTTATAGATACGATAATCCGTTCCATTGCCACCGATACCACCATCGGCAGAAATCGTCAGACCATCCTTCGTGATGCTCCAGGCTCCTGCGGTATTACCTGTTGTAGCCAAGTCTATAGTGGCATCAAAAGTAGCCGTCTCTTCAGTCGGCAATTCATCAACCACAGTCACAGTGAGCGTGGCCTCGCCCGACTTGTAACCAGCATCCAAACGGCTGTATTCATTGCCATCGTATGATACGGTGATGACGGCTGTTCCCAGTTCGTCACCGAGTTGAAGACCATTCTCATCATCCCAGTAGGCCACGTCTGGATTGTCACTTTCTACTGTCGCAAGACCAGATTCGAAGAAGTACTCATCATTAACAGAGGATAATACCGGTGTCTCGAATTCCTCTCCCTGCACGATGGTTATGGTGTTGGGAGTGAAGGCGAGTTCGGGATCCTGACGGTTGTCCACTACGTTGAAGATGAAGGTCTTCTCTACGTCACTATAGTTACCCTCGCCATCATAGGTGAAGGTGAAGGTGATGGTGGCTGTTCCCTCTTCCGTAGGCACCAGACCCTGTTCGAGGTCATTAAAGAAATTCGATGAAGCCTCATAATCTACGTCCACGTCATCCTCAGTGAGACCTTCGGCATAGGAGATGGTGAAGTCTTCCCAACGGATGGGCTGACCCACTTCGAGTTCTGTAAGATCAGTGGTGATGGTGCAGACGGGGACATTCTCATTAATGGGACTACCCTCTTTCACAAAGAGGACAGCAGTCTGTTGACCAGTGGCATAGCATGCAAAACGGGGTGAACCAGAGTTGTATTTCAGCACGCGTCCAGGAACATTTACACTTTCCAACTGGAAGTCTTCAGTAACTGTCCAATCAGTAGCAGCACTTGTTTCAGTAGCTACATATACCTGATTGCTAGAACCTGTATATGATATATAGCCATCATCGGTGTTGAATGTCCAAGCACCAGTACTTCCCCCGAGGGTCATCACAGCAACTGCTTCATCTGTGATGGAGACCTTATCATCGGACAAAGTCACATCAACAACATTGCGAATTTTATCGTTTTGCGAACCCATTGCCTTATTAAAGCCTGTTGCCACGAGAATAAACTCATTGCCTGCAACAAGTTGATTGGCATTGGTTACTTTCACATAAGTAGTAGCAGGAACAGGCGCTGTCACGGTCACGGTGAAGGTTACTTCTCCTTCATTGTAATTATCATCTCCAGACCACGTGGCCGTAATATCAGCTGTTCCTTCTGAAACACCCGTTACAACACCATCAACATCAACAGTAGCAACACTTTCATCGCTAGATTCAAACTCAATGTCCAAATCATTTGGGAAAGAAATGGAAAGTGTCTTTCCAGCAGCAACCGACGTACCGGATATATTTACAGTAGGATCCACAGGTTCTTCTGTGCCAGAATCCTCGGTAACTACGGTTATGGATTTTACATAGATTGCCTTCGACGTAGAAGGTTGGTTGAAGGATATTACAATTACGCCAGAAGTAGCTGCTGTGCCAGTAAAGGTGTATTCGGTGGCAGACGTTTGTAAAGTCACCTGCTCACCAAAAGCAGTACCGCCAACAGAAACATCAAGAGTTGTTGTACCCTGACTAGCCACACTAGCATTCACTTTTACGGAAGTGATATTACCAGAAATACCAGAGGTAGAAAGCACAACTGCAGAAGCAGGCTTTGAGCCACTACCTATTTGTAAACCTTTGGTTCCATCATACCCCATATAGGTCTGGCCATCGGTTTTCCAAGTGATGGAAGCATTCCATGTCACTTCATTCAAAGTAAAATCGCCACCAGCTGAAGGAATTGACCCACTTGCAAAAGTGAAAGTCGCTTCCGCCGCCCATGCGCCATTGAACACTGTCATGAGCAGTGTCAATAGAGAAAAACGTAAAAATTTTTTCATAATTATGATTAATGTTTAGATGTTATATTGCGCTGATAATCAGTGTGTTGTACGTTTCAAAAACAGCCTCTCGGCTATATATTGTGTTGCTTTCTCTAAAATTAGGGTAAAGTCACCAAATCTGTTTACGCCGACAAAGTTACAACATTAATTTAAAAGCAACAAATTTTTGTGGAGAATTTAGCAACAGACGAAGGAACAGATATTTTAGACAAAAGAACAAAGGGACAAATTTAGGGATGAGCGAGGAACGATAAGCGAAGAATTAGAAATGTCCCCTCTGACTCGTCGTTCTGACGTGTCAGAGGGGCATCAAATCCTATAATTTTATAATCTTCTAATCTTCCCTACGCTTCTCCCTTACCATTGCCGAAAGGATTGATGGTGCGGGGCTGGCGTTGGGGCAGTTCGATGCGTCCGAACTCCTGCTCGTACTTGACGATGTTCTCCTGGAGAGCCATGGCAAGACGCTTGGCATGTTCAGGTGCAAGGATGACACGACTGCGGACGACGGCCTTGGGCACGCCTGGCATCATTTGTGCACAGTCGACGACAAATTCACTACTGGTATGCGATATGATGGCGAAATTGGAATATACTCCCTGCGCCATGTCGGGCGACACCTCAATCTGGAGCTGTTGACCCTGTGATTTGTTATTATTGTCCATTGTTTATTGGGAGTTTAGGAGTTTGGACGATAGTCTATTTAAATAGTGAGAGGTGAGGGGTGAGAAAAGAGGTGAGGAGTGAGGGGTAAGGGATGAGAAAATATCCTTGGCGGAGTATTCTCTCACTTTTCACCACTCACCCCTCACCACAAAGATTATATCTGCACCGTGTCGTCGATGACCACTTCTTCGTCGGAGAAGTCGAGCACGTTCTTGCGGTTGGCCAGCATACGGTCGTATTCCTCCTTGGAGCCTACGATGAGTTTCTCCCATTGACGCAGTCCTGTGCCGGCAGGAATAAGGTGACCGCAGATAACGTTCTCCTTCATGCCTTCGAGTGTATCGACCTTACCACGGATAGCTGCTTCGTTGAGCACCTTTGTCGTTTCCTGGAAGGAAGCCGCCGACATGAAGCTCTTCGTCTGCAGTGCCGCACGTGTGATACCCTGAAGAATCTGCGTGGAGGTGGCAGGCACCACATCGCGCACCTTCACCAGGCGCAGGTCGCGGCGGCGCAGCGACGAGTTCTCGTCGCGCAGTTTACGTGCCGTGATAATCTGATCCTTGCGGATATTCTCCGAGTCACCGGCATCGATGACATATTTCTTGCCCCAGATACGGTCGTTCTCAGCAGCGAAGTCGAGTTTGTCGACCACCTCCTGCTCGAGGAACGTGGTGTCGCCCGGCTCGATAATCTGCACCTTGCGCATCATCTGGCGAACGATAATCTCGAAATGCTTGTCGTTGATCTTCACACCTTGCAAACGATACACATCCTGCACCTCGTTGACGATGTATTCCTGCACCGCCGTGGGGCCCATAATGGCAAGGATGTCGTTGGGTGTGATGACACCGTTGGAGAGTGGAGTACCGGCACGTACAGCGTCGTGCTCCTGCACCAGTATCTGTTTCGACAGCGACACAAGATATTTTTTCTGTTCGCCCGTCTTCGACGTAACGACAATCTCCTGGTTACCACGCTTGATACGTCCCATGGTCACCTCTCCGTCAATCTCACTCACGATGGCAGGATTCGACGGGTTACGTGCCTCGAAGAGCTCGGTAACACGTGGCAGACCACCGGTGATATCACCACCCTTGGCCATGCTACGCGGCAGCTTGACCAGCGTGGTACCGGTGCGCACTTCCTGACCGTCTTCGACCACCACGTGGCCACCCACGGGGAAGTTATAGGTTCCGACAACACCGCCGTCAGCATCGATGATATCACAGGTAGGTACACGGCTCTTGTCCTTCGAGTCGATGATAATCTTCTCAGTCAGACCAGTCGTCTCGTCGGTCTCAGCCTTGTAGGTGATACCCTCCTCCACATCGCGGAACTTCAGACGGCCCGCATATTCAGTGACGATAACCGCATTGAACGGATCCCATTTGGCAATGAGCGTTCCCGACTCGACCACATCTTTGTTTTTGTAATAGAGTGACGAACCGTAGGGCACATTCACCGTAGAGAGCACGATGTCCGTGTTCGGGTCGACGAAGCGCACCTCTGACAGACGGCTGACCACCATCTCGCACATCTTACCATCTTCCTCGAAGGGCACGGTGCGCAGCTCGTCGAACTCCAGCTTGGCTTTGTTCTTTGCCACGATGGAGGCGTTGGCGGCAGCGTTGGCAGCCACACCACCGGCGTGGAACGTACGAAGTGTAAGCTGTGTTCCCGGCTCGCCAATGGCCTGTGCGGCGATGACACCCACGGCCTCGCCCATCTGCACCATACGGCGCGTGGCCAGGTTGCGTCCGTAGCATTTCATGCACACACCCTTCTTGCTCTCGCAGGTGAGCACCGAGCGTATCTCCACGCTCTCTATGCCCGCCTCTTCAATGGCCTGGGCTATGCGCTCAGTAATCTCCTCACCGGCAGCAACGATAACCTCACCCGTATGCGGATGGATGATGTCGTGTACCGACACACGTCCAAGGATACGCTCTGCGAGTGACGAGATAATCTCATCGCCGGCCTTGAGTGCCGTACATACCAATCCGCGCAGCGTACCGCAGTCCTCCTCGGTGATAATCACGTCGTGCGACACATCGACCAAACGACGGGTAAGGTAACCGGCGTCAGCCGTTTTCATGGCCGTATCGGCCAGACCCTTACGTGCACCGTGTGAGGCGATGAAGTATTCGAGCACTGACATACCCTCCTTGAAGTTGGAGAGGATGGGGTTTTCAATAATCTGTGCACCCTCTGCACCTGCCTTCTGCGGTTTGGCCATCAGACCACGGATACCAGAGAGCTGTTTAATCTGGTCCTTAGAACCACGGGCACCCGAGTCGAGCATCATAAACACGGCATTGAAGCCCTGATCGGCATGTGTCATCTCGTCGAGCAGGATATTCGAGATATCGTTGTTGACGTGTGTCCACGTATCGATGACCTGGTTGTAACGCTCGTTGTCGGTGATGAAACCCATGTTGTAATCGTTGGTGATGCGACGCACCTCCTCGTTACCTTTCTCAATGAGTTCAGCCTTCTCAGGCGGTATGATAATATCGTCGAGGTTGAACGACAGACCGGCAAGATAAGCCATGCGGTAACCCAGGTTCTTGATACCGTCGAGGAACTCGCACGCCTCGGCAAAGCCTACCGACTTGATGACGTCGGCGATGATGTCACGCAGCGATTTCTTCGAGATAATCCTGTTGACGTAACCCACCTCGTCGGGGATGATGCCATTGACGATGATACGACCGACAGAGGTCTCCACGATATGTTTGAACTTGTTACCTTCAGCATCGCGGTCATCAACGAGCACCTTCACCTGGGCATGCAGGTCGCAGCGACCCTCGTTGTGGGCGATGATGGCCTCTTCGGGACCGTAGAATGTCAGTCCCTCGCCCTTGGCTCCCGGACGAATCTTGGTGATATAGTACAGACCGAGCACCATGTCCTGCGACGGCACGGTGATAGGAGCACCGTTGGCCGGGTTGAGGATGTTGTGGCTCTGGAGCATGAGAATCTGTGCCTCGAGGATAGCCTCGTTGCTCAGCGGCAGGTGAACAGCCATCTGGTCGCCGTCGAAGTCGGCATTGAACGCCGTACATGCCAGCGGGTGCAGCTGAATAGCCTTGCCCTCGATAAGTTTGGGCTGGAAAGCCTGGATACCCAGACGGTGCAGTGTAGGAGCACGGTTGAGGAGCACGGGATGACCTTTCATCACGTTCTCGAGGATGTCCCAGATGACCGGTTCGCGACGGTCGACGATTTTCTTCGCCGATTTCACTGTCTTGACGATGCCGCGCTCGATAAGTTTGCGGATGATGAATGGCTTATATAACTCGGCAGCCATGAGTTTCGGCAGACCGCACTCGCCCATCTTCAACTCCGGACCCACCACGATTACCGAACGGGCAGAGTAGTCAACACGCTTACCCAGCAAGTTCTGACGGAAGCGTCCCTGCTTACCCTTGAGAGAGTCGGAGAGCGACTTCAGCGGGCGGTTAGACTCACTCTTCACGGCTGCACTCTTGCGTGAATTGTCGAACAGCGAGTCAACAGCCTCCTGGAGCATACGTTTCTCATTGCGGAGAATCACCTCCGGTGCCTTGATCTCCACCAGTCTCTTCAGACGGTTGTTACGGATAATGACACGACGATAGAGGTCATTGAGGTCGGATGTGGCGAAACGTCCACCATCGAGCGGCACCAACGGGCGCAGTTCAGGCGGCGTGACGGGGATAATCTTCATAATCATCCACTCCGGACGGTTTGTCTCGCGGCTGCTGCGGAATGCTTCCACCACCTGCAGACGTTTCAAAGCCTCGGTCTTACGCTGCTGCGACGAGTCGTTGTTCGCCCGTCCGCGCAACTCCTCGGCCAGCAGGTCGAGGTCGAGGGTCATGAGCAGGTCGTAGATAGCCTCGGCACCCATCTTGGCGATGAATTTGTTGGGGTCAGTGTTCTCCAACCTTTCGTTGCCCTCGGGCAGACGGTTTTCGATGATGTCGAAATACTCATCTTCCGAGATGAGGTCGTACTTATGCGAACCATTGAGTTCTGCACCGTCGGGGGTTGTCTTTCCCTCGAGGATACCCGGCTGGATAACCACGTATTTCTCGTAGTAGATGACCGAGTCGAGTTTCTTCGTGGGCAGTCCGAGCAGGTAGCCTATCTTGTTAGGCAGTGAACGGAAATACCAGATATGTGCCACGGGCACCACCAGTTCGATGTGTCCGGAGCGTTCGCGACGCACCTTTTTCTCCGTCACCTCGACACCGCAGCGGTCGCAGACGATACCTTTGTAACGGATGCGTTTGTATTTACCACAGCCACACTCATAGTCGCGGGTGGGACCGAAGATACGTTCGCAGAACAAGCCCTCACGTTCAGGTTTGTACGTGCGGTAGTTGATGGTCTCGGGTTTGGTCACCTCGCCGTAGGAGTTCTCGAGGATCTCCTCCGGTGACGCCAGTCCGATGGTTATTTTCGTGAAATTGGTCTTTACCTTGTTTTCTTTCTTGAAAGCCATATTATATCGGATATGTAGGGGTTAGTCGAGTTTTACGCTTAATCCAAGTCCACGCAGTTCGTGGAGCAACACATTGAGAGACTCGGGGATGCCAGGTGTGGGCATAGGCTCGCCCTTGACAATCGCCTCGTAGGCCTTTGAGCGTCCCACCACGTCGTCGGACTTGATGGTAAGAATTTCCTGGAGCACGTGCGAAGCACCGAAGGCCTCGAGGGCCCACACCTCCATCTCGCCGAAGCGCTGTCCACCGAACTGTGCCTTACCGCCGAGCGGCTGTTGTGTGATGAGCGAGTACGGACCGATGGAACGTGAGTGCATCTTATCTTCGACCATGTGGCCGAGTTTGAGGAAGTAGGTGATACCCACCGTTGCCGGCTGGTCGAAGCGTTCGCCCGTCTCACCATCGTAGAGGTGAGTGGAGCAGAGACGCGGCAGGCCTGCCTTGTCAGTCCATTCTGAGAGGTCTTCCAGTTTAGCACCATCGAAAATCGGTGTAGCGAACTTCACGCCGAGGCGTTTGCCCGCTGCTCCAAGGATAGCCTCGAATATCTGTCCCAGGTTCATACGTGAAGGCACACCCAGCGGGTTGAGCACGAGGTCAACGGGACGTCCGTCCTCAAGGAACGGCATGTCTTCCTGACGTACCACCTTCGACACGATACCCTTGTTACCATGTCGTCCAGCCAGCTTGTCGCCCACGCCAATCTTACGCTTCTTCGCGACATAGACCTTTGCCATCTGGAGGATGCCTGAGGGCAGCTCGTCGCCGATAGTGATAGCGAACTTACGACGCTTGAGTTCAGCGTCAAGCAGCTTATACTTACGTATGTAGTTACGGATAAGCGTGGCGATGAGTCCGTTGGCATGTTCGTCTGTAGTCCATCCACTCGACTGCACACCGTCGTATTCCAGGTTCTTGAGGTTGGTAACGGTGAATTTCGCACCCTTGGTAATCACCTCCGTTCCGCTGTAGTCCTTCACGCCCTGTGAAGTGAGACCGTCGGTAAGTTTGAGCAGTTTCTCCACCAGGATGTCCTTCAGGTCATCGTTCTTGGCCTGATATTCCTCATCAATTTTCGCCAGGATAATCTTATCCTGTTTCTTCGACTCACGCGTCTTCACGGCACGTGAGAAGAGTTTCTTGTCGATGACCACACCCGAGAGCGACGGATTTGCTTTCAGTGAGGAATCCTTGACGTCTCCAGCCTTGTCGCCGAATATAGCGCGCAGCAGTTTCTCCTCCGGTGACGGGTCGCTCTCACCCTTCGGTGAAATCTTACCGATGAGGATATCGCCGGGCTCCACCCTGGCACCCACGCGGATGATACCGTTCTCGTCGAGGTCCTTGGTAGCCTCTTCGCTCACGTTGGGAATATCCGACGTGAACTCCTCCATACCACGTTTCGTCTCGCGCACGTCGAGTGAATATTCGTCAACATGCACCGAGGTGAGCACATCCTCACGCACGAGGCGCTCGGAGAGCACGATGGCATCCTCATAGTTGTAACCCTTCCACGGCATGTACGCCACAAGGAGGTTACGTCCCAGAGCCAGCTCGCCGTTTTCTGTGGCATAGCCCTCGGTGAGAATCTGTCCCTTGGTCACCCGCTGTCCCTTCTCACAGATGGGTCGCAGGTCGATGGTCATATTCTGGTTGGTACGACGGAACTTCGGTATGCGGTATTCCTTGAGTGCCGGTTCGAAGCTCACGAATTCCTCCTCCTCAGTACGGTCGTAGAGGATACGTATGGTGGTGGCATCGACATATTCGATGACTCCCTCACCCTCGGCAACTACCATCGTACGTGAGTCTTCGCACACCTGTGCCTCGAGACCGGTTCCCACGATGGGTGCGTCGTTATGGAGCAGAGGTACAGCCTGGCGCATCATGTTACATCCCATGAGGGCGCGGTGACCGTCATCATGCTCGAGGAAGGGAATAAGAGCAGCCGACACAGAAGCTATCTGCTGAGGCGACACATCCATCAGTTCAACGTCGGCCGGTTCACGCACGGGGAAGTCAGCATCGAGGCGACATTTCACGATGTCGCGGATGAAGGTGCCATCCTCGCGCAGCGGGGCGTTACCCTGGGCGATGACCTTACCCTGTTCGCCCTCAGCCGTGAAATATTCCACCTGTGTATTGTCGAGGTCCACCGTCTGGTCCTTCACATGACGATAAGGTGTGACGATGAAGCCGAGGTCGTTGATGGTGGCATAGACGCAGAGCGACGAGATAAGACCGATGTTCGGTCCTTCAGGGCTCTCGATGGGGCAGAGACGACCGTAGTGTGTATAGTGAACGTCGCGCACCTCGAATCCTGCGCGTTCGCGAGACAGACCACCAGGACCGAGTGCCGAGAGACGACGTTTGTGCGTCACCTCCGCCAGCGGGTTCGTCTGATCCATGAACTGTGACAGCGGGTTCGTGCCGAAGAACGAGTTGATGACGCTCGAGATGGTCTTGGCGTTAATCAGGTCGGTAGGTGTGAACACCTCATTATCGCGCACGTTCATGCGCTCGCGTATGGTGCGGCTCATACGAGCCAGACCGATGGAGAACTGGTTCGACAGCTGCTCGCCCACCGTACGTACGCGGCGGTTGGACAGGTGGTCGATATCATCGACCGTGGTACGTGAGTTTATCAGGTCGATGAGGTATTTGATAATGGCGATAATATCCTCCTTGGTAAGGATACGCACCATGGGATCGATGGTGAGATGCAATTTCTTGTTGATACGGTAGCGTCCCACGTCGCCCAGGTCATAGCGTTTATCGGAGAAGAACAAGTTCTGTATCACCTCACGAGCAGAAGCGTCGTCGGCCGGTTCGGCATTGCGCAACTGACGGTAGATATATGCCACGGCCTCTTTCTCCGAGTTCGTCGGGTCTTTGGCCAGGGTGTTGAAGATGATGCCGAAGTTATTCGCCTGTTCCTCGTTCTTGTGGACAAGGATGGTTGCAGTGCCCGAGTCGAGAATCTCCTCGACGTTCTCCTCGGTAATCTGCGTCTCACGCTCCATGATTACCTCGTTGCGTTCCACAGATACCACTTCGCCGGTATCCTCGTCAGCATAGTCCTCGTTCCAGCTCTTCAAAACACGAGCGGCGAGGGTACGTCCAATCATCTCCTTCATGTTTTTCTTCGTCACCTTCACCTCCTCGGCCAGGTCGAAAATCTGCAGGATGTCTTTGTCCGTCTCATAGCCAATGGCTCGGAGCAACGTGGTGACAGGCAGTTTTTTCTTACGGTCGATGTAGGCATACATCACGTTGTTGATGTCGGTGGCAAACTCTATCCACGAGCCCTTGAAGGGGATGATACGTGCCGAGTAAAGCACCGTGCCGTTGGCGTGGATGCCCTGACCGAAGAACACACCCGGTGAACGGTGAAGCTGCGACACCACGACGCGCTCGGCACCGTTGATGATGAACGTGCCGTTCTTCGTCATATAGGGAATGGTTCCCAGGAACACGTCGGAGGTCACCGTACCGAAATCCTCATGGTCGGGGTCGGTGCAGTAAAGTTTCATCTTCGCCTTCAGAGGCACCGAATAGGTGAGTCCTCTTTCCAAACACTCATCGATGGAGTAACGTGGCGGGTCGATGAAATAGTCGAGAAATTCGAGCACGAAATTGTTTCGTGTGTCGGTGATGGGGAAGTTTTCGGCGAACACCTTATAGAGTCCGTCGTTCTTTCTCAGCTCCGGTGGTGTGTCGAGCTGCAGGAAGTCCTGGAAAGACTTCAATTGCACGTCGAGGAAATCCGGTGTGGGCATCGGATTGGTCACTGACGCGAAATTTACTCTTTTTTCAACTTTTTGAGCCATTTATCTTTGGTTGTTTATATTGGTTTTCAGGAGTTTTCTTCTTGATGATAGGATAACCTAGGTCCTCTTAGGAAAACCTAGGAATTTCTCTCCCCTCTTACTTACCGTTCCCTCCCTGGGAAGGTCGAAGTGGGCAACAAAAAGGTTAAGAATCCCCGACTGGGAGACTCTTAACCTTGTTTGTCCACATATTCGTTTTTAATGGCGGTGGAGATTAGCTGGTCCGTTCGAAATAACTCTTCCGGGTCGTTCCCCACCCCATCTGATATGCAAGCGTCGGATTACTTGAGCTCAATCTTGGCGCCCTCAGCCTCGAGGGTCTTCTTCAGGTTCTCAGCCTCGTCTTTCGACATGCCCTCTTTCAGAGTGGAAGGAGCACCGTCAACCAGATCCTTAGCCTCTTTCAGACCGAGACCGCAAGCCTCTTTCACAGCCTTAACGACCTTCAGCTTGTTGGGACCCACCTCAGCGAGCACCACGTTGAATTCGGTCTTCTCTTCCTCAGCGGCGGCGGCGCCACCAGCAGCGGGACCAGCAGCTACTGCCACTGCGGCAGCAGCGGGTTTGATACCGTATTCCTCTTCGAGGACTTTTGCCAACTCGTTAACTTCTTTCACTGTCAAGTTTACCAACTCTTCAGCAAGTTTCTTGATATCTGCCATTTTATTATAAAAATTTAATTGTTTTTGTAATGTTAATGTTTTGACTTTGTTGATAAGGATTAGCCTTCGCGCTCGCCCAAAGTCTTCAGCACACCATGGATGGTGTTAGCGCCAGACTGCAAAGCAGAGACGACATTCTTGACCGGCGACTGCAGCAATGCCACGATGTCGGCGAGCACTTCGTCCTTGCTCTTGATGGTAGCCAGCTCCTCGATCTTGTCGGCACCCACGTAGAATCCTTCTTCAGCATAGGCAGCCTTCAATGCGGGAATACCTTCTTTCTTGTATTCCTTGAGAAGACGGGCAGGAACATTAGCCGTATTGGTGAACATGACGGCGGTATTGCCCTTGAGTGCTTCATAAAGCGGTGAGAAATCGATGTCGGAAGCCTCGAAAGCCTTATGGAGCAGCTTGTTCTTGACCACCACCATCTTGATCTCGTTCTTGAAGCACTTGCGACGCAGCTTGCTGGTGTTCTCCGCATCCAGTCCGGTCACATCGACCAGGTAGAAATGGGGATACTCTTTCAGCTTTTCGCCAAGTTCAACGATGATAGTATCTTTTACTTCTTTCTTCATTTTGAGTGTGGTTTAGGTGGTTATTCAACAGTTTTCGGGTCGACCTTTACACCCAGACTCATCGTGCTTGAGAGATAGATACTCTTGATATACGTACCCTTAGCAGCAGCCGGTTTGAGTTTGATTATCGTAGCGATAAACTCTTTGGCGTTCTGGTAGATTTGTTCAGGAGTGAAGCTCACCTTACCGATGGAAGAGTGAACGATACCCGTCTTGTCGACCTTGAAGTCAATCTTACCCTGCTTCACCTCTTTCACAGCCTTGGCCACATCCATGGTCACGGTACCGCTCTTGGGGTTAGGCATGAGTCCGCGGGGACCGAGCACACGGCCGAGGGGACCCACCTTACCCATGCACGATGGCATGGTGATGATGACGTCGATATCGGTCCATCCACCCTTGATCTTTTCAATATACTCATCGAGGCCCACGTAGTCAGCACCGGCCTCTTTGGCAGCAGCTTCGGCATCGGGTGTACAGAGGCAGAGCACGCGAGTGACCTTACCAGTACCATTGGGCAGCGACACCACGCCGCGCACCATCTGGTTGGCTTTCCTCGGGTCTACGCCCAATCGCACATCGATATCGAGAGAGGCGTCGAACTTGGTGGTAGTGATTTCCTTCACCAATTCGGCGGCTTCCCTTAAGGAGTATGCTTTCCCTGCTTCAATCTTGTCAGCTACTGATTTTTGATTTTTTGTCAGTTTACTCATGTTTCAATTGAAGTTAAGATTATTTACCAGGGAATTCACCTTTGACAGTGATACCCATACTTCTAGCCGTGCCGGCGACAAGTTTCATGGCCGATTCAACAGTGAAGCAGTTGAGGTCGGACATTTTATCCTCAGCAATAGCGCGAACCTGTTCCCAGGTGACGGAGGCCACCTTTTTACGGTTGGGTTCGGAGCTTCCGCCCTTCACCTTGGCAGCTTCCATAAGCTGTACGGCAGCGGGAGGAGTCTTGATGACGAAGCTGAAAGACTTGTCGGTGTAATACGTGATAACGACAGGCAATATCTTGCCGGCCTTATCCTGTGTTCTGGCGTTGAATTCCTTGCAGAAACCCATGATGTTGATACCCTTGGAACCAAGGGCCGGACCCACGGGAGGTGAAGGATTTGCAGCGCCGCCCTTAATCTGTAATTTGATTAATCCAGCAACTTCTTTAGCCATTGTTAATAATACTTTTTAATACATTGGTTGAATATAAAAGAATGTACATGCTCGTAACCGCACATCATTCTTTTGACACTTGCATAAAACCGAGTTCGAGCGGAGATTTCCGTCCGAAGATCTTGACCATCACCTTCAGTTTACGTTTCTCGGTGTTCACCTCCTCGATGATGCCGGAGAAACCGCTGAACGGTCCGTCGGTTACTTTGACGCTGTCGCCTACGAGATAGGGGATGTTGACATCCTCTTGAATTTCCGTCTCTTCGGCTTTGCCCAACATTCGGTTGATGTCAGACTGTTTCACTGGTGAAGGGTTGTCCATCCCACCAAGAAATCCCAAGACATTGGGCATGAAGCGCAGTGTGTGCGCCACATCGCCGACCATCTCAGCCTCAACGAACACATAGCCAGGGAGAGCAACTTTCTCCTTGACCACACGCTTGCCGTTGCGCTGCGTGGCATGCTTCTCCATAGGGATAAGCACCTGAGCCACTTTTTCGGCCAAAAAATCGTTGTGCTTCAGTTCGGCTTCGATATATTCCTTTACCTTAGCCTCCTTGCCGCTGACGGCTTTGAGCACATACCAATTCTTCCCTGTCTTAGCCATTTCTTTTTAAGAGAACAAGTTATAAATCAGTGACATACAGTTCTTGAACACCAAGTCCATAACAAACACCACAAGCGCAATAATCAGGGAAGCAGACAGAACGACCATTGCACTGTGAGTGAGTTCAGACCGTGTGGGCCAAGTAGTTTTATGCGCAAGTTCTTCGTAACAAGCCTTGCAGTAATTGACTATTTTCTTAAACATAATCTGTTGTTTTAGCACGGGAAGGAGGACTCGAACCCACGACCCTCGGTTTTGGAGACCGATGCTCTACCAACTGAGCTATTCCCGTGTAAGAATGTTTAGGGCTGAGATTTTCAGCCCTAAACATTTATAGGTATTAGTCTTCGTATACCTCTGTGATCTGGCCGGAGCCCACGGTACGACCACCTTCGCGGATAGCGAAGCGGAGACCCTGGTTCAGAGCAACGGCATAGATCAGTTCGACGTTGATCTCGACGTTATCACCGGGCATCACCATCTCAACGCCTTCGGGAAGAGTAATCTCACCCGTGCAGTCCATGGTGCGGAGATAGAACTGAGGACGATACTTGTTGCCGAACGGAGTGTGACGGCCACCCTCTTCCTTCTTCAGCACGTAGATGGAAGCCTTGAATTTCTTGAACGGTTTGATCTGGCCGGGCTTGCAGAGCACCATACCACGCTTGATCTCGTTCTTGTCAACACCACGGAGGAGCAGACCTACGTTGTCACCAGCCTGACCTTCGTCGAGCAGTTTGCGGAACATTTCCACACCGGTAACCACAGACTTGCGATCCTCACCGAGACCGAGGAGTTCCACCTCGTCGCCTACGTGGATAACACCAGTCTCAATACGACCAGTAGCCACAGTACCACGACCTGTGATGGAGAACACGTCCTCAACAGGCATCAGGAACGGTTTGTCGGTAGCGCGCGGGGGCTCCTGGATCCACTCGTCGCAGGTGTCCATAAGCTCCATCACCTTGTCTTCCCACTGAGCAACACCGTTGAGGGCGCCAAGGGCAGAACCGCGGATGATCGGGGTATCCTCTTCGAACTCATACTGAGCAAGGATTTCCTGTACTTCCATTTCTACGAGGTCGAGCATTTCCTCATCGTCGACCATGTCGCACTTGTTGAGGAACACCACGAGGCGGGGAACGTTCACCTGACGGGCGAGCAGCACGTGCTCACGAGTCTGAGGCATAGGACCGTCGGTAGCGGCCACCACGAGGATAGCACCATCCATCTGGGCAGCACCAGTAACCATGTTCTTCACATAGTCAGCGTGTCCCGGGCAGTCAACGTGAGCATAGTGACGTTTTTCAGTCTCATACTCTACGTGAGCGGTGTTGATGGTGATACCACGCTCTTTCTCTTCAGGAGCGTTATCAATAGCATCGAAGGACTTCACCTTGTCAGCGTTACCGGCTACGCGCTTCGAAAGAACGAGCGTGATAGCAGCGGTCAAAGTCGTCTTACCATGGTCTACGTGACCGATGGTACCAATGTTAACGTGCGGTTTGGTACGCACAAAACTCTCTTTTGCCATGTTATAGAATTATTATTTAATGAATAATCGTGGATTCTCTGCTTCTATCCAAAAAAAAAGTAGAGCTGTAACTGAGAGTTGAACTCAGGACCTCTTCCTTACCAAGGAAGTGCTCTACCACTGAGCTATTACAGCATGCTTGAGCGGAAAACGGGACTCAAACCCGCGACCCCCAGCTTGGAAGGCTAGTGCTCTATCGACTGAGCTATTTCCGCGAAAGTCATATTTGAGTGGGTGCTGATGGATTCGAACCACCGAAGTCGAAAGACAGCAGATTTACAGTCTGCCCCATTTGGCCACTCTGGAAAACACCCAAACCTTGTCTTACGTCGTCCTTTAGCGCGTCGTTCGTTTGTTCGAAGAACCTCTTTTGAGCCTCTTGTCGGATTCGAACCAACGACCCCGAGATTACAAATCACGTGCTCTGGCCAACTGAGCTAAAGAGGCGAATCCTTGCAGCCGTCAGGCTAACGTAATTAGGACGTGTCGTAAAACGGCTGCAAAGATACGACTTATTTTCTAATCGCCAAAACTTTTTTGGCTTTTTTTCACCTATTTCTCAGTTTTTCCTTAAATTTGGTAAGTTGAACCTTCATGGCGTCAACACACTGATCGATGGCCTCCTCAAAGGAGTCACATGTTTTCTCGACATACAGTTTTGAGCCCGGTACTGCAACGGTAAGAGCGGCCTGTTTGTTGAGTGCGGTAGCAGGTTTGACCACTTTAAGTTGCACTTCCACATTCTGTACATCTTCATAAGCTTTCTGCAGTTTTTCCGTTTTCTTCTGGATGAAAGCCTCGAGTTTCTCGGTAGCGTCGAAATGAATCGACTGGATCTTGATTTCCATAGTTACCTCCGGTTTTTAGTTAATGGTTTATGCCCTTGGGTGGGCGTTGTCATATGTTTTCTTCAATTGTTCAAAGGTCGTATGCGTGTATATCTGTGTGGTTGCCAGACTCTCATGTCCCAACAGCCGTTTTACCCCTTCAAGGTTAGCCTCGTGGTTGAGCATAGCCGTGGCGAAGGTATGCCGCAGCACATGTGGCGACCGTTTTTTCAGCGTTGACACACGGGAGAGGTTTTTGCGCACAAGATACTGCACTTGGTTGCGGTTCATTCGTTGCCCATGGTCATCGACGAAGAGCGCATGCCCCTGCCGCGGCCGCTGGCTGTCACGCACCGTCATGTATCGGTGAAGGTCCACGTCAAGTTCTTTGGAAAATGGTATGAGCCGTTGTTTGTCGCGTTTTCCCAGCACTTTGATTTGTCGGTTAACAAAGTCCACTGACTCATCGTCGAGTCCAATGAGTTCAGCCAGTCGCATGCCCGTGGAATAGAATAATAATAATATTGTACGCGCGCGAACATCCTTGAAGTCATCATGCCACTCCACCTCGTCAAGCAATTCGTTCATCTCACGTTCCTTGAGGAACATGGGCAGCGTCTTACTTTTCTTCGGTCCCTTCACTTCGTGCGAGGGGTCTTTGTCGACGAGACCTGCGGAAAGGGCAAAATGATAAAAGGAACGCAACGCGCTCAACCGCCTGTTGATTGAAGTCGCTGAGTTTCCTTTATCCATCATGCTCTCCATCCAGTCACGGATGATGTCGGCATCTACAGACGCAAACGAGAGCTGATCGTCAATATGTTTGAAGAAGGCCTGAAATTCGTATAAATCCCGGCCATATCCTTTTATGGTGAGGTCTGAGCACCTCCGTTCGTGTTTGAGGTAGTTAAGGAATTCTTCTATCATATCTTTGCAACCTCGACTGTTGTCTTTTCGGCTACGAAAATAAGCAAAAAAATCCTAACCACCAAAAAAAGCCAGAAAATTATTCTTCGGCGGCGCGGAGTTTCTGCACGTAGATGGCTTTTTCCATCTTCAGGCGCTTCAAGACAGAGGGCTTGTTATATTGCTGACGTGCACGCAGTTCTTTGGTCACACCAGTCTTCTCAAACTTTCTCTTGAATTTTTTCAGCGCTCTCTCAATGTTTTCGCCATCTTTTACGGGTACGATGATCATGCTTTTTTGTTTTAATTTTTATGTTAAACTTCTGTTGTTAATATTCGTTTTTTGAAACGTGGGTGCAAAATTACATCTATTTTGCGAAACTTCCAAATTTTTAATGGGTTATTTTTTGAAGGGGGGTGAGAGGTGAGGGGTGAGAGAATAGCGCGCGGAGACAACAATAGCTATAGTAGCTATAGAAACTATAGAGGCTATAGCAACTATAGAATCTATCGAAGCTATAACAGCAGAAGCTATAACAGCTATAAAACCTATAATTGCCGTGTGGCCTTTTCAAGCCATGCCTGTTCGTCTGGATTGAGATAAGGAGTGAGAGCCTTGCGCACTGTAATGTGATAATCGTTGAGCCATGCCACTTCGTCTGGAGCCAGCAATTCCGCTATTACCGGCCGGAGGTCGATGGGACAGAGCGTGAGCGGTTCGAAGCGTAGAAAACGTCCACATTCGGTAGTCATGGCCGGGATGATAAGCAGCGTATTCTCTATGCGCACACCGAAACGGTTTTCGAGGTACACCCCCGGCTCATTGGTCACCGTCATGCCGGCACGCAGCGGTGTCGGTTTCCACTGCATGCGTATTTGGTGTGGTCCCTCATGGACGCAGAGGAACGCCCCCACCCCATGTCCCGTACCATGCATATAATGCAGTCCATGCTGCCACAGCACCCCACGAGCCAAGGCATCGAGCTGCGTGCCCGTGGTACTGTCGGGAAAGAGAGCCAATTGCAGCCGAATGTGCGCCTTTAGCACCAGCGTATATACCCGCCGCTGTTCCTCCGTCAGAGGGCCGAGGGCAATGGTGCGGGTGATGTCTGTGGTGCCATCAAGGTATTGTCCGCCTGAATCCACAAGGAACAGCCCTTCGGGTTCCAGCGGCACGTCGGTGGCTGCCGTCGGTTCATAGTGGACGATTGCCCCATGCTCCTGATAGGCAGCGATGGTGGTGAAAGAGAGGCCTTGGAAGAGCGGCTGTTCGGCGCGTAATGCCCGTAGCCGTTCTGCCGCCGAGCATTCCGTGACACCACCCCTGGCGACAGCGGTGTCGAGCCAAGAAAGGAACTGTGTCATGGCGATGCCGTCGCGGAGCATCGCTGACTTAAAACCCCGCTGTTCGGTGCTGTTTTTTACCGCCTTCATGGCTGGCACTGGCGATGGTGCCACCACCACCTCACGTTGTGTGGCATGGAACAGTCGATGATTCACCTGGTTGGGGTCGAGCAGGATATTATATTCGAAATAGTCGCGCAGTCCCTTGGCCACATTACTGTAGTCGTCCACGCCCACCCCTTCGCCACGGAGGTAGGTACGCACCTCATCAGACACCTTACAAGGGTCGATGAAGAGAGTTGCCTTGTCGGAGGCGATAAGCAGGTAAGACAGAAACAATGGATTACACTCGATGTCAGCACCTCGCAGGTTGAGTATCCACGCCACATCGTCGAGAGCGGCAATCAACGTGCCGTCGGCATGTTGTTCGCGCAATGCTGCACGAATTCGCCTCAGTTTGTCGGCTGTGGTTTCCCCTGCATAGTCCAACGGTTGAATAACCACCGGCACCTTTGGAGCTGCCGGACGGTCAGTCCACACCGTCAGTAGTGCATCGAGATTGGTGCGTAGGGTGATACCCCCTTGCCGGCGCAGCTCATTTTTGAGACCCTGCACCTCATTTTCCGACCAACAGTCGCCATCAACAGCGACCTCGCGGAACGGACTGTCACGCAACTGTTCGCCTATCCACTGCGGTATGGTAGGCGTGTCGGCCAGTCCGTCGCGCATGAGCATGATACCCGTTCCATCGAGCGCCTGTTGCGCTTCTATAAAATAACGCGAATCTGTCCACAGGGCCGCCGCTTCGAGGGTAACTACCACAGTGCCCGCCGACCCGGTGAAACCTGAGATGAAAGCCACCGTCCGCCACCTGTCAGGCACATATTCACTCAGATGCGGGTCGGTTCCGTTGAGGATATAGGCATCGACACTCTCACGCCGCATCACCTGACGGAGAGCATCAATTCTTTGGTTGAAGATTGAAGACATTGTTAAAAGGATAATTGATTGTTATTCGTTATGACGCTATTTCGTTATGACGTTATGACGAGATAATGAGGCAAAGTTACGATTTAACATTGAAAAAAACAAAAATATCAAAAAATAAATGACTTATCATCATGGAAAGAAGACAAAAAACACTATCTTTGCAGAAGATTTCAGCAGCAGTTATCATCAGATACTCGAAAAACATTTTCATATAAAAATTCATTACTATGGCATTTTTAACTAATGACAAACTGACGATTGTCGGCGCTGCCGGCATGATTGGCTCGAACATGGTACAAACCGCCCTGATGATGGGCTTGACTGACGACATTTGCCTCTACGACGTCTTCTCACCTGAGGGCGTGGCAGAAGAGATGCGCCAGAGTGGTTTCGGCAATGTGAAAATCACTGCTACCACCGATGCCAAGGAAGCGTTCACCAACGCAAAGTACATTATCTCATCAGGTGGTGCTCCCCGTAAGGCTGGCATGACCCGCGAGGACCTGCTTGCCGGAAACTGTAAGATTGCCGAGGAACTGGGTCAAAACATTAAGACTTATTGTCCCGACGTTAAGCACGTGGTGATTATCTTCAACCCCGCCGACCTGACGGGTCTTGTAACATTGCTCTATTCCGGTTTGAAACCTGGTCAGGTAACTACCCTTGCCGGTCTCGACACCACCCGTCTGCAGAGTGCACTGGCCAAGAAATTCGGTGTGATGCAGGATGAAATTACCGGTTGCGCCACCTACGGCGGCCACGGTGAGCAGATGGCCGTTTTCGGCAGCCACGTGGAGATTGCCGGCCGTAAACTGACAGACATCATCGGCACCGAAGAGTTCCCGACCGAAGAGTGGGAGCAGATGAAGGTTGACGTGACCAAGGGCGGTGCGAAGATTATAGAGCTGCGCGGACGCAGTTCCTTCCAGAGTCCCTCCTACCTGTCAGTGGAAATGATACGTTCGGCCATGGGCGGTGAGCCTTTCCGTTTCCCCGTGGGCACTTACGTAAAGACCGACAAGTACAACCACATCATGATGGCCATGAAGACCACCCTCGATCAGGATGGTGCCAAGTTCGAAGTACCGCAAGGAACGCCCGAGGAGAACGCCAAGCTCGATGCCTCGTATGAGCACCTCTGCAAGATGCGCGACGAACTGGTGACGTTGAACATTGTGCCCCCCATCGCCGAGTGGAGCAAGATCAACCCGAATCTGTAAAGAGTAAAGACGAATGCTTTAGGAGCATTACTATTTTACTTATAGAACAAAAAACGGCCCGACATTGTTCGGGCCGTTTTGTATATCCGAGACTGACATATGATTTCTTCAATATATATCGCAATTTTAAGAACGTGTCAATAACCCAATCCCACATAGCTGTGTGCCGCCAACTTGATGTCGAATACCGTTTGAGTATCAACATAGCCAAAGAATCGGTAGCGGCTGTATTGTACTTCAACGGGTTTTATCCGCTCACCCGTCAACAGGTTACGCAGGGCTTTCACCTTGGCATTTACCACAACACGAAGGCTGACTTCGTTGTCGTTGAAATTCTCCACGACCATGGTTTTGTTGTCATAAGGGAATAAAGATACTTTCGACGGACCCTCGATATACGCACCGACGTCTTTGCTCATGACCCGACGGATAACATTGAGAGCCCCGGCGGGATAGTCGTAAAGATTGCCAAAGTCATCGGGTATGGTGAGCACAAAAAGCATACCTTTGGAATACGTATCACGCAGGAGAATGGGATAGCCTGACACACCACCACGGAGCGGTCTGCCCGCACTGACCACCTCCCATGCATCGTTGGTGAAATATTTCACTTGTGGTATGATGAATTCCCGTTCTGACTTGCCCGCCATGCCAAAATCGTTAACGATGGCCTTCAGATCGCCACAGTACAATTCCACCACATCAGCCAGTTGGTCTTTGATGGCTTTGAGCAGTCCGGTAGTTATGATGACATCGCCACCCTTCTTCAACTGCTCCTTGATTCTCTCCACAATCTGTGGGTCTTTTGCCGCCTGTTGGGTAAGGAGTATCTGTTGTTTGTCGGCCAACCATTCCGGATGCATGTCCATGGGCAGTCCTATCATGCCAAGATAGTTCTGCAGAAAATCTTCACCAGAGGAATGGTAGGGTTTGTAAGAAACCAGTCCTATGGGATTACCCAGCAGCCCCACCAGTTTGTCGGTCTGATGCAGCGTCACATTAGCGAAGCGTGCCATGGTGGTCGGCATGATAGCCCTGCCGTCGTGGCCTTCCTTTGTGTAGGGAGCTACCATCTCATCATAGCGGAAACTGTTGCCACCCAGGTCCTGCCATGGTGCACGCATGTTCGGAGAGATTTTCACCTCAGCCAGTTGCATGTAATTCCACAGGATGATTTCGGGTGTTTTCGACAACATGGTGAGGTGCAGTTGCTCGGCATATCGGTCCATACTCATCTGTATGCCGCCGGCATCCACCCATCCGCCACCATTGCGTCCGGGTGCCACATTATCAAAGTAACGCATGATGTTATAACTAAGATAATTCTGCAGGTGCTGGGCCGAAGCAGGGTCGCGTGTCTCTGTACCCGTCCAAATCCCATCGAAATACGAAGGTTCTTCTTCAAGGTTGAAACCCAGTCCGTGGAAATGGTCATACCAGTTGGGGTATTTCACGATGACCTTTACCTTGGGGTTGACCGCCTTTGCTGGGTTCACCACTAGTTCTCGTCCCGCATCAGCCATCAGACGCAGCCGATATTCAGTCCAACTCTTATTACCTTTTGCCGCTATCTCATCGTCGTTTTTCAGGTCAATGAAAAAGAAATCATCAAGTATGAAATCGTCGAAATATTTCGCTGTGTATTCCGAGATATACTTTACCTGTTGCCGTTCTTCTTCACGCGCATAGCTGTATGTTTCAAAGTCAGACGGCTCCGACCGTGTGAAAGTGATGCCTCCTCCTACTTCCAATCCTTTCGAGAGAAAGAAGTTTTTCACCTTGAGCAACGTCTTTTCCGGCACGATGAATGCATCACGGTGCGTTTCAATGTAAATCTTGTCGAGGTCCACCTGGCTGCTCACCGTTTCCCATGTAGATTTAAGGAACTTGTCGTCCTCCATCCGTGCCACATCTTGTGCTCGTATGTAGGTTGACACTTTGAAATTTTGGAATTTTCCCGCTTGAATAGTGGCCATGGCAAAAAGAGCCATCACCACCATTAACATTTTCTTAGGATAGTTGTTCTTCATTGTCCTTAGGTTTTTTATGTCATTACGTGCGTTTCTTCGAATAATCGAGTGGTGTTTACCATATATCATCTTGTTATTACGGGAAACCATTTCCCAAGACTGTATATACTCTTATTGTGGGAAAAATGCCCTACCTTCACTGACAATGATGCCTCGGTAATGCGGAGAGACAGGCCGACCTAGAAGGTCATAGGTAGTGTAGAGTGATGAGTGACGAGTGTCAGAATCATGTGGTGTCCGGATGTCTGTAGTCATGGCTGCCACCTGTTCGTTCATCCATGTCTTGCGGTCGGCGAACCAGTTGATGGCCGTCTGTACCATCTCGCCGACGGAGAATCCCGTGTCGTGTCCCCACCGTGCCAGGTCCCACTCGTTGGATGTCTGCAGGGCCACGGCCTCGTCAGTGGTGGAAAAGGCTTGCAGGAACGTAATCATCTGGTCGGGAACATCCTTTCCCACCGCCTCCCATTGCGAGAGGTAAGCCTCAATCAGGGACTGACCTTTGTCGGGTGCCAACGACAGCAGGTAATAGAAATAATAGTCGTAATTGTCGTGTATGGTAGCCCATTTATTTTCGTTTTCCATGATGGTGTCAAAATCCCAAAGCGGTCCCATCATCACTTTGCTGTCAACGGTATCATCATATTTTGTAAAGAAGATGTTCGAACCCGCTGCATCGCGTGTTCCCAAGATGTCGTGAGCCATAAGCCATGTGGCCATACTCTCCACATCGACAATTGACGGATAGCCGCCCGTCCACAGGGCTTCCTCCACCTGGTCGAGCACCCCTTGGATATAACCGACCTGTTCTTCCGTCACATCCTCCTCGTCAGGATATTTGAACGTATATTTCTTTTCATGGCGTGTGGTGGAAAAATACACCGCTTCGTTCCACCAATAAGGATCATGCTCGACAATATATCCCTTTTTGCCCACGTTGACGCGACAGTCCTGATTCCGTTTCACCGACTCGGAGAGCATGTAAACCCCTCGGTAGTCGCCATTGACCACGAGGTTGACAAACCGTGCCTGCGGCTCCCACAGTGAACCACACAGCCGTGCAGTTTCCAGCCCTATCATCATGTGGAGCACCTTACCCCCGTAAACAAACCATTCGTCTTTCATGAGCAACCAGTCTTTGTCCTTGTAAGCATCGTTACCCCGGCACAACAAATCGGCCTTTTTCTGCAGTTTCACCTTGAAAGGCTTTTTCGGCTCGTATGCACTGCTGTTCCCCCGTATTTTGATGGTCATGCCAGAGACACCCTTCTCATAGTCGCCACTGTCATAGACATATTCACCATCATCGTAGATGCGCAGCCGACCCGGCACCTTGGTGGCGTTGGTGATACCCGAACCCATGGCACCCTCCGGCGGGGACACATACTCACAGGTCGGTTCCTCGCCATCCACCGTGGTCACCTCCACGACGGGAAGCCCCACGGCATGTAACTCATCGATGGTCGGTGCCTGGGCGTTGACGGTCATCGTTATGCCCCATACCAAGCACCCCGTCAACAGCTTTTTCATCATTCTCATACTTCAAATTGTCTTTTCATGCACAAAGATACAGCTTTTTACTGGTTTTGTTCACTTTAACTCCCATTTTAACTTCCGCTTTATAACTCCCACTTTAACATCCCTTTAATTTTCCATCAAGCCCCCTTTTGGCATATAATTTGCTGTCAGAATTACAATTACACCTATAACATGAAGATAATCAAAGACCAATCATTTGGTGGGGAGAGACCCCTTTTCGAATCGCATAACCTGCGTCTGGAGAACGTGACCATCACCGAGGGCGAGTCGGGCATCAAGGAATGCAGCAACATCGAGGCCGACCATTGCCGTTTTGAAGGCAAATACCCGTTGTGGCATGTCAGGGGAAGTAAAATCACCAACTGCTATTTCGCCGTGGGAGCACGTTCCGCTATCTGGTACAGCGATGATATGGTGATGGAACACTGCATAATCGATGGTCCGAAATTCTTCCGCGAAATGAAGAACCTGACGCTCAAGGATGTGACCATCAACGATGCCGACGAGACGTTCTGGAATGTTGACGGGCTGGTCATAGACCATGTGACGCTGCATGAGGGTACCTACCCTTTTATGGGGTGCCGAAACGTGAAAGTGAACCACCTGACAAGCGACAGCAAATATGTGTTCCAATATGTGAAGAACGTGGAGATTCACGATGCCCATATCGTCACGAAGGACGCTTTCTGGGAAGTGGAGAACGTGACCATCTACGACTCCGTGCTCGACGGGGAATACCTTGGCTGGCACTCAAAGAACCTGCGATTGGTGAACTGCCATATTGGCGGCGAGCAGCCGCTGTGCTATGCCGAGAATCTTGTCCTCGAGAACTGCACTTTCGACCCTGCCTGTGACCGCGCCTTTGAATACTCTACCATTGAAGCCGTTATACGTGGACACATCGAGAGCATCAAGAATCCCGCCAGCGGACATATCATCGCCGACAGCATCGGCGAGATTATCATCGACGAGAATATCAAGGGACCAGCCGACTGCGTCATAAGCCTCCCCTCTACCCCCTCCCAAGGAGGGGGAGAGTAAAACACGTTGTCATTTCAACAACGAGAATTGTCGAAAAATCACAAACTAAAAAGAAGTTATTTCACTTATGAGACGTATAAACACACCAGAAAAATCAACTCCCAACACTCCGTCGATTTCCCCCTCCTTGGGAGAGGGTCAGGGGGAGGTTTCCTCTTTCGACGAGATAATCGACCGCCGTGGCACAGGATGCTACAAGTGGGACGTGGAAGAGGCACAGGGCGCGCTGCCCATGTGGGTGGCCGACATGGATTTCCGTGTGGCACAACCTATCATCGATGCCTTGCGCCGACGGGTGGAACATGGCGTGTTTGGATACACATTGGTGAAAGACAGCTATTATGATGCCGTTATCAACTGGTTCAGCCGCCGCCACGGGTGGACCATCCAACGTGAGTGGATACAATACACCTCGGGCGTGGTGCCTGCCGTATCGGTCATCATCAAGGCCCTGACGGAACCAGGCGACAAGGTGCTGGTACAGACTCCTGTCTATAACTGTTTCTTTTCCAGCATCCGCAACAACGGCTGCGAGGTGGAGGAGACACGGTTGGTGCCCGATGGTGATTCCTGGCGTGTCGATTTTGACGATATGGAACGGAAAATCGCCGACCCGAAAGTGAAACTCTTCCTGTTATGCAATCCCCACAATCCTGTAGGTCGGGTTTGGACACGCGAGGAGTTGGAACGGATGAACGATATTTGTTTCCGTAACGGCGTAGTGGTCATCGCCGATGAGATACACTGCGAGTTAGTGATGCCTGGTTATCGTTATACACCTTTCGCCTCGGTTTCTGAAGCATGTCTACATAACAGCGTAACCTGCAACTCCCCGTCGAAATCGTTCAATACCGCTGGTTTGCAGATTGCCAACATCATCTGCGACAATAAGGAGCGGCGACAACTTATCGACCGCGCCATCAACATCAATGAGGTGTGCGACGTGAATCCCTTTGGCGTGGAAGCTCTCATCGCCGCCTACAACGAATGTGAGGATTGGCTCACGAAGCTGAACAAATATATCTGGGGAAATTACCTGTTGCTCAAGGATATTTTAGGCGAAGTCATGCCCGAAGCCAAAGTGACACGGTTGGAAGGCACCTATCTGGTGTGGGTGGACATCCGCGCCACAGGACTTACCTCCGATGAGATGACCGAACGGCTATTGAAAGAAAAACATATTTTGGTCAACAGCGGCACAATGTACGGCGAGGCCGGCGAAGGCTTCATCCGCATCAATATCGCCTGCCCGAGAGATTATTTGCTGTTTTTGAAGAAATAGTAAAAATCCTAATAAATTTCCATAAATTGCTCACGTTCGGCAAAATGAAAACAAGTTTTCTTTTGTTCTCACTTAATCGCAATTTTGGTTTTTCGCTCACCTTGCATTAATTTTGAATAAGGTAGGCTGCACCTTCCATATAACAAAATTGTTTAGGAGGCCTCCGCAAGCCTTTGGTCAAGTTTAAAGAGTGCTTTTTTTGCCCTTTCTATCTTTCTGAGTAACAGATCTTTTTCATCACATCTTATCAATCTTGGATTGTATTCTTG
>JAFYZT010000036.1 GCA_017548605.1 Prevotella sp. | reverse complement strand
GTTATAATATAAACATCTGCAAAGAACTGAAAAGAAATGAGCATGAAAAGGCTATTTGGAGGGACAGCGATTGAAGCACAAATGCACTCGCTTCACAGCGAATGCAAGAATGTGCAAAAATCCGTGTTAACAAATGTGAATTGGCAAAGAAACGCATCGCCATATTTTCAGATGTTTGCTTTTTCTTTTTTTGACGGCAGCCATATTTGCAGATTTTTGCATATTTTACGTCCCCCCACCGTCCCTCGGCATACTACCTGACCGTAATCATCGGAGGCATACGCATTGATTATCAACTACTTATATTTGCAGATTTTACATTCTGCGTGGGAAAGTAGATTTTGCGTGGGTAAATGAAAGCTTACTCATCCTTGATGTCGTCAGGCCACCAGAACTGTTGCAGTTCGTGGATGATGTCATCCCAATCCTGCATGGTGAACGTACCTTCGCCTCTCATCATAATGGTCATGGTGATGTCGTTGTAGGTGCGATAGACATTTGTGTCCCTAAAGCCGTTGCGAAGATAGAAATTCTGACGGCGTTTGCGTTGGTCAATGTTCTCACTGACCTGCGTTGGGCTTTCCATGTCAAGGACAAAGGATTGCCCTTTATAGTGTTCTATCATCTGAGTCAGTATCTGCTGACCATAGCCTTTACCCCGTAGCTCCTAGCACACGGCAAAGTACCAGAACCAGTTGATAGACTTGCGTGGATAGACGATGGTGAAGCCTATGAAGTCTTCGCCATCGTAGTATGCAGTGAAATCCAACGGCATTTCCTCAACCAGGCGCATCAAGTCTTCCCAAGGAATTTGTTCATCTTTGGGAAACGCCTTCTCGTAGAGTACTTTTATAAGCTTATAGTCAGTATCTCTTGTTACCTTTCTCTCAGTCATAGTAATTCCTACTAAAATACCAAATCGATGTATTGCCCTTCTTTATATGTTTCAAATATTCTTATAATTAAATCTACTAACATACTATTCTTATACTTTTCATTATTCTCCCAATCCCAACTGCGTCCATAACCACTGGCAATTTCCGATTCATGATAGTGATACTCAAAAACCTTTGAATCATCCTTACAAGTTAAATCAGGAATAATATCCATAAGAATAGACTTTACTTGTATATTGGGTGCTTCCTCAAACTCAATGACAATATCTTTATAATAATCTTCAATATCCCCTCTATCCCCTACGCGCCAAAATGCTTCCATATAATCTTTGGCTGTCATATGGATAATACTGGAAATGTAACTTATTATTATTTGGTTGTTTATTATAACGATTTCCTCCTGCTCTTTCTCTAATGAGAGATTGTTTAACACATTAACTGTGATATATGATAAGACGGTGTTGATATTAAAGTCGCTGCTTTTTGCCAACTTGATTCTAACATTTTTACCATTTTCCTCAAAATGGCTTCCTACAATCCGCTCTATCAGATTTACATCACTTTGGTCAATAACATCAAAATCCTCTTTTGTAAACTCAAGAATGAAGTTTGGATCGTCAATAATTGTTGCTTTCCATATTACAGATAAAAAATTTGAGTGCTTCTTATAGTCAGAATATGAAAGCGCAATTTGCATTCTTTTGACATCAATTCCATGAGGTGCGACATCAAATCCATACGTGCTTTGAATCTTGCTCCAATATGCTAATAATTTTTTTTCGAAGTCAAGACGTTCTTCGATGTTACGATATTCTCGTTCATCTATTGCATAATATTTCCTCAACCAAAGAATCTTTTCTCTAACATCATTTTCTGTTAAGCATGATGTAGAAGTGATAATATCAACTATTGCATGGCTACAATAACGAAGTCTTTGTAATATGTGTGAAGCGTCACCATTTACTCCAATTTCAAGCAATTCCTTCTTTATATCATCTTTTGTGGCAAAATCAAAACCAAAATATCTAGACTGGCTTAAAACAACTCTATCGTGGGATGATAATTGACTAATAAAATCTTTGATGATATTTGTTTTCCTTAAATTGTAAATGAATTGCCCAATAAAATATCCCCTTTTGCCATCCGGGACTGAATCGATTATAAAATCTCCTTTTGAATTGCAATTGTTCTTAATGATGATTAGAACTTCCCCCAGTAAAGATTGACCTTTGTCAGTTTCAGCACTAAATATTTGCCCGCAATCTACAATATCTTCTATACTTTTTGTTTTAATTAATTGTTCAGTTGTAAGAGGAACAGTTTTATCCGCAAACATGTGGAAATAATTGTAGATCTGCCTCAAAGAAGATTTATTTATGACTTCTTCTGACATTTGATTTACTAACAAATCACTTTCTGTTTTGTCAAAGACATCTTTAAAGTCTTCAACAAATATCTGTTCATATTTTGAATCAAATATATGTTTGCAAAATAAAGAGCGGTACCAATCTTTTACTATACTCTTTGTTTTTTCTAGGCATTCTTCGGATATAAATTTGTTTGTCTCTATGACTTCTTTCAATATTTTATATTTAGAATGACTGTATCTGTCATAATCCGTAATTGTTATTTCATTTATTGCTTTTGTAATAACCTGGATAATGGTGTCAATAAGATTATTCCTTACGCTATCTTGTACATAGGAATCGCATCGATAGTATTTGTTAGAAACGCTATTAGCAAAGTTCCTCAATCCATACATATCGCACTTGGTTTCCAAGACATCAGATATTTCTTTATTGAATTCGCAAATTATATCGTCATCAATTGAATGGATTATTTGACTTTCTTGGTTAGCATCTATAAAATCCTTGTATATTATAAGAAAATTTTCTTTCCCTTTTTTGTTTTCGCTCGCAATACTATCGATGTATGTATTAACGCCATCATGCATTTGTTCTTTTATCTGTTGCAAATAAAGAGTTTTTATTTCTTCAGGACATGATTCAAGCAGAGAAGTGAATTTTGTCTTAGGAAGATAATGCTTCCACAATTTCCTATTCTTCTCTTCTTCCGTATAATAACAATCAAATGTTCTTTTTTCTTTGATTATCTTTTCTAATTTGCATATTTTGTGCCTTTCAAGACATTCTCTGGGCATGTTGAAATCAGGATTCAATTCTCCTGCTATTTCATTTAATATGCTAAGTGGAGCAAATGATTGCAATGAGGGATGCTGCAAAATGATTTGTTTAGAAGTTTCTATATCTAATAAATCAAACATATATTTGATGGCATTATGTTCCTTTTCTTTATTTCCATAATTTCCATCAAGTGTATGATAATATTCCTTTTCTCCGCCCGCTGCATTTATGAGTGTTTTCAATCCACGCAGAATGGCTGCTGTACCATCTTCTTTGTATGCTCTACAGTATTCATATATTAACTCATATCTAAATATACCAGATTTGGATAATATACTAATTCTTACTTTATGCTCTATGATTTCGTCAGACTTATATCTATGACGTATCTTCTCCTTCTCTATATAGTTAATGAAATTCCTTTTATTGTAATACGTAAGAGCTAATTCTCTATGCTTTTCGCTATCGTATTGTCTAACATTAAAAGCTTTTATCTTACCATTTTGGAATGAGGGTTGAAAGACGACTAACTTGTTAAGGTTGGGAAGAGCCACAAACGAATCCTTATCCATATAGAAACTCAGAGTTGGGGAAGCAAATCTTTTATCGTTTGACATCCCAAGATTATTGGATATTAAATAACCAAATCCCTTTTCAATACTATAGAATTTGATAACACCTATAAACAATCGTTTCCCGAAAGGGAACCTAATGTTTGATGATTTTTGGCTGTCTTCTGTCATACTATCTTATTTCTTTATTATACTTCAATTTTACAATATCGTAAGAGTTGCGTGTAAGTTTCTGAAGGAGATTATCTGGAGCCGTGTTCACATCAATGCCGATCCAATACTTGGGTGACAGATTGAATGGCTTGACAATGCAACTATATTGTGCTTTTAGTTCGTCGATACGCTCTGGCTGACATTTGAGCGTAATAACACTGAAATTGTCACAATTAAAGAAGGAAAACATGTGGCCATGAATGTAGAACACCAATACGCCACTGGCATATCGGAAGGCCGTAAAAGGCAATTTCTCTTCCACGTCATCGCCCAATGACAGGCAATATTCACGATAGTCTTCTATATTCATATTTCAATAGTTGCTCCCTCTTTAGTTATCTCCCAAAAGGGAATTTTCTTTTCATCAGTAAATTCCTTCATTCGCCACGAGGATTCGAATCCACTGGCTACGAAGTGCATGGGGGCAAACATTCCGACCTTGAACCGCTCGATGAGCTGTCGGCCACCAAGCGTATAGCCATTGCCAATGCGTCCGTCTATTGGGAACATCACAAGGTCAAAACTATCTGTCACCTTGCGAATGTCCTTCAGTTCACCCAAGTATTGCTTTTCATGGGCTATCGGGTCAATGTCTTCTTCAAACTCCTCACTGTAGATAGTTTGTCCTGGCACAGCTTCGGGCAGGAATCTTGCATACCAGTTGTTCAAGTCACCAGCATGGAAGATACGTTTGCCCTCCGTTTCTACTATCCATGATACACCGCTGTCTGTACTGCCTAATGCTTTAACCGAAACAATTTCATCAGACCACGAGGCTCCTTTGGCTAACCAAGCATCGGCTTCTTCCTTGCTGGCTCTTCTATGCCTGAGTATATCCTTGCTCAGGATATAGGTGATATTCTCTTTATGCTTTCTCCACTCGAAGATTTCTCTTGTGAAGTGGTCTTCGTGAAAGTGACTGGAGAATACATAGAGAGGTTTCTCGCTCTGAAAAACAGATTCCATAACATTGCCTGGATCCATCCAGTAATCGAATATCAGGATGGATTTTTCGGCTTCAAGTACGAAACCACTATGGAATATGTAGGTCAGTCTCATTTCTTATTTCCCTTACTTCAATACGATAATGTCACTCCAACGAGTGGTTGGATTCTTACTCTTGAAATCATGCTTGATGGCATTGGCAAAGACCTGAGCTTTACCTTTGCCATCCTTTTGAGTGTATTGCTGACTTCCAAGCACAATGGTTTCAGTTCCATTGACCTTATTGATGCGGTCAATGACTGCATCCAGCCGTTTCATCTTCTCAAACTGTTCAGCATTTGTGTCAAACAAGTCCTGTTGAATGGGACTGTTCGGCCCAATTCCCATGACGATGACACCTGCTTTCTTATAGTGATAGCCTGAGGGATAGAGCTTCTGAAGAACTTCATTGGCAGCTTTGACAATGGTGATTGTCGAGCTGGAGGGCGTGATGAGCCGCATTTCCTGAAAGTTCCAGTACTGGGGCAGGTCTTCACGGAAAGCATTAGTGTTGAGGAAAACGCCTACGATGGACGCAACTGTACCTTGCTGGCGAAGTTTCTCTGCACACCGGGCAGCATAGTTCGATACATGGGTACGGAGGCCATCAAGTTCTGTTATCATTCCGTTGAAGGAGCGGCTGGTACAGATGGATTTCTTCTTGGCCATTTCTTCATTGGGCACACAGTCCTCGCCGTTCAATTCACGCCAAGTATGCTCAATGACGATGTTGTTAAATGTGGCGCGTACCCAGCTCTGGTTATGTTCAGCAAAATCGTAGGCAGTCTTCACACCAAGAGATTCGAGACGTGCTGCATAGCGTCGGCCAATACCCCAGACTTCATCGATGGGATAAAGTTTCAGGGCCTTGATGCGCTTCTCGTCGGAATCGATCATGCAGCAATGGTGGTAACCCTGGTATTTCTTGGCGAAGTGGCTGGCCATCTTCGCAAGGGTCTTGTTGGGCGCAAGTCCGATACTGACGGGCATTCCCACACTCTGCTTGATTTTCTTATGAAGATCTTCGCCCCATGCTTTCAAGTCCAGATGCTCCATACCGTCAAGATAGACAAAGCACTCGTCGATGCTATAACGGAAGTAAGCCGGTGCCTCCTTGCGAATGATAGAAACTACACGACCTGTTAATTCGCCGTACAGTTCGTAGTTCGATGAGAATACGGCTATCTTCTGATTGGGAAATTGCTCTGCCAACTGGAAATAAGGTGTTCCGGCCTTAATGCCCATTTTCTTGGCTTCATTCGACCGTGCAACTACACAGCCGTCATTGTTCGATAGAACAACGACTGGCTTATCTCTCAGGTCTGGCCGAAAGACACGCTCACATGAGACGTAGCAATTATCACAGTCAATGATGCCGTACATAATTTTCTTGTTTTATCTCCAGTGCTTAATAGTCCAGACAACAACGCCCCAAACAAAAAAATCATCCTCTGGGGTAATCTTGATGGGCTTAAAGTCCTTGTTGGCTGGACGCAGTTCAATATATCCGTCTTTCTTGTGACGCAGGTCAAGGAACTTGATGGTGAACTCACCATTCAGACATCCCACAACAACATCACCGCTATTTGCCTCGATAGAACGGTCTATCACGGCTATATCGCCATCACAGATGCCAACCTCCATCATAGAATCTCCTTCAACCTTGCCGTAAAACGTGGCTTCAGGATTGTGGATCATGTCACGGTTGAAATCTATGGTCTCATGACTATAATCTTCGGCAGGTGATGGGAAACCTGCCTTTAGCCCTTCGGAATAGGTAACTCCAGTTTCTCTTTGAAGTCTCCCTGTATAATTTGTATGTTGGCCATTTATTTGATATATCTTACTTTCGATTCGTCACGAGGTTTCGCCTCTGCTTGCTATAAAGATTGACTGCCTTGAGAGATAATATTGAAAATAAACTCATATGCCGCATTAGCATCTGCTTTGGATTTTTCCATGTAGTATTTCCCTGCCTCATTATAGCGTTCTTCTTTAAGCAGATTGCCTAAGACTTCTTTACTGGTATTACCCTTTAAGACAAAAGGCAATTCGGCTTCCTGAATTCCTTCAACAGAAAGTTTCCAAATATTGTCGAAAATTAGTTCTGAATCGTCTTGTTCAGTAGAAACATTCATGTCAATGAAATCTTCAATGCTCTGGGTTGTATCATCAAATATGAAGTTTTCGTACATTGAAGATATTTTCTTTTCTTCTTCATCGTATTCTTCTTGGGTTAGCAAACCCTCAGATAAAAATGATTTGAGTTTCTGTATTTTTTCCAAACGCTCAAACTTGTTCGGTTCAACTAAAGCTAATGTGCCATAGCCAGACAACATGAGCATACTTTTTTGTTTTCCTGACAGTTCATTAAAGCTAAGCCGGAATCCCAAAATTGCATTCGCTCCTACATCTGTTGCCTTATCTATCATTTGCTTTCTAACGTCTGCAAACAATTCGTCGAGTACGTCGCGATATGCGCCAGACTTACCTCCCAAAAAGTCTGTCCAACTTGCCAGAAAATCTGCAAAAACATTTGCACCAAGCACTTGATTGGCACAAACAGCACCTCTGTATTCCTTAATAGAATAGCATGAGATATTATTAGTTGTTGTAATTATAACTCCCATAGTTTATGTTATTAATGTCCAAATATTTCTTCTAATGTTACATTCTTATTTGATATACTTCTGACGAATGGCTTTAGGGAGCTTTGATGCTATGAGCTGATAGGACTCTCTAATTAACCCCTCTACTAATGCTTCGTCCATTTCTTCGTAATAAACGTCGCTCCAGTGAGTCTTGTTCCAATGATAGGCAGGTGTCACTGCAGAGAATTGTTCTCTAAGTTAGATATTCCTGTCTGGAGATAACTTCAAGGCAATTCTTGAAGCTCCGTCCTTCATATCATATCTGCCACCGCCTAACCATAGGCAGACAAATATCTTTCCTTCCAAGCGGAAATTAAGGATGTCTTCACCAAACGCCTGGTCTTCGGTCACTCCTGGAAGTGATAACGTGTACTCTCTGAGCTCTTCTATATTCATACCCAATCAAAGTTGACTTCTCCAGCACCAATCTCAAAGTGGTATTTGGCAATGCCTAAATCCATCTTTGTATAACCAATCATTGAGAATCCCTTCTTCGCTCTTATCTGATGACAGTTGTTTTTCACCCCAACGTGTTCAAACGAAAATTTCTGCTGGTTCACGGCTGTAGGAGCAAGCAAGGCTGCTTCAACACCTTTCTTGAACCATGATGGAGTGATGTCACTGGCATTGCTGACTTGCTCGATGGTCTTAATTTTATGGCTGACTCCTTGTGTCTCACCATAACCGATGGCAATATAACAAGCAATCTTCTCGCCTTCATCAAGCACATACGTTCCTGGTACCTTCGAGTAGCTGAGTCCTACCCAGCAGGTGTTCAACCCAAGCGTCTAGGCCAACAAGACAATATGCTCACCATAGTAGCCTATACGCTCATCAAGGTCATCGGCTTTCTTTCCTGCCATAACAATGTAGTTGTTGGCATTACGGAACTTCCCATATTTGGCCATAGTCCCTTGGAATGCCTTTGGCTCGTTGCATATCAACTGAATGTGGAGTTGTCCCTCATGGTTCAGCTTCACTATTTCATCTTCAAGCACCTTGACGATTTCCTCGCTCAATGGCTGGTCTTTGTAAGCCCTTACACTATGTCGGGCTTCAATAGCTTCTTGTATTGTCATATTTTTGAAGAACTATTATTATTCATATATTATATGTCTTCTTTGCTACATTAAGATACATACCGCTACATTTTCGCCACATTGATTTGTTAGTGTTACAGCATGTAAGTCGTTGTGTATCAGTCCCGCTACATCATGCTACGTATTTTGTTCATTTAAGTGTTCGTTGGAACACCTGTTCAAACACATCTATTTCTCGCTTGGCTATACCCAGGCGAGTGGCTATGGACTTCCAATGCTTCACACCTGCCTTCACTTCTCCGATGATACGTTCGGCTTCTTCCTTGCCAATCATATACTCTTCCGAGGAATCAAGCAGCACCTGAAGGTCAGCATGATTTGTTGTGGAGTTGATGAGCAAAGCCTGATATTCATTCAGAGTTGGATTCATGTCGTATGCCAGTGAGAGCGTCCAGCCACGTGGAGTCAGCAGGAATCCGTGGTTGCGAAAATGGTCATCACTATTGCCGATGGCTATATTGAATGCCACTCGACGATAGAGCTGACGTAGGTTCTGCTCCACGTCACAGCAGTTCTGGAGGATGAAGTCCACGATGTCCAGATAGCCGTTGCCCGTCTTGGCATCACAACCATCAGTCAAGCCCAGCAAGGTTATGGCTGATGCGAAATGCTTTCTTCGTCCTTCAACTGTCCTATCGAAACGCTTGGAGAGTAAGGCATGATATTTCACGCCTGTCTCAATGATGCTCGTCTCGGCAGCAACAACTCCAGCCTCTTTCGCCAGCAGATGACTGTGGTGTTCCCAAAGGCCTACATCATAGTCATCGTTTCTTGACGGGAACTTGGCCACACAAAGCAAGCCTTCATCATTCATCACTCCAGCCTTGGGGCGGGCACCGCCAAGCGAAGTGCCAGGATGAACGAGTTGAAGAAGCCATTTCTTCTCCGGTAGCTGGTTCAGTTCTTCGCTCTTCTCAATCTCCATGCTGGCTGCCACCAAAGCCCTGATGTCGGTCAAAGGAGGAATACGAAGCGATTTCTCACAATTGATGTACTCTCCATCTTGCTTCTCCTTAAAGCGAAAACCACCCATGCGAGAGTAGTCATCGATACCCATGAGGTAATCAAACGACGAAAGCTTACGTACCGGGCGTTTCTCTTCCGTAGCAAGGATCTGTTCGCGACGGTTAAGCAGCAATCTTCCCCAGCGGTCAGGCAAGGCATCGCTGAAGCAGCCGAATATGTCCCTGTTCGGCTGGGTGTATTGCTGACCGGGATAGTTGTTGATATCGGCACTAAGAAAAAGGCCACCATACTGACGGAGCCAGTCGTTATCATACTTGAACGAATAGGAATCTGAGCCACGAAGGGATTCATAGCCAAGTTCACCGACCAGCAATGGCTCATCAAGCCAGTCGAAGTCCGCATATACATACAGTGTCTTCATACCTTATTGCTTCTTCGAGGCACGCTCTCTATGTTTAAGTGCAAGATCCTGTAAGGCCCTGCCCATTTCATCTTTCTTCGCCAACAGCAGGATGTCATCATCCAGCTGGAGTGCATAGAGCACACGGAGATAGATACCAATCGCTACTGTCGGAGCACCTTTTTCTATCCTCGAAACGGTCAGAGGAGAACAGGTAGCACGTTCTGCCATCTGTACTACACTAAGATTACGACGCAGACGAGCCAATTTGATTTGCTCACCTACGGTCTGCATCTTCTGTTCCAGTTTTCGGGGCAACTTATTGCCCATTGTTGCCTTGCTCATATTGATACTCAACTTATATTTACGAGCGCAAAGATACAGCAATTTCTTTATTTTATGATATGTTATAACAACAAATATGGTTATTCAAGGCATTTTTAACAATTTGGGGTCGTCTTTTGGAACAAAAAGCATACTCCTGAGGCTCAACATCGCATCACATCCCAAGAAATCCACGGCAATATCTTTTCGCACTTCTAGAATCCATATTGTATGTTGAGAAATCACATTCTTTTGTAGAGACAATAAGGAAGGTTTTTATTTAATGTTGCTAAAATATGCCATCGTTTGGTAACGTAGGCTTTGGACTTCTTTTTGCGAATGGCTGTAATGATTTGACTGGCAACCTTCTCAACAGGCATTATCCAAAACAATCCTTCTCCTTTTGCCATTGCCGTATCAACAAGACCCGGACGAATATCTGTAACTCCTATATGCTTTCCTTTTTTGAAGGCCTTCTTGCGTAGGGCTTCCATATAATTGATTTGATAGGCTTTTGTCGCACTATAGGCAGGAGCCATTGGTTCACCTCGTAGACCGCCAGCAGATGTTATAGCAACAAGATGACCGCTATTTTGTCGCTCAAAGATATGATAAAGCATGTCAATGACAAATGTCCAACCTACAACATTAGTATCAATAGTTGGACGCTCCACGGCATAGTCAAGAGTGGCGTTAATCTCACCAGTACCAACACACACGATAGCAAGATCAATGTGCCCTAACGTTTCATGGAGAGTACAAATGGGTTGTTCAATCTCTTCTGATTTGGTAATGTCTGCTTTGGCAGGAATGGTCTTGGATGGATATTTCTGATACAATTCGTCAAGCAAATGTGCTCGTCGGCCAATAATGCCGATTCTATTGTTCTCATTTGCATATTTCTCGAAAAGAGCTTTACCAATACCTGAGGTAGCTCCAATGATAACGATATTCATACAGCTTTTTTAGTGCAAAGCTAATAATTCTCCATTATCTCTATGCACATAACAAAGCTAAAACACTCACATGACAGCAAACTCTCAAAACATTTTGAGAATTTACAGCCCAAAAGTTATCTCTCTGCGTATATTACTGATAGTTGTAGGTGTAACTTTTAGATAAGAGGCAATGTCTTTTAGGTTGATACTTTGTACTATTTCAGGACAACGAAGGAGTAAACGCTTATAACGTTCTCTGGTTGTCACTCGATAGGTATCAAGGTATTGTGTATAGACCTGAGAAAAGAGATGTTCGAATATGGTTTGTTTGAGATTTCTCATATCATCAGAATCCAACAGTTTACATAATTCTCCTCCTTCTAACATATAGACCTTACATGAAGTTCCTGCTACAATTGCCACTTCTGAAGTTTTACCTGAAAGACAGTTTGGGTAATCACCCACGAACTCACCCTCAAAAGCAAAGCCTGTGATATAGCCTTTTCCTTCAGAGAAATTATGTACTTTGTAATTGAAATATCCACAATCAACAAACCCAATAAACCGAGATTCTTCACCTGCTTTGACGAAATAATCACCTTTAGCATATTGTGTCACTCGTCCGCGATTAACAAAATACGCTTTCAGTTCTGAAAGGTCAAGACCATCAATATATGAGTTAAAGCCTGTCATATCTACAATTTGTTGGTAAAAGTATAAAAAAGCAAGATTAGTCCCCTTCTAATAATCTCCCTTAATTGAATACTTATCCCTCATTACTAACTTGTAACTTTTGTGTAAGTTGCAAATTGTTATGATTGAAATTTCTATTTCTTAACTGCTGAATACACTCATTGTAAGCAATTCCTTTCTTCTGGGGATCCCTAATTGTTATAATTAGAATAGCCTTTTGTTCCAAACTTACAGAAGGGTCAAACCCTTTGCTGGTCATAAGCGAATCACGATATAAAGCTTTCATTTTTAAAGCCCATCTCTTACCAGATGTAAGGATGTTCTCTTTCTTCCCTTTGGTCATCTCCTCTAACGAGACATGATACTTCTTGATTGGCTGAAACTTGAAATAATCAGAAACCAAAGTTCTTTCCTTTAAGAAAGTGTCATCTTGATTTTTTCTTGCTTTTGAATTATAGTTCGAGGGGGTTAAGATATTATTTGTACCAACAAGGCGATCTGCATTGCGTATTGTTTTTGCGACAGAGGGAGCACCTGGCTGTACCTGTACTACCGAATTAAATGTCTCAAGTTTTACGTCAACCTCAGATTGACAATATTCAACAGATTCGTTAGGATTAAGAATTGGAGCTGTTGCAAGGGTTATTGTTATATCACCATAATAATATCCATCCTCGTTAACCATACTATCGGGGTAAGGGAAATCAATGACTTGATAACTGTTCTCATTTGTGAATGTCAAATCGAAAACCATAGTACATTCATCTTCATCATTGTGTAATATGTCCATGCATGTAGAAGGCAGACCATAGCCAACTTCTACCAAACGCTGTTTGGCATCCATTTTCATTTCTGATGGATAAGATGCACTATGTACAATCAATGCTTTTACTAAAAGTGGCGTATATTTATCATCTAACAAGAATCTCAATGAAGCTGCTAAAGAGCTGATACGGGGAGTGGAAAAACTTGTTCCAGATGTTTCTGCAATATTCCCATAGATGGAGAAAGATTTGATACCAGTATTGACATTGCCGCCATACTGTACGACATCAGGTTTGATTAAACTCTGAGGCCCTGGGCCAACAAGAGAGAAAGGAGACCTGCAATTTGCTTTACCATCACGATCTGTTCGTTTCTCGTGGGATAATGAGCCCACGACTAAACTATATATAGAATCGGCACCTTCTGTTATTCTGTTAAGACTCCCAGGGGCACCATTACCTGCCGATTTGCAAATGATAATGTCATTCTCTCTTTGCAATTCATCTAAGGCTATTGCAAAATCAGAGAATTGACTATCAGAAATAGGCACATCACATCCTTGAGATAAATTCCATATTTTAATTTCAGGATACTTATGTACATTTTCTTTTATATAAGCAATCAGTTCACTTTCTCTAACAGATATTTCTGGAGTATTAACCAGACAATCCATAATCTTGCAAGGTAAGCTACCTGTTACCTCTCGGCCAAACAATTCATCTCCATAAAGCAATATACCTGCGACCAAAGTTCCATGACGTCGACTTATGTCTTCAGAATCAAACGGACAATCATCATCTGACAAAATCCAGTTTTTTAATTGATCTATCTTTTCTACCCCAGAGTCAAGTAAACCAACAACAGGATATTCGGCATTCGCTTCTGGTACCTTAACATCTAAATCGGCATCAGCATCTTCCGGCTGATTTGTGATAATAAAATGTGGCATTTTACGAATAGACAAGATTCCATCCATAGTGGCTAATTTCTGAAGTACTTGTTTATTCGCCTTTTTTATACTATACAGTTTTAGATTCTTTGAGTAATCCAATTTACACTCTTCCAAACCATTGTCTGAACAATACGATAGGAACTGTTGCTCTAAAGATGAGTTTATTACCTCATCGCAATAATCAACCAGACGTACTTTAATTTCTTGATCTACAATATCGTCATCAACAAATACGTGATATTGAGTAACCCCTTCTATTGTTGCTATAGCTTTCTTTTCGTCTTCTTTTATTTTTGCATTACGATATTTTCCAAAACGACTCTTCATTTCATGCAAATCAGAAGTGTTGTCAATCTTTACTAACACTTTATTGTAATCGGTCATTCCAATTACGTTTCGTTTCCTCGCAACATCAAACATAGAACGAACCCCACCACGATGTGATTTCGCGGTTGCTTCGTCATTCAGTTTAGCCTCAACCAATATCGGGATATTAGCATTCTGCCGTCGAGACAAAACATCTTCCAGCAAATTCAGTTGCAAACTAACATTTGTTCCATTCCGTTTTACGGCGGCATCTGTAACCCATTGGGGGAGTTGATTGCTACCACCACCTTCAGGCTTAAAATCATCTTGATTCTGACGTAGTTCTACTATTTGTATAGGAAGTTCTTTTGCCATATTTTATTTCTCCTTTGATAAAATGTTTTTTACTTGTCTTTGGGATATACCCAATGTGTCTGAAATCAATGCTTGCGAGATGCCGTTCTGGCTCAAATATAAAACCAATTCGGCAACACTCGCATTGTTATGATTGAAATTGTATATACCAACCAGTAAATTTTCCAATGTGATTTTGTTTATTCCTTTTATCACACTAAGAGCTTTTACCTTATTAAATATCGTTCTCACATCAGAAGGCGTGTTGCCCTGCAACAGTTTAACGACAAATGCTATTCTTTTCTCATCATTCTTAAAATCACAGTCAAAATCATCAATTAGTAGGCTAACCAATTCTTTCATCAAATCATCATCGAGTAGCCCAACCTCAATTGATGTTTGGAATCTACGCCATACAGCCTTGTCTAATAGTTCTGCGTGGTTCGTAGCAGCAATCAATATACTGGATGCCGGGAAAGAGTCGATATTTTGCAAAAGACTATTGATAACACGTTTTAGTTCGCCCAACTCGTGTGCGTCATCTCTTGCTTTCGCAATCGCATCAAATTCGTCAAGAAAGAGAATACACGGTCTGGATTGAGCATAATCAAATATTGCCCTAATGTTTTTTGCAGTATTTCCCAATAGACTTGACACTAACGTATCAAGCCTTGCAATTAATAGTGGCATCTTGGTCTGTTCTGATATATAATGAGCAATAGATGTTTTTCCGCAACCTGGCCTGCCATACAATAATAAAGTTTTAGAAATGTCAATTCCTACTTTTTCCAGATCATCTTGATGATTTATCAATTCTATGAAATCTTCTATTTGTTTTTTTACGACACCAGAAAGAACGACCTTTGTACGTTCGTGGGGTTCTGGAATAACTTCCACTATTTTCATTCTACTTTCACTGTCAACAGGAATATTTCTAAATTCATCCATAGTGGAAGTTCCATTTCTGCTAACATCATTCACGACGTCCAAAATACATTTGGCCATCGCAGAATCTCCGTCTTTTTCAAAACGATTCGCCAACCTGTTTGAGTAACTGACAATTTTTCTTTTGTCGTTACTTAGTCCTCCTTCTATTATTCGTAATATTTCAGAATACATTTATCTTGCTTATTTTTTGCAAAGATATAAAAAATTTCGAAACAACGAGCCAGAACAAAATATATTTAACATATTATTAACACAAAGCGTGTCAGTTTTAACATTTACCATTACAACTTCAGGCAATTTGATGTATTTTGTTATTGTCGCATAATTATAAAGATATACAAAGAACAACAAGGAAATATGAGCAAAGAATGACCAAAAATGAAAGTTACACCTTACCTGCTTTTCAACGATTGCCAAAAATCTACAAAAATTTGCGTTAACGGATGTAAATATACAAAAAAACATCGCCATATTTTCTGATGTTTGCTTTTTCTTTTTTTGGCGGCAACTTCATTTGCAGATTCTTGCCAATTTTCTGTCCCTCAAACGTCCCTCGACATAACTTTTTTCCCTCTAAAATAATGTTATATCGTTGATTATCACCGTATTATATTTGCAGATATTAGATTCTGCATCGGAAAGTAGATTCTGCGTGGGAAAGTGATTTTTTGCAAAGAAAAGCATACTATCTGCAAATATAGCTCGTAAATCGCATAATTTCAGATATTTAAAATTTCGTCCATTTTTGCAGATTATTGATTTTTAACCTCGACATTTGCAGATTTTCGCCCGTTTTGTCCCCCGTCTGTCCCCCGAGATAGTCAAAAATAGCCGAGGGACAAGAATATCTCATGGGTGGTGATTTACGTTTTCACATGTGATTTTGGAAGATAAACATTCCAGCTTAAACAATGTAAAGCGCCACCTTTTTTTGCAATTTCTGCCATTTCTATTTGACGGATATTACAATCTTGGAATGCTTCTTGAATGTATTGTTGAGCTATTGCATCTTCGTCAATATCAAATTTAGGCATTATGATGTTTTTACCAACCTGAAGAAAGTTGATATATGCCCAGTTGAGATCATAACAAGGTTTATCAACGTTGCCCTTGAAACGCATTTCAGTAACTTCAAAGCCATAACTTTCAAGAATCCGGCGGATAGATGCAGCTTCTTCTGGATAGCAATCACCATGATTACCCATCAGTATTTGATTATCTCCACACCATTTGATGAAACCATCTGAATGTCCATAAACATCGTCTTCATGTGAAGTCCAGGGAATAATGATAACAGGATGACCAAGTTCTGATTCCAATAAAGCCTTAAAATCTGCATCATCTTTCTTTATTCTATTTTCTGAAAACACCTTATCTGTCATCACAATATATGGACCGCATGGCACCATATTACCACCATCAATGATGAGATTGGTTGAACGGCAACTGATGCCCATACCACGCAGGACCTTGGTTGCATCAGTAATTGTCTCAATATTATCCATATTTACAAGATAATTTGGATAATAATGATATTTTATAAATTCATCTTTACCCAATTGAATAGGCATATAATCACGTACCCAATAATCATTTGTACATTTCAGCTCCTTATACTCTATCCCCAATTGTTCAAATAGATTAGCCAAACGCTGATAAAACTCAGGACCACCACCGTTCTTATCCTTCAACCAAGGAGAGATAAAAACCATATTAGTATCTTCATCATGCATCAATTTATCACATCGTATATATCTATAGAGTTTACCCTTAAATGTGGAAAAGTCGTCGCATAGTTTTCCTTTCTCTGGATATACATGATAATTGTTAAGAATACCGCTCACCTTTTCCTTGACAATCTGCTTCGGTTGCAGAATATTGATTCGAGGTCTACGAATGTATCCTACCATACCATTGTCGTACTTAACAAGTTGTGGTTCATTGAAACTGCTGGTCGTGTCATTGTGTTTGAATAATTCAGCACACCTTAAAGGTCCACTCAAGACCTTACTACTGCCAACCTCATTGACACAAACTAATTGACGTATGAGAATACCACCAAAGTATGCAGTATCATCAAGTTCATATTTTTTTGATTCTCGACACTTTATATTACTTTTAAAATTCAAATCAACACCCCCAAATCTATTGTTGTACCAGCATAACGGTTTTGATGAACGTGGATAAGTGATAATATCTCGATGATTCTTATTGTAGAAGTAAAACTCAATCTCCTTAAACAGATACATCGTCTCACCCTTTTGAAAAGCAAAACATTCAAATAGCACCTTTGCTATTTGTTCAAAACGCTCTTCGATGTCTGATGTATTCATGTTAGCATCAAGAGTCATTAATTGTCGGAGTTGTTCTATCATTTGTATATTGTCATAATCACGGTGATACATTAATCAATTCCCAAATACACTTTCTTGTACCAATTTGACCAATCAGGCAAATAATCAACTGCCACATCCACAAGCGCATTTGATTTGAAGTCATAGAACTTTGGAGAGTTATTTGTTAGTGCCCGATATTCATTCATAGTCTTGTCAAGAAAAGAATTATCTGGATGAGAGACAACCGAGAAATAGACATCTTCAAATACGCCTCTATTCTCAAGTTCCAAAGCCAGCATTTGATTTCTCCAAAGTTGATTCATACCGCCTCTAAACGGACAGCCATTGCCTTCAAATTTACCACAGAAGAATGAAGATTGGGCATCCATAATATTCCAATAGAAGTAACCGCAATGCTTGTGGTAATAACACTTATCGTGGTTTTTCAAAATTTCTTCAATACCACAAGAAGTGCAATATGCCTTCTCTGAGTGAGAAATTGCCTTTGAACGGTAGCCTCCACAAGTCGTGAATTCCTGCTCTGTTAACTTGTGCTCTATTAGCCAAAGGCACAGTTTATCGTTTTTGTTGCGATATGCAATGGCAACATCTGAGTCTGTACCAGCATGAGGACAATGGTCTCCAAGAAGCCCTTTTGCTCCTTCTAGTGTTGACTCCCAATACTCAAAGCAATATCCTTTGCGAAGCTGGTTTCTGTCAATATGGTCAAAATCTTTAGGTACAACTCCTGCCCCTATAAGTATTTGGTCTGCGTACTCACTTTCCAAGATTGGCACAAATAGGTTGATACATGCAGTTTGAGAACTTGCCACATGTTTAGAAGCTGCAAGGTGAGCCTTATATGCATACTTGCTTGCTTGAATGTCTTTCACTGTTTCTTTTATACCATTATAAAGCATAACAGGTATTTTGGCATCACAATATGGCTTGGATAATAAACAATCGTGTTCAACTCCACGTGCAGAAATGCCTTTATCATTTATATTAAGGCTTTCCTTCTTGTATTTAATCAGGTATGAATAAACCTTCTGCTGAAAATCTTTGTATGACATAAGTAGTGAACTGTTAATTATTGAGACTAAAATTAAAGAGATTTCTTAGTTTATCTACTTCCATCTGCAACTTCAGAGGATTCTGCTTAGCCAGTTTCTTCAGATTGAGTAGCTTCCATTGTACAGATGGATAATCTTTGAAATATTCAAATTCATATCCGTCCCATTCTGGTTGTCCAGATTCGAAACTAATCAGGAACTTCTTATCCGCTTCTGTCATCAACGACATGACTTCAGAAATGAGTTTTGTACGGGTTTCTTCAAACTCCTCGTATGTGAAAGGAATATCCGTCATACCTGCAAACTGGTTATTCATTGCCTCGCGCTGGTCAATCAGGCGTGGAGCAAAAGACTCATAGATTGGTCTGTCGCTACCAAGTAAACAGAAAATGAGACCTTCACGGCATTCACTCAATGGTATATCCATATACTTTACATCGAACAAATCACGAGGATGCTGACGTGATAGAGCTGCTGCAATCTTACCACCATATAATTGAGTAAGGGGCACAACGCTTGCCTCACAAAAGAGAGAAAACTCTTCCTGTGCTTTATCACTCAATGGTAAGGTTTGAACATCGCCGTCTACTATTCCTCTCTTGGTTTGATTGACCTCTATCTTCACCTGCTTGCCTCGATACTCACACAACAGTTTGCAAGTATTGAAATTGGGCACGATGAGCATTCCTTTAAATGCTTTCTTTGCCTTTTCTGCGATGGCCTTCAGATGCATATTAATGTCGTCCAAACTTGTCTGACGGTCAGCCAATAGGATATAGGTCAAATCAATATCTACAGAATAACGTGGCAAATCTTTCAAGAAAAGATTGATGGCTGTGCCACCATGTATGGCAAACACCTCCTCTTCCATCACAATCGGAATGAGACGGAGTAGCAACTCAACCTTCTGCGCATAAACACTTGATCTTATATCATTCATATTCTGCAAGTTCTTTTGAGATTGTCATATTATACTTATTGATGTACTTTCCTATTGGCGTGATCATAAACCTGGATGTACCAAGATTGACATTTTCCAGTTTCAAAGCCTTATACCAGGAGTGGCCAGCCTTTTCTGCCATATAGAGGAACAGTCGTTTCACTTTCTGAGACGTGCAGGCCTCCAGTAATGTCTGAACCAATTTGGGACGCAATGTTGTCAAACCCTCCATGATATAATAGATATCGAGCAAAGAAGAAGAGGCATCTGGCAAGTTCAGACACTCCAATATGGCACGCTCTGGAGATGACACTAGCAAATCATGCTGATTGATAGTCATTGATTCTACACCCAACAGTTCATCACCCAAGAAAGAGGTAGTCATGTATTTTATCGTCATATCCCACTCCTCTTTTAGTAACCACAAAGGTAACTTATTGCTTTTGTCTGTAAACAAATAAGCCTTAGGCTTCCCCATTGACAGGTAATGGGAGTATCCTCGAAGTTCCAATGCCGTATATGCACCTACATTGCAACTCTTGCTAAGTTGCGTGTTGTATGACGATATAGCAGCAAATAGACTTGGTTCTGTTCCATGTATCTTATAAACCCCCTTCGATATACGGTCAAGCCATCCGCTTTTCATATAAGCATACTGACCACGAGCATCCAAGCCTTGACTTGAAAGCCACGAACCAAACAGGACCGACTCATTGGGTGCTGCTTCTAATATTTGCTGTATTTTTGTAGCCATCTTCGTTTATTTTATGAATACCAGCATAAATTTGTTGCAAAAATACTCTTTTTATTTTACCAAGCCAAATATTTTCCTCAAATAATGGTGATTTTTATAGAAATTTGTCTTCAAATTCATATTTTTAGCGAATTTAAGAGCAAAAAATAAGCATAGAACTAAAATAGAGATACAATTGCCGTCCAAAAGAAAAAGAGAAAGTATAAAGTGGATTGAACTCGGCACGGTTTAGTTTATTTGCATTTAATATATCCATAACCTAAACTAAACATTTTATTCCGGCAAATAATATAATTAACGGACTCTGAGGGACAGGATGAAGAGTGCCGAGGGACAAAAAGGGACAGATAACACCTCAATAGTGTCCCCCGAGGGACAGACGTTTTAACGGTGCTTCATGGCAATAAAAAGGTTCGTTTTTACGTTAAAATATAAACATCTGCAAAGAACTGAAAAGAAATGAGCATGAAAAGGCTATTTGGAGGGACAGCAATTGAAACACAAATGCACTCGCTTCACAGCGATTGCAAGAATGTGCAAAAATCTGCGTTAAAAAGTGTAAACGTGCAAAGAACTGGAAAATCGATTTTGCAGATGTTTGCATTTTCTTTTTTTGGACGGCACCCATATTTGCAGATTTTTGCCTATTTTGCGTCCCTCCACTGTCCCTAGGAGTCACTTTTGACACCCACAAACAGGCATATTTATACTGACTATCAATCATTTATATTTGCAGGTATTACTTTCTGCATCGGAAAGTAGATTCTGCGTGGGGAAGTAACTGATTTCAACAATTTACAACTATTTAAATAAACTTTAACTAAAGCTCTCATCTTGAGGGCTTTTTGTTTAACTTCTAATTACGTTTTGTTAATCCTAGTTATTTTAGCTCTTTTTGTACACCATCACGGCAAGCATTGGGTTCACTTTCTGACTGTCCACTTATCACATTTTTAAGCAGAATATCCCAGATATTTGGTAAAATTCGCAACTCTTCGTAATTTTACGGCGTCAAACTCTAATTGTCTTCATTATTGCTGGAGGCGGATTGTTGGTGAACTGCTTTTTTTAATTGAAAATATGAAACACGAGATTATTGAACTGCATAATGTGCAGATCATTGGCATGGCCAAGAAGATTGCCTTCAATGAGGCGAAAGAAGAATGCCCTAAGTTTTGGGGTGAGTATGTGGAAAAGATTATAAAGCCTGTGGTGTTTGAGAAACAAGCACCCAATAGTTTCCAAAAAGCGGCTTTCGACAATGGCGTTGGTGAGTTCGGTCTATGTACCTGCGATATTCCCAACCACAATTGTGCTACCTGTTGGGAAGCTAACTTTGGTGTTTGCAGCAAGAACACCTTTACTTACGTCATTGGCGGTATTTATAAATGTGGTGACGTGCCCGAAGGTATGCAGCTCTTCCCCATTCATAGCGGGAAGTGGCTAAAGATGCATTTCGAGGGAGGCATGAAAGCCTTTCAAGAGCAGTACGAGAAGTTCCATAAGGAGTGGTTGCCCGCACATCCTGAGTACAAATGTGTACCGAATTCCTGCTGCATGGAGTGGTATCAAGGAACAGACATCCAGTCGCCCGATTATCAATGTGGTGTGATGATGCCATTGGAGATACAGCCTCGATTTAAGTTCAACACCGTTGGATTGTTTACGAACGACAACAAGGCCACCCATTGAGATAGGATCGTTTGTTGAACAATAAAATCCCTTTTTTACTTTGGTGTGGCTGTCAAAGAGACAAATAGGATAATAGGGAACGAAAACAATGTTATGAACATACTGATTTTATCTGGAAGTCCACGAAAGGGAGGCAATACTGAGTTGCTGGTGGATGCTTTTGTCAGAGGGGCTGCAGAGCATCATCAGGTGGAGATAATTTCTATGCGTGATGTCAAGGTGAATCCATGTTTGGGATGTAACGCTTGTTTTAAGAATGATGCGAATATCTGTGCCCAAAAAGACGATATGCCTGCCATCTATGAAAAGATGGGTCAGGCGGATATGCTCGTTATCGCATCACCCGTCTTTTTCTATGGTATCAGTGCTCAGTTGAAGGCCGTCATCGATAGGTTCCACAATCCCATCCGCGACTTGTTCCACATCAAGAAGATGGCATTGCTGCTTGTTGGTGCCGCCACGCTCCCAGAGTTGTTTGATGCAATTCTGACGGAGTATAACCTCTGCTTGAAATTCTTCAATCTGGAAGATGCAGGTAAGATTCTCGTAAGAGGAGTCAAGGACAAGGGTGACATCAAAAATACAGATGCCCTGAATGAAGCATACATGTTTGGTTTAAGTAAGATGAAAAAGAAAACAGTAAAAATCACGATTGGTGTAGTATTGGCGATGCTTGTAGTGGCTGCAGGCAGCATGTATTGTATGTTCCACAAGCAATATGCAGCAGCACAGAGTGTGGAACAGGTGGGCGAAAAGATGTACACGATGACCTATGAAGGTGACTATGGCCTTGACGAGTTCCTGGAGCAAGGAGGTGCATCTTCTTCAAACGAGATAGCAGCGTTTGTCTGCCGTTATTTGTTCTACGGACTGGTTTCGCCGCCCGATGTCCAGCCTACTGAGTTTGGATGCAGCTTCATCACTACTAAGGACAAGGATGGAAACGTGCTGACAGGCCGTAACTTCGACTGGCCTGAGTGTAAATCGCCCATTGCCGTTATCCAAACACGTCCTGAAAAAGACTATGCGTCGGTATCTACCTCCTGCATCTCCTTCCTTGGCTTCGGAAATGAATGGGAGCCCAAAGCAGTGGCAGACAAGATGGGTCTGCTGGCAGCCATCTATGCTCCGCTCGACGGTATGAACGAAAAGGGACTGGTGGTAGCCGACCTCGTAGCAGGTGACAAGACGAAGACCAACCAGCATACAGGTCGTACGAATGTGACTACGACATCGGCCATCCGCGTACTGCTCGACAAGGCTGCTAACGTTGAGGAGGCCTTACGGCTGCTGGAGTCCTGCGACATGCATTCTGATATTGACTATTCTCATCATCTGGCCATCAGTGATGCTACGGGCCGCAGTGTCGTCGTGGAGTGGGTGGATGACAAGATGCTTGTTGTGGAGTCGCCGCTCTGCACGAACCACTATCTGGCCGAGAGTCGCCTGAAGGACTACTCCCTCTACAGCGAGGATTCTCATCGACGTTACGACAGCATGCAGCAGATGAGGGATAGTCTGCCAGTGATGAACACGAACGATGTCGTGGAGTCTATCAGCCGCGTGGCTTCTAAGGAAATGACGCGCTGGTCAGTAGTGTTCGACAGCAAGGCCCTCTCCGCCACCTATTATCAATATAGCGACTTCGACAAGCCATACTCCACAACGATAAAATGAAAGGCAACGATATAGAAGTTGGCACAATTACTAGGATAATCAACAATGAAAAGACTACGACTCGGAGCGATTCTCCATTTTATCATAGCCATTGGCCATCTCGGCTGTCTCTTTGCTTTGGATGAAGCCTTCGTCGCTTACGGCATCAAAGACGTAATGTATAATTTGGTATCTGGCCATGTTTGGATGCTTTATGCTCTGACCATCTGCCTCGCTTTGGCCTTCACTCTGGCAGGACTCTATGCTCTCTCAGTCTCTGGTGACATCCGGCGGCTCCCATTAACTCGAACAGCCATTATTGTTATCATCGTGCTCTACAGTCTTCGTGCCTTGGCAGGAGGCTGGGTTTGTGTGGTGGATTTTAATTGGCTACGATTTATTTCATCCGTCATTCCTGCCTTTTTAGCGTGGTGCTATTATCCTGGTTTAAATATTTATCATCATGGAAATATCAAATTGGTTTAAGGGTTTCGAGAAAGGTATAGCACGGCTCTCTCCAGAGGAGCGGTCTGCATTCTTCTCGGAATGTGGGAAAAACTGTGTAAATGGCGGCACGCTTTCTGTTTACAAGAAACTCTATGAGGATGCCAAGGGGAACATGGATGCGTTCTTTCAGATAGCTAATGATGTGCCAGGAGTAAAAGGTGAGGTTGTTGAGAAAGGTCATGTTTATCGACTTATCTTCTTAAAATGCACCTGTGAGTTGTGTAAAAAGGGATATGTCACTACGCCTTTGCTCTGTGAATGTTCACGCCAAAGTGTGATTTATTCACTGCACAGTTTGTGGAAAGACAAGAACTTCACTGTAACGCTTTTTCATTCCATCTTGGATGGTGGGACAGATTGTGAAATGATAATAGAGGTTGATAGATAAATGAAGCGAATCCCCAATCTCCTGTCTATGTCGCGGTTTGTATTGTGTCTGCCTTTGCTCTTGGTGGATGCAATGACTTTGCCTTTTTGGGTACTCGCACTACAATGTGGATGTTGAGATAGGCAACACCAAATGTGTGTCCAATCAGTTGGGGTATGTCTTCCATGGAGAGCACGAGTCATTCAGCCTAAGTAAATGCTTCGAAGTATAGCCACCCGTGAAATTCTACCAGATATGTTCACACATTTCTCATCAAAAAGTGCTTTTCAAAAAAGACTGTGTAAAATAGGGTTGTAAAAACGCCTATTTCAAATTATTTTCTGTATATTTGTAACTGACAAAGCTATATGTTGGTAAAATATGTTAGCACTTAAGTGTTAACCCATTGAGTATCAATATCCTTTATTTCCAACGTGAGCAAGTAAGTCCTGTTTTGAGAAAGTTATCATAAAATATCTGAAATGATCAGCAAAACATATTACAGATACATTTGGCTCCTCGACATGTTGCTGAACAGCGACCTCTTAACAATCGATGAGATTAATATGTTATGGGAGGATTGTCCAGCCAGCGATGGACGACCTATACCACTACGCACTTTCCACGAGCATCGCAAGGGAATCAAGGAGATGTTTGGAGTGGAGATAGTATGCGACCGCTCGCATGGTAATGTGTATTACGTCAAGAATCCTGAAGTATTGGACGAGCAGAGCCTATCGAAATGGCTGTTGCGGAATTACAGCATTCCACAAGATTTTACAACCTTCAATGCTATGAAGGACAGAATCTTGTTGGAAGAAATTCCATTGGGAACATCTTTCCTTAATGATATCATTGAGGCTATGAAACAGAACGTGGAGTTGCAAGTTGATTATCAACGCTATGAAAGCATGAAGGAAGAGCATCTTCAGACGTTTCACATTCAGCCCTATGCGCTAAGAGTCTTTAATCGCCGTTGGTATCTGTTAGGTTATCTAAAAAAACAAGAAGGATTGCGCACAATCGCATTGGACCGAATACTCGGTTTGAAGGTCCTTAAAAATAGTTTTAAGTTGCCTGAGGATTTTGATGTGAGGAAGTATTTTGCCGATGTCGTTGGCATCTTTGTGAATAAAGATTTACCCATCACTAAAGTTAAAATCCGCGCCTATGGCATTCAGGCTGAATATCTTCGCTCTACCCCGCTTCACAAAAGCCAATCGGAAGGCCGTTCCAAATATCGTGAGTTCGCGGAGTTCTCCTATCGTTTATGCGTAACCCCAGAATTGGTGAGCCAGTTGCTTGCAATGGGGGATAAAGTTGAAGTGCTGAAGCCAAAGGTGCTGAGAGAAGAGATGAAAGAGAAAATCAATAAAATGTTTAACTTTTACAAATAAAAGATTTCATGAAAACAGAGTTTGTTAAAAATAACAAGATAAAAACGTTTAAAGATTGGGAAAAATATGCTGCCCCTAAGGGAAAAGATAGACAATGGGTAAAAGGCCGGAGTGCTTGGCATATGGCTGATTTTGCAATAAATCAAAATAACATATTCAACGGCGTAATAACAGAGATTTTAAAAGAATGTGGTATAGAAATCCAAGATTTCCATTGCGAACCAGAAGCAACTGCCGGTTTGGGAAAAGGAATGAAAACAGGTGGACCTCGCAATCATGATTTGCTAATGGTGGGCACTAAAAATTGCGTTATAGGGGTTGAGGCCAAAGTGTCTGAGACTTTTGATCTCAATTTTATTGATGTATATAAAGAACAGGGTGGCAATAATAATACACGTGCTTTTGCACTTAAGGAATTCCTGACCCCTGGTAATAATGTTGACGAGATAGGATATCAATTATTTACTGCTACTCGAGGAGCCATGATTTCTGCGATGAAAGCTGGGTATAGAAACGCTATTTTGCTTATAATCGTATTTGTTGGGGAAATTACATTAAACAGGGGTGAGACTACAGAGTCGTATGATAAGGTTATTAAAAAAAATGACGAAGACTTTTGCAAATTCTTAAATAATATTGGGGCAAATGACCAGGGAATGATTCAACGAAAAATTGAAGGGGAAGATTTTTTCTGTTGGGTAAAAAAGATTAAAATCAGCATTCCTGAGTATACAAGAGTACAATAATGATTTTCCTTCTTTCATGCATTCATGATTTACATCATACAGTAATAGCCATCTCGTAAAGAAATATAACATTTTCGCCCCTCTTCTGCGGCGTTTTTCCACATCAACCTGCAAAAAAGCCGTTATTGTGTTATCTTCTTCGTATATAAATATATGGGGTACACTACCTATATAAAAAATGACTAATAAATAATGAATCATTATGACAAACGAAGAAATCATTAAAAAGGCCCTTATCGAAATATCAAAAGATTCCGATTGGGAAACTCGGTACGCAAAATATGCAAAAGATATTCTAAAGTATGAGGCATATCATAAAGAGTTGACCCAAAAGGCTAAAGTAAAATTCCCTCTATCCAAATATACTTCTATTACAAAATTTAGAGGAAAGAAAGTTGAAACAGATATTCGCTATCTTGGCCAAAGTATTGGCTCACTCATTATCATGCCCGATGGTTCACGTTTCTTTAAGAAAAGTACAAGTGGGTATAATGATTTGGTTAAGAGATACCCAAACATTCCTAAATTGCAGCCTTGCGAATTGTGGAATGGAAGCAACATGAATCGTTTCAGATCTTTCTTGTCGCAGATTGATGTCGCAGATGCTGAGACACACTCTCCTGAGCATAAATGTGAGAACCTTCTTTTGCGAGAGTTCCATCAGACTGATTCAAAGAAGAAATCTCTTATTAATATTCAGCCTATTACCTTTGGAGGAGAGTATGTGCAACTAACCACTAACCTTAGTGCATCAAAGAAGGGAATAGTTTCATTTAGCAAAAAGGGGGGGGGTATTGACATTATGGCTCGTTCCCGTCATAAAGACAATACGGTTTATCTTGGTGTTTTTGAATTAAAGGACCAAAACAAGCCCGAAGAACCTATGTCCGATGTTATTCAACAAGCACTCAGCTATGCTGTATTTATTGCAAAACTTTTGGACAGCAAAGGAGGATCTGATTGGATGAAGATATTTGGTTATAAGGAACAATGCCCTCATACTATTGATGTTGTTGGATTAATCCCCAAGGGCGAAGAGACTATTATTGAGGAGGAATATCAGGTTGGTAGCTTTACTCTTCGGACATACACATTATATTTTGATAAAGACGCATTGTTTTCAAGAGTAAAATTTGAGTTTAGTGGCTCATTCAAAGACCGGTTAATGTAATGACTATCACCATTCATCGTGGCACAGACCAGATAGGCGGTTGCGTCACGGAATACGAGTATAACGGTTGGCATCTGTTCGTCGATTACGGTGAAGAACTTCCGGGTGGACCTAAGACAGGAGAACTACAAGTCGAAGGTTTGACACATGGTGATTTGTCGAAAAGCGCATTGCTAATCACTCATTATCATGGAGACCATATTGGCAATATAACAAAGTTGTCAGAGACCCTTCCCATATACATGGGTGAGGTTGCGCGCGACATACAATTGGTGTTGTCAAACCATTTGAAGAACGTAATACCCGCTCATCAAGATATGGTGAAGCTCCTGCAAAAAATGCTAACTTTTAAGGCAGGACGGAATTTCACATTTGGCCTTTTTAACATTAAACCGATAACGGTGGATCATTCTGCTTTTGACGCATACGCATTCAGAATCGAAGCAGGTGGCGTGTCAGCCTATCATACAGGCGATTTCCGCTTGCATGGATTCAGAAGCGTTAAGTTTTTCAAAATGATAGAGCAATATGTTGGCTGGGTTGACTACGTGATATGTGAAGCTACCAATATTCTCCGACCAAGTGTAACTAGCAAGAAGGAATCAGAACTGCAACGTGACTTCGTGTCTCTGTTTCAGGAGAAGAAATCCACGGTGGTCTACCTTTCATCTACTAATATTGACAGGTTATTTTCCTTGTATCATGCGGCTTTAGAGGCAGGAAGACCTTTCTATGTCGATGGGTATCAGAGACAGATGATGGATGTTGTAGTCAACAGCAATTCTATATGGACTAAATCCCCATTATATCAATATGGGAAATATAAGCCAGAGCAACTGATGTATCATAAGTTTGATAAGAATCGGTTCTTTGTATCTGACAGTTTTAAAGAGTATCTTGATAAGAAAGGTTATGTGCTTGTCGCTCGGAGCTGTGAACGATTTGACGATCTTCTTGAACAAATCCCAGGAGAGAAGCAGAAAGTGCTGTCCATGTGGGATGGCTATGTTAAAGAGGGAACCGAGGCCTACAATGAGAACTTGGCCAACTCTTTGGATGGCGAATATGATTATATGCATACAAGTGGCCATGTTGACATGAAAGATTTGCGTGAGCTCTTCCGCCTGCTCCAGCCTAAAGCCATTATTCCCATCCATACAGATAGTCCAGAACAGTTTGTAAGACAGTTTTGCGACGAATGGCCAGTTATCAGGCTTTATGATGGCCAGCCTATTTCGCTGCTATCAGTTCCGAAAGCAGATTCTTTTAATGCTTAAAAATTTCTTACGAAGAACTGAAAGAACTGATTTTTCACATTAAAATCAGTAAAAAATTTCATTTTCGCACTCTTTTCTGCGGTGTTTTTGCACATCATCCTGCAAAAACGCCGTTATTTCGTGTTATTCATCGTATAAAGATACATATATATGGGGGCAATTCCTCTTAACTATATGAAATTATAAGACTATGAGTAAACAAAGATCAGAAGCGTAAAACGCAATTGGCTACACGAGCAAAGAATGAATCATTCCGCTTTCAGGTGGAATACACCAGAAAACAAAAAGGTATTGACATTATGGGGATGGAACAGCACTTGACCGCTGAACTGGATGCCATCTGCCAAAACTGCCTAACGGATGCCTTGCTCGACTTGGCGAAGATAGTAGAAGGAATACGGATGGAACTAGGCTTCGAGCAGGAGGCAGACAAGTGCTCCCTGAATGGCTCCCTCATGCCCTTTATCCTTGGCATCACCGCAACTCAACCGGACAATGCCACCTATGTTCCAAACATATTCGCTGCACAGCAGCCTCTGCAAGTGACAATCGCCTATGACAACGAAATCCGCAACCAAGTGGTGGATTGGATGAAGGCAAATGGCTATGAGATTTCTTCATACCTTGGTCAGCCTATGCTCAAACTGAAGAACTATCGAATAGTAATCCGTAGAGTGGTAAAGTCATAAGAATAGAAAGAATATATGAGACAATTCAAAAGCACCCAGCACATCACCGAACGCAACAAAATTTCAGTAAACAATTATCTCAAGGAAGTAAGCCGTTACCCAATGGCAACATCAGATGAAGAGGTGGCACTCGCACAGAAGATACGACAAGGCGGTAAGGAGGCAGACAAGGCACGTCAAAGACTAATAGAAGCAAACCTTCGCTTCGTTATTTCCGTAGCCAACCAGTATCATCAGCACAATATGGACCTGTCTGACCTGATTTCTGAGGGAAACATTGGTCTTATCAAGGCAGCAGAACGTTTTGATGACACACGAGGTTTCAAGTTCATATCGTATGCCGTATGGTGGATACGTCAGTCTATCTCTTCAGCTGTCTGTGATAATGGCAGAACTATCAGATTGCCTCTAAACCAGCAAGCACTCCTCAACATGTACTTCATACTGTCGAATGAGACGATGCAGACGGAACAAAGGCAACCAACGGTAGCGGAGTTTGCAGAGTTTGCTGATATCAGTGAGTACAAAGCCAGGATGCTTCTTGAGCATACCAACAAGACGTTGTCTATGGATGCACCTCTCTCTGAAGATACTGAAACATCCGTCGGCGACCTTGTCTCTTCTGGTTATAGAACTGATGAATCCTCAGACAAGGATTCTCTACATCATGATATGATTACCATGCTCAACCAAATTCTTTCTGCCAAGGAAAGGGAAATCATAATGCGTAGCTTCGGCATTGATTGCAAGGAGGAAGGACTTGAAGATATTGGTTTTGCACTTGGTTTATCCAAAGAGCGTGTCCGTCAGATACGCGAAAATGCACTCAGCAAAATTCGACGCTCCAATAAGATTGGAATATTAGTACAACACATTAGGTAAAACAGCTTTTACTAATAATTGAAGAACTATGGAAAAAAAAGAAAGGAAAACAATAAAGAAGAAATCAGAGAATTATACCCTTGCATCAGCCTTTGAGATAATTTATCAGGAGTCTTGTGAAAGTAAACTCTCACCAGAATTCTACAATACGTGCAATGACGCTATCAACTTTGTCCGCAATGAACTAAACGTTACTATTTTTCAATCGATTATGCTTGCCATACTTGCTAATAGCGACGAATCTATATCTCTCAACGATATGGCACGTTATACGAAATGTTCACCTATCAGATTTCGCATACACAAGGGAGAACTGGATGATTTGCATTATAGGCACTTCATACAATGGAGTATGGTAAGATGCTCCTTAGAATACCGCATTCGTGATGAGTTTATGGATGCTGTCATAGATAATGTACCATATACCCCAAAGAAATATGAAGACTACACCACATACGATGTCTATACAAAGATTAGCAAATGGATAGAGATGCTTAAACGCGATGAAGAACTCTATGATGACATTGTTAAAAGCATCAGACAACTCTTGGAGTCAACAAGACATCTGACATTCTCAAAAGACTTGCTTACATCCGAAATGAACAATCTTGCCATAATGGTGATTCTTCTTACAGTGAAGGATAAGTTGGAAAACAACTCTGAGTATATTGCTTCCTCAGAAATACTGCGAATCCTTCCTGAAGAATCAGGCATAAAGTCTTTCATCTTCGTTCTAAATGCCAACACTTGTATATTGACAAAAAAGGGGTGGATGGAAAACTACACTGTCAACGGCATGGTTGAACCAGACAAATTCTGTCTTACAGATAAGACACTAGAAACAACTCTTGAAGATCTTAAAGAATACATAAATACAAAGGACGAAAGCATAAGCAACTTATTACTTATGCCAGATGTCATTGCAGAAAAGCGTATGTACTACAATGAGCGTGAATCAGAAGAGATAGAACACCTGACCAAACTACTGTCTATAGACAGGTTCAAAGATATTCAGCTGCGTCTTAAAGAAGCGAATATGCGTACTGGTTTCGCTTGCCTCTTCTATGGCTCCCCTGGTACAGGCAAGACAGAAACCGTGCTACAGCTGGGTCGTAGAACTGGACGTCCAATCTTCCAAGTTAATGTATCCGAAATGAAATCAAAATGGGTTGGTGAGAGCGAGAAGAAAATACAGGGACTTTTCAGTAAATATGAGGCCATGGTCAAGAAGTATGACATCTGCCCCATCCTACTCTTCAACGAGGCTGATGCCATTATCAGCAAACGCTTAGACAATGTCGATGCTGCCGTTGACAAAATGGAGAATGCCTATCAGAATATTATTCTTCAGGCTATGGAAAATCTCACAGGAATAATGATTGCCACAACCAACCTCACAAATAATTTGGATTCAGCATTTGAACGTCGCTTCCTTTATAAAATTTGTTTTGACAAACCGACGATAGACACAAGAAGACAAATTTGGAAATCCATGTTACCGTTCCTTAGTTATGAAGAAGCGAGAAGTCTTGCCAGGGACTATGATTTCAGTGGTGGTCAGATTGAGAACATTGCACGAAAACAGACTGTTGACTGTATTCTCTATGGACACCATCAAGATATTTCAAGCGTTAGAGCTTACTGTCACAGTGAAAATATCAGGAATTCTAAAATTACCAGAATTGGATTCGTAAACCAATAAAGTACAGGTATCAGGTAAAAGAAATGGAATAATAATAGTACCTTTGCAAACGAGTGTAATCCGGATAATGAACATCCATCTTATCACGGAAAAGAATAAACATTTATGAAGAAAATATTATTCATCCTTATCACTATTGTAGAGTCTCTGAACATTCCAGCTCAAGGCTATCGTAATCCTGTACTTCCGGGCTTTCATGCAGACCCAAGTGTGTGTACAAACGGGGAGGATTTCTACCTCGTAAACAGCTCTTTTCAATTTTTTCCAGGAGTACCTGTTTTCCACAGCAAAGACTTGATACACTGGAAGCAGGTGGGAAATTGTCTATCACGCAAATCCCAGCTCGACCTCTCCGGGCTTTACAGTCAAAACCAGCCAGAACTTGGTTGGACTAATGCAGGCATCTATGCCCCTACCATCCGCTACCACGAGGGCCGTTATTACATGGTGACCACCATTTTTCCTTCGCGCCGCCATTTCTATGTATGGACAGATGACCCAGCCAAAGAGTGGTCGGAACCTATATTCATAGACTTCGCTATCGGCAGTTGCGACCCTACTCTTTTCTGGGACGAAGGAAGATGCTATTTCTTATGGAAAGCTGCAGCAGACGAAACACGACCAGGAATCAAGCCAGGTGAAATCAACATTTGCGAAATAGACGTTAATACAGGTAAGCGTACGGGCGATGTCCATCACCTAGGAACAGGACTCGGCGGTCGCTATCCTGAAGGTCCACACATATACAAGAAAGATGGCTACTACTACATGATGCTTGCCGAAGGAGGCACGGAACACGGCCATCAGGTCAACATCTTGCGCAGTAAATCACTGTTCGGTCCCTACGAGCCGAATCCCGCCAACCCCATTCTCACGCATTTCAGCATGAAGATGCAGAACAGCAATATACAAGGACTCGGACATGCAGATCTCGTTCAAGCCCCCGACTCTTCATGGTGGATGATATGCCTTGGTTATCGCACCAGCGGTTACCTTCTGCATGTGATGGGACGCGAGACGATGCTCGCTCCCGTGTGTTGGGAGAATAATGCCTGGCCAGTGGTCAATGGCGACGGCACTATCGCCATTGACATGAAATGCAAGACCCTTCCCCAGACACAAATGATCCTTGACCCTATTCGCGAAGAGTTCAAATATATCAAGCGCGATGTGCCTGCCGACAGCTACAGTAGCATCGGCTTGCCCTGGGGATGGATGAGCATTGGTAATCCCGATTATTCGCGCTACTCACTCACCGAGCGAGAAGGCTGGTTGCGTCTGCATCCAACCTCTACGCCTCTCGATGCGGCCACATCGCCGACCTTTATAGCAAGACGCCAAACAGAGCTACGCTTCTGCGCCACCACGCTCATCGATGCATCCCAATTTGCTGAAGGCTCTCAGGCAGGCATCACGGCCTATGCTGCTCCACTGAATCATTATGATGTTATTGTAGAACGAAAGAACGGAACGATAATTGCTAAGTCAAACATTCGTTTGGGAGCACTCAGCCATACCGGCCAAGCCGTTGAACTGAAAGGTTCTCAGGCTTACATACGCATCAGTTCCGACAAAGACTATTATTACATGCAAGTTTCTGTTGACGGCAAATCATTTACCACACTCGGCAAGATGGACTTCCGCTACCTTTCTACTGAAGTGATAGGTGGTTTTACAGGCGTTATGCTTGGCTTGTTTGCCCAAGGTAATGACGATGAAGGATATGCAGATTTTGATTGGTTTGAATATACAACAGAATAAATGACAAAGAAAGGTAGATACTAAATATCCAATTTGTAACACACACAATCCTCATCGTGGTAAAACTCTTTTGCCCCCCAACGTTGCCAGTATCGATGAGTTTTGAGGCGATACAGCACAGGAATGAAGATGAAATCGAATTTAGTTTTCAACTCAGGCATTATTGACATCAGCATGTCGTAGTTCAATCGTGTACCACGATATTTTTCAGCGACAATGAACGAAAAGACCGCGATATAACGCTGAGCGTTCAGGCTTTTTATCAGCTCCGGCTTGTCTTTCAGGATCTGAGGCGTCTCCTCCTCAATTCGATAATCACTCATATTGAGCAGACCCATTACATTGCCGTTTTCATCTAAGGCCTTGACACTCAATGGCCAGTTGAAATGCAGGTCTTGCACCCACGATTCCACCTCAGCGCGGTCAAAACCGTATTGTCGCACCATCCAGTCGACGGTCAACGACACGTCATGTTCAGTCATTCTTTGTAATATGTACGACATTGTAGGTCAACAGTATTTCAGGGTGATACGACAATTTCGCTTGGCGAAGACCTGGTATTCCCATATCTTCTTCGCGGTTAAGATAGATATATTGCTCAGGCAGATGCTCGGCGAACTGCTGGTTGATGATGGCAAAAGCACCCTCCACATGACGATCGGCTTTCTCCACACAGACGTCCAAGGTGTCGGTTGTAACAGCGGAGCCGTATGTGAAAGCCACCATACGACCGTCCACAAAGATGCTTCCGCCTGTCATGCCGAGAGCATCCCAATTCGAAAAAATGGTCTCCATCACATATTTTTCAACGTCTATAGTGTCACTAGCATCCTTTTCTTCCTGCCAAATTTCCGTCAGTCGGCGACATTCGTCGAAGAATTCCGGCGCAAGAGGACGATATTCAAAATCGGGATGCGCTGCACGGAAACGATTGATGTGATTGCGCTTGGCGTCCAGATGTCTGCCATGAAGCGTTGCGAGATCAGTGCGACGATAGATGTAATCGTATTGGTCACGAACCGGCTCAACGGAAATAGAGAATGGAGAAGCCTCACCCCTAACCCCTCTCCAAAGGGCGAGGGGAACTTTAATAGTTGAGAGTTGTGCCACTTGCGAGTCTTCAAGCCCAATCAACGTCAAATCTCCATTACTATCATCAAATAATGCCTCAATAAGTTGCAACGACAACCCTTCTGAAGTGCAAACCATATACGCTCGCCGGCCATCGAAGGTATAGCGCAGCACCACAGCGTTTTCAAGCACGCACACCTCGGTGTAGTACCAAAACTGCCATCCCACAAGGTTAGCAAAGGTGTAGTTGCAGTTACGCCTCCCCGAGTGAAGCGTAACTGCCTGCATCGCCTCGCGGTCGAACAACGTCAAAGGATGAAATGTCATTATGCCTTGCAGCGGACGGGCGATACAGTTATATTATTACAGTTGCAACAGCAGCCAGTTCTGGGTACCAATCTTCTCGATGAGCTCCACTGCGCCCTGGCTCCAGTAGAGGTCTTCCTCTTCGTCCTTCAGGTAGTCCTTCAGCAGGTCATAAGTAGTAGGATCGTCCTTCACACCCTCCATGCACTTCATCAGCAGCTCAACGCCAGGTTCTTGGATGGCGAGGTCAGCCTTGACATACTCGACGGGGTCGCAAATAATGTCGCGGCTCTTCATTCCTTCAAACTTAACCTCTCCGCCAAGGTCGAGGATGCGCTCTGTGAACTTCTCTACCCAGCCCATCTCCTCATCGAAGTGGCCGATGTACTTCTGTCCGAGCTTGGTGAAGCCCTGAGCCTTGAAAATCATACCCTGCTGCTTGTGAACGATGGCACCTTCTGCCAGATGAGTTACGAAAAACTGTAATGCTTCAATAGATTTCTGCTTGTCCATAGTGCGTTTGATTTTAGTTGTTAAAAATTTTTTAGTTGTTTGGGATATTGGTCGTTTGGTGGTTTGGGGAAGTCACATTAGCCGACGGTATAAGTCCTAAACGACCAAACGACTAACCCCCTAAACGACTAGTTCCTCTGCAAAGTTACGACTTATTTCCTACGAATCCAAATCTGAAACAATACAAAAATTGTCTGAAACGATACAACTTTAAATTATTATTCGTACCTTTGACCTCAGAAAAAGAAATCGTAAATTGTAAAATAGTCAAATAAAGCGGTGTACACGTTGAATGAATATTTGCCTATATTTGTAGGCGACGATTTGCCCGAAAAAGGCTGTGATGACGGGATGTACTGTCTGGAAACAGATGGGGCGCAAATCCTTCGTACCAACCTGCTACATGGATTCCTGTCCTGCTTCGCCTTTATGGTAGTTGACAAAGGGTGGATGACGATTCATTACAACGGCCGTGAACTGACGATTCGTCCCAACGACCTGTATATCTATTCGCCAGGCCTCCCTGTCACCGTCCTCGCTACTTCCGACGACTTTCACGGATATTGCCTGATGGCCGATGAACATGTCACCATCGAGGCACCGTCCGTCCACGACCTCGTACATCTGGCCTACCTGCCCATCGTACAACTGCATGAGCCTAAACAGACACTGGCATCAGATGCCGCACAGCATCTGCTCTTGAAAATGCGTGAAATCATCGGCTATCTTCATTCCGACCATATCTATAAAGGTGAGGTGTTGCGCATGCTCTATTCCATATTCCTGCTTGACTTGCAAAATGCCCAGAACAGTGCCATCGTACACCGCCAAACGCCCCAGCGTGTTGAGGAAATCTTTATCGGCTTCATTCGTCTGCTGCCCAACCATTTCGCAAGACACCACGACATCGCCTTCTATGCCGACAAGCTCCATATCTCTACCGTCTATCTCTCCCGGGTGGTTCGTCAGGTCACGGAGCGCACTGTTGTCTACTATATCAATCAGATGCTCATCATGGAAGCAACGTTTCTGTTGAAAACCTCCAAAATGAGTATCGCCCAAATAGCTGACCATCTCCACTTCGCCGACGCCCCATCTTTCAGCAAGTTCTTCTCTCGCCTGAACGGCATGAGTCCGAAGGAGTATCGGAAAGGGTGAGGATTAGACCTTTCCGGTTTTAGCCGACTATCTGTTGAGTATTGACGATATCGTGCTGAATGACATAGGATGGGAAACAAAGAAACGGATGAGATGATAGGTATAACATCCCTTTAAGAGGATTGTGTGCGAGCACGAAATCGATTGCAAAAATCACAAAAATGGGTGATTTTTGAGAAAAATCTAACTTTTTTACATTAAATTTGAAAAATTTCTTTCAAAATGTTTGCAAATTAAGAAAATGTGTGTAATTTTGCAACCAGATTTTTATTACAGACAAAAACAGCAAATAATTAAGCAAAAAGAATAAACAACAAATTTAAAGTAAAAAGATTATGAATGCAGCAAAAGTTATTGAGAACTTAAAACAGCGTTTTCCGAACGAGCCCGAATACATTCAGGCTGTTAGTCAGGTGTTGGGAACTATCGAAGAAGAGTACAACAAGCATCCCGAATTCGAGAAGCAGAACCTTATTGAGCGTCTGTGCATCCCCGACAGGCTGGTAGAGTTCCGCGTTACATGGACTGACGACAAGGGTAACGTCCAGACCAACATGGGTTACCGTATCCAGCATAACAATGCCATTGGTCCGTACAAAGGTGGTATCCGCTATCACGCCTCGGTGAACCTGTCTATCCTGAAGTTCCTTGCTTTTGAGCAGACTTTCAAGAACTCTCTGACTACCCTTCCGATGGGTGGTGCCAAGGGTGGATCCGACTTCTCGCCCCGTGGCAAATCGAATGGAGAGGTGATGCGTTTCTGCCAAGCCTTCATGACAGAGTTGTATCGTCATATTGGTCCTGATGAGGACGTTCCCGCCGGTGATATCGGTGTTGGTGGTCGTGAGGTGGCCTATATGTTCGGTATGTACAAAAAACTTACCCATCAGTGGAGTGGCGTTTTGACCGGCAAGGGTCTGGAATTTGGCGGTTCTTTGATTCGTCCCGAGGCCACTGGTTATGGCAATGTGTATTTCCTTTGCAATATGTTGGCCACCCGCGGCGAGTCCATCAAGGGCAAGACCATCTTGGTGTCTGGTGCCGGCAACGTGGCTCAGTATACAATTGAGAAATGTATCGAGTTAGGCGGTAAGGTTGTTACCGTGAGTGACTCCGACGGCTATGTGTATGATCCCGACGGTATTGACCGTGAGAAGCTGGACTTCATCATGGAGTTGAAGAACGTGGAGCGCGGTCGTATCAGTGAATACGCCAAGGAATACGGTCTGAAATATGTTCCCGGCAAGAAGCCTTGGTTTGAGAAGGCCGACATCGCCCTTCCTTCCGCTACTCAGAACGAGATCAACGAAGAAGCTGCCAAGGCTCTGGTTGCCAACGGCGTGATTGCTGTGAGCGAAGGTGCCAACATGCCTACCACTCCTGAGGCCATCAAGGTATTCCAAGATGCCAAGATTCTGTACTCTCCGGGTAAGGCTGCCAACGCCGGTGGTGTTGCCGTGTCGGGTCTTGAGATGAGCCAGAACTCCGAGCGTCTGCGTTGGAGCCGCGAGGAAGTGGACCAGAAACTGCATGACATCATGAACGACATCCACGCCAACTGCGTGAAATACGGTACCGAGGCCGACGGTTACATCAACTACGTGAAGGGTGCCAATGTGGCCGGTTTCCTGAAAGTAGCGAAGGCTATGATGGCACAGGGAGTGCTGTAAAGGTAAAAAGGTAAAAAAGTAAAAGAGTAAAAAGGTAAAAAAAGTATAAAGGCAATAGGAAGTCAATAATAAGGCTTTCGAAAAACATTAGGGACTGCTGCACGGGTGACGTGCGGCAGTCTTTTTTTGAGAAAAGTGTATGAAAATTTGGAGATAAGGGGGAAAAACGCTATTTTTGTAGCGAGGTGGTATAGGTTTGCAAACCGCCCTATCCCTCTTATTCCCTCATAAGGAAGAAATGGATAAAAAAGGGAGAGACGATTAAAGATATTATACGATATTGGTTTTGTTGTCATTGGTTTTGTTGTAATTAGTATTAGTGGCATGATGAAGAAGAGCAGTATAGTTATGTTATTGCTTTTGACCTGTTTGAATGTTTGGGGTCAGAAGTTCGTCGTCAGCGGGAAGGTGACGAATGCTCGTACGGGAGCCGTTATCCCTCAAGCTACTGTTGGCGCTGAGGGAGAACGTACGTCTGTCATTACCAACGACGAGGGGTTTTTCACATTGAAATTGGACCAGACACCATCCGCGCTCATTGTATCCCATTTGGGATATGAGAGGCTTCGTCATCCCATCACCTCGTCTTCGACATCTCCCCTATCTATCCGTTTGAAACCCACATCGTTAGAATTGCAGGAGGTGATTGTGTGGACTGAGAATCCCCGCGACCTAGTCTATCTTGCCCTTAGCAAGGTGCCAGAGAATTACAGCACCAAGCCAGTATTGTATAAGTGTTTCTACCGTGAGGCGGCCATGAAACGGAAGCATTATATCTATGTAGCCGAGGGAGTGGTCGATATGTATAAGACCTCGTACAGGCATGATATGCTGCATGACAGGGTAGCCATCAAGAAAGGCCGCCGTCTGCTTAGTCCCAAGGAGAGCGACACGTTAGGCGTGAAGGTGGCCGGCGGTCCGGTGATGCCGTTGTATTTCGACCTTGTGAAGAACACCGACTTCCTGTTGAACGAGGAAGACCTCGCCAATTACGAATTTAAGATGGACGGTTTCGAGGTGATTGATGACCGTGTGCAGTATGTGGTGAGGCTGTCGCCGCGCGTCTGGACCCCATGGGCTTTGTTTAACGGCAAGTTATTTATTGACCGGAGAAACCTGTCAATCAGTCGTGCGGAATTGTCTTTGGACATGAGCGATGCGGCCCGTGCCACCAGTTATATGTTAAGAAAGAAGCCTCAGGGTGTACGTTTCAAGCCGAAAGAATTTTCCATCCTTATTGACTACAAGCAAGACGGCAGCAAGACGCATATCAATTATCTGCGCTGCACCTATCGTTTCAATTGCGACTGGAAGCGCAGATTATTGGCCACGAATTTTTCTGTTACTTGCGAGATGGTGGTTACCGACCGCCAAGAAGAGGGTATAGAGTCAATACGCGGTCGCGACTCGTTCGACTCGCATGATGCTTTTTATGACAAGGTGGATTATTTCCTCGACACCAAGTTCTGGGAGGGCTACAACATTATTGAGCCTACCGAGACTTTGGACAAGGCTATAGACAAGTTGCTGAAGAAGTATAAAAAATAGAGGTTACCCTTGCCTAGGTTTTTTAGGAAACTTCAGGGCTTTGAGGATTGTCTTCCGGGGAGGGCGTTTTGTCGAGCATATCTTCGATTTCTGCCATTTCGTCTTCATCGAACCAGTTGTTGAGTTTTTTTCTGGCTTTGTCCTTCACCTCGTCGGAGACCTGATCCCATACTTTCTTGAGTACAAAAGCCAGCACAGCCATGTCGTCGCCCAGTCCGACAATGGGTATGGCATCGGGTATGGCGTCAAGCGGTGAAATGAGATAGCCCAGCGCACCTATAATGATAGCCTTATCTTTGACAGGAATCTTTTTGCTTTGGAGTGTATAATAAAGAATCAAAGCGGAATATACCAATTTCGCCCCTGCTCTTTTTGCTATGCGTGATATTTTCTCGACAAATCCTTTTTTTGAGAATTTGTTCGAATAAGACATAAAATCGGGAAGTTCCATACCCAAGATACTTCGTTAGTACAAATTTTCGGCAAAGATACGAATTAATCTGAAAACTCCAAAAAAATATTTTGGGGTTAACAACTTTTGGTGTATCTTTGCAAATGAAAGGTGGTATTTCAAACGGTATAAATTCATAGCTATATTTATGGTAGACAAGAACATTGAGGAATTGGAAGAGCGTGTGAAAACGTTGATGAAAGAACATGGCGATGAACCGGGTTTTCCCCAGTTGTCTGATTTCGATATCGACGAAGAGACACTGAACGACTATTTTTTCGACCAGAAAATAGTAGGTGATCCTATGGAGGCAGCAAAAAAGACCTATACGATTTATGGTTTGATTCTGATTATGCCCGTGGTCGTGTTTTCGATGTTTCCCGGCGATGAAAAATACCTTTTTATTGGTCTGGCCATTGGTGCTTTGTTATGCCTGTGCTTTTACCTGTTTCAGAATTGGCGTAAAAAACGGCATGAGCGGGCGTTGCGGGAGTCGGGAGCCGGCAGGTTTGTGGAAGCGGTGCTGAAGAAGGACGTTGAACGTGGAACGTTGAACGTTGAACGTTGAAAGCGGTTAGGACAGTATTTTTTCAAACCACCCCTGCCCCTCCTTTACAAAAGGAGGGGAATTAGTTTGCTTGCTTTGGAAAAGGAGGGGAATTACTTTGCTTGCTTTGGAAAAGGAGGGGGAAAAGAGGGTTCTTTGGGAAATGGAAAGGGTAAAGATGAGGGATGCAGCGGTAAAACCGCTGCTTACGGAGAAGGAGGAATGGCTAAAGGTCGCGGATGAGGATGGCGTGTAGGTCTTTGGTGTAGTCTTTTCTTATTTTGAATATTTTTCTCCAAAGTTTGCTGTCGAAATCCGATGTGTTGAGTTTTGGTTTCCATTCCCCTTGTCGTTCCAGTTTGTCGACCAGTAATCCCAATGAGATGTTGTTTGTTCCCATGGATGGTTGGTAGATGGCGTTTTCGCCTTTGGCACCACCCCTGCAGTTGATGATGCCTGCTTTTTTCATCCGTTCAAGCAATTCAAGAGTCACCTGCAAGGGCAATCCCGATGTTTGCTGTAGTTGCCTTGCCGTGAATGCACTTTGTCCCTTATAATGTCTTTTGCAGATAACGCTGAGGAGCATGGCAGCCATGAGGGTTTGGTTCTGATGGCTTATCTGGCTTGTATCATGGTCGAAAATGTTGTCCTTCAGGTTTTGGCTGACGTAGCACATCTCTGCCCCGAAGAGGCATATAGTCCATGATATCTGGAGCCAAAGCATAAAGAGCGGCAGTGCTGCGAAAGAACCGTATATGGCGTTGTAGCTTGACACCCAAATTTGTGAATGAATGTAGAAGAGTTGGAGGAGTTGCATGGCTACACCCGCTATAATGCCGGGGATGACCGCTTTCGTCCATTTTACTTTCGTGTTGGGCATATAGACATACAACCCCATGAACACCAATGACCAAATTACATACGGCACCAAGGCCACCAGGAATTTCATGATTGGTGCTACGAGAAGCACTTCTTTCAGTCGATCAGAGATGGTGGCAAAGACAATAGACACGCCAGATGTGACGAGAATGACAACGGGCAGGAGAAAGAACACAGCCGTATAGTCGATGATAGTCCTTGACCATGGCCTTGTTTTCTTGACGAGCCATATATCGTTGAATGCCTCCTCGATGTTTGAGGTCAACATGATGACCGTCCAAAGCATAAAGATAAGACCCACACCAAGGATAATGCCGCTACGAGCGTGTACGAGGTATGAATTGACGAAACCGATGATGGCGTCAGCCACCTGGGGTTGCGAGGCAAGGGCATCCTTGAACCACTCCTCGATGTATTTGCTATAATCGAATCCGCGGGCCACGGCAAAAACCACTGCTGCTATGGGCACTATGGCCAGCAGCGTGGAATAAGTGAGTGCCGCCGCCGTACGAATATGCTTTTTAGCGATGAACGCCTTGGTCGTAAGTATAATCACCTTGGCCGCATTGACCAAAGCGCGTTTACACCACGGCAACTCATCCGTATTGATTTGCCACAGGTCTTTTCCGAAGAAATCACTTATTTTCTTGAAGAAGCCCATAGAAATGATGTTACGAAAAAAGGGAAGCAGTGCCGCTATAAGCCGGGTTCTGTAACACATTGCTGTGCTGCCTGCCATTTATCTAGGCCCAAAGTCACCCTCGGGCTCGAGCGTTCTACCCTCCGTCGGAATTAGTCGGGCGGGCTTCCCTCAGACGACGGTATACTTGAATTTGCAGTCCCCAGCCGGCACAGCGCGATGATCACCCATCGCCTGGTGGTCTCTTACACCACCTTCTCACCCTTACCCTCCGAAGAGGGCGGTTATTTTCTTCTGCCGTCACCTACTGTCACCAATAGCTTCTATTTTCGGAAGTGGGGTGCCCTGACTGCCCGGACTTTCCTCTCGCCCCATAGTGGAGCCAGCGGCAAGCCGCGGCGCTGCTATCCGTTTGCAAAAATACTAAAAAAATTAAAAAATTGAAAATTAAAAAATTAAAATATAAAAAATGACGTGGAAAGCGAGTGAAAGCAGTCGAAAATACGACATTTGTGTGTTTATTTACTGGAAAATATGTATTTTTGCAGGTTGAAACTGCATATTCATGACATTTTCGGAAGCATATATCCAGATGAAAGCGTTCGCACGCATCGACGGTGTTGTAGTCGGTGTGTTGTGGTTGTTGGGTTTTGCCTGTTTCGTTGGCATGTTCCGTTATCCCATCTGTGGTATGTTGTGTATGATTATTGTCTTGATGACCCCGTTTCTCATTGCTATGCGTGTGGGGCGTTTCCGCGACCAGGTATTGGAAGGATTCATCTCTTTCCGTCGAGCCTTTGGCTATTCGTTATATGTATTTTTTTACGCTTCCATCCTTTTGGCGGTAGGTGTAGCTGCATATTTTCACTTTTTCGACCACGGTTTTGTGGCCGACCAGTTCAACCTGTTGCTCTCGTCGCCCGAGATAAGTTCCTATGCCCGCCGGTTAGGTTACAGTGAATCATTGATACAAGCCTCCATCGACGTATGGAAAAATGTTCGTCCTATTGACATAGCATTGCAAACCATTTTAAACAGTGTGTTTCTTGGTGCCATAGCCAGTGCCCTCATCGCCTTGGCCAAGCGTCGTCCCGCCCCTACCCCGCCGCCCTATCAACAATAGAACGGATTCAATATTGTCAACAAAAAAGAAACATCATACCCATGCAAGAAAAAATAGACATATCCGTAGTTGTTCCCCTATACAACGAAGAAGAGTCGTTGCCCGAGTTGTATGCCTGGATAGAACGAGTAATGGACGAGCATCATTTCAGTTTTGAAGTGCTTTTCGTGAACGACGGCAGCACCGACCATTCATGGGACGTTATTCAACGTTTGTCCGAAGAGCACCCTGAAGTACGCGGCATTAAGTTTCGCAGGAACTATGGTAAGAGTCCCGCCCTATTTTGTGGTTTCAAGGAATCGAAGGGCGATGTAGTCATCACCATGGATGCCGATTTGCAGGACTCTCCCGACGAAATTCCCGAGTTATACCGTATGATTACTGAGGACGGCTTTGATTTGGTTTCAGGCTACAAGCAAAAGCGCTACGACCCCTTGTCGAAGACCATTCCTACAAAGCTGTTCAACTGGACTGCGCGTAAGGTGAGCGGCATTAAGAACCTACATGATTTCAACTGCGGTTTGAAGGCCTACTGCAAAGACGTGGTGAAGAACATCGAGGTCTATGGAGAGATGCACCGTTATATCCCCTATCTTGCCAAGAATGCTGGTTTTGATAAGATTGGCGAGAAGGTGGTGCAGCACCAGGCCCGTAAATACGGCAAGTCAAAGTTCGGCTTGAACCGTTTCATCAACGGCTATTTGGACTTGATTACTCTCTGGTTCCTAAGTACATTCGGTCGGAAGCCCATGCATGTGTTCGGATTTTTGGGAAGCATCATGTTTTTCATCGGTCTCATTGCCGTTGTCATTCTTGGTGTCGACAAATTGATAGCCTTAGCCAACCATGTACCTCAGCGTCTGATAACCTCATCGCCCTTTTTCTATTTAGCTTTGACAATGATGATTATCGGCACTCAGCTATTTTTAGCCGGATTTTTAGGCGACCTTATCAGCCGTTCCTCTTCCAACCGCAATGATTATCAGATAGAGGAGGCCATCCGATGCGAAAAATAGTCGTCGTGTTGCTTCTGCCGTTTCTCTTTGCCTGTTCATCGATTGACTGTCCTTTGAACTCGGTGGCCGCGGTGTACACATTAGGCGGCAAGGTATCGTCGTTAGGCAGTACCGACACCCTGACCGTGTGGGCCATTCTCAACAACGGCAAAGACACTGTACTGAACAGACAGACCTCGGCCAGCACGTTCACACTACCTATGAGTTACGACCATGATACAGACGCCTTGGTATTCTGTTTTACAGACACTATAGACTCCATGTTTCTCGACACCCTCTATGTGAGCAAGACCAACGAACCCCATTTTGAGTCTGTGGACTGCAGTCCCACTTTTTTCCACCAGTTGACTACATTGCGTTGTACCCATCACATGCTTGACTCTGTCAGCATAGCCCAACCCACAGTCAATTATGACACCACGAAGACCAACATCTATCTTTATTTCCATAGTGGCGATTAGCCTTGGCCTGCTATTTGTGTCGCAGCCTGTGGAGGCCCAGCACCGCAAGAAAGTGTTGGAAGAAGAAACCGTTGACTCTACGAAATGGTTCCAGGGTCTGTCGGTGTCATTCGATCTTGTAGGCGTTATCCAAAAGGCCGTGAGCAGTTACGGGCAATATGAAGCCGCCTTGCGTGTGAACATGAAAGACCGTTATTTCCCCATCTTGGAGTTGGGCGTTGGCGTGGCCAACCACGACGAGGAAGCCACTCAGGTACATTATGAGACACGTGCACCCTATTTCCGTGTGGGTATTGATTTCAATCTGATGAAGAACAAACACGACATTTACCGTCTGTACGGTGGTGCCCGTTACGGATTCAGTTCTTTTAAGTTCGACGTGAGCCACCCCCCTGTCACCGACCCCTACTGGGGCGATGAGGTGTCGTACGGTGCCAATGACGTCAAGTGTACCTACCATTGGTTAGAAGCCGTATTTGGCGTCGATGCCAAGATTTGGGGACCTGTCCGTCTGGGGTGGTCCGTCCGTTACCGCCGTCGTTTGAAATGCAGTGTCGCCGAGATGGACAACTGTTGGTACGTTCCTGGTTATGGTCGTGAAGACAAGAGCAATCTTGGCGGTACTTTCAATGTGATTATTGAGATTTGACCTGTTATGAGCGAACCGAGCAACAACCGACTACGCCGCTGGTGGCATCTTCCCTTTTTGTTAGTTCTCATCATCGGTACTATCTTGATAGTACGCCAACATGCATCGATGCCATACCATCACGACCGCGGCATGGTGTTCGGCACCATATACAACATCACCTATCAGCATAGCGACAACCTCAAGGAAGAGATAGAAGCAGCCCTGCATCAGGTGGACCTGTCGTTATCGCCCTTCAATAAACAATCCGTCATCAGCCATATCAACGATAACAGCGATATGAAGACAGACGAAATGTTCCGTGAAGTGTTTGAATTGTCGAAGCATGTTTCTGAAGCTACCGGAGGGGCTTTCGACATCACCGTTGCTCCTTTGGTCAACGCCTGGGGTTTTGGCTTCAAGCAAGGTATCGACCCCGAACGCGACACTATCGACAGTCTGTTGCAGCTTGTCGGTTACGACAAGGTGAGCATCAACCGTCAGGGTCATCTTACAAAGACCGACCCGCGTGTGATGTTAGATTGCAGTGCCGTGGCCAAAGGTTACGGTTGTGATATTGTGGCCCGTCTGTTGCGAAACCACGACGTGGAGAATTTCATGATTGAGATAGGCGGTGAGATTGTCGTCCGCGGTCAGAACGACCGTGGTCAATCATGGCGAATCGGTGTGAGTAAGCCCGTCGATGACACTTTGCTTGTAAATACTGAGCAGCAAGCCATCCTGAGTCTCACTAATCGGGCTCTTGCCACCAGTGGCAACTACCGCAATTTCTATTATAAGGGTGGCAAAAAATATGCCCATACTATCAACCCGAAGACCGGCTATCCAGTAGACCATAATCTGTTGTCCGCCACCGTTATTGCCCGCGACTGCGCCACAGCCGATGCATGGGCAACCGCCTTCATGGTTCTTGGTGCAGACCGTGCCAAGGAGTTGCTGTCCGAGCACAACGAGTTAGAGGCGTATCTGATCAGTGCCGCTCCTGATGGCAGTTATGTCGTGTGGTATTCACCTTCATTAGAAAAAAAGTTGCAACCATGAGAGGAGCGAGCAATCAGATGTACGACCGTTTGCTCAGCCTTCCCCTTTTCCTTGGCATGAGTCAATCGGACCTGCATGAAGTGGCCGCTCACACCCCGTTGGGTTTCTCCACCTACGAGTCGGGCAGCAACATCGTTGACAAAGACGGTACATGCACCGCCCTGTTACTTCTTATCCATGGTGAGGCCCTAAGCCATATCGAGTCCGATGATCAAGAGTGGTCACTTGACGAGCATGTCCGTGCCCCTTATATGCATCAGCCAGAACATCTCTTCGGCTGGCATCAGCGTTACACCCGTTCATTAACTGCCATCACTCCCTGTCAGATGCTACGCATTGAGAAGCGTGACGTTGATTTCCTTGTCCATCAGTTCCAGACAATCCGTTTCAACCTTATCAACGCCCTCTGCATCCGTGCACAGCGCAAGAGTCATCAGTCATGGCGTATCCGTCCTGTGGGGATTGTCGCCAAATTAGTGCGTTGGATGGAAGACGTGTGTGACAGTCCGTTGGGCGAAAAGACGTTTCATATCCGCATGACATATCTTGCCCAGGTTTTAGGAGAGAGTCGTCTGAACCTGTCACGTTGTCTGCATGAGTTGGAAGAGGAGGGACTATTGGAGATGCGGAGAGGGGAAATTAGTGTGTGTCTTCCAATGAAAAACGTGGAAGATTAAAAGATTAAAAAATTAAAAGATTAGAAAAATAGAAGATTAAAATTGATTGGGATAAAAATAAATGGAAATTGCATTAAGAAAATTAAAAAAATGAGGCATTATTTTGCGTTGTATGCGTTTTGCCGTATTTTTGCATGATAGTAAGGGGCAAGAGGTGAGGAGTTAGAGGCAAGGGGTGAGAGGTGAGGAGTGAGAGGTGAGGAGTGAGAGGTGAGGAGTGAGAGAATAGCTATTACAGGAATTTGAGAGAGATTATGACAAGCAACGACACTGGAGCATATAAAAACGAGAAAGAGAGGAAGAATCCCTTTTTCGAGCCTTACCATACCCCACACGACACCGTTCCTTTCGACCGCATCCGTATGGAGGATTATGAAGAAGCCTTCATGGAAGGTATCCGTCGTGACAAGGAATACTTGGAGAAGACCGTCAACAATCCAGCCCGTCCCACCTTCGACAACACCTTGATTACCAGCGAGGACGACCCCGACGGTTATTATGACCTGTTGGAACGTGTGTCGACCGTTTTCTTCAATCTGCTGAGTGCAGAGACGAACGACGAGATGGATGCTTTGGCACAGAAGATGCAACCCATCCTGACCCAACATGCCAACGACATGCGCTTAGACAAGCGTTTGTTTGACCGCCTGCGCAAGGTACACCGTCACCACCGTCGTCTCACCCCCGAAGAGAAAGTGTTGTTAGAGAACAGCTACCAAGGCTTTGTCCGTAGTGGTGCTCTGTTGGATGAAGCCGGCAAGGATCGTCTCCGTGCGTTAACCGAGGAAGCCAGTCTTTGTTCCTTGCAATTCTCCCAAAACCTGTTGAAAGAACGGAATGCATTTGTCCTTCATTTGACCGACGAAAATGATTTGGCCGGTCTTCCCGATAGTGCCCGCGAGGCCGCCGCACAGGCTGCACGTGAGCGCAATTTGGACGGTTGGGTAATTACCCTCGACGCTCCACTTATGGGTCCTTTCATGAAATACAGTGAGCGTCGTGATTTACGTCGACAGGTTTACATGGCCTACAACACCTTGTGTACCCATGACAACAGCGAGAATAATTACACGAATTGCCAACGCATCGTAAATCTCCGCCGCGAGGTAGCCCAATTACTGGGTTTCAAGACCTATGCCGATTACGTGTTGAAACGCCGCATGGCCAGCAACGTGAAGAGCGTGTATCGTCTTTTTGACGATTTAATCAGCGCCTACAAGCCTTATGCAAAAAAAGAGATTGAGGCCGTAAAGCGTCTGGCTCGCAAGATGGAAGGTCGTAGTTTCAAGATGCAACCCTGGGACTTATCATATTATTCTCACAAGTTGCAAATGCAGGAATACGACCTTGACTCCGAGATGTTGCGACCCTATTTTGAGTTGTCACGAGTGATTGACGGGGTGTTCGGTCTGGCTCATCGTCTATATGGCATCACTTTCAAGGAGAATGCTGAGATACCCGTGTATCACCCAGACGTGAAAGCCTACGAGGTGTTTGACCGTGACGGCAGCTATCTTGCCGTATTCTACGCCGATTTCCACCCCCGCAAAGGCAAGCGTGGTGGAGCATGGATGACCGAATACCAAGGTCAATGGATTGACAGGAAAGGAGTGAATGTCCGTCCCCACGTCAGTGTGGTGATGAACCTGACCAAGCCCACTCCCGAACGTCCAGCCCTGCTCACCTTGGGCGAGGTGGAGACTTTCCTTCACGAGTTTGGACATGCCCTTCACGGCATGTTCGCCAACACCCGCTTCGGTAGTCTCTCCGGCACCAATGTGTGGTGGGACTTTGTGGAACTTCCCTCGCAGTTCATGGAGAACTACGGCGCAGAGCGCGACTTTCTCCGCACTTTCGCCTTCCACTACCAGACTGGTGAGCCTATGCCTGATGAGTTGATTGACCGCATTCACAAGAGCCGTAATTTCATGGTAGCATACGGTTGTCTGCGGCAGGTGAGTTTTGGTCTGTTGGACATGGCCTACTACACCCTACGCAAACCATTCGATGCCGACATCCTTGCTTTTGAAAAAGAGGCATGGAAGGAAGCCATCATCGGCGAGCAGTTAGCAGACACATGCATGACCGTTCAGTTCTCGCATATCATGGCAGGCGGATACGCTGCCGGCTACTACAGCTATAAATGGGCTGAGGTGTTGGATGCCGACGCCTTCAGCGTGTTCAAGAAAGAAGGCATCTTCAATCAGCAGACTGCGCAGCGATTCCGCGACGAAATTCTGTCGCGTGGCGGCACCGAGCATCCCATGGTGCTATACCGTCGTTTCCGTGGTAGTGAGCCGACTATTGATGCACTGTTGAAACGCAATGGTGTGAAACGCCACTCCCGCCCCCTCCCCAAAGCGAGAAAGGAGTAGTTACAACTTATATTTGCCTACAAAAAGATAATATATGCATAGCGATAAACAAAAGAAGCTCGACTTGCGTTATTTGCGCATGGCCAAGATATGGGCAGAGAACAGTTACTGCCAACGTCGGCAGGTTGGTGCGTTGGTCGTCAAGGACAAGATGATTATCAGCGACGGCTACAACGGTACGCCAAGTGGTTTTGAGAACGTGTGCGAGGACGATTCTAACGTCACAAAGCCCTATGTGCTCCATGCCGAGGCCAATGCCATTACCAAACTGGCCCGTAGCAGCAACAACAGTGACGGCAGCACGTTGTACGTTACCTCATCACCTTGTATCGAGTGTGCCAAGTTGATTATCCAGGCTGGTATCAAGCGTGTAGTTTACGGCGAGCAATACCGTCTGACCGACGGCATCGAGTTGTTGAAACGCGCCCATATAGAAGTGATATACCTCAATCCCGACGAACATGAACATCAATAAGCGTTACATGCCCATCCTGCTCGCCTTGAGTGTGGTTTTCGGCATCATAATAGGCACGTTCTACTCCAAGCATTTCGGTGGTAACCGTCTGAATATCATCAATTCAGGCAGTAACCGTTTGAACAACCTGTTACGTATCATCGACGACCAGTATGTGGACACCGTCGATATTGACAACCTGGTGGAGAAAGCCATGCCCGAGATATTGGCCGAGTTGGACCCCCATTCCGTGTATATCAGTTCACGTGACGTTCAGCAGGCCACCGACGACCTTCGCGGCTCTTTCTCCGGTGTTGGTATTGAGTTTATCATACGCGAGGACACTGTCCGTGTACAGAACGTTATTTCCGACGGTCCGGCTGAGCGTGCCGGTCTGTTAGCTGGCGACAAGATTGTGATGATAGACGACAAGCCTTTCGTTGGCGAAGAAGTTACCAATGAGGAAGCCATGCACCGTCTGAAGGGTCCTAAAGGCAGCAAGGTGAAGGTGGGTATCACCCGTTATGGCAGCCAGGAAGTGAAGCAGTTTGTGGTCACCCGCGATGATATTATCACCCACAGCGTCAGTGCAACTTACATGCTCGACGACAAGACCGGCTACATGCGCATTAAGAGTTTTGGCGAAACTACTTATGAAGAGATGTTGGTGGCCTTAGCCCAGTTATCGACAAGCGGCATGGAGCAGTTGGTCATCGACCTTCGTGACAACAACGGCGGTTACATGTTGAGTGCCGTTCAGATAGCCGATGAGTTTTTGCCCGCTCGCCGTATGATTGTGTACACCGAGGGCAGGAAGTCTCCCCGCGAGGATTATGTGAGCAGTGGTCGAGGAAGCTACCAACGTCTTCCCCTTGTCGTTCTGATTAACGAGACCTCCGCCTCCGCCGCCGAGATTGTAGCCGGAGCCATTCAGGACAACGACCGTGGCACCGTTATTGGCCGACGTAGTTTCGGCAAGGGTTTGGTGCAGAAACCCATTGAGTTCCCCGACGGGAGCATGATTCGTCTGACCATCGCCCGATACTACACTCCCAGTGGCCGTTGCATCCAGAAGCCCTATACTTTGGGCAAGGACCGTCACTATGAGGAAGATTTGCTGCTGCGTTACCAGCATGGAGAGTTCTTCTCTCAGGACAGCATCAAACAGAGCGGTCCTGCCTACCATACCGTCCTTGGCCGTACGGTCTATGGCGGTGGCGGCATCATGCCCGATATCTTCGTTGCCGAGGACACGTCGGAGATTACCTCCTATTATAAGGAAGCTGCCATGCGCGGTCTGATATTGCAATACGCCTTCGAATATACCGATGCCAACCGTCAGAAGTTGAAGCAGTATAATGAATTGACACCGTTTATCTCCTACCTGAAGAGTCAGGGCTTGCCCGAGCAATTTGCCACATGGGCCGAGAAACACGGCTTGAAGCGCAGAAACCTCATGTTGCAGACCTCGCATAACTTGTTCGAGAAATACCTCATCAGCAGGGTTATCTACAATATGCTTAATGAAGAAGCGTGGATGAAATATTTGAATGCCGATGACCCTGCCTTGATAAAAGCCCTCGATGTGTTCAAGCGCAATGCAGCCTTTCCCAAACCCGAAGGCCAAGAAGCCAAGAGTAAAGGAACAGCCATGGTAGTCGGAAGTCACCACTTTCCCCTTCAACCCCATTTAGTAGCCACCCGTTCATGGGCATAACAGACCCCCGAGAGGCGAAGCAAAGATTACGCACCCAGATACGCAGTCTGAAGCGTGAGAGGACGCCACAAGACCTTGCGGTCCAGTCGCAATATACCGCTTTCCGTCTTCTCTCCCATCCCCGCGTATTGGGCTCGAAGGTGATCATGGCCTATCACAGTCTGTCCGACGAAGTGGACACGCGTATTCTGCTGGACCGTCTGTTGTCTATGGGTAAGACCGTTCTTCTGCCGCAGGTGACGGGTGCTTCGACCATGGTTCTTCGACATTACGAAGGACCAGAAAGTCTGAAGGAAGGTGCCTTCGGAATCATGGAGCCTGTCGGCGAATTGTTTTCCGACTATTCTTCCATCAATTTAGCGATTGTTCCCGGCATGGCTTTCGACCTTAACGGGCACCGTCTGGGCAGAGGGAAAGGCTATTACGACCGGCTATTGCCACAGTTAACGAATGCGTATAAAATTGGTATCTGTTTTGATTTCCAGATGAGGGAAAGCGTGCCGTATGACGAGAGGGATGTTGTGATGGATGAGGTGATAGAAGGAAGCCACCCCTTCCCCCTCCGAAGGAGGGGATAACCAGGCCCGAAGGAGGATGAGTATGGTGACATACTCAACTGGTTAATAGAATTTTATGTCGGAAATAACGTAGGAGCCTACGGTGTCGTTAAGACGTTTTACCAGTTTTTGTCGCATCATTGACAAATCGGCCCTCAGAGCAGGGTTGAGAAGATGCACCACCAGTGTTTGGTTAGATATGAACTTGTCGGCCGTATAACGCGCCACCACGGGACCTGCCACAGTCTCCCACGCCTCCACCAGACGCCGTTGAAGGAGGGGCGTTTCCAGACCTTGTGAGCGCATCACTTGGGCAAGGACATCGTCGAAAGGTTCTACTTTTCGTTTGAACATGATACCCACCCCGTTCCCTCAGAGGGGGAGAGGAATTAGTTTGAGTTTATTCTTGTTGAATATTGTTGTCTTCAGACATGCGGGATTCCACAAGTTGGATTTTGCCGTCTTCGACAGAGAAGAGGCGGTAATCGAAGTCGCCTTGTCGGAGGAGTCCATCGAGATGCTGACGGTTGGTGTCGGTGATGAAAATCTGACCGAAATCATCACCTGCCACGAGAGAAATAATCTGCTGTACGCGTGACGCATCGAGTTTGTCGAAGATATCATCGAGCAGGAGGATGGGCGTCGTCTTGCTATTGGTGTTCTTGAGGAAGTCGAACTGAGCCAATTTGAGCGCTATGGCGAACGTCTTGTGTTGTCCCTGGCTTCCCTCGCGTTTAACAGGGTATCCGTCAAGGGTCATTTCCAGTTCGTCGCGGTGTATGCCGTGTAGTGAGAAACCCATGATACGGTCTTTCGCCCTGTCACGCTGAATGACCTCAAGCAAGTCGCCCCGTTGTCCATGCGATGAATAGTTGAGCGATACCGTCTCGTCAGCATTTGCCACTTTTTTATAAATCCGTTCGAAAACAGGTTTCAGATGTTCAACAAATGCTGTTCTTTTTTGGAAGATGGTCGTTCCCTCGGACGCCATCTGTTGTTCCCACATATCGAAGAGCAACGGGTCGGGTTCTTCTTCGACCTTGAGCAGCGCGTTGCGTTGTTGCAGTGCCTTATTGTAGTTGTTGAGTGCCTGCAGGTATTCGTTATCATATTGTGCGATGACCATGTCCATCATTCGTCGCCGTTCGTCACTGCCACTGTCAATGATATTCGTGTCGTAGGGAGAGACATAAATGATGGGGATAAGTCCGATGTGTTGAGACAGCCGTTTGTACTCCTTCTTGTTTCGTTTGAAATGCTTGCGCTGTCCACGTTTCATGCCGCAGTATATCCGTTCGTCATCGCCTGTTTCATTAGTATAATCGCCTTCGATGACAAAGAACTCCTGTTCGTGCCGAAGTACTTGCGCATCGACCGTCGTAATGTTACTTCTACAGAAAGAGAGATAATACACGGCATCGAGAAAATTCGTCTTTCCCATTCCGTTCTTACCCACGAAACAGTTGAACTTCGGCGACAGTTCGATATTTGCCGTCTCGATGTTTCGATAATTGATAATGGATATTTTGCGAAGAATCATACGTGACCTGTTATTCAAAGGGCAAAAATACGGAAAAAAGTTGATAATACCATACGAAATAGGAACAAAACGTGAGAAGAATTCTTTGTTATTGACTGAGAATTGTTTACATTTGCAGGGTTCAATTCAATCTATATAGAACGACAAGAAAAAACATCTTTATGGATATCAAAGAACAATACCGTCGTTTTCGTCGTTGGCAAGTGGCTCCCATGGTATATGAGGACAAGCTTCATGAGCCTTGTCGCTGTGCCAACTGTGGACATGATGTGACCACAGAGTACTGTCCCGTATGCGGTCAGAGAAGTGGTGTGGGGCGTATCACCTGGCATACTGTTCGGCAGGGTGTCATGCTGCTTTGGGGCATGGACAGCCGTTCAATGCCCTATTCACTATGGCAATTGTTATGGCGCCCCGGTTATTTTATCCACGACTACTTAAGTGGCCATAGACAGGTTAGTTTTCCCCCTGTGAAGATGCTTTTTATCATTGCCTTCTTCGTTGTGTTGTTAGATTACTTTATCGGCAGTTCCACACCGGAAACGTCCACGACCGCAATTGACACCACCAATTTTTGGGGCATTATTGAGCATTTTCTTGAAACCAACGTTGGTTGGGCTGTGTTGCTCTACAACTCATTATTCATTCTCCCCACGTGGATGTTGTTCCGTTTTTCACCCCGCTATGAGCACCATACATTACCAGAAGGTTTTTTCATCCAAGTGTTCATAAGCAATTTGATGCTTTTATTAACTCTTATTTCTGGCGTTGTTAATCTCATTTCCGAACCACTGAGCGATTGGCTGTTCATATTCGTTCCCTGCTATTATGTCATCACCTATCATCAGTTGTTCGGCTACGGTTGGTGGGGAACGATATGGCGTGTAACAGGTTGTTTATTAGCAGTTTTATTAGTAGTTATATGTTTCATTGTCGTATGGAAATTTTATTTCTCTTCTAACGCTTCTACCATCCAGGCTAACCATAACAGGTTTATTGCACCGATATCCATTGTTATGTTGTTAGCTTTATGTGCCTTGGTGTTAGGAGGAGGATATTTGATTGGGAAAAAGAAGAGGTGAGGGGTGAGAGGTGAGAAGGGGTTTGCGGGTGGCATTTTTAGGGATGATGAAAAAAAGATGGCAATAAATTTCAGTATGTGGGAAAATATGAGTAATTTTGCGGCGCAAAAAATGTGTACCCCCAAAAACGAATAAAACATTAAAACAAAATAATCAATGGCAAAGAAAGAAATGGCCAAGAATGAGACGGCCAAGAAAGAAGCAGTGAAGAAAGAAACTGCTAAAGTGGCCAAGAAAGGCCAGGCCGACATGAAAGAGGCCGTTACAAAGTCTGAAGCATTTTTCGAGAAGTACAAGAAGCAGCTTTTGGCAGCCCTTGCCGCCGTCATCATCATTGTTGGCGGTTGGATGCTGTACAAGGAATTTGTGGTAAAGCCCCGTTTGGAGAAAGCCAACACCGCCCTGTCTAAGCCCCAGGAGTTATTCGGTATGCGTCAGTTTGACAAGGCTTTAAAGGGCGACAGCACCGGCGTGAAAGGCTTTATTGCCATCGCCGATGAGTACAGCAACACACCTGCCGGCAACCTTGCCAATCTGTATGCCGGTCTGTGCTATGCCAACCTTGCCACTGCCGACAGCACCGCCGAGGCATCGAAGAAATGGCAAGAAGCCATCCGTTACCTCGACCAGTTCGACCAGAAGGGTGACCTGATGGTCAGTCCGATGGCTTTGGTTGCCGCCGGTGACGCCTACGCCAATGTGAATGACCTCGATAAAGCTGTCAGTCTATTCAAGAAAGCAGCCGAGACAGCCGATAAGGCTACCGAGGACGGAGTCAATAACAGTGTGTCGCCCACCGCTCTGTTGAAAGCTAGTATCGTATTGCTGAAGCAGAACAAGAAAGACGAGGCATTGCAGCTGTTGAAGGACATCAAGGCCAAGTATGTGCAAACCCCGTTGCGCAGTGAGATAGATAAATACATCGAATACGCATCGAAATAATGGCCACCCTACCCCACCATCTCTCTGGCGAAGGCTTTGATCAGATACCCGATGCCAGCAACATGTGTTTCGGCATTGTGGTGTCGGAATGGAACAAAGAGATAACGAGTGCCTTGCTGGAAGGTTGCGTCGACACGTTGAAGACGCACGGCGCATTGCCTGAAAATATCCACGTGAAGACCGTTCCCGGCAGTTTCGAGTTGATATATGGTGCGAGTCAGCTCACCCACAAGGATTATGACGCCATTATCATTCTGGGCTGTGTGATTCGCGGCGAGACACCCCACTTCGACTATATCTGTCAGGGAGTGACCTATGGCATAGCTGAGTTGAACGTGAGCAACCCCATTCCTGTGGTGTTCGGTCTCTTGACCTGTGACTCCATGGAGCAGGCAAAGGCTCGTAGTGGAGGGGCCTACGGAAATAAGGGCAGCGAATGTGCTGTCGTCGCCATTAAAATGGCGAAATATTAATCAACCATACCTTGCACTTGCAATTAGGCGAGATGTCTTACGACACTCGCCTTTTTTCGGCTTTTCTTGCTTATGTCGTTTTTTATGTTTATATTTGCACAGTTTGTATAAGTAACAGAACCTTTTTAAGCAAAACAGCTAAAAATATGAGCAAGTCTTTTTTACGGAACATACCAAAAGCTATTGCCATATTCACATTGCTCAGTATGGCATCTTGCCCTACGTACGGCCAAGGTCCGACAAAGGAGATGATCGAAAGAGCAGATGTGATAACAGACGCACTTGACAGCATTTGTACCGAGGGATATAACCTGTATGTTGCTGAGTATGTCAACTGGGTGTCATCCGACTCTTTGCTGGCTCATTACCATGTTGATGAGATAGGAAGCAGTTTTATATGGCAACCTACAAACGATACATGGAGTGTCATTTTCATGGACAGGGAGCAGAAAAACTGTATTTTCGAATTCCGTTACGACCTCAACAGCAAGGAACAGACCGTCTCCTACGATTCGCGTCCCATCTCGGAGAATGAAAGAGGAATATTGGAAAGGAAAAACCTCATGCTTAAAAATGCCATTGAGCAATACGGCGACAGCCTGCGTTACAACCCAGACTATGGCCGCCCGAACTTTGACTTCGTCCGAATCGATGCCAATACCACCCGTATGTACATGCTGCAAGGTGTGGAGCGTTCCGGCATCATCCCTTTCGGTAATGACTCCAGCTTTGACTTTGACAATGACTGCAACGTAAAAGCATTCCGGCAGTACCATCGTTCATTCATACCCATCTCCAATGAAGGCGAGACCGCATTCCATTCTCATTTGAAAGACAATCCGTACATCACTCCGACAGATATTTGCAACTTCTTGCTCTATCATGGTAACATGAAGGAGACGGCTGTGCTCAGCACTGCCCTTGATGGCTATATCTTTTACAATGCTGAGACCAACATAGCCACGTTCGTTCACGAAATAAAGGACAAATAGAGGTTATAATACTATAAGAAATTTATATTTTTCGTAAGTTCGTTTTTTTCACAAACTAAATGATTTAGCAAAATCAAAAAACACGAAATCAAAAAAGGGAGTTATACACCGTCGTATTCGTCATCTTTTTTGTAACTGTCATCAAGAGTGGTGGTGTCAGCAGCATGGTTATGCATGTCTAAATCGGTATCGCGCTGGAAAGATGCATGACCATCACTGTCGACAAGCATGACAAGTGGCACATAAGAATCGCTCTGCACATCGGGGGAACCGACGCTTCCAGCAAACCGCAATTTGTTATTATCTATGCCATCGTAGACAAATCCAAGGAGAGCACCATTCTGCTTCATGTCATCGTCGAGAAATTCTGAGAATGATTTCTTGGTGAGTTTCTTTTCGAAGAACGTTGAACCATCAGCCCTTGTGATGCAAATGAAGACACTGTTGTCATAATAACGATTTCCAATCTCATCTTTTGCCAGTGGTAGACTGTCGACACGTTCCCGTACTACCTTAATTTTATAGTTGGCATTGAGCCAAGGGATTTCTTTTGTCGCTTCCGACCTTTCCATCCATGCGATGGTGTCGGACGGTTTTACCACCTCTTGTTTAGGAATGATGATGGTAGATGTTTCTTTTTTCTTGCTGCAAGAGAAGGAGATGGCTGCGACTATAGCCGTCGCCATCATGGCATGCCAGACTTTCATGATTTAGGTTTACTTTTTATTTTTCATGCAAAGTTACGGAAAATAGAGGGAAGAACAAAATATGCCTGCTTATTTTTTTATTCCGAGATGGGGTAACTTATCTAATGATACGAATAATCGTTGTCGACCTTAATATGTTCAAAGAGCTTGCTCTTGTGAGCCACGATTATAAAGACTGTGGTGTTGCTCTTATCTGTATCACGCGCTTCTTTGTATAGTATTACCAGGGACAATGACAGTGGTAATACTGACTTCGCAAGTTTTTAATAGTTTTAATACATTTTATTAAGTTGGTATCAGTTTTTTTTTGTATATTTGCGTTCAAATACTGAACATTTTATGGCAAATATTGAACTAATGGAACAGCGAGAGTCGTCAAACTTGCTTGAAAGGTCGAGTCGTGAAAGCCGAAGACATAATCAACAGAATGAAGCATTAAACCGTTTGCGGGTGGTCCTTGCAGAGCAAGATAAGACCAATCGCTGGTTGGCAGAGCAATTAGGTAAGACCGAACACACCATTTCCCGATGGTGTCATAACAAATCGCAACCCTCCGTTGCGCAGTTAAATGAGATTGCGAATGTCCTTAATGTGGATGTTCGGACGTTAATGACGCCCAATATGACAAAGTGATGAACGGCAAAAGATTTTAATTATGGCAAGCAAACAGAAACATAGCATAGAGGAATTAGTGGAGCAATGGGCAAAAGAGCAATTAAAAGGAATAAAGCTCTATGCCAAGAATGATTTCATCAATTCACAAATTGAGAAGGCATTAAAAACTGCCCCTTCCAAAAAAGGAGGCAAGGGTCCCAATTACCCCGACATTAAATGTATAATTTTGACAGCGGAGGGTGACATTCCTGTGATGATTGAAGTAAAGGGAACGAAAGGCGCGCTAATTAAAATTGATGAAGAAACTGGATTGCCTGACAATGTGACAAAAAAAAGCGAGCCGAATTTTACGAATATAGCTAAGTATGCTGTCAATGGAGCTGTTCACTATGCTAACGCTATCGTTCGTCATACGACCTACAAAGAGGTGCTTGCCATAGGCGTGAATGGATATAAAGACGAAGCTGATGAAATTGTCTATGAAGTTAGCGCATGGTATCTTTCGCGCAAAAATCTATTTGTTCCCAAAGAGATGGGACATTACAATGACCTTTCTTTCCTGTTGAAAAAGTATCGGCAGACATTGTTGAAACAAATTGCTAATATCGACCTTACCGAAGAAGAATTAGAACAGCAGAAATCCAATCTAGAGGATGATATTGAGCGAAAACTTAAGGAATTAAACCAAAAGATGCAGGACGAACTGCGTATCGTAGTTAACCAACGTGTTCAACTTGTCACAGGCTTGATTATGGCTGGACTTGGCGTGAAGAATGATGATGGCGCATACAAAGTACATCCCTTACAAGAAGATGAGCTACGTGGTGATAAAGACTCTGAGAACAACGATGGTGCTGTCATTATCAGTAAAGTTAAGTCCTACTTGAAAGACAAGAGTCTTCCATCGGAAAAGATAGAAATGATAGTCGACATACTTAAAGTTGTTTTTATCGGTTCTGGTCTAGAGAAGCCAGACAATGGAGAAAGCAAGCTAAAAACATTGTATCGCGACATCAAATCAGATATTATCCCTTTTCTCACTGGCGAACTACATAATCTAGACTTCACTGGCAGATTGTTCAATGTACTCAACGCTTGGGTTTCCGTTCCCGATGGAGACAAGAACGATGTGGTACTCACACCACGTTCTGTTACTGAACTAATGGCAAAACTCTGTCTAGTTGATAAGAACTCATACGTATGGGACTTTGCAACAGGTTCCGCAGGATTCCTTATTTCTGCTATGCATTTGATGATTGCAGATGCCAACAAAATTACAGACCCAGAAGAAAGGGCTGAAAAGATTCTGCATATCAAAACAGAACAGTTGCTTGGCATTGAAAAACTAGCTGATATATATCTATTGGCAGTGCTTAATATGATTTTGATGAAGGACGGTTCTGCTAACATCATACATGGTAACTCGCTGACAGAATTCAAAGGAAATTATGAACAAGGTGAGATGAAAGGTAAACCTTTCCCTGCTGATGTATTTCTACTGAATCCGCCTTACTCCGCTCCTGGCAAGGGTTTTGTATTCGTAAAACGAGCTCTACAGATGATGACACATAAAGGAATGGCAGCTGTTCTTATACAAGAAAATGCTGGTAGTGGCAATGGTTTACCATTTACAAAAGAGATTCTTAAGGAAAACACGCTTGTAGCTTCAATTAAGATGCCAATTGATTTGTTCATTGGGAAATCATCAGTAGAGACAGCTATTTATGTGTTTAAGGTAGGCGCACCCCACACAAGAAAAGCAGTGGTAAGATTCATCGACTTCTCAAATGATGATTATTCACGTACAAACCGCCGTCATTCTAGTCAAAGTGTAAATCTCCGTGATACCAATAATGCTCGCGAGCGTTATGCTGAAGTTGTAAGTTTAGTACAATATGGCAAAGGAGTCAATAATGAGAATCTTAAATACTACAGTAGCTCTTTTATAGAAGACCATATAACACTTAATGGTAACGATTGGACTTATGGGCAACACAAGAAAATTGAAACAACACCGACGGAAGAGGATTTTTACAAGATCGTAAAAGAGTACCTTGCTTGGCGAGTGTCTGGAGTTATCAAACAAGATGAAGGAAAAGTGGGAAGGCCTGCCCTGGAAAGGTGGAATCCCGAAGGTGGATATAAATATTTTAAGATAGGAGACCTCTTTAATATTCAGAAAGGGAAGCGCTTGACAAAGGCGAACATGATTCCTGGGGAGATCAACTTCATTGGTGCCACATCTGCCAATAATGGCCTGACTGCAAAGATTGGTAATGTTGGACATATTCATCCAGCAGGCACTATAACTGTAACATACAATGGTTCTGTAGGTGAAGCTTTCTATCAAAGAGAACCATTCTGGGCTTCTGATGACGTAAATGTCCTATATCCGAAGTTCCCAATGAACGAACTTATTGCACTCTACTTCTTAGCTCCGTTTATTAGAAAAGGCAAAAGTTATGGGTATAGTTATAAGTGGACTAAGGATAAAATGAAAAAAGATAAAATCCTCTTACCCGTTACTTTGGAGGGAAAAATAGATTTTGATTTTATTGAGAAGCAAATGCGTGAACTTGAAGAAAATCGCATAAATGAACTCATAGCCGAACGTAAGTACGAGATAGAGATGTATCGTAAGGTTCTGGATAAGCAGTCAATGGAGATAGTAAAAACTGAGATAATGGAATCTAAAACCAATTATTCTGAAGAAGAGGAACCAGAACTCCTTATGGCTGCTGAGCCTTTCAATCGTTACAAATGGGAAGGCTTCGATCAAAGTATCAATGATTTCTTTGGCGGTAATCAAACTATCCTTATAGGATGTTACAAGGGAAAAGATTATCAAGAATGGATTCACTCCCACAATATGTATAATATAAGGTTAGGTAAAACTAAAGGCTCTATGGAGGGAAACCGAGAACTCTTTGATAGTACATCTTTATTGGTTCTCTATGAATTAGGAAAACCTGACAAGTTGAGTGCATACAAGATTACTGGCCATCATGAGATAAGCAAAGATGAATTGATAAAAATGGATTACCCCAACAAGAAACCCAGAAAGAGCTATATGGCATTTGACATTGTTCCTCTTGAAAAGGATTTGACTTTCTTGGTTGAGCATTATTTAATTGAGAGACTTATCGAGATAGATTCAAATAACGCAAAAGGTACGCCAATATTCATTGAGCCTTAATGGCTAAAGATAATAAATATATGGGCAAGACAGTAACAACATATTTGATAGACGGAGATCCGAAAGGGACTCAGTATGTGTTCATCAGCAATAAAATTTGCCAGATGTATGTGATTCCTCGTTCTAATCTTTCTATTCTGAATGAGCGACAGGAGTTGCAGACGCCAGCATTCTATATCTTGTTGGGTGAGGATGAGTCCACAAAACCAAAGGCTTATATTGGTGAGACGGAAAACTTTCGTGAGCGAGTGAAAGACCATGATAGCAAGAAGGCGTTTTGGCAAAAGGCCCTGCTTTTTATATCAAAAGATGCAGCAATGACAAAGGCTGATGTGCAATACTTAGAGCATCGGGCCATCGCAGAGGCAAAAGTCTCAAATACGTTTGTGCTGAATGAAAACAAACAGACGCCTAAAGCACCTAATCTTCCTGAATACAGAAAAGATGATATGGAGGGGTTCTTTGAAGATGTGAAGTTCCTTACATCCTTTATTGGTTGTAACATCTTTGATGTAGCCAAGCCGAAAGAAGAACACTTGTTCTATACAAAAGGGCGTGGTTGTGATGCAAGGGGCTTTTATGACACCAATGGCTTTACCGTATTAAAGGGTAGCTTCATAGCAAAGTCGTCTGTCCCATCGTTTACTTGGAAAGAGAAACGTGAGACTCTTCTTAAGGATTATACTGTCAGCAATGGTGACAAGTTGGAATTAGAGTCAGATAAGACATTCCCAAGTCCCAGTACTGCTGCCGACTTCTGTATCGGTAGTAGTAATAACGGTTGGCTCGTTTGGAAAGATAAGGATGGTCAAACTTTAGATGCTGTGTATAGGAAGCAATTGGAATAATTCTCATAATAAAACATCAATTTAAGCATTCTATCATATATGGGTAAACAGCATTACAGACAAGAGTTTAAAGACTTGTTGGAAGGAATCAAATTACCGGAAGGAATTTCTGATGAAGAACAGAAAGAAAAACTTCTTCCTTTATCAAAACATCTTCTTGAGCATATTCCATCAAGATTATTCCGCTATAGGGATTGTTCTGAAATGAATTTGGATGCGTTTAATGAAGACAAACTATTTGCTGTTACGTCAGAAAAATTTAATGATCCTTATGATTGTCTTTTTAGATATGATAAAGAAGGATTGCTTAATTCAATAATGATGGGAATGTCAAAGGATGTAGTTTATGCATTAAGAAGCCATTTCCTTTCTGGAGGCGATTTTCCCGATTTGTTATATTCTGTGTATCCTAAAGAACTATTAGACAATGCAAAGGTCTCCATAAAAAATGCAGGTGATGACATGATTGAGGAATATGGCTCTATTACGGATAATATTAAAGATAATATTAAAAGTTCTATTGATAAACTTACAGATGAAGCGGTAAATACAGTAAAACAAATGGCTTTCATTGCATGCTTTAGTGAGGACATTCATTCTGTTAGGATGTGGTCACATTATGCAAATTCTCATAAAGGATTCGCTTTGGAATATGACTTAAGGGCGCTTCAAATGCAATGTGTGAATTGTGATAAGTTGAAGCAATGCAAAAAAGCTGTAGTTGGAAATATTTACCCCATAATATATGATAATCAGCGTTATGATGCAACAGATTTTTTGGCATTTTACATTGGTAAAAGTTTTGGATTGCCCATAAAATATCCAGACACATTTGCTGTGTCTAAGTGCCAATTGTACAAGTCTTCTCAATGGAGTTATGAAAAGGAATGGAGACTTATTATTAGCAAGATGAATGACTTTCAGGATAAAACTCCTACTTGCATATACCATTTGAAACCCAATGCTATATATTATGGTACGAGTATTTCAGCAATCAATAAGAAAATGTTGCATTTGATTGCACAAGAAAAAGGAATCAAAGAGTATCAAATGTATATTGACAACAAGTCATACAATTATTCGGTTAAATACAAAAAGATATAATGATTGAATGAAATATAATGAGTAACTTTGTAAACGAGATATGAGTAAGATTACAGCAAAAGAGTGCCAGAACGTTGAGTATAAGCGGAGCTGGAATGACGAATATCTGAAGTGGATTTGTGGATTTGCAAATGCACAAGGAGCCACCATGTTCTTCGGCGTGGATGACGATTTGGAAGTGCATGGTCTCCAGAATGCCAAGAGGCTGTTGGAGGACATTCCTAACAAGATCACCACGACAATGGGACTGGTGGTAGATGTTGACCTTCATGAACAGGACGGGTTGGACTATCTTGAGGTGACGATTGTCCCATCTAATGTTCCTGTCAGCTATAGGGGGAAGTATTACTATCGCTCTGGTAGTACCCTTCAGGAACTGACGGGAACTGCCCTAACAGACTTCCTGATGCGGAAACTGAACATTACATGGGATGCAGCAACTGAAAAGTCAGCAACAATAGATGACATCGCCCCAGAAGCAGTGAAGTATTTCCTAAATGCAGCTATTCGTGAAGGACGAATAAACCAGTCTGCAAGAGATTTGAGTATCGATCAACTGTTACGTAGGTTGCACCTTATCAACGAAGAGAACGGACAACTTACCCTTGCAGCCCTACTGCTCTTTGGCAAGGATGTTGAACGCTGGAACATGACTGTTGCATTTCGATTGGGGCGGTTTGGGAAAAGTCAGGCAGACTTGATCCTACAAGACAGGATTGTTTGCCCTCTGATAGAAATGCCAGACAGAGTGATAGAAACTTTGCGAAGCAAATATTTAGTCTCGCCAATCCATTATGAAGGATTACAGCGCAAGGAGCCCTTAGAGATTCCTGAGGACGGACTGAGAGAAATGCTCTGTAACAGTCTGATTCACAAGGATTATACGGGTACTTTTATACAGATGAAAGTATTCGATGACCATATCACATTGTGGAACGGTGGAACACTGCCTCCTGGCTATACGATAGAAAAACTGATGGAGCCGCATGAGTCACACCCAAGAAACCGACTGATGGCTAATGTGTTCTATCTTGCTGGATTCATAGAGGCATGGGGACGCGGCTATGAGAAGATACGCGAGGCATTCCAAAAGGAGAATCTGGAGATTCCTTTATTCGAGGAAGTGCGAGGTGGTATGATGGCTACGATAAAACGTGAGAAGTTCATGGCGATACAAGCAAAAGGCGGTGACATAGAAAATGGCAAGGATGTCGTAGATGCTGTCATAGATAATGTCATAGAAAAACTGTCTAAACGTCAGTTTGTTATATACAAACTGATTAAGAAGTCTGTCATAGACAATGTCGTAGTAACAGCAAACTCTTTAGCAAGTCAAATGAGCCTGTCTCCACGAACCATACAGCGTGATTTGACTAAGTTAAAGGATTTGAATGTTATTAAGCATAAAGGACCTGACAATGGAGGTCATTGGATAATTCTAAAAGATTTAAAAATGTGAGAACCGTTTCAATATGTATGATAGCAAACTCTTTGTAAATAAACAAAGGAGAATTTTGTAAATTCAATAGAAATGATATCCTTTGCAACTCGACAAAAGCCATTCTTGCTTCTCTTCAGTAAAAATACAGAAAAACGAGGGAAGGACGTAAAAAACTCGTTTATTATTTATGCCGATATGGAGTAACATTAAAAGTTACTGAAAAAAAACGATTGAACGTCGATTGATTAGTGTTTTTTTTATACTTTTGCAGAGTAAGAAGGAAAGAAAGAAGGATTATGCGTGGTCTGTCTTATTTCATGGGAGTGATGTTGCTTTTCGGCGTTTTCTCTTGCGGAAAGAGCGAAAGAGATGTCGGAGGGGTTGACTCGTTGCCTATGCTCATCACTAAGATACGCAGCACGTCGCGTCTGTACACCACCGAATATAAGGTGCACAAGATTGTGACGCACAACGATGAGTTGAAGTTTGAGGGCAGCTTGTTCGGGCATGAGTTTAGCATCCCCATTCCCGCCGGCGAAAGAAAAATAGCCATTCCCATGGATGTCACACTGAAGGGTTACATCGACTTTGAGGGTTTCAGCGAAGACAATGTGCGTCGCGACAGTAACAGAATAGAACTGATACTGCCCGACCCTGAGGTGGCATTGACCAGCAGTCGCATTGACCATGACAGGGTGCAGGATCATGTGGCCCTGTTCCGTCGTCGTTTCAGCGATGAGGAATTGTCGAGCTATGAGCGTCAGGGCCGTGCCAGCGTCATCAGCACCATTCCAAAGATGGGCATAGAAGAGAAAGCCCGTCAGAATGCCGCTCGTGTGTTGATTCCCCTCCTGCAGCAGTTCGGCTACGCAGAGCAAGACATCACCATCTCTTTCCGTAAGGAGTTCGCTCCCGACTCCATCACCGTTAAAGACCTTACCAATCCCGCAGGCAAATGAGAAGGAAGAAACGCAGTCGCCAACAAGGCAACCGTACGTTGCTTAACGACATCACATGGATGGTGATCGTGGGCATCGCTCTGATTCTGCTCATTGTGGGCACGGGCACTGAAATACACATCACCGAGGACAAGAGCATTGCCATCACACCACTTGAAATCAAGCAGATTAAGGACATCGGTCAGTGGGAGTTCCTGTCCATCCAGGACGAGGAGCTGGTGGATACCATCCGTAAAGGCATCTTCAGCGACGACGAATTGGTGCGCGTGTATTACGGTACGGTAAGCCTTGGCATCGACCTGACGACGGCCAAGGATGGTTGGATAACGATGAAGGATGACACCGTCGATGTGGCGTTACCTCCCATCCAGGTGCTCGACCCCGACATTGTTGACGAGGCGGCGAGCCAGCCTTTCTTCGAAACTGGCAAATGGAACCAGAAAGCACGCGAGGCCCTGTATCTGAAAGCAAAAAAACAGATTTTCGACCGCTGTTTTACAAAAGATAATATCAAACAAGCCCAAGAGAGTGCCATGACCCATTTCCAACAGTTGGTGGAAGCCATGGGATATGAGCATGTGAAGGTACACTTTTGAAGGGTAAAAAGGTAAAAAGGTAAAAGGGTAAAAGGGTAAAAAAGTAAAAAAGTAAAAAGGGTAAAAAGGTAAAAGGGTAAAAAAGTAAAGGGGTGAAGGGGTAAAAAAAGTTAAATGAGGAGGGATTAGGGAAGAGGTACGTTTTGACATGGATTTTTTGAATGAGTTTTTTTCTGAGCTGAGTGGTTTACTCTGGGGATGGCCAATGATTATACTATTGTTGGGCACCCATCTGTTTCTGACCATTCGTCTGCGTTTTCCCCAGCGGAAAATGTGGACTGCCATCAAGTTGTCAGTAAGGAAGGACAAGGGTGCTGAGGGCGATGTTTCGCAGTTTGCCGCCCTGGCAACTGCCCTGGCTGCAACGATAGGCACGGGAAATATCATCGGTGTGGCAACAGCCATCTCACTGGGTGGTCCCGGTGCCGTGCTCTGGTGCTGGCTAACGGGAGTATTCGGTATCTCGACGAAATATGCGGAAGGACTATTGAGCATCAAATACCGTGTGAAGACGAGTGACGGGAAGATGCTGGGCGGTCCGATGTACGCCTTGGAGCGCGGCTTAGGCTGGAAGTGGCTGGCTGTACTGTTCGCCATCTTCACTGCCCTGGCCTCCTTCGGCATCGGCAATACGGTGCAAGCCAATGCCATATCCACTATCGCCTACGACACCTACGACATATCACCATACGTGAGTGGCATCGTTGTATGCGGTCTGACTGCCGCCGTGGTGTTGGGCGGTGTGAAGAGCATCGCCAAGGTATGCAGCAGGCTCGTACCGTTCATGGCTTTGTTCTACGTGCTCGGTTGCATTTACATCTTAGTAATGAACAGCACTTACTTATGGCCTGCGATAAAACTCATCGTACAATCGGCATTCAGTCCACAGGCCGCAGGTGGCGGTCTGGCAGGTACGACGGTGATGATGGCTGCCCGTTTCGGTATCGCCCGCGGTCTGTTCTCCAACGAGTCGGGCTTGGGCAGTGCCCCCATCGTCGCTGCCGCCGCACAGACACGTAACCCTGTACGTCAGGCATTGGTGTCGAGCACCGGCACGTTCTGGGACACGGTGGTTATATGCGCCTTGACAGGTCTGGTCATCGTGAGTAGTATTATCGCCCATCCCGATATCAACTACGAAGACGGTGCCGCACTGACAAAAGCCGCCTTTAGCAAGATACCCTACGTGGGTGCCCCACTGCTTAGTTTCGGTCTGCTCACCTTTGCTTTCAGTACCATATTGGGCTGGTGCTATTATGGTGAGCGTGCCGTTGAATACCTTAAGGGCAAGCGCTGGACACATGTTTACCGTGTAGTGTACATAATAGCGGTCTTTGTCGGCAGCGTGATGAATTTGGGAGTGGTATGGAACATGGCGGACTGCATGAACGCACTGATGGCGATACCTAACCTTGTGTCATTGCTGCTGCTGAGTGGTGTGCTGGTGAGCGAGACGCGGAAATATCTGTGGGAAGGAGGGATAGAAAAAAGAGAACCTGCGGATTCCAAGGGAGATGATGCCCAGGAATACGCAGGAGAGCGGTAGTTTCGATACTTAAATCCTTAACCAATCTTACGTTTTTACGTCTTTACCATTTTTAAATGCAACTATTACTATTCTTTACCTATTGAAAAATGCTATTCTCTATAATGCTTACCTATTGACAAATGTGTATCTCTAACTGTTGTTTACTTTTGACGGTGCAAAGGTACGCACACTACGGCAACACAAAATAGAAAAATGACGAAAAACGACATCAGTTGAAAGGCAATCGTTTGCATAAATGGAGGAAAAGAGGTATATTTGCAACAGGAAGTTTTATTCCGGATTATTCCGATTTCTCTGATAACGAACAATCTTTATAACCATATCAACCATAATAACAAAACAGTAGTACTATGGATACATTCAAGACACCCGGGGGCAAGGAAGTAACCTTCCACCCCATCAAACATGCCAGTATGGCCATCACATACGATGGTCGCGAAATCCAGGTTGACCCGGTCATCAATGCCGTGGAGCCAATGACGGATTACACACAATGGCCGAAAGCCGATATCATCCTTATCACCCATGACCACTACGACCATTTGGATATGGAGGCCGTTGAGCAGTTGTCGAAAAGCGACACGGTGGTGGTGACCAACGAGAGCAGTTCTGCACTCTTGGGCAAGGGCGAGGTAATGTTCAACGGAGACTGTCTTCGTCTCGCCGACGACATCATGCTCTATGCCGTTCCCGCCTACAACACCACAGAGGGACATCTACAATTCCATCCGAAAGGACGGGACAACGGTTTCATCCTTGAACTTGACGGTCTACGTATTTATATCGCCGGTGATACGGAGGACATCGAGGAGATGGAGGAGGTGAAAGATATCGATATCGCTTTCCTGCCCTGCAACCAGCCCTTTACGATGCTGCCAGAGCAGATGCGCCGAGCCGCCGACATGGTGAAGCCTAAGGTGCTGTATCCTTATCACTTTGGTGATACTCCTGTTGACGCCATGCTGAAAGCTATGGAAGGAAGCGGCGTGGACGTGAGGATTAGGGATTTTCAGTGAGAAGTAAAAAGGTAAAAAAGGTGTATAAGGGAAGTTAAATGAGCAAAACGATTTAACTTCCCTTTTAACAATGTTATATCTTGATGTAAATCTTCTTTTTGAAGAGAGGATAGCCTACCACCCCACAGATGATGACATGAGTGAGGGCGAAGAAGAAGGAGGTCCAATAGGTGTTGGAGACAACGGCATGAATGCCATTATACAGCGCCTCGCTGATGCCAAATCGTCCGAAGAGGATGGCCATGACTTCGCTAAAGACATACAAGAATAATGGATTGACACCAAAGACAAGGAACGGTGTAGTCCATTGTTTCTTTCCTTTTATGTCGATAAGGAACATGAGCAGTCCCTGTAACGATGCTGCCAGTCCACATGTCATGAGCGCGAAACTCGGGCTCCAGATACTCTTATTGAGTGGCAGGCCATATTGCAGCAGATAACCCGCGAAAATCATCGTGGCACCAGCAATCATGAATCGGAGCACCTTATCAGCCGTATCTTTCGTTTCCATCATCAGTTTTCCACAGAAGAAGCCGATGAGCGTATGGGCGATGGCCGGCAGGGTGCCAAGGAGCCCCTCGGGATCTACCGCTGTATGGTAAAGGTGATTTTCACCGAGAATGGCACGATCGATAGACTCCGCTACATTCGAAGCATCCTCGGCGTAGCCGTTACCTACTAACAGGATTACCGCATAGGCAGCAAGAATACCGATGATGGCAGGTATGAGGAAGCGGTGGTTCATGAGCAACGCCATGAACGAAACCACGCAATAGCATAGTGCTATGCGTTGCAAAACCGCCATAATACGCAGGTGAGAAAGCGAAGCATCGCCCCACACCGCCGAACCGAGCCAATTGATGGCCAGCCCTATGGCGAAGATGATTACCGTACGTTTAATAATTTTCCTCACCACTTGTGCCGACAATTGGAAATTGAATTTCCGTAACGACAAATAGGTGGAGATACCCATAATGAAAAGGAAGAACGGGAAGACGAGGTCGCAGGGTGTCATGCCGTTCCAATGTGAGTGCTTGAGTGGAGCGAAGGTATCTCCTTGTCCTGCGTTGACAAGAATCATTCCTGCTACGGTAATTCCTCGGAGGACATCGAGAGAGATAAGACGAGATTGTTCGGACATTGAATAATGAAGATTAATAAAGGTTAGTTATTTATACGTTGAACATTGAACGTGGAACGTTGAAGATTATAAAGAGGTTGGAACATTGTTTGACATACCGCCCCTACTTGAAGATTTTGTCCGCTTAAGGACTAAATCGCCTTTGGAAAAGGAGGGGAAAAGTTTCTTGCATTGGAAAAGGGGGAAAAGGTAGCATGTTACTATTGTGTGATGATTTGGATGTCGGAGTCGCCAGGTCGGAAGAGGAGACCTGTGCATGATGGAGCATCCACTTTATATGGAGTCCATTCCAGTTTATCCCATTCGATACGGTCAGTGGACTGTGCCACAGGCACATGCGGTATGAGCGAGCCATCGCGCACGAGGATAACGCACGGAATCTTTCCCGCCACAATGGTACGGTAACCACCAGCATATACCTCACCCGTTTGGTAATCAATCCATTTTCCTTCGGGCAGGTAGACCATCCGTTCGTTGCCCGACTCCATGAGCGGTGCCACGAGGATTTGTGAGCCGAACATATATTGGTCTTCGCAATACCATGCCCCTTGGTCATGGGGGAACTCCACAAACATCGCTCGAACCATGGGAAGTCCACGGTTGGAGCAATCCTTCGCTTGTGCATAAACATACGGCATGAGGCGGTATTTCATCTCTGCACTCTCGCGGAAGGCCTCTGTGAACGACTCACTTATGAGCCATGGTTCGGTGGGCGGTGCTCCATGTGCCCGTGTGTGTGAAGACAGAAATCCGAAGGGCAGCCAACGCCGATAGATATCTTCAGGAGATGCTGTGACAAATCCACCCATATCATGGCTCCAGAACGAGAATCCTGATAGTCCAAACGAAAGACCGCCACGCAGGTCGCCCATCATGCCCGTGTTGTTCGTTGCCGCATCGCCGCCCCAGTGCAAGGGATAGCGTTGCGAACCCGTCCAAGCCGAGCGAGCCCAGATAACACCCTCACCATTGTTTGTCTGGTTGACAATCTCCCACAAGGCCTTATTATATCGCAGCGGATAGAGGTTGTGCTCATAGAAACCCGTCTTTCCTGAGGCATACAAGCCATTGAAAGGTGCCGCCTCGCCGAAGTCGCATTTAATAGCCCCCACTCCCTGTCGTAGCAGGCCGGCAATCTTGTCTTGGTACCAGCTTACCGTTGCCGGATTTGAGAGGTCGAGCACCACATCCTCATAAGGCATTCCACCCATGGAATTTTTCACATGCATTCCCTTTTGCACCAATTCGGAGAAATAACGGTTTTTCGGTGTGAAGTATGGCAATTGCCAAAGGCAGACATGGAATCCGTCGCGTTTCATCTGAGACAGCATGGCTGTGGGGTTCTCGAACCGGTCTTTAGCGAATTGGTAGTCACACTGCCAGTCAACGCCGAACCACCCCGTATCAAAATGTATCACATCGCACGGTATGTTGTGTGAACGTAATTGTGATGCCACTTCCAACCCCTCTTTCTGTGAGAAATAAGTGATGCGGCTCATCCATGTGCCGAATGTCCACAGTGGCAGCATCGGGCTTTTTCCCGTGATGTCGGTATAGGCATCAAGAATCTCCTTCGGTTCGCCGAAGAAGATGAAGAAGTCCATTGTTTCATCGCCCATGAAGAGGCGGTCTGCTCCAATATACGACGCGCCGAAATCGGCTGTCACCGGTGCACTGGTATGCATGAACATACCATAGCCGCGATTGCTGAAGAAGAACGGGATGGGTTTGTACATACCATCCGTCTCCGGTCCTTGTGGGTCGGTTACAAAAAGATGCACTTTCTGTCCCACTTTATTGAGCGACGTGAACGACTCTCCACATCCATAAATGCGTTCTCCCGGCGACAACAAAAACACAGGATTGATACTCCGTGAGTTATCCGCCCCTCTTTTTATAAAGCTAAAGGGGATGAGTTTCACCTGCGTCGAGTCGTTGTCGATAAGCGCTCGCGTCTGTGTGAGTATTTTTCCTTTCTTGTCTTTCAGGATGATACGCCAAGGATACCTTTGTATCTCCACCACGCCGAAGTCACTTTCATATCGGATGACTTTGCCATTATCCGTTCCTCGCCATGAATTATCCGTTGACGGCACTTTCGCCAGCATCGGGTCTGTAGCATCCTCGTTTGGCGGCTCGATAGGCGTAGTGAGCATGGTGATGCGCACCGTTCGTGGTGACACGAAGCGTATCTGCAGGCGGAGGTTCGGGTCGTTGTCGTATGCCGCGTCGGGGAAATCGAGCATCTGTAGTCGTTGCGGCCAATATCCGTTGAGGTTGAAAGCCTGTCTCGGAGCGAGACGATAACGTTTCCAGTTAACGAGACCCTCGCCTGTTGCCGTATTGAATGTGGTAAGGCTGTCGGCAAAGAAATAGGTATTAGACAGGTCGTTGAAATCTGCCGACATATCCTTGGGTTGCGCCTGGAGGTACTGTATGCCCCCATTGGTTTGTATTTGCGCCTGAGTAGTTAGGGAGAGTGTACAGGCAATGGAAAGGAGGAGTTTTTTCATGAGTGACGAGTGATGAGTGACGAGTGATTATTTGACGTTCAGGGTGATTTGGGAATCTTGAAGGCCTATGGCACGAGCTTTTAAGGCGACGGTGCCTGGTTGTTTGTCCGCTTTGAGAACGATGAGACATTTGCCATTGAAGGCGTTACGTTTGTTGTCTTGGAAGCGTTCAAGAGACGTTTGGAGACCATTGTCGACGCCGGCTATCTTCGCCGCTCCTTCGACAGAAAAGAACACTTGGTTATTCGCTAACGGGCATAGGTTATTATCGGCATCGAGCACCTCCACGGTGACGAAGGCCAGGCTCCGTCCGTCTGCAGCGAGCGTGGTGCGGTCGGATGTCATACGCAGGTGATGAGGCTGGCCCGCCGTGCGTATGGTCTTTTCGCCCACCGTTTTCCCCTCTTTACGTGCCACCACTTTCACCTCACCCGGTTGGTAGATGACACGCCAGGCAACGTGGTAAGCCTCCTTCTGCTCCCCTCTCAAGGAGGAGGAATCTTTGCTGCGGGTGCCTTGGCTTACGCCGTTGATGAAGAGTTCCACCTCATCAGCATTGTTGTAGTAACACCATAGGTCAATGGTATCACCCGGCAGGTGGTTCCAGTGTGGGAAGAGATGGAGTACTTGTTTGTCGGTCCATTCACTCTGGTACATGTAATACACATCTTTCGGGAATCCCGCCAGGTCGATGATGCCGAAGTAGCTGCTCCTTGCCGGATAGGCATAGGGAGTCGGTTCACCGAGATAATCGAATCCCGTCCAAATGAACTGTCCCCCCACGAAGTCGTTATGTTTCACCACGTCCCACGTCTCCTCGTGCGTGCTACTCCAAGAAGCGTGCATATTATCGTAGGCACTGCATGAGAATGACGGGTCGGTATAAGGAAGCCACCACTCTTTCGGAGCCTTATACACCGAATCGCTCGGCATCATGTAGAATCCACGTGATTGGAGCGCCGACACGCTCTCTGAGAAGATGAACGGTTTGCCGGGGAAGTTTTTCGGGACATCCTTCACCCACTCATGGTGATAGTTGAATCCTATGATGTCGATGGCTCCACTTTTGAAAAGGTGGTTGTTGGGATTCGGCTCGTTGCATCCCGCAGTGATGGGACGTGTGGTATCATAACGTTTCACAATTTCCGCCAGGTGTTTCGTAAGTAACGAGTTGACGCTCAACTCGCCCTCCTTAGCCAATGTCGACGCATCGTGACCTGCGTTGAGGATAAGGTTTGCTTGTTCAAGTGTCAGCGTATCCGCCTCCGCAGATGACCATTGCTCAAGTACCTCGTTGCCAATGCTCCACATGAGTATCGATGGGTGGTTGCGGTCGCGTAGTATAAGGTCGGTGAGGTCGCGCTCATGCCATTCATCGAAGAAGCGAGCATAGTCGTTTTGTGTCTTTTTACGTCGCCACATGTCAAACGACTCATCCATAACAATGAAGCCCATGGTATCGCACATATTAAGCAGTTCGGGTGCAGGTGGGTTGTGCGAGCATCGTATGGCATTGACACCCATGTCGCGTAGGATGACGAGTTTTCGATGTATGGCATCTTCATGGATGGCTGCTCCAAGGCAACCCAGGTCATGGTGTTCACACACACCATTGATTTTGAAGTTTTCACCATTGAGCCAGAATCCGGTTTTCGGGTCGAAGCGGAAAGAACGGAAACCCGTTGTTGTCGTTACCTCGTCGACTACCGTTCCTTCTGCAATAATTTGCGTCTTCACCGTGTACACCATCGGTGAAGTTATAGACCATAGTGAGGGTTTTCTAACTTTAAGTTGTGCTGAAGCCACCTTCGTCCTCGCCAAATCGATGTATGTTGTTTTATCCGCCAACTGTCTTCCGTTCGGATCGAAGACCAGATTTCGTACCTGACACTTCGGAGCAGCTGTTGACACATTTTCGACCGTAACAGTTACCGTCATGTTTCCATCAGCCTCCGTTGCGACATACGTTCCCCAATGCGCCACATGTATGGGATGGGTGCGTGTGAGCCATACGTGTCGGTAGATGCCACATCCGCTGTACCACCGCGAGTTAGGTTGGTCGCTGTTGTCAACACGCACGGCAATGACGTTATCGCCCTGTTTCAGATAGCGAGTGATGTCGTATTCAAAAGAACTATATCCGTATGGGCGACTACCCACTATTTGTCCGTTGACATAGACCGTCGAGTTCATATATACCCCATCGAACTCGATGAAGAACGACTCATTACTGAGATTATCGATTTGCAGATGTTTGCGATACCACCCTATGCCACCAGGCAATGCTCCCCCACCCGCGCCTGACGGGTTCGACGGTGAAAAATCACCCTCAATGGCCCAATCGTGCGGCAGGTCGAGCGTTCGCCACTGGCTGTCATTGTATTCGGGCATAGCAAACTGGGCTGTGTCCGCCAGGATGAACTGCCAATCGAAGTCAATGTTCTGCCGCTCGCGCGCTGAGAGGGAAAGCGCGAGAAGAGAAAGGAGGGCGAGAAGGATTTTTTTCATGAGAGAAATTATTGATAGTAGTTATAGTAGCTATAGCTGCTATAGAAACTATAGTGAAGGTAGGAGCTATGCTGATGATAGGTGCTATAGTGATAGTGCTGATTGCAGTAGCAGCGACTTAAACACTGCACCGAAAGTGCACCCGTGACCCACCAAATTTCGAAATTATTATATGCTCTAAAGCTGTACCTTTACTTCATTGCCGTTATAGTTCACCATCTTGCCTTGGGGCTGTTCGAGATCGAGCGGCTGAGTTTTTGTCGGGGAAACAAGAACGACGTTGAAACGGCGGTTTTGCAACATGCCGTCGAAGGAACCTTGACGTTCACCAAAAGTAATGGTTTTTTCCGTATCATTATAATAGATGTCGATGGTGGCGTATTTCCCACGTTCATAGTTGTAGTTCGTACCCTCGTCCTCATAGAGTTGGAAGGAAGCGTTGTGTCCTTGGTAGACATAGAGATTGATGAGTTCAGCCGGTTTCTCATCACACCACTCCATTTCCGGTCCGAAAGGAATGATAGAACCTTCAGGCACGAATACAGGGATGCGCTCAAACGGTGCGTCAGCTGTGATGGTCTGTCCACCATTGTAGTGTTTACCCGTGTATAAGTCATACCATCCCCGTTGTTTAGGCAGATACACCTGTCGTGAATACGTCTTGTAATATCCTACGGGGCATGCCATGAGCGATGGTCCGAACATCCATTGGTCCTTGATGTCATAGATGTTGTCATCACCATTGAAATCCATCACCAGTCCTCGCATGAGTGTATAATCGCGGAAATGTGCCCATCCCGCCATGGAATAAAGGTATGGCATAAGACGATAGCGCAGACGGTCGTACCACACGATGGTCTTGTAGGTGGGATGGTTTTCCGGTGCAATGTTCCACACCTCGCGTGTGGGCCATTGTCCATGGGCGCGGTAGAGCGGGATGAAGCAGCCAAACTGGTTCCATCGTGCCTGCAATTCGCGCCATTCCTTGAGGTCGTCGTTCTCTTGTCCCGTGCTGTCAAAAAGCTGTTGTGCCGCCACGTACCTGTTTTCAACACAGAACCCACCTTGGTCCATGCCCCAGAACGGCAGTCCCGCCATAGAATAGTTCATGCCCGCCGTCATCTGTGCACGCATGTCCTCCCATCGCGTACCTATATCACCGCTCCATGTAGCCGTACTGTAACGCTGCTCGCCTGCGAATCCGCTTCGTGTGAGCAGGAACACACGTTGGTTATGATTCACAGCCCGTTGTCCATTATAGATCGCATCAGCGTTGACAATGGAATAGGCATTGAAATATTCTGTCGAAGAGCCCAGTGCTGTTGGTCCGCTGAGTGCCTTGCGGTACCACATCGGCGTACAGTCGCGCACGTTTGGTTCCGATGCATCCATCCACCAAGCGTCGATGCCATATTTATATTTTGAGAACAGGTTTTCGTCCATCTGTCGCCAGAACATCTGACGTGCGCCTGCGCTATAGGCATCGTAGAATGAGCCGAGGAAACCAAGCCAGTCGTGGATGTCATCCTTGATGGCTTGGTGGTATATCCACCCTTTGGCATCTAATTCCTTGTAGTTGTCAACCGTGTTATAGAATTTTGGCCATACTGAAATCATGAACCGTCCGTGCATGGCATGAACGCTGTCGAGCATCGCTTGCGGGTTGGGATAACGCGATGCCTCAAATGTATGGTCACCCCACGAATCCAGTTTCCAGTAGTTCCAGTCCTGTACGATATTATCAATGGGGATATGCCGGCGACGGAACTCTGCCAGCGTCTCCTCTATCTCTTGTGATGATTTATACCGTTCGCGGCTCTGCCAAAAGCCCAGTGCCCATTTGGGATATACCGATGCCTTTCCTGTCAGTGCGCGGTACCCCGCAATCACTTCATCGAGGTTGGCACCCGCGATGAAATAGTAGTCCATATCGCGAGCCATCTCGCTCCAGATACTCAACTGCCCCTGCTCCTTCTCCGTGGCCGGAGTTGCCGCTCTCAGTCCGCAGTAGCTCACCCCTCCATCGGGCAACCATTCTATACGCAGCGGTATACGTTGTCCCTTTTGCATCTGAAACGTGAATTTCCAAGCATTTGGATTCCATGCCGTGCGCCATCGTTCCGGCACCACCTCTTTTCCATCGAGGAACACTTTCATGTAGCCCGCATAATAGAGAATGAAATGGTAGTTGTTTGTTACTGGAGCTTCAAGGAATCCTTCGTAGACCACTTTTGCCCCTTCGAGGTTGAACCCCTTGGGCAGAGCGTCGACACCCAGTTCCTGAGCATGCCACTCATTACATTCGGGTATGGCATGTTCATAATAGATGCTATCTTCCTGTCGGACGATAGTTTGTCCGTTTTTATCTGTATATGTTCCTGTGAGCGATCCTTTTTTGCCATCTTTATCGTAGAGTGTAAATGCCTTATGTAACTGCTCATAAGGATTGGGGTTACCCCATCGACAGTAGCTGTAGCTATCCCAGAGGATGCCATAGCAGCGGTTGGAGATGACGAAGGGCACACTCACCTTCGTATTATATTGGAAGAGGTCTTCGTTTTTCCCCTTCATGTTCAGTTCTTCCGCCTGATGCTGTCCAAGGCCATAGAACGCCTCGTTCTCGGGGCTGTCGAACAGCGCATGCCATGTCCATCCGTTGCGTTGTTCGTCGGTAAGTGTTCCCACGCCTATTTCCCTTTGTGGCACGGTGAACCGGGTGAAGGTCTTCCCCCCCTGATTCTGTTCGTTGAGGATTATTTCACCCCGTGCGTTGGTGAACTGCACATGTCCTGTGTTCACATCCACCAATGCGTGAATATTGTTTGTCTTAACGTCGACCGTGTTTCCCTTCTGGCTAACTTGGAAAACCGCAAATGTAGACTGCGGCACAATGATAAGGCTCTGTTTTTCCGTCAGTGCATTATCCGGTGTGGCTTGCACACGGATGATGTTGTCGTTAATCACTTGCAGGCGAACAATTCTCGGTCCGTCGGTTGTGACGTTTTTCACTGGGATGTTAACAAAATTTCCGTTTACGGTGAAATCAGCTGCGTGAGTCCATAAAGCACCCGCCATCAGCCATGCCGTGAGAATAGTTTTCAGGTAATTCATATTTTCAGATTATAGTTATTATCAGTAGTGTAAAGTGATGCAAAGGTACGTTTTTTTGGATAGAAAAAAGAACGATTTTGAATCAAAAAACTGAAAACAGTCATGAAAAAACCACATAGTATGAATAAAGGACAAATAAAGCACAGTCACGGTAAGAAAAAACACCCTTTTGATATGTAAAAAAGGCAAAAAAGACCATCAGAATTCTAAAGATTTTGAATGAGGATGGGTTTATTTTGGAAAAAAGGTGTACCTTTGCAGGATTAAAATAGTGACGTTTGTCAAACTATGTTGTCATCTGATTATTCTGCTGGAACATGAAATATACATTAGTAACAGGCGGATCGAGAGGTATTGGTCGCGCCATATGTTTGGAATTGGCCAAGACGGGGCAGCCTGTGATTATCAATTATCAGTCGAATGTGGCTGCCGCCGAGGAGACGAAAGAGCTTATTGAGGCCGCAGGCGGCTCGGCGGAGTTGATGCCATTCAACGTAGCCAACCAGGAAGAGGTTGACCGTGCGCTGGACACTTGGGAGGCTCATCATCCCGACGATTACATCTCCGTGTTGGTGAACAATGCCGGAGTTCGTCATGACAATGTGATGTTCATGATGTCCGATGAAGAATGGCATGATGTGTTGAACATTACGTTGAACGGCTTTTTCTATCTTACCCGTCGTCTGTTGAAGCACATGATGCCCAAGAAGCGAGGAGGTCGTATCATCAATATTTCTTCATTGTCCGGAGCCAAAGGGCTTCCAGGCCAAGCCAATTATAGTGCCGCAAAGGCCGGTTTAATTGGTGCCACGAAAGCTTTGGCCCAGGAAGTGGCCGCCCGTGGAGTGACGGTAAATGCCGTGGCCCCTGGGTTTATAGCCACCGACATGACGAAAGACCTATCCGAGGAAGAGTTGAAGAAGACCATTCCGATGAACCGTTTCGGTAAGCCCGAAGAAGTGGCTGCCGCAGTGGCTTTCCTCGCATCGGAGCAGGCTGGGTATATTACCGGCGAGGTGATACATATCAACGGAGGACTATACACTTAAAGAGTGATGAGGTTCAATTGAGGTAAGGATTCGTATTTTATGGCAAGAAGAGTAGTGATAACGGGCATGGGCATCTGGTCGTGTATCGGCACAGATATAGAGACTGTGAAAAATTCACTTTTTCACGGTCGGTCGGGCATCGGTCTGGCTCCTGACCGTATTCCTTATGGTTACCGTTCCTGTCTGACGGGATTGGTGGCTGAACCTGTCATCACTAAGCAGATGTTAGACCGCCATACCCGTGCCTCGATGTCGGAAGAGTCGCGCTATGCCTATATGGCGAGTCAGCAAGCATTGGTGCAAGCCGGTGTTAATGACGATTACCTGAAAGAACACGAGGTAGGCTGTATCTTCGGCAATGACTCCTCCGCTCAGCCCGTTATAGAGACAGCGAGGATTATGGAAGAGAAGCACGACAGTGCAATGCTTGGCTCCGGCATTGTGTTCCGTTCACTGAACTCTACGGTGACGATGAACCTGGGCAACATTTTCCATTTGCGAGGCATCAATTTTACGGTGAGTGCGGCCTGTGCCAGTGGCAGCCACTCCATCGGTCTGTCTTACACCTTTATCAAACAAGGTTTGCAAGATATGATTCTATGCGGCGGAGCCCAAGAGACAAACCATCTTGCCATGTCTTCGTTTGATGCGCTGTTAGCCTTCTCTGTGCGCATGGACGACCCGACACGTGCCAGCCGGCCCTTTGACCGTGACCGCGATGGTCTGGTTCCCAGTGGCGGTGCTGCTGCTTTGGTATTGGAAGACTATGACCATGCCGTGGCCCGCGGTGCTACCATCCTGGCCGAGGTGATTGGCTATGGTTTTTCAAGCAATGGTCAGGGACTGTCACAGCCGAACGATGAAGGCAGCTATATTGCCATGTCACGTGCCATTCAAGTTGCCGGTGTCACATTGGACGACATCGACTATGTGAATGCTCATGCCACGTCAACACTTCAGGGTGACAAATACGAAGCTATCGCCCTGGACCGTCTGTTCCATGGTCAGCGCGCCTGGATAAGTTCGACAAAGTCGATGACCGGTCATGAGTGTTGGATGTCGGGGGCCAGTGAGATTGTTTACTCCACCATTATGATGCAGCATCATTTTGTGGCACCTAACATCAATTTGGAGCATCCTGACGAGTTTTCTGAGAAGTTGAAGCTTACTGCCAAGACTATTGAGACCGATGTTCGTTGCGTATTGAGCAATTCATTTGGTTTCGGCGGGACCAATTCGGCGATAATCATTAAAAAATTAAAAGATTAAAAGATTATAAAATTAAAAGATAATATGAAAAAAACAATATTGACATGCTGCATGCTGCTGGTAAGCCTCTTTACACTTGCCGGCAACGGAATTGTTGTTTCGGAAGGAAGCACTTCTTTTCTGAGAGAATACGAGTCTGCCAACGTTGTGTTTCACTGGGATCAAGGCACGTGGGACATTACGCGCCCACTTACCGACCACTGGGGCAGTGAATTCGAACGAATGACATCTGTTGCGGAGCGTTTCTTCGTTGATGGTTTTAATGAAACGAGCAAGAAATTGCGTCTTTCAGAGAAACCCGGCAAGTTTCGTCTGGAGGTTGCCATCACTAATCTTTCCTGCTTTTCCAGTCCCCTCCCCTTTTTAACTGGCTACAGACATCGCGTGAGTGGAAGCATCACGGTCATCGACAATAATACAGGAAAAACCGTATGTGTCATCTTCATTGACTCCTTCGTCGGCGGTCGTGACACCGACTTCAACGACAGTTATACCGAGTGTATGGAAGACCTCGGCAAAGGAATCGCCAACCTATAAAAAAGTCATGCACCTTTTCCCGTCGTTGAAAGAACGTTACACAGAAGAGCGGCTATCAGCTCGTGAAGCACAGCGCCAAGCCGAGTTCATCGCTTGGGGACCCATTGTGTTCCAAGTGTCGCGGTTGATGGTGAAGTTTGGCATTCTTGACCTGTTGCGTGAAGCCCCCGAAGGACTGACCCGTGGTGAATTGTGCGAGAAGACTGGTCTGAGCGATTATGCCATGAAATGTCTGACCGAAGCCAGCCTATCCATTGGCACTATTCTTGTGGATGCCGAAAGCGACCGTTTCATCTTATCGAAGACCGGTTGGTTTCTTCTCAACGACCCCGCCACGCGGGTGAACCTCGATTTCAACCACGATGTAAACTACGAAGGGTGGTTCCACCTGGAAGAGTCGTTGAGGAACGGCAAGCCCGAGGGTTTGAAACATTTCGGTCCATGGCCTACCGTATATGAAGGGTTATCATCATTGCCCAAGCACGTTCAGGATAGTTGGTTTGGTTTTGACCATTTCTACAGCGACTCCTCTTTTGGCGAGGCTTTGGAGATTATTTTCGACAAATACCAGGTGAAGAACCTGTATGATGTAGGCGGCAACACCGGCAAATGGGCTTTGCGTTGCGTGGATTATTCTAAAGACGTACACGTTACCGTCCTTGACCTGCCTCAGCAGATTGCGATGATGAAAGAAAATATCGCCGGGAAAAAAGGATCGGAGCGCATAAGTGGTTGCGGCATCAACCTGTTGGATGAGCAGTCAGCCTTTCCTTCGTCGTCAGAAAGACTTGACGGCATTTGGATGAGTCAGTTTCTCGATTGTTTCAGCATGGAAGAAATTGTAGGCATCCTTCGTCGTGCCAAAGAAGTCATGACGGAGCACACCCGCCTGTTTATCATGGAGACGTTGTGGGACCGGCAGCGTTATGAGCCCGCGGCTTTCTGTCTGACGATGACCAGTCTGTATTTCACCGCCATTGCCAACGGCAATTCGAAGATGTACAATACTGAGGACCTGAGCGTTTGTATTGCACAAGCGGGGTTGGAGGTAGAACAGATATATGACCATTTGGGACAAGGTCATTCGGTAGTGGTGTGCAGGAGTCTCCCCCTTTCTCCCTCAGAAGAGTGAAACGCAGGGGAGCAGTGAGAATTGAAAACAATAAACAAAAATATGACTAGAGAAGAAATTGAGGATAAGGTAAGAGCATTTCTCGTTGATGATTTGGAAATTGACGAAGATAAGATATATGCCGATGCCCGTCTGAAAGAAGACATGGGTATCGACAGTCTGGATTTTGTAGATATCGTCGTCATCGTGGATAAATATTTCGGCTTCAAGATTAAACCTGACGAGATGGCTGAGGTGAAGACCTTCAGCCAGTTTGTGGAGTATATAGAAGGAAAATGCCTCCCCTAAGAGGAGGTAGCGCTGGATGAGAGGGGGAGAGAAGAGGGATGAGCATATTTAGAAATGGCTGAAAAGACAGAAAAGGAATGGGTTGGAACTACCTATGGCAACCAATGGATGCATCGTTGGTTAATCAATATGCTAAAGGTAATAGACGTGAGGATTTTATATCTTTTCACGTCGCTTTTTGTCATTCCCTTTTGTCTGCTTTTCAACCGTAGCGGCAGGATTATTTACCGTTTCTTCCGTAAGCGCATCGGTTGTGGTCGTTGGTCTTCATTATGGAAGAGTTACCGTAACCACTGTCTGTTTGGCCAGGTAGTGATTGATCGTTTTGCCATGTATGCCGGCAAACATTTCCATGTAGATATTGAGGGATACAGTCATTTCTTGGCATTGGCCAAGCAAAAAGACTGTTTTATCCAGCTCAGTTCGCATGTGGGCAATTATGAGATTGCCGGTTATACCCTTGTTGCCGAGGACAAGCCTTTTAACGCACTTGTCTTTGGCGAGGAAAAAGCCACCATTATGGAACAACGTGGTGCGATGTTCGCCAACACCCATGTCAAGATGATTGCTGTAAAAAGCGACATGAGCCATTTGTTTGAGATTGACCACGCCTTAAATAATGGTGAGACCGTGAGCATGCCCGCGGACCGCATCTGGGGCTCGCCTAAAAGTCTTCGCATCCCTTTTCTCGGCGAGGAAGCCCGTTTTCCCGCAGGTCCGTTCCGGGTAGCCACGATGCGCAGCACCAACGTGTTAGCTGTTAATGTGATGAAAACCTCGTCGAAGGGTTACAAGATTTACGTCACCCCATTGAAATATGACAAAGACGCAAGCCGAGATGAACAAGTTCACCAATTGTCGACGAGCTACGTCAATGAGTTAGAGAGGATAGTCAGGAGCTATCCCACACAATGGTATAACTATTTTGATTTTTGGGACCATGAATGAAGACCCCCGCCAACCCAGTTCGCAGTTTTTGCGCACGATAGACATCCATGAGTTGTTACCGCAACAGGAGCCATTTGTGATGATTGACCGTCTGGTGTCGTTCACTATGGAGCGTACCGTGACGAAGACTACCCTTCGTGCCGACCACATATTTATGGACGGTACAACATTCAACACCTCCGGTCTGGTGGAGAACATTGCCCAAACTTGCGCTGCACGAATCGGCTACATCAACAAATACATCTTAAAGAAAGGCATCCAATTAGGCTTTATCGCCGCCGTGCGCGACATGACCGTCCTTGAAAACCCCCATGTCGGAGACACCATCGAGACCACTGTTGACATCGTGGCCGAGGTGATGGGCATGACCCTAGCCACCGGCACCATCAGTTGCGGGGATAAGACGCTGGTGACCACCAATATCAAGATAGCTGTGAAGGAAGAAGCATAAGTGTATGGAAGATAAAGGATATAAAGGAAAGGAAGAAGTGAAGGAACTGAAAGCTACGAAAGCGTTGACTATCCGTTTCAGCGAAGTCGACTCGATGCAAGTGGTGTGGCACGGGTCGTATGTCACCTATTTTGAAGATGCCCGCGAATATTTCGGCGAACTGTTCGGCCTGTCCTACAACTTGTATATTGACAATGATTATTTCGCCCCTATTGTGGATTTATCTATCCAGTACAAGAAAGCCATCCGTTACGGCATGAAGCCTGTAATCACCATCATATACCGTCCTACTGTAGCCGCGAAGATTATATTTGACTACGAGATTGTGGACAGTGCCGACGGCAGTCTTATAGCTACAGGCAGGAGTGTACAGGTGTTTATGAACAAAGATTACGAGTTGGTGTGGACCAATCCCGAATTCTATCTGGCATGGAAGAAGCAACATGGTATACAAGATAGCTGACAACATCACTTCGCCCTTAGGCACAACTACTGGGGAGAATTACGAGGCTGTGAAAGCCAGTCGCAGTGCGCTGGTCCATCATGTCGGCCAAATGGGAATCCCCGAGCCTTTCTGTGCCTCGCTATTCAGCGATGAGCAGATAAAGACTATGCATGTTGAGGGTCTCACCCGTTTTGAGTCGTTAGTTGTCAGCAGTGTCCGACAAGCCTTGGAGGGGATTCCTTTCGACATCTCTGGCTCCGATGTTGTTTTTCTTCTATCCACCACAAAAGCCAATGTGGAACTGTTGGACGATGACGCTGTTTCTTCAACGGACTTTCCTGGTGAGAGTGCCCTTCGCATCTGCCAAGCATTAGGCATCGCCACGACACCTATTGTTGTCAGCAATGCCTGTATCTCTGGTCTCCATGCCATCATTACTGGTTGTCGGTTGTTGGAAGGTGGCCAATATGCTCACGCCATCGTATGCGGAGCCGATGTGTTGAACCGTTTCGTTATTTCCGGTTTCCAATCGCTAAAAGCACTGTCTGACCAACCCTGCAAGCCTTTCGATATGGAAAGGTTGGGATTGAACCTTGGCGAGGCTGCTGCCACAATAGTGTTGTCAGTAGAGCCAAGTAAGGAATCGCGTCCCTGGGGAATTCTTTCGGGAGTGGTGCGCAATGATGCTTACCATATCAGCACCCCTTCTAAACGAGGCGACGGAGCCTACCTCTGTTTAAAAGAAGCACTTCAAGGAGTTAACATAAACGACATAGCATTTGTGAATGCTCATGGCACTGCCACTATGTTCAACGACCAGATGGAGTCGGTAGCCATTGAACGGGCGGGATTGGGCGATGTTCCCGTGAACGCGCTGAAAGGCCATTTTGGCCACACCCTTGGTGCCGCCGGTGTGTTGGGAACCTTGTTGAGCATGTATTCCATAGATGACTATACTGTGCTGGGAACCAAGGGGTTTGAGGAGTTGGGCGTTTCTGGCAAAATACGTATGTCGTCGACAAACGAAGTTACGGAGAAGGGATGTTTTGTAAAGATGATTTCCGGTTTCGGTGGTTGCAATGCTGCGGTCGTGGCAGGACGAGTGACGAGTGATGAGTTACGAGTGAGAAGTGACGAGTTACGAGTTACGAGTGATGGGGTACGAGTGATTAGGGGAAAAGTTCGTATTACGCCTGAAAGCGTGATGCTGAACAGCCAGCCGATAGAGGGTCTCGGTCACGGCAAGGAGTTGCTGACAGGCCTGTATAAGAAGTATGTGAACGACTATCCAAAATATTACAAGATGGACGGTTTGAGCAGATTAGGCTTCATCGCAAGTGAACTGTTACTGCATGGTGAACGAGGTTTCAAGACAGAAACTTGTGATAAAGAAGATGCTACTTTTGGGCAGTGTGCCATCGTGTTGTTCAACCATTCATCATCAATATGCGCTGACCAACAATATCTCGAATCTATCCAAGACAAAGACAATTATTTCCCTAGTCCATCGTTATTTGTATATACCCTGCCAAATATTGTAACCGGCGAGATAGCCATTAGGAATGGTTTCCATGGAGAGACGGCCTTTTATATCCTGCCCGAGCGAGATGAAGAAGTGATGCGTCAAGTGGAGGAAACCACGTTGCTGGACACGAATATCAACTGCATGATTACAGGGTGGATAGACTTCGAGGACGATGAGCATTTCGAGGCGGACTTGAGATTGATTTGATCATTCTGAATATTGTACTAATTAACTCGAAAGATCTAAAATAAAAATCACATATAATGGAAGAATTGATATTAGAATTAAAAGAAGAGATTATCAAGGCATTGAATCTTGAAGAGATGACCCCAGACGACATTGACGAGGATGCCCCTTTGTTTGGTGACGACGGTCTGGGGCTCGATTCCATCGATGCCTTGGAACTTATCGTGCTTCTTGAAAAACGCTATGGCATCAAGCTCGCTAATCCCGCCGAAGGGAAAGACATTTTCAAGAGCGTATCTACCATTGCCAACTATGTGAGCAAAAACAGAAAAAGGTAACGATACTGGCAAATTGTTCTTTTTAGTATGGGCAATCATATCGTGATAACAGGTGAGGGCATCGTGTGCGCCATTGGTCTTGACAAGACCAGTGTGGTGGACTCGTTGTTGCATGAACGGAGTGGTATCGGCACCATGAAGTACCTGGCATCCGTACACAAGGAGTTGCCCGTAGGTGAGGTGGACCTGAGTAATGACGAAATGCAAGCCATGCTGGGGATAAAATCTTCTGAGCTGGTAAGCAGAACTACCATGATGGGTATGATGGCTGTTCGTCAGGCTCTGAATGATGCGGACATAAAACAAAGGAAGGATAATAAGCGCATCGTGCTCGTATCCGGCACTACCGTGGGTGGTATGGACATCACTGAGAAGCATTTTGGGAGTGTGAAAGTTTCAGACGAGCACCTCGAGGTTCTAAGACATCATGACTGCGGCAGTTGCACCCGTGACATCGCCGACCATTTCGGTATTTTTGAAGACAGCACCACGCTGAGCACCGCCTGTTCATCGGCTGCCAACGCCATCGTATTAGGAGCCCAATTGTTACAGTCAGGTCAAGCCGACATCGTTGTTGCCGGTGGCACAGAGGCCCTTTCGCTGTTTCATCTGAACGGTTTCAACTCTTTAATGATTCTCGACAAGGAACGTTGTCGTCCTTTCGATGCTACCCGGGCCGGACTGAACCTTGGCGAAGGTGCCGCCTATATCGTGATGGAACGCGAAGAAAGTGCCCAAGAGAGAGGTGCTGCCATCCATGCATACTTAGCAGGTTACGGCAATGCCTGTGACGCTTTCCATCAGACCGCCTCGTCGGACGACGGGGAAGGAGCCTATCTCGCCATGCGCAACGCCATCGACATGGCAGGCGTTGATGAAGGTGCCATCGACTATGTGAACGCCCATGGCACCGGTACGCCCAACAATGACCTGTCGGAGAGCGTCGCCCTACGACGCATCTTTGGCAGCAAAATACCCCCTGTATCAAGTACCAAATCGTTTACCGGTCATACGACGAGTGCCTCCGGGAGCATAGAAGCGGTAATCTGTCTGTTGGCTATGCGACACCGTTTCATACCTAGCAACCTTGGTTGGCAACATGCCATGGAAGAGGGTGTTATACCTTCTTTGGGTGCTAAGGACGTAGATATTCAATATGCACTCTGCAATGCCTTTGGTTTCGGAGGCAACGACACCTCTCTGCTGTTCAGCACCGAGGCACCCAGAAAGAGGCTCTACCCTATTAACACTGAAATTACTATCAAGGAAATGGCACGTGTGGAGGTAACCGCAGAAGATGACCTGAAGGAGTTGAAGAACTACGTCAGCATCATGGAAGCCCGTAGGATGGGCAAGTTGTTGAAAGCATCGTTGCTCACCTCACTGAAAGCCCTTGATGAGGCCGGCAAAGAGCGGCCCGATGCCATTATTACCGCCACAGCCATGGGTAGCCTGGAAAACAGCGAGCGTCTGCTGGAGCAGATAGAAACAGAGGGGGAAGTCAGTTTGAAACCCACTTATTTCATGCAGAGCACGCACAACACGTTGAGCAGCAACATTGCCATCCGCACTAAATGTCACGGTTGGAATGTAACATTTACCCACGGAAAGGCGTCTTTGGAATGGGCCATGCGCGAAGCCAAGTTGCTTTTGGGCAGCGGGAAGTATAGGCATGTGCTGGTGGGCCTTCACGATGAGAGCACCCCACTTTACCAATCATTACAACACAGGCTCGGTCATGAAGAGAGTCCTTCCGTGTATTCACTATCAATAGTACTAACATGTGGAGAATAATACCTTACGCCCTATTGCAAAGTATTCTCTTGGCTGCTGGTCAGGTGTTTCTGAAGTTCGCCATGGCACGTATGTCGCCTTTTGGATGGACTAAAGAATTTTGGTGCAGTCTGCTGGTAAACTGGCAGTTTGCTGCCTGTGGCATCTGTTTCGCTGCCGCCACCGCACTTTGGATGTGGATGGTGAAGACCTTTCCCCTGAGCGTGGCTTATCCGATGATTAGTCTGAGTTATGTCTTTGGCATGATTGCGGCTATCATCTTTTTCCATGAAGAGGTATCAATAGCGAAATGGATTGGTGTGGCCTTGATTATGGCAGGTTGTATATTAATAGCAAAATGAAGATGAGAAGAGCCATTATACTGTTATCTTTGTTGCTTCTGTCACTGTCCCATGTATGGGGTCAGAGTGAGAGCCAGGTAAAAGCCGTCGTTGACAAGGCTTCTGCCCAGTTGAAGACCATGCAGTGTGACTTTGTGCAGACGAAACACCTGAAATTGTTGAACGACCGCATGGTGTCAACAGGCAAGATGTATTACCAGCAACAAGATAAGCTACGTTGGGAATACGTGTCGCCTTATCAATACACGTTCATCATGAACGGCCAACAGGTGCTGTTAAAGAACAACAGCCGGCGCGATTTGATTGACGTGAACCAGAGTAAGGCATTCAAGAGCATCGCCCAAATCATGCTGAACAGCGTTGTTGGCAAGTGTCTTACTGCCGAGAAGGATTTCCGCAGCAGCATTGACATCAGCGGTCCGGAATATGTGGCAACGCTTCAACCACTCAAGAAAGACCTGAAGGGTCTGTTCGACAAGATAGTGCTCCATTTTGACAAGAAACGGCTATTAGTGACCAAGGTTGAGTTGTTGGAGAAGAAAGGCGACCGCACTGTTATTGAGTTGAAAAATATCGTGACCAATGCATCCATTCCCCAGGACACGTTTTCTGTGCGTTAGTCTTCTGTTGATGTTGCTGAGTATTCAGCCAGTTGTTGCCCAACAGTTGCTGCCCTCCGTGGGCGAGCGTCAACAATATACCGTCAATATTGATATGTCCCGTGGCTACATCAGTGGTGTCGGCATCATGAAGAATGACGGGAAGCAGTTGCTTTGCTGTGTGTTCAATGAGTTTGGCGTGTCAGCCATTGATTTCACCTATGACCTTCGCAAGCACAAAGTGAAGTTGCATAGTGTAATGAAAATGTTGGACAAATGGTATATACGACGTGTGCTTCGCAAGGACCTTCGTTCCCTTCTTGAGAATATGAGTCAGGGGGAGACGACGTATGAGAATGTCAAACGGCATATCAGTTATCGGTTTATTCCGATGGAAATAGATAATTAAAATGGAACTACGAAACGATTTATACACGGTAAAGAATGAGACACAGGAGGATAATGGTTGGCAATATGAGATTGCATTGAACCCTGACTGTTTCATTTATCAAGCCCATTTTCCTGGCGAGCCTATAACGCCGGGAGCTTGTCTTTTGCAAATAGCGAGGGAGTTGTTGGAAGAACATTTGCATACTTCACTTGTTATTGTTTACATCAAGGACGTAAAATTCATGTCCGTTATCAAGCCCGAAGAAACACCTACCATCTTATACCGTTTCAGCCATATTGACGAGACTGTTGAAGACGAAGTGAAAGTCAGGGCGATGGTTGTTTCGGATAACAAATCCTTGTGCAGCCTCTCTTTCACCTGTAAGAAACTTTGACCAACCACCTCATGGACGATGTACGAAAGACCCTTCGTGACAGGCATATCTGCGTAGTCATCCCCACCTATAACAATGGCGGTACGATAGCCCGTGTGGTAGCCGATACACAGCAATACTGCAACGATGTTATTGTTGTGGACGATGGCAGCACCGACACCACCTCGAAGGAGCTTGCGTCAATATCCGGTATCACCGTGGTGCATTATGCCAAGAATCGCGGCAAAGGTTATGCCCTGAAGCAAGGATTCAGGAAAGCCTTGTCGTTAGGTTTTTCGTATGCCATCACCCTTGATGGTGACGGTCAACATTATCCCTGTCACATCGTTGATTTCCTTCATGCCAACCAAGCCCATCCAGGAGCTTTGATCATCGGCAATAGGAATCTCAGCGAAGTGGAGCGTTCCAAAGGTAGTTCATTCGCCAACAAATTTTCTAATTTTTGGTTTTTCGTACAGACTGGCAAGCGTTTGTCCGACACCCAGAGCGGTTACAGACTGTATCCCCTGAAGAAGTTACATGGTTTGTCGCTGTTGACCAACAAATATGAAGCCGAGTTGGAGTTGTTGGTTTTTCCTTCGTGGCATGGTGTAGAACTGGTGTCAATACCTATTGAGGTGTACTACCCTCCCCAGGAAGAACGTGTGAGTCATTTCCGTCCCGGTAAGGACTTCACACGTATAAGTGTACTAAACACTGTTTTGTGCGTTCTGGCATTGGTTTACGGCCTTCCCCTTCGTCTTTTCCGTTTTTTGGCGAAATGGGGTCGTACCATTTACGCTATGCTCGTGTTCGTCATTCTTATGCTGTTTATTATCACCCCATACGTTTGGGTAATTACGAAGGTAGGCAAGATGACCGAAAAGAAGCGAAAAAAACTACATGGTATTATATATAATATCGCCCGTTTCTTCATGCTTCACCATGGTATTCCCGGCACCCATTTCACCAATCATGTAGCAGAGGATGTGAATTTTGAGCAGCCTCATGTGATTATCTGCAACCATCAGTCGCATCTGGACCTGCTGTGTCAATTGATTTTCACCCCTAACATCATTTTCCTGACCAACGACTGGGTGTGGAAAAACCCCTTCTACGGACTATTAATCAGAAATGCTGAATACTACCCGGTGGCCGATGGCATTGACAGTTTACTACCTAAATTGCGCTCATTGACAGAACGTGGTTACAGCATTGCCCTCTACCCCGAAGGCACTCGTTCCAAGGACTGCCGTATCGGTCGTTTCCACAAGGGCGCATTCTATATTGCCGAGCAGTTGGGCCTGGACATCCTTCCCATGTGTCTGTATGGTACAGGAAGGGTGTTACGCAAAGGCACCCACCATCTGAACAAAGGACCTATCCACATTGAGGTGGATTCCCCCATCTTGCGCGATACATTGCAAAAGCAAGGCGACTTGAAACAGCAAGCCTCTTGGATGCGCAAGAAGTACAGGACATGGTTTGAGAAAATGTCGAACAGGTTTGAATGTTGAACATCGTACATTGATGAGAGGATGAGACGTGCCGTTTTTTTCTTAGTCATATTCTTTCTCGTTACCAGCATTTCCATAGGGCAGGAAACGAGTAACCCCATGAACATCTGGGAGGGCACGTCTTGTCATAAGACCGTCGAGATGACCCCTTATCCAGCTGATGGTGAAGGAAACATGGCCGTTATTGTCTGTCCCGGCGGCAGCTATTTTTGGCACGATATGGAGACCGAGGGACATGCTGTGGGAAGATGGTTGCAGTCCCACGGCATCAGTGCTTTCGTTTTACGCTATCGTACAGCGTATGTGCCCGCCTTTCTGTTTCGTTTCCGTTATGTGTTCCGGGGGAACCGTTATCCCGACCCTCAAGACGATTTACGTCAGGCCATCCGATATGTAAAAAGCCATCATCATGATTTCGGTATCGACACCTTACATGTCGGAGCCATGGGTTTCTCGGCTGGTGGTCACCTGGTAATGTCCGCTGCCGAGTTGTTCACAGGAGCTGACAAGCCCTATTTTGTGGCTCCCATCTACCCTGTTGTAACGATGGAGGCTGACTGCGTCCACAAACGGTCACGCCGCGCTTTGTTAGGTGAGAGTCGTGTGAGGAACCGCTCCTTAAGAGACTCTCTTTCGTTGGAACGACATGTTCCAAGGGATTGTTGTCCTGTTTTTCTGGTAAACTGCAAGGATGACCCAGTGGTAGATTACCGCAACAGCGTGTTACTTGATTCTGCACTTACGGCACAAAGTGTGCCGCACGTTTATTTGCAGTACGAACATGGCGGCCACGGTTTCGGAGCCAGCGACACAAAGGGTACTGCTGAATGCAGGGAATGGAAAGAGATGTTTTTGAAATGGGCCAGAGAAACACTTCCCAAGTAGTTTCAGGCATTTCCAAGTAAACCCAGGTTTATCATTTCTGTAATTGTTTTTTGGATAATTCTTTCGTTTTTTGGGAAGAATTGATTAGCTTTGCATGTTTAGGTACGAAATAAGTGCTCATTTGCAAGAAACGATTATGTTGAAAGACCCGAGATTTGACGATATCCGTCCGTACTATGAGGAAGAGATACCTGCGGCCATGCAACGCATAGCCACCTGCAAGGTGTTTCCTCTTCTTTCTACTTTTGTTTATCCTGACCTTCCTATTGAGGATGTTCGTAAAAGGATTTCCTCTTTTACCAGTACCCGTGCGTTTCAGCACGACACGATGTATCAAGTGAACGAGCAGATTATCAAACGCAGCATCAGTTGTTTCACCTGTTCAGGTCTGGATCGACTTCACCCAAACAAACAATACCTTTACGTATCCAACCACCGCGACATTGTATTGGACGCCAGTCTGTTCCAGTATTTTTTGGTGAAGAACGGTTTCGAAACCACCGAAATCACTTTTGGTGCTAACCTGATGATTAACCCTACGGTGGTGGACATTGGCAAATGCAACAAAATGTTCAGAGTTGAGCGTCCCGGCGGCAATCTAAAAGATTTCTATAAAAGTTCGTCACATCTTTCGGAGTACATACGACACACTATCCTCGAAAAGAAACGGTCTGTGTGGATAGCTCAACGCAACGGACGTACCAAGAACGGCATCGATATTACCGACCAAGGAATCATCAAGATGTTCTGCATGAGTGAACCTAACAATAAGATTAAGGCTTTGAGTGAGTTGCACATTGTTCCCATTGCCGTATCGTACGAATGGGAATCATGTGACGTGTTGAAAGCTTTGGAATTGTATGAGTCTCAGTTCCGTAAATACACGAAAAAGCCCGGCGAGGACCTGAACAGCATCATCACCGGCATCTTGCAGCCCAAGGGCCGTGTTCATTTCACGTTGTGCGAGCCTATCAGCGAAGTAGAGTTGAATGCTTTTGAGCATCAGACCAAAAACGAGTACCACAAGTCTGTAGCACGTCTGATTGACCAACGCATCCGCTTAGGCTACCGTCTGTACCCGAACAATTACATTGCACACGACATGCTATATGGCAGCAACAAATACTCCGCCATGTACACGAAGTCGGAGTATGACACCTTTGCCAAGCGATTGGAGTTGTTGGACAAATATGATACTTGCGATATAGACCGGTTGAAGGAAATTTTCATTGGAATCTACGCAAATCCGGTGGAAAGAAACGTTGAACATTGAACATTGAACGTTGTAGATGGCAGAGATTGTGACAAAGATATACGACTATATGAAGGCGCACCATTTGCTGCGTCGGTGTAGTTTTGTGTTTGTCACATTAGTGCTTGTCGTTTTGTTTTTGGGTCAACGTTACAAGGAAGACATCACCGATTTCCTTCCCTTGGGAGAGAGGCATCAGAAAGCCATGGCTATCTACCAAGATATCTCTGGTGCCGACCGTCTGTTTGTATTATTTCAATCAAAAGACAGCAACGTGGTGGAGCCAGACAGTATGGTGTCTGCCATGGAAGACTATCAAGATATACTGTCGTCGTTGGACCCTGAAGGAACAACTTCTGGATTAATAAACCAGGTGGATTACGAACAGGTGGGTACGGTATCTGACTTCGTGTACCGCAACATCCCTTATTTCCTTACTGATGCAGACTATGCGCACATGGACAGTCTGTTGAATGATGACAGTTACATTGCCGAGCAATTGCAGGCCGACAAGCAGCTATTAATGTTTCCCGTTTCTGGTCTGTTTTCCGACAATCTTCAGCGCGACCCTTTGAACCTGTTCACCCCCGTTGTATCAAGACTACAACGTTCAGGCGGCGATATGAACTATGAGTTGCACGACGGTTATGTCTTCAGCCGTGACATGCGTTGCTCACTGCTGATGCTGACATCACCCTTTGGATCGAGCGAAACCCATCACAATGCCCAGTTGGTGGACTTGTTAGAGCGTGCCGCCGACACGACCGCCAAGAATCACAGCGGCCTTTCTATCCATATTGCCGGAGGTCCTTCGGTAGCCGTTGGCAATGCTCGCCAGATTAGGCAGGACAGCCTGTTAAGCGTTGTCTTAGCCGTGTTACTCATCGTAGGGTTGCTGTATTATTCTTTTCGCAGCGTTTGGAACATGTCGCTCATCGTTCTGTCCATCGCCTGGGGTTGGCTGTTCGCCATGGGTTGTCTTGCCGTCGTCCACAACAACGTGTCGGTCATTGTCATCGGTATATCATCAATAATCCTGGGCATCGCCTTTAATTACCCCCTTCACCTGATAGCACACATGCAGCACACCCCAACCGTGCGCACTGCCCTGAAAGAGATTGTCGCCCCTTTGGTCGTCGGCAACATCACCACCGTGGGAGCGTTCCTTGCCCTCGTTCCCTTACAGTCACAAGCCCTTCGTGACTTAGGACTATTCAGTTCGTTTCTACTCATCGGCACCATCCTTTTCGTGCTCATCTACCTGCCGCATGTGGCCAAGTCACGTCCCGGCCATACCCCACCTGCCGCCATTAGCAAAATCAGTTCATTGCGGTTGGAGAACAAGCGATGGTTGGTAGCCTTGGTCATTGTGCTGACCTGTGTGTTCGGCTATTTCAGTTTAGGCACCACTTTCGATGTGAATATGAACCACATCAACTACATGACAAATGAGCAACGAGCCGACATGGACTATCTTCAAGAGAATTTCATTTCCACGTCAAAACAGAAAACCCTGTATGTAGTTTACGAAGGTAAGACGATGGATGAAGCATTGGACCGTTGTCAGAGAGGTCATGAGGAAACCGATGCATTGCTGTCAAGTGGCGAGGCGGCCAGAGTTCACAGTTGTGTGCCTTTCCTCTGTTCCAAGGCGGTGCAAGCGCAGCGTTTGGAACGATGGTTAAGTTTTGTAGATTCCCACCGTACCCTTTTCGACACCCGTTTACCAGCTGCCGCCCAACAGGCAGGTTTTGCCGAGGGGTCGTTTGATGATTTCTCCTCCATCCTTCACGAAACGTACACGCCCCAAGAAGCTTCCTATTTCGATGAGGTGCGCAACCTGTTATTTGCCGGCCAAACGAGGACAGACAGTCTGCACCATATGTACAACGTGATTGACCAACTGTTTGTAAAAGAGCAACATTTTGACACCGTGAAGCAATACTATGCCAAGGAGCGAGAAGGCATGTACGCCTTTGATATCGAGAGCATGAACGGCACGATAGCCAGTACGCTGTCAGACAATTTCAACTATATCGGTTGGGCCTGCGGACTGATTGTCTTTTTCTTCCTTTGGTTTTCTTTGGGGAGCATCGAGCTGGCCCTTCTCTCATTTTTGCCTATGGCCATCAGCTGGATATGGATTATGGGCATCATGACCTTGTTAGGTATTCAGTTCAATATGGTGAATGTGATTTTGGCCACTTTCATTTTCGGTCAGGGTGATGACTACACCATTTTCATGACCGAAGGTTGCCAATATGAATATGCCTATAGGAAGAAGATGGTTGCCTCGTACAAAAACAGCATCATCATCTCCGCATTGATTATGTTTTTCGGTATCGGCACCCTGATTTTTGCCAAACACCCTGCCCTTCATTCGTTGGCGGAAGTGACTATCATTGGTATGTTTACCGTCGTGTTCATGGCCTACCTCATCCCGCCCCTGCTCTTCAAATGGTTGGTGATGAAGAACGGCGAATACCGTAAGCGTCCATTGACGTTGCGCCGATTGTTCCATCGTAACAGTGAAGACGATGTCGTCTCGTTGGTGGTAGACAGGTACCGTTATAAAGGACATGACATTTTGAAGACCGTGCAGCATCATCTGCGAGAACACGGTAACTATGCTTCGTGGTTGGAGAGGGATGATTTACCGGCCCACGTGGTAGTGAAGAACAGCGGTTACGGAGAATTGGCATTGCTTCTGGCCTTGAGGTATCCAGAGAAGACCATTGTAGCCTGTGAAGCAGACGAGGACAAACGATTGGTGGCGAAATACAGTGGCGAGGGATTGGTCAGCAACCTGGAGGTGCAGGGTATAGATGCTATAGGAACCATAGACGCAATAGATGCTATAGGCACTATAGATGCTATAGGCACTATAGATGCTATAGAATAGAATAAAATAAAATTTGAACTTGGAACGATATGAAAGAGAACGATATAAAGAAGAACGATATGAAAGAACAAATCCGAGCATTGATAGAAGAAGCCGTTCCATTGGTGGATGCGGATAGTGACTTTTTATTCAGCGAGTTAGACTCACTGGGTGTCACCCATATCCTTATGTCGTTGTCGGAGACATTCGATATAGAGTTGGAAGCCGCCGATGCCACGCCGAGGAATCTGAGGAACCTTGACAGTATCGTGGCGATGGTTGAAGCAAAATTACGAATGAGGGATGAGAAATGAGGAATCGCCGCCATGCGATGAAGAATGATCAATTGTGAATTGTTTAGAAGAATATATTAAGAGACACGGAGAGAAACAGCCTGATAAGGTAGCCGTGGTAGTTGGTGGCCAAGTCATCACCTACGGAAAATTATGTACCCTGATGGATGAGCGGGTTGCGGAGTTACGCAGTGAGGGGGTGAATTGCGGACAAGTTGTCTGTTTTCGCAACACCCAGGACTTGGGTTTTCTGCTCACCTATTTCGCCCTTCATATGATGGGCGCCGTAGCGCTTCCTTTGGAAAGCGACATCAGCGATGACAAGATGCATGAGATAGCAAAGCGTTATGAATCGTTTGTCCCGCCATGTGATGTCGCCGATATCTTGTTTACTACTGGCACCACAGGTCAGAGCAAGGGAGTGATGGTCAGCCATACCACCATCCTGGCCAATGGTGAGAACCTGATAGCTGCTCACGGTTTTACTGCCGACCATGTGTTCATTATCAACGGTCCCTTGAACCATATCGGCAGTTTGTCGAAAATCTATCCCGTGATGATGCAAGGTGGCACCCTCTATCTGTTGGAAAGCATGAAAGACTTGAATGCCTTTTTTGCCGCCTTGGATTATCCCTGTAAAAAAGTGGCCACCTTTATGGTTCCTACGAGTGCCCGTATCCTCTTACAACTGGCCAAGAAACGGCTGGGCAGCTATGCCAATAAGATAGACTTCATTGAGACTGGTGCCGCCCCCATGCCTCATGCCGACATGCTGGCATTGTGTGAACTACTCCCACACAGTCGTTTGTTCAACACTTATGCCTCTACCGAGACCGGCATCATCAGCACCTATAATTTCAATGACGGCCGTTGCCTGTCGGGTTGCCTTGGCAAAGCGATGAAACATTCATCATTCCACATTACCGATAGCGGTCAGGTTGCTTGTCAAGGCAAGACGCTCATGGTTGGTTACGCTGCCGAGATGGAGCGCACCCGCGAGGTGTTGCGCGACGGCGTGTTGTACACCGCCGACAACGGGTTCATCGATGAGGAAGGCATGCTTCATTTGACGGGTAGGAACGATGATGTCATTAATGTTGGCGGTTTCAAGATTTCGCCCACGGAAGTGGAAGATGTCGCCTTATCTCATCCTAACATCAAAGACTGTATTTGCATTGGTGTTATCTCTCCGATAACCGGTCATGCATTAAAGTTATTATACGTTTCACATGACGGAGAAGAGATTAACAAGCGAGACATTGCCCGTTTTATCAATGCCAAACTGGAACGTCACAAGGTACCCTTACTATATGAACGTGTTGAAGAAGTGAAACGTACATTCAACGGGAAGTTGGACAGGAAGGGGTATCACGAGTGACGAGTGATGAGTGACGAGTGATGAGTGACGAGTGATGAGTGACGAGTGATGAGTGATGAGTAATGAGTGATGAGTGATGAGTGATGAGTGACGAGTGACGAGTGATGAGTGATTGTTTCGCCATATATAATTATGAATTATAAATCGTGAATTATGATAGCCGACAAGTATTTCAATGATTTTGAAGGCACCGTTGACTATTTGAAGCAAGTGCCTTACGATGTGACCCGCAGGGAACTATATAGTGCTGCAGAGCTGTACAAGGGTTATGACATGGATGACGCGTTGAGCATGGCAACGTGTCATGACACCTTGGTATATCAGCATTACATGAATACAGGCAAACAGGCCAACAGTGTGAACGAGTCATTAGCCCGTACGTTGCACGACCATGGCATGCATCAGGCGTTAGACCGTTTCTTCGACAGCCATTCTCCTATCCGTTGCATTGGTATTATGGGTGGTCATGCCCTACGCAGGACAGACAAGATGTTCCGTGACATTGCCCTCATCAGCAAGCACCTTACCGAGCGCGATTTTTACATGCTCAGCGGTGGTGGTCCAGGTGCCATGGAAGCCACTCATTTCGGTGCATGGATGGCAGGTCGTAGCAGCGAGGAATTCATGGAGGCTTTGGACATGCTTCTTCCCGCCCCTTGTTATCAAGATAGCGGCTGGTTGGAGAGTGCTTTTCGTGTGATGACACGTTACCCGCAGCAGCGTCACGATAGTCTGGGCATTCCCACATGGCTATACGGGCATGAGCCTACCACACCCTTTGCCACCCACATCGCCAAGTTTTTCGAGAACAGCATCCGCGAAGACAGCATCCTGACTTTAGCTTTCGGCGGTATCATCTACACCCCCGGCAGTGCCGGTACGTTGCAGGAGATTTTCCAAGATGCCGTCCAGAATCACTACCTGTCGTTTGGTTTTTCCAGTCCGATGGTGTTTTTGGGCAAAGCATTTTGGACTGAGGAAGTGCCCATCTATCCTTTCTTACAGGATATGGTATCACGCGGCAGATATAAGAATCTCCTTTTGACGTTAACTGACGATGAGGACGAGGCGATAGAAGCGTTGGAGAGATTTCAGCGTATAAAGCGTGAAGATTGAAATTATTTGTTAATGATTTCTATATGGGTTTGAAGATGAATAAGAATGAAGATTTCAGTTTATGATTACTTTGAAAGAGGTGGTTTTTAAAGAAAGATTAAAAAACGGGGTTAGGTCGCTAACAGCCGTTAATGATAGTATTTTGATTGTTAAAAGTGGACAAATAATCAAGCTATTTGTCGGGAAAAAGAAAAATGCACCTAAATTTGCAGGAAATTAAACAAATTGTTAGATTATAAAATTAATAGATAATAAGTTATAATGACAATGAACATGAAAATGAAAAGTTTGATGGTTGTTGTTGCCCTTAGTGGCATGACGCTGTCGATGGGAGGCGTTTGCGAGGCAAATGCTGCTCCCCTACCCCCTGCCGGTCATGTGGACCTGACCTATGCGGCTGAGAAAGCTCTTCCTTCCGTGGTTCACATCAAATATGTTCAGACCTCTAAAGTGCGGTCTGTTGACGTTCAATCCGACCCGTTTGAGGATTTCTTCAGCGATCCCTTCGGTTTCTTCGGCAACCCTGGTGGGGGCAGCGGCAAAGGCGGCACTCAACGTCGACAGGTTCAGACTCCCCGTCGTGAGGCTTCCGGTAGTGGTGTTATCATCAGCAGCGACGGTTATATCGCCACTAACAACCATGTGGTAGATGGTGCTGACGAGTTGACGGTGACGTTGAACGACAATCGTGAGTTTTCTGCACGTATCATCGGTACGGACCCGACCACCGACTTGGCGCTCATCAAGATTGACGCATCCAGTCTGCCCGCCATTAGCATAGGCGACTCGGAGAAGTTGAAAGTTGGTGAATGGGTGTTAGCCATCGGCAATCCCTTCAACTTGAACAACACAGTTACCGCCGGCATTGTAAGTGCCAAGGCCCGTTCATTGTATGCCAACGGTGTGGAATCGTTTATTCAGACCGATGCCGCCATCAACGCCGGCAATTCCGGTGGTGCTTTGGTTAACACCAACGGAGAGTTAATCGGTATCAATGCCATGCTGTACTCTCAGACAGGTAGTTATAGCGGTTACGGTTTCGCCATTCCTACGTCCATTATGACGAAAGTGGTAGATGACCTGAAGAAATACGGTACCGTCCAACGTGCGCTGCTCGACATACAAGGTCAGGACGTACATAACTATATCGATAGCCAGCGTTCTCGTGGCGAGGAAGTTGACTTAGGCACCAATGAAGGTGTTTATGTAGGTAAAGTGAACGAAGGAGGTGCCGGTAGTGATGCCGGTTTGGTGGAAGGCGACGTTATCATCTCTTTGGACGGCAAACCTGTCACCAAGATGGCCGAGTTGCAAGAGGTTCTTGCCAGCAAGCGTCCCGGCGACAAGGTTCACATCGTTTTCCTGCACAACAAGAAACGTCAGGAGAAGACCGTAACATTGAAGAATGCCCAGGGTAACACCGGCATAGTGAAACCAGCTGATTTGGACGTGTTAGGTGCCAGTTTCAAGGAATTGGACGATGCCAAGAAACGTCAGTTAGGCATTAGCTACGGTTTGGAAGTGATAAAGGTAAACAACGGTGCTTTGAAAGATGCCGGTGTGGTGAAAGGCTTTATCATCCAGCGAGTGAACGACGAGGTTGTCCGTTCTCTTGACGATTTGCAGAAGATTGTGAAGGATGCGTCAACGAGCAAGGAACCTGTATTGTATATTCAAGGTGTGTTCCCGACAGGCAAGAAGAAATACTTCGCCATCCCCTTGGAGGAGCAATAAGTATAGGGGGATGAGTAGTGAGGGGTAAGTAACAAACAAATTCGCAAAGATTTTGCGAATTTGTTTGTTATTTTTGGGAAAATCATTATTTTTGCAGATGCTTTAAACGACAAATCGCCATGAGACAGTTAAAGATCACCAAATCCATCACCAATCGCGAGAGTGCCTCCTTAGATAAATATCTTCAGGAGATAGGCCATGAAGAGCTTCTTTCTGTTGAGGAAGAAGTTGAATTGGCTCAGCGTATCCGCAAGGGTGACCGCGAGGCGTTGGAGAAACTGACCCGTGCCAATCTGCGTTTTGTCGTGTCTGTGGCTAAGCAATACCAAAACCAAGGATTGAGCCTGCCCGACTTGATCAATGAGGGTAATCTTGGTCTTATCAAAGCCGCCGAGAAATTTGACGAGACTCGCGGTTTTAAGTTTATCAGCTATGCTGTGTGGTGGATTCGTCAGAGCATACTTTCAGCGATTGCCGAACAGAGTCGCATCGTTCGCATCCCCTTGAACCAAGTGAGCAGTGTTGGCAAGATTAACCGTGCCTTGAATAAGTTTGAGCAGGAGCATGAGCGCCGTCCCAGTGTTGACGAGATAGCCGACAGTATCGACATCCCTCAGGAAAAGATAGAAGATGCTTTGAAGGTGGGAACACGTCACATCTCCGTAGATGCCCCTTTCACCGATGGCGATGAAAACAGTTTACTGGATGTGTTGCCGAATCCTGACACTCCCATGGCTGACAACGGATTGGTTGCAGAGTCGTTGCGTGAAGAGATTAAGCGTGCCCTTCAGCTATTGAACGAGCGTGAACGAAATATTATTGAAGCTTTCTTCGGCATCGATCAACCCGAGATGACCTTGGAAGAGATAGGCGACAAGTTCGGTTTGACCCGTGAGCGTGTGCGCCAGATTAAGGAGAAAGCCATCCGTCGCCTGCGTCACAACACGAAAAACAAGTTGTTGAAATCGTATTTGGGACAGTGAAAAATACCCACCCTGACCCTCCCAAAGGGAGGGGAGATGAATACAGGGAAGGGTAAAAGAGTAAAAAGGTAAAAGGGTAAAAAGGTAAAAGGGAATTATTCGGAGTATGAGGGACGGAATTAAAGATATAGTCAGATATACAGAGAGGATGAAAATAATTAAATATTTGGGTGTATTGCTATTGTTTACGCTCATGAGTATTGTAGGAAATGCCAAAGGTGTGGAAAGTACCCGTGTGTACGCCTTTGGTTTTTCCGCATCGTTTAACGATTCTATTGTTTATTTCACTGAGATTCAAGCCATTGACAGTGCATATCTTGAAGGTGGCACCCATTTTTTAGTGGAGCGTCATGAATATGCTGCCCAGCTGAAGAATTACTTCACATCTATTGGTGAGGCCAACCGCACCTGTGTCGTACTCTTTGCGAAGAGCGAGAAAGAGATTATGAAGAAATATCTGAAGCTCCGCAAGCGTTATGAACAGCCCAAGAAAGGTCAGCCTCGTTTTCGTGTGGTCAATGTGATGAAGGACAGTTTTCTTTTCCATGCTGTGGAGCCTAGCTCTTCCTATCAAGACCCCGCAACGAGTCGTAGGGAGTTGAAAGCCGCCCGCAAAGCAGCTAAGAAAGCTGCCAAGCAAGCCAGCAAGGCACAGGTTCAGCAATTAAACCAATAGGCCGATGGATGCGAGTATCAACGATTTCGTTATCGCCGACCTGCCCATCCGGATCATTTTTGCCGAGAGTCGATACAATGGGATGCACCTGTTGCATTCTTTTGAGCCTTTCCGTGTATCGCACATTGAAGGAGAGCCCTATTTTGAGATGACGGTTGATGACAGCATTTGTCCTATTCCAAAGGTACGCCGTGAGCGTATCCGCACATTTGAGACAGGCAATGGCGATACCGTTGTTGACCTTTTGGATGACGGCGGCTACCAATTTATTATTCGCGATTTACGTGGTTATGACTGTTGTATGTTGCAGTCTGACAAGGGTTTCCATCATTGTCGTGCGGCATTGAACGGCAATTACGACATGCGCTGTTTCGGATTGAATAACGCCATGATGTTGGCTTTCGGTTTCTGTACCGCCAAGGCCCGTTGCCTGCTTATTCACGCCTCGTTGGTTCGTAAGGATGGCTACGGCTATGCCTTTATTGCCAAGAGCGGCACAGGCAAATCGACTCAGGTGAGCAATTGGCTGCGCAATATCCCCGGCTGCGACCTGATGAACGACGACAATCCTATCGTGCGTGTTATCGATGGGCAGCCCTATATCTTCGGTAGTCCATGGAGCGGCAAGACACCCTGTTACCGTAATGTGAAAGCCCGTTTGGGTGCCATCACCCGTATCGACCGTGCGTCAGAGAACAGTGTTGACAAGCTATCTCCCATCCAGGCATTTGCCAACTTCCTACCCTCATGCAGTTCAATGAAGTGGGACAAGGACATCTACCACGAGGTATGCGACACCGTTACTCAAGTAGTGGAAACTACAGGTATCTATATCCTGCATTGTCTGCCCGATGCCGAGTCAGCATGGGTTTGTTACCGAGCCATTTCCTGCACAGAAACGTCAGACGTGTAAAAAGGAGTATTTCACTATGGAAGTGAAGAAGATACAATTTCCTAACGAGGTATTGTTGCCGATGGTAGTTGAAGATTTAGAGGCCGGCAAAACCGTAACCTTGAATCTTCGCGGTTTCAGCATGCGTCCTTTTTTGGAGAATGATCGTGACAAGGCCCTCTTGACTTTTGCCGCCCATCCTGAGGTTGGCGATGCGGTCCTTGCCGAGATATCACCCAAGAAATGGGTGTTGCATCGCATCATTGCCATCGACGGGGATAATGTCACCCTCCGTGGCGATGGCAATCTAGGCGAGGAGCATTGCAAGATTAGTGATGTGAAAGGTAAAGCTATAGGGTTTTACCGCAAAGGAAGGAGCAAAATGGACCGCACCGACGGCAAGAAATGGAAGGTTTATTCCTGGTTTTGGACCCGCCTATATCCTATCCGTCGTTACCTGTTGGCATTTTACCGTCGCATTTGGTTGAAAATATTTAAACCGAAAATACAATGAGAGCAAAAGAAGGATTCATCCTGCGAACGATAGCAGGTGAAAAGATTATTGTGGCCGAGGGCAAGAAGAACATCGACTACAGCAACATCATCAGCATGAACGAGAGTGCCGCCTACTTGTGGGAGGCTATCCAAGGTAAAGATTTCACTGCTGAGGATTTAGCCAAGTTGCTAACTGACGAATACGATGTGGATGAAAAGACTGCTTTGAAAGACAGCCAATCCATCATCGAGAGTTGGTTGGAAACGAAAATTGTGGAAGAGTGAGGGAAAGGTAAAAAAGTAAAAAGGTAAAAGGGTAAAAAAGTAAAAGGGTAAAAAAGTAAAAAGGGTAAAAAAGTAAAAAGGGAAAAAGGGAAAAAGGGAAAATGAGGCTGCAAAGTTTGATTTTTGCAGCCTCATTTATTGCATCATGTCGGGTTGTTCTGGTGGAACAGTTTCATGCGTTCATCGAGGATGGGATATTGGTGGTCCTCGATAAAGGATGTGCATACGCGGAGGCCCTCCTGATGACTACCTGTTGTGATGAGGCAGATGGCGCTGACACCGTAGTACATCAGTTCGTGAGCCAAGGTGCCGCTGTCCATGCCCGGATAGCCGATAGTGAAATAGAAACCGTCGGCGATAGGCCGATCGATATCGGTATCATAGACGACGTGGAAGCCATGACGCAGGAAAATCTCCTTGAGTTTCTTCGCCCTCTCTCCATAGACCATCACTTCGTTACGGAAATTGTACTCTCCATCACAAGCCGCTCGCATCATCTCTGCCATGGCAAACTGCGCGCTATGACTCGTTCCCGACGACAACGCGTAGAGCATACGCGTGGAGAACACCAGTCCGAAAGGCAGACCCTCGTAACGCTCCGACAGGTCGGGGAAATGACGGTGGAACAGTTTGTCGCCGATGCATGTCACGCCAATACGTTCTCCCGCATAGCTGAATGCCTTCGACCCACTGATAAGCAGGATATAATTATCGGTATAGCGGGCTACTGTAGGCTGGTATGGCGGATGGAAAGGGACACTGAGATCCTGCCGGAAGTCCATGGCGAAGTAAGCCAAGTCTTCCATGACGATGGCATCGTATTTATTGGCCAGTGCACCGATACACGCCAGTTCCTCTTCGTTGAGACATATCCATGCCGGGTTATTCGGGTTGCTGTAGACGATGGCACAGATGTTCCCCTTCGAGAGGTACGACTCCAACTTTGGAGCCAGTTTATCACCTCGGAAGTCATACACATCGAAAGTGATATATTTCACCCCCTGCACCTGCAGTTGCATCTTCTGCACAGGGAATCCCGGGTCGATGAACAGCACCGTATCCTTCTTCTTGTCTGCCTGTGAGCATGTGAGGAATGAGGCGAAGGTGCCCTGCATGGAGCCACACACCGGTACGCACCCTTCGGGGGCGATATCGACATTGATGAAAGCCTTGACGAAGCGTGATGCCTGCCGTTTCAGCTCTGGGTAGCCTTGTATATCAGGATAGCTGTGTGCTATGCCCTCTTCAAGAGCCTTGATTTGCGCCTTCACGCCTACCTCTGCCGCAGGAAGTCCGGGAATGCCCATTTCCATCTTGATAAACTCTGTTCCCGTTTTCTCCTCAGCAAAAGCCGCGATAGCCTTCACCTCGCGGATGGTCGCCTTGGCAAAGTCCTGTATGCCATAGTCGCGTATGGCATTGTCGATGATGTCCTTATTAATGGGTGTGTTCATTTCTGTTCTTTTTTACCCAAGGCCAAAGCCTTGATGTTCGCATCGACGACAACCTGTCCCTTGCGTTGGAAGACCCTCGTCACCGCTTCTTCGAGTTTGTCATAATCGATGCCCAATGCTTTCTGTGCCGCTCCGAGGAGGATAACATTTGCTGAGCGAGGTATGCCGTTCTCCTTTGCCAATCGGTCGATGTCAACAACAATCACATTACCTACCTTATTCAGTTCCTCCATCACCTTGTCGATGTCGGGGTAATTGGGGATATTGACAAAGGGTGAGGCCGATGTGATAATCCAGCCGTTTTTGTTGAGGTACGGTAAATAACGCAGTGCCTCCATCGGTTCCATGGAGATAATGACATCCGCCTGAGCTATTCCAATGAGGTCGCTTGCTATGGGGTTCGACGATATTCTCAGGTTACTTTGCACATCGCCTCCACGTTGCGACATACCGTGTACTTCAGCCTGTTTGATAAACAGGTTTTCGTTCATAGCCGCCTCGCCGATGATTGTCGCGATGGAAAGGATGCCTTGTCCTCCCACACCGCAAAGAATGATATCCGTTTTCATGATTTCTCCTCCTTGGCTTTTTTCTGTTTGAGATGACGTTGCAGCGTCTGCATACATTCCCTGCGCGGGATGATGACGCTGAGTCCCTTGAATTCTATCTCCTCACGGATGGTCTTTGTAATCTCTTCCATATTTTTCGGCAATGGGATGACCACCTTGAGATGTTCGTCGGCAACACCCAATCCGCGGCATATCGCCTCGAACTTGTTCGTTCCCGCCGAGTCTTGTCCACCCGTCATGGCCGTTGTCAGGTTGTCGGAGATGATGACCGTGATGTTTGCGTTTTCGTTCACCGCATCAAGCAGTCCCGTCATTCCCGAGTGGGTGAACGTAGAGTCGCCGATGATGGCGATGGCCGGCCACTGTCCTGCGTCGGCGGCACCTTTCGCCATGGTGATGCTCGCACCCATGTCAACGCATGAGTGAATGGCCTTGTAAGGTGGCAGGAATCCTAGCGTGTAACATCCTATATCTCCGAACACGCGTGCGTTGGGATAGTCGAGGAGCACCTTGTTAAGAGCCGCATAAACATCGCGGTGTCCGCACCCCTGGCACAACGCCGGCGGACGGTTTGCTACGTTTTCGGCTTTATCGTACACCTGTTCCACCGACAAGCCCATCGCTTTCTTCACCCAATCCGGGTTCAATTCACCTGTTCTGGGCAGGTCGCCTGACAAACGTCCTTTGACTGTGTATTTCGACGGCAATGCACCAATCATCATCTCCTCGATGACAGGCTGTCCCTCTTCGATGACCATGAAGGTATCCGTCATCTCAGCCAGTTGCGCCAACAGTTTCTTCGGCAGCGGATAAGCAGAGACCTTAAGAACAGGATAAGGACATCCCTCGGGGAAACACTCATTGAGATAGTTGATGGCTATGCCCGATGCGACAACCGCCATAGAATGATTATCCGCAATGGTAAGGCTGTTGAACGGACACTCAGCCGCCCACTCCTCCAGTTCCGCCTGTTGTGCTGTCACATGGTCGTTTCTTCTCCTTGCGTTTGCCGGCAGGAGCACCCAGTTGGCCGCCACCGCATCGTAGTTGAGCTTGTTTTCCTCACGAGGTGTCTCCTTGATGTTCACCACCGCCCTGGAGTGTGCCATGCGCGTGGTTACCCTCATGAGCACCGGCAGTTTCACCTTTTCGGAATAGTCGAAGGCCACCTCCATCATGTCGTAGGCTTCCTGTTGCGAGCTCGGCTCGAACACTGGTATCATGGCGAATTTGCCATAGAAACGCGAGTCCTGCTCATCTTGTGAGGAGTGCATCGACGGATCGTCAGCTGCCAGTACCACGACGCCACCGTTCGTGCCCGTCATACCTGAGTTGACGAAGGGGTCGGCGCAAACATTCATACCCACGTGCTTCATGCATACGAGCGCCCTTTTTCCCATGAACGACATGCCAAGTGCAGCCTCCATGGCTGTTTTTTCGTTAGTACACCACCTGCGGTGCAGGTTTCTCTGGATGGCCACAGGCGACTCCTGGATATATTCCGTTATTTCCGTTGAAGGAGTGCCCGGGTAGGCATATACGCCACTGATACCAGCATCTATGGCACCTTGCGCAATAGCCTCGTCGCCTAAAAGAAGTTTTTTCATTATGAATGTTGAATTATGAATTTTGAATGTTGTATTTTGAATGGAGAATTGTTAGTTAACAGAGACGGTAAGGGGTGAGTGGAGGGCATTAAGGAAGTTTTCGATGCGCAATTTCCACTCGTCGAAATTATTGACATCGTTTTTACTCCATGCCGACCCGAAATAATAGGTCATCCGTTGGTTGTCAGTATAGTGTTTCCATACACCGACGACATGTCCCGCGATACCGTTTTGCGGTGTCTCGTCCCATATCGTCTTTGTCTCGTCGATTCCTTGAGGGAAGAGTGCAGCCACATAGATTTGGAAGTTTTGTGCCTGCGGGTTGTCCGTCGGGTCGGCATACGCCACATAATCGCGTGCCGTTGCGATGGTTTGTGTGTCTTCCTGATGAACGACCACTCCTGCAGCAATGTCGCATTGCTTTGTCAAGCCCTCGTACCAAAGAATCATTTTATTGAAGTTTGAGCCTTTGTCGAGGCTGATGATGCGGTGTTCAACCACCGTTTCCCCATTAATCACCGTGGGATTATATGTCAGTTCAACGGTAAAGCGCAAAGGTCCGTTATCAAGAATCTTAAAATCCTTATAACAATACGGCAGTACCAGTTTTCCATCCACCATGACAGCCGGGGCACCACATCCCAATGATGGTCCCACCTTATAGCAGTCAAGGCCATAACCATGATCGAAATGGTATGTCGTGGCTATCTCCACCTGCTTCGCCTCTTGTTGTTTACCCTGTTTGATCAGCTGTTGTATCTCATCGTGGTGTGCCAATTCCGTGGCATAACGTTGTTCCACCACAAGGTCAGGTGTGTTTTTTACCCATACATCGACACCAAACGCCCTTTCCCCCGACCGTTGCAGGGCCGGTCCGTAGATACGATAGGCCGTGCGGTCGTTTTCCCATGCTATGTCATCGACACGTTCCGGATATTGCCGTCCGCATACGAAGGTCTTCATCACCTGGGGTGTTCCTTTGATGATATTGTATTCAGCTTCGCCACATGGACGCACCGCCGCGTCGATGAGCAGTAACCCGTCGTAAGTCAGTTGGTATGGCACTTCCTGTCCGAGAGCATTGGTAACAACAATATTATAACTACCCTTCGCAATACCCAGTTTAGAGAACACCGAAGAGGCTTGAATCTCGACCAGTTGCTGCCGCTGTTGACGTTCTTGGTTAGCCACGGTTACTTTCACGGACTGGGCGTGAGTTGTGAGGGTTGCCAAGAGCGTTATGATGAGGAGGAAGAAGCGAGATGTATGTTCCATTATTATTTCATGTTTTCGATGAAGAACTGGGAGATTTGTCTGAGGAGGTGTTTACGGGTATTGCCGCCGCGAATACTGTGGTTTCGATTGGTGTAAATCACCTCTTTGAAATCCTTGTCGGCCTGGACGAGTGCTTCAGAATATTCGAACGCGTTTTGCGGGTGCACATTGTCGTCGGCCAATCCGTGGCAGATGAGCAGTTTTCCACTCAGGTTTTTCACCCTCTCGATGGGATTTACCGCATATCCCGCCGGGTTTTCACGAGGTGTTCGCATAAACCGTTCCGAGTACACTGAGTCATAATAGCGCCAGTTGGTGACAGGAGCCACTGCCACACCAGCCTTGAACACGGGCCTGCCCTCACTCATACTCATGAGCGTATTAAATCCGCCATAGCTCCATCCCCAAATACCGATATTATCCTTATCAACAAAGGGCAGTTGCTGTAAGTAAAGTGCCGTCTCCACCTGGTCTTTCGACTCCAGTTGTCCGAGTCGGAGATAGGTACATTTCTCGAAGTCAGCACCACGGCCGCCTGTTCCCCTACCGTCAACACAGACGATGATGAAGCCTTGTTGTGTGAGATAGGCATCATACAGTCCCCCCTGCCCCATCGACCCGATATTCCAAGCATCTACCACCTGTTGGTTTGCCGGGCCGTTGTATTGGAACATGATGACCGGATATTTCTTACTTTCATCAAAGTCGGCGGGCTTCATCATCCAACCATTGAGTTTTACGCCCTCCGATGTCGTAAAGTCGAAGAATGTTTTCCCAGGAAGATTATATTCCTTTATCTTCGCGACGAGTTTTTCATTGTCGACCAGTTGTTTCGCTTCCTTTCCCTGATTGTCGATGATGGAAAAGACGTAGGGTCGATTTGCCGTGCTCCATGTATTGACGAAATATCTGAAATCCGCCGTAAAGAGTGCGGAATTCGTACCTTCATTTTTACTGAGGCATCTGGTATCACCTTTGATCGTGGTAGCATATACCTCTTTCTGCATCGGCGACACCCCCTGTGCTTGGTAGTAAAGCGTGCCGTTTTTCTCGTCGAAGCCATAGACCTCCGTCACGCCGAACGGTGCATTGGTCATCTTTTTCTCGAGGTTCCCCTGCATGTCGTAGAGGTACACCTGCATGAACCCGTCGCGGTCGCTGGGCAAAAGGATATGTTTTTTTGTAAAAGTGATTTGCTCCATCGCCTCCTCCTTGACATATTTGTCCACTCGTTCGGTGAGAAGCGTCTTGTACATGTCCGTTGCCGGGTTCCATGCCACGATGTTCAGTTCGTCCTGATGTCTGTTCATGGTGAAGAACACCACATGGTCGAAGTCTTTGGGTTGCAATATGCGAGGGATGTAGCCATCTTCGATATAAGGCAGGTTGATTTTTGTCGTTTTTGCCGTAGCTATGTCGTATGCCCAAGCCGAGCATTTGGCATTGTCCTCTCCCGCCTTCGGATATTTATATTCATAGGCGCCAGGATAGACTTCATACTGTTCGTGTTTCGGCTTGTCACCTGCAAAGAACTGCAACGGGTACATCCTCACCATCGACTCGTCGAATTTCAGGAAGCAAATTTTCTTCCCGTCGGCAGAGAACGTCATTGCATTGCTGAAGCCGAACTCTTCCTCATAGACCCAGTCGGGTATGCCGTTGATGATTTTGTTTTTCTCACCATCGTCGGTTACCTGAGTCTCTGTGCCGCTTTTGAGGTCAACCAAGAAAATGTTGTTATCCCTGACGAACGCAATTTTGTCGCCTTTCGGTGCCCATACCGGATTTTGTAGTGGACCGTTTAACGACAACAGGATGATATCTTTCGTTGCAATGTCGTAAACATAGAAATCCGCCTTGAAGGAGCGTCGGTAAACAGGATTCGTATTCACCTGTATGAGCATTTTCTTTCCGTCGGGACTCATATTATAGTCGTCGATGTCGGAGAGGGTGTGTTTCAAATCAATATTGAATTGACTGGCATCGAAGAGAACACCCGTCTGCTCCCCAGTCTTGACATCGTATTTGAGGATTCGTGCGGTCTGGTAATCAATTTGTGCATAACTTGTCCCATCGGCGAGCATGTTCATCTCGTAGATGTAGTCGCTGCGGAACGTACCGCCCACCACATCGTCAATGGTGAGGGGGTTACCAGCAAATGCTGTAGTCGCAACGAAACAAGCGAGGAAGAAAGAATGTATTTTTTTCAATGTTTTCATTGGTTTTGCAAAAAGATTGTAGCGACATCATAACATGTCGCCATCTATTACGTTGCAAAGATAGGGAAAAATAATAAGATAAAAAATTATAAGATTAAATATTTGATGACAAAATGAGAATTAACAAAGTGTTTTCTTCATATATGCAAAGCGAATAATGTGTTTTTATTATTGGGTTGTGATTATAATAGTTCAAGCATATAGGAACTGAGCCATTGACCTGATGTTCGTGTTTTCAAATGTAACATGTAAAACATGTAAAAAACGTACTACTTATTGTAATTCAGACGGTTATTTGCATGTAACAACGTTAAATCCCTATATTCAAATTTGGAACTTTGAAAACTATTTCATATATTTGTGGCATGAAATAAGAACAAACAATTATGAAGAAGAGGTTAATATCGAAGTCGCGAAGCAATTTGCCCTCGAAGGCTACTGTCCTTAGCCCTCGTGTCAAATATACTGTTTCCGTCTTTTCCATAATTATTATCCTTTTGCTATCGGGTTGTACACATAAAATATTGCCCCAACAATATCCTGCTGTATCCAAAGTGGACACAATGGCATTGGAAAAACTATCCAAGATAAAAGAATCGTTCGTTTCTGAGAATTATTATTACATCAGCAGCATTGACAGTTTATCAAATGATGTTTTTGTTATATTTGCTGTCAAGGATGGTAAAACATATAAGATACTGTCTCATGGAGGAAAGGACTATGAAAGGTTATGGGATGACTTTTCGAATAATAAAATTGAAGTCGGTTCTTCCTATCCCTTATATTTAGAATCGTGGAAAGAAAAAAGAAGCAGGCCAAAAGATCTATATGAATACTGTGATGTTGCTAATTCGGTTGAGTATTATGGGAATTCCATCCGTGTAAACGATTCTGATTTAGACTTGTATTTTGCCAATTATTTAAATGGACTATATCTACCTAAGGGACGCTGATCACGTATCAAGGGGTTATTGTGAATTGTAGAAATAATCCAAATGCAGCATTATCGAACTCAAAAATTATAACGATTAATAGCATTATGAGAAAGACCTTTTATATTGCTCTTTTATTGATGATGCAATTAAGTTGCCGCACGTATCATAAGTTGGATTTCATCGTTGACAATTATGGAATAGAATATTTGGATTCCATTCTTCACGCTGGAAGACCCGTCAAGTTGCAATATCCTTCTGACGCATTTCGGGCTGCACGTCCATACTTACAGGAAAAATTCGGTAGAGATTATGCAAAATACAAGCCATACAAAATTGAAATAGTTGATGATAGCCTATGGGCTGTTTGGATTAACCCCAACTTCAGGCATCTACTAACGGGAAAAGGACGTTATAGTTTACAATCTTATGGAATATGTATTTCCATGTATGACGGACAAATTAAATCGTATAAATATATTAGATAATAGAGAGATGAAACAGCTTCAGATAATTGTTTTGATTTTCTCAACAATGCTCATCCCATCGTGCTCAAGCGTGACTAATAGTTATGAACAAGACTATTCGTTTACTGGGGATGAGGCACAGCTCATAGGGCAGGAATTAAATGATGGATATGCACTGCCTTATCCCAAAGATGCATGCATAAGAGCATCAGCATTTTTCATGTCCAATTTTAAAAAGAGTGACCTGGCCGTAGATGGACAATTCAGGGCTTCACTTCTTAACGACAGTGTTTGGATGGTTATGTGCCCCGTGCGATACGGACTTAATCCTAAAGCACAATCATGGAGTGGATTTGATAATCATTCCACGCTTTTAATCTCAAGAAAGGACGGAGAAATCTTGTATTTCACAATTGGGGTGAAAACTAAGCCCCCCAGAACCAGCAAAAATGATTACCTTCAATGGACAGATTTGCCTGTCGCAAAAAATCCTATTTCGCAGTGATGACCTTCCTTAAAAATGTCAACAATAATAAGCAAAGATATGAAGTTAAATAGTTTATCTTCTTTTTTAATCTTGATACTTGCCGGTATTTTCCTTAGTTGTTCAAACGCAAAGAAAAAAGAATCCATTCAAGAAGCGAAGGATGAGACGGAAAGTGAGACGGAAAGACATCTTGCAGAAATGACTGCAAGAGTGAAGTGGCCTTGGGTCGAAGCAAAAGAAACTCCCATAGATTCTTTAGACATCAAGATAGATAATTTGTCAACTCCTGAGTTGGAACAATCATTTGATATTGTGAAAGATTCGGTATTTATCCTCTCAGTAGATGAATTCAATATGGCACGAAATCTTGTAAAGAAGCATTTCGACAGTATAGATACAAGTGTTGGTAATGATAGTATCGATGATAGTAAAAAACCATTCCCCTATAATTACTACTTCAAGCAATATATTGGATATAAAGAGAAGGATGGGAAGAGACTTGTATATGTGAATATGTTTACATCATGGCAAACGCCAAACGGATGGGCAAGAGAATTAAAAGACAAGTGGTTAATGGTATATGACGGAGGAAAGAGTTTCGGACATATAATAGTGGATATTGAAAAGAAAGAAGTTAAATCCTTATATATACACGGTTATTGATGTGTCATCAATTAAGGATAACGTGATGGGTGAATAGGGGGACATGGCAACCAAAGAATTTGTCAAAAAGTTGAAAGAATTAAGTCCTATTCCAATAAGAGTCTCCAATGGTTCCGTCCTTCAAGATTATTAACCTGTATCACCATGACCATAAAGGGAAAACTTATGAAACAAATGGATCTACTACGACGAAGAAGAGAAGGTGATGTCATTTATAGTATTATAATTATCACTCTTTTCCTTTTTGTTGAGGGATGTAATAAGCCAAGAGGTCTTTATTATGAAAGTATAATTCTTAATAAAGACACTATAGAGGTTGTGTATACTCCTGCATTAATGGAAACACCTATTGGATTTGAACATCATCATTTGAAGTCATATGTTTTTAAAAAAGCTGATACCGTCTATTTGAGTAAATGTGATTATTTGGAAATTTCAACATGCCTTAAGAAATTCAAAAAGATTATAAAGCATGTTAACTGCGATAGTAGATATTACATCAAATATGGGAATATAGATATTTTTCTTCGAGAGAATCCATTGTATTCATGTGAAAACGAGAAAACACCATTTAGTAAAAACGAACATGCTTTATATGTATTATTAGACAAATGCCAATTTTTTAATCATATACCTCCAGAAGAATTGGAGTGGAATGCATTAATTAAAAAAATCGGAATTCCGAAAGACTATGAATATATTCCATTATACGATACTACAAATACCACATATTATTATTGGCAAAAACAAAATGGTAACAACGGTTTTTTGAAGACGGTATTGATATATCGTTGAGACGAAATATCGGAGTTATGTGTATCATAAGTATCTTTACTTAAAAAAAAATCAATATAAGGGTATTTATTTCTCTCGTTCATCTGTATATACAGTAAAAAAGCGACAAAAAGATGCAAAGTAGAGAGCAACGATTCAAACAACTCTTCCTATCGGAGCACGGCAGGATGTACCGGGCGGCCTATATGCTGCTGGGCAACGAGGATGAAGCCAAGGATGCCGTCCAGGATGTGTTCACACAACTATGGACAGGTGCCGTCACGCTTCGTGAAGAGTCACAACGGGCGTTTCTTCTTACTTGCGTCCGCAATCGCTGCCTCAACATCATTGCACGGCGAAAGAACATTGACAAAGCCTTTCACGAACTATGTGAATATGAGTCATCGGAAAACGACGAAGGGTTGATTGCCGCCATCAACAACTACATCGACGAGAAATTGACGACACAGACCAGCCGTATCATTCGCATGCACTATGACGAAGAACAGTCGTACAAGGAGATCTCCGACTCATTAGGCATCAGCCTCTCGGCCGTCAACAAACACATCGTGCAGGGTTTGAGGAAATTACGTTCCACTTTTAACAAAAAAGAAGCATGACGAGAGAAGACAAACTGCGGATGTTACTTCATCCCGACCAATACACCGAAGAGCAACTCGACCAGATGCTCCAGGAAACCAACAGTCCCGTTCCCGATGCCGAGGAAGCATGGAATCGTTTTGAGAGGGAGACGATAAACGTGAAGAAAACGTCATCATCTGCATTCAGGAAGATTGCCGCAATGTTCATTGGAACGTTGTTGCTCTCAGGCATCACCATTGCAGCTATTCAGATTTGGAAAAATGCCTCACGTCCGACTTCGTCAGAACAATCATCTTCATCCACAAAGTTGCACACTGAACGGGATACCATAGCTCCTACACTCGAGGTTCCAACAAGTTCCATTGAAGAGTCGGAACCAGTAAAGATTTACGAGGACTCCGATTTCTCAACGATACTGAATGAAATAGCCGCCTACTATCAATATGAGATTGTCTATCAGAACGAGGGTTCCAAGCACGTCCGTCTCTACTTTACTTGGGACAAGTCCACTCCCATTGAGGATGTCGTCGCAATGTTCAACAAATTTGACCGCATCCATATCACTCTTGAGAACCGTCAACTGATTGTCAAATAACAAAGGTACACGAACATGAAAAGGTTATTTTTTATTGCGCTATTCTGCGCTTCTGTTCTGTGCCTTCATGCCCAGAAAATCAGCCGCGACTACCAGAACCAGTCACTCTCGAAAGTGCTTGAAGACCTCAACAAGGCCACTGCCGACAAGACCATCTATTTCATATACGACGAGTTAGAGGACTTCACTGTCACCTGTCATTTCCGCAACCTCTCCCTGGAAAATGCGCTGCGCGAGGTCATCGGATTCTACCCTATGAAAGTGACCTACGACAAAGACAACATCTTCATCGAGTGTACACAGAAAGAAGACACTAAAGTCATCGGACGTGTCGTTGACGAACAAGGTAACCCCATAGAATTCGCCAATATTTCTTTGTACAGCATTTCCGGAGCGCAAACATCGCAAAGAGATTCCACCTTCATCAACGGCAACGTAAGCAATGGGAACGGCGACTTCGTCATCCCTTGCAAAACCGGCCGTGTCGTGGTTAAGGTGTCGTATGTTGGCTATAAGACAGTCTGCCGCAGTGTTGCAACGGGTAACATCGGCACTATAACGCTCCACCCCGAGACCTTCACCATGAAGGGGGTTACCGTGAAAGGTGAGATTCCCCAATACAAGATGGCCACGGGCGGGATGACAGTGGACGTACAGCATTCCATTCTACACGACGTGGGCACCGCCGACGACCTTCTATCGATGCTGCCAATGATTCAGGGCCGGGATGGTAAGTTCAATGTGATGGCCAAGGGGGAACCCGAGATATACATCAATAATAAGAAGGTGACAGATGCCAGCGAACTGAAACTCTTGAAATCCGTCGACATCAAGAGCGTGGACATCATCACCGCTCCGGGAGCCCAATACAATGCGGAAGTGAACGCCGTCATCCGCATCAAGACACTCAAGCCCCAGGGCGACGGATTCAGTCTGATGGCTACCAGTCAGACATGGCGGAACAACAGGTGGAACAACTACGACGACCTGACTTTGAAATACCGCACCGGCGGATTTGAGGCATTTGCCACTGTTGCGCTTGATAACGGTCACTACAGCTACGATCAGGATCTTGACCAGGAACTGCACATCAGCAAGGACATGTTTAATATCCATGCAGAACTACCCGTAAGGAGTTCCTGGACAGAGCTTCATTATCAGGCAGGACTGAGCTACGACTTCAACACCGACCATTCCATCGGAGTGAGTTTCTCGTCGCAAACAATACTCAGCAATTCTTTCAACACAGATATGATGCAACACTATCTGAAGAACGGAGCATTTTACGGCGACGTACAGTTGAAAACGTACATTCACGAACAGAACAAGCCCGTATGGGAACTCAATACCTATTATGTAGGTAAGGCAGGCAAGCTGGGCATCGACCTGAACACTACCATGGTGCGACGTGAATCGGATGTGAATAACAGCCAAAATGAACTGAGCGAAGAACTCGGCAACCGAGAAATCAGCACCCAGACCAGGGAGAAAAGCACCATGGTTGCCGGCAAGTTGGTACTGACCTATCCCATTTGGAAAGGTGAGCTGAGTGCAGGGTCGGAGATGACATCTACACAGAGCCATGGTCACAACGTGAACCAAGAGGGCATCATTCCTGAGTCTGACAATGAGATGAAGGAAAAGAATATAGCCGGCTTTGCCCAATACGAGATGCAATTAGGGCAATGGCACCTGAATGCAGGTCTGCGTTTCGAGCATGTATCAGCCGATTACACCTCGTTTGGAGTTTGGCAGTCAGAACCCAGTCGCACCTATAACGACTGGTTCCCCACCCTGTCGGCCGCGTGGCAGAAAGGCAAGTGGAGTGCACAGCTCAGCTATAGCAAGCGTATCACCCGTCCGTCATACAATTCATTGACTTCTATGATTGTGTACGACAGCCGTATGCTATACGAAGGTGGCAACCCACTATTGCGTCCTTCCGTTCGTCAGAGCATCGACTTCTCCTTGACCTATTCGTGGCTTAATTTTGTGGCTGGCTTTACCCGCGAGAACGACTTTTTCACTCATGTGGGGCAAGTGTATGACGAGGTGAACGAGATAGGTATTTTCAGACCGGCCAACTTCGACCACCAAGACCGTGTTTATGCCACCCTCGTAGCCTCACCCAAGTTCGGTTTCTGGCTACCCACCGCCACGCTGCATTACTATCAGCAGATGTTCGATACTGAAGCATACGGTGCTCCAAAGAAACTGAACAAGCCAGAGTTCAGCTTTGACCTGAAGAGCTGGTTTATCATTGATCCTACAATGAAGGCCCTGCTACAGGTAAGTCATACCGGCAGTAACCACTGGGGATTCATGTATCGCGGCAGCAGCTTCATGGTGAATGCCCGTCTGCAGAAAACCTTCTTGAATGAACGGTTGTCGGCCACGCTTTATGCCAACGACATCTTCCGCACGAGCAAGTCAAATGTGACTACCTACTATGACATCGGTAAGACGTCACAAGACATCTACTCCTATACGCAGTGTGTAGGACTGACTCTCACATATAACTTCAATGCCACTCGTTCGAAATATCGCGGCACAGGTGCCGGCAATGACGAGAAGCAGAGGTTTTGAAGGAGGAAGTTAAGAAGTTAAGAAGTTAAAAGCCAATACTCCAAGTTTTGAAGTTAAGGAGTTAAGGAGTTAAGAAGTTAAAAGCCAATACTCCAAGTCGGAGGGGAGCCACTTGCGAAAGTAGAATTATTTGAATTGCTCGTAATCAGTGATATTGAGCAAATCCTTGATAGAGAGGTTAAGGTGTTTAGCCATGTATTGGGAGATAGCCGTTACATATTCGGACTGGAAGAACGGTTTGTCGATGGCTTTGTTGACCACCCATTGGATTTTCCCCACGTGCATGTCACGGTCGAACTGCGGCCGCGTACCGAAGTTAGGCAGGTGATAACGGCTGAGTAGATAGAAACTGAGGCAGTCGGGAAGGATGTTTTCACGGTTCATCGTTTTCCGCTGCTCCTCGGTATAATACCTCTTATATGGCGGGTAATCCTCACCAAGGTATTTGTCGAGCGATATGCCCACGGAGGCATCGCCGATGATGATACTCTGGTCAAGGGCACATATCTGCGCATAGATGAGCGGTGCTTTCAGTTCCGGCACCCATCCTTGGAGTTTTTTGAAAGCATCATTGAAGCTCTTGTTCAGATCGTCCATGGAAGCGTATTGCGATTCCGCCTCGATAATGATGCTTTGTAATGTGGAGTCTTGGTAGAAGGCGAGGAATTTGTTGTTGATGTCCGGATCGTCAACCTTTCCAAGGTTGAGCACGTCTTCAATGAGTGTTCGTGTTTCCACGGGATAGTCGGTGCTCATCTGTTGGAGAGCGGAGAAGTCGCCTGTGGTGAGGAACAAACTTTCCAACCTGTCGTATCGTTGTATCTCCACCGATTCGACAGGTTCATTTTCTTCGTTTTTGAGTTTGAAATCGCAAGCGCAAAGAAAAGTCAGAGAAATAATGATGAGCCAAAAACTTCTCACGCTTATCCTGTTGTTAATAATTTCTGCAAAAGTACTAAAAAATATTTTAAAAACCAAATTTTTCGCTAAAAAATTTAAAAATTAGGGGATTTTTGCGGTATTTTATTAAATAAAATTTGCAAATGAAATACTAATGAAACTAAGTATTGAAAATGGTTATTCTACGCGAATGGCCGGAAACTAAACGCGAATTACCGTGAATTGTCCGCGAATTACCATGAATTAAACGCGAACTAAACGCGAAATGCCGCGAATGGCCGAGAATTGTACGTGAATGGTCATGAATTAAACGCGAATGGCCGGAAACTAAACGCGAATTACCGTGAATTGTCCGCGAATGGCCGGATAAAATTATTAAGCGAACCAACGAATAACCACGAGTGCTCTAAGCAATTACTATGCAATGGTTATTTCCCCATTACTTTTACCAAGTGCCTTCGAAGACAGAAACTTTAAGGAGCTGTTCCAAATTGCGTTTCCAATCTCGCAAATAGGAAAACCATTCTTTGGAATTATGATAGCCAAAGGACTCGTTATCACTACCGAAAGTAATAAAATAAGTAAAATGGTCTGTACCCTCCGGTAATGAGAGCGTGAAGGCGTAGTTGTCGTCCGTTGGAGCCAGTTCCTTATTGATTACCTCCTTGGGCAGACAGATGCCCAGTCCCACGGTCTCACGCTTATGCCCTACAGAATCTTTTTCCGACACCGGCCAGTCTGTTCCCCAACATCCCCGCAAACCTTTATGGTCGGTGTATTCCTGACTGTTTTTCACGTTGATGAAGCCGGTACACAATGACAAGTCGTGTGCAGGACGACTGAACGACACATCTACCCGACAATCACGATGTCCTGCCACCAAGGTATAACGAATCAGCATATCGACGGGTTTTGATACGGGTGTCGGTTTCCAATTGTCATCTCTCACTTCGATGATTGTCCGCAGTGTTCCGCCACTGACGATACGCTGCGAGCGGTGCTCCACATCGGTCAGCATGACAGGTTGTGAACCACTCCACCCACGTATTGTTCCCAAGCCCAAGGTTTGTCCCACCCAAAGCACATCGTCGCCATAACCTGCCGCTTTCTGAGCAGAATCAGGATAGAACTGTGTTTGCTTTAATTCCAACCCCTGACGGTATTTACCATAGATGTCCACGGTCTGCCGATGATCGAAATAGATACGGTAGGCTACTAATTCGTTTTCGAAAGCTGCCCCATGGTGGTGTAGCATCCAATAGGGATTTACGCCCCTTTCCACCGTCAGGTGGCTGATATATAGGTCTTGTTTGTTTTCTTCCTTTATCTTCTTGTTGGTGAGCAACATTTCAGCATATACTCGTGGGGGATATGTTGCTTTCTGCGGGCTGTCATAAAGTGTAATATTAAAGGAACATTTTTCTTTTTGGCCGATGTCTGCCAAGAAGAATAATTCATCGTTGAGGCCATCTCCATCTATGTCATCTAACTGACATGGAATAATGTTCAGTTCCCTCCTGATTACAGCCCCTTTCACATCCCCATATTTAGAAAGATTGACGGTCACGGGATAATCCTTAAACGTTTCGTTATAAGGATTTTCCACAAACACCGTCAACTTTTGCTCATCGGCAGCTGACAGGGAGAGGGACATCGCGAGGAGGAGCAGGAGAAAGATACAGAAGGGGTGAAGAGGGGATGATTTCATTTTTTCTTTGGTAATATCGTTTTTACGGATTATCGTTATAACGGATAAGGTCATAACGAATAACTCCGGGATTACGACCGATTATAGTTTCGAGTTGTTGAGGTTATGAGGGAGTTGTTGAGGTTATGGGGTTATGGGGAATCGACATTTAGTTAACGGTGAGGGTGATGGCTTGTGAGATATTTCTCTGAGGTACGTTTACCGTAAGGGTGATAGGGCCGGAAGTAGCAGTATCGGCAGAGCTATTCGCCTCGATGACGACGACCAGTTGTCCATGGAAAAGGCGCATGGTGGGATTGGTGAACGGTTCGAGCGACGTGGCATCACCGTTGCATGCAGCACGGAACCGTCCTGCTCCCGACACCTCGAACGTCAATTGGTCATCAGCATCGGGTACAAGGTTTCCTTTGTCGTCAGTCATGCTCACCGTGATGAATGCCAAGTCGTGCTGTCCTGCATGAAGGATGGTACGGTCGGCTGCGAGAACCAGTTTCGCCGGTTCGCCTGCCGTGTGTATGGTTTGTTCACCCGCCCGCTTTCCTTTATTGTCATAGACCACCACCCGTATCTCTCCCGGTTGGTAGATGACATTGTTCCAGCGGAGACGGTAGCGGTCGAGCCTACCCTCACGGTTTTTCTTTATCCTTCCCTGGCTTACCCCGTTCACAAACAGTTCCCCTTCGGGGTAGTCCGTATAACAGTACACCGGGGTTACCTGTCCCTCACGTCCCGGCCACGTCCAGTGTGGCAGCAGGTGTATGGTATGATCGTTGGTATTCCATCGGCTGCGGTACAAGTAATAGCGATCTTTCGGCAGTCCGGCAAGGTCGCAGATGCCGAAATAGGAGCTACGTGAAGGCCAGTACACATCATAGGGAGTGGGTTCTCCGAGGTAATCAAATCCCGTCCACACAAATTCGCCGACCACCCACTTGTAATCATCCTGCCACCGCCAGTCGTCATCAGGAAGGTTGCTCCACGGGCAGTATTCCGTATCGTAGCTGGAACACTGACCGTCGGGATAGGTGTTGGAGTCGGAAATGGTAACAGGATATTTATATACGCCCCTGCTGCTGACCGTGGAAGCCGTTTCCGACCCCAGGAGGAAGCCCTGAGGCAGTTGTCGGATGTTATTGTCATACTTATGCACGCGGTAGTTGAACCCCGGCACATCCATCACCTGTGCGAAGCCCGACTTCAATGCCTCGTCCGCCTTGTCCATTCCTTGAGTCACCATTCGCGAGGGGTCGAGACGGTGGCAGATGTCCTGCAAATGTCGCGCTATCTCCCTACCCTCTTCGCTCCATTGTTCAGGAATCTCGTTGCCGATGCTCCATAGGATGATGGAAGGATGGTTGCGGTGGTTACGTATCAGATTCTCGATGTCACGGTCTGCCCATTCCTTGAAAAAACGCGCGTAGCCGTTCTGGCATTTAGGATATATCCACATATCGAAACTTTCTGCCATGACCATCATTCCCATGGAATCGCAAATCTCCATCTGCCAGGTTGACGGCATGTTATGCGCAGTTCTTATGGCGTCGCATCCCATGTCTTTCATTATTTTTATCTGACGTATGAGTGCCGCCTTGTTAATGGCTGCGCCTAACGGTCCCAGGTCATGGTGGAGACATACCCCCTTAATTTTCCTTGTCGCTCCATTGAGTTGGAAACCCTTTTCCTTGGAGAAAGAGACCGTCCGAATACCCACTTTGTGTGTCCAAGAGTCTGTGAGCGTTATGCCATATACCCTTTTGGTCGGATCCGTCTGGCGTATGGCCGAGCGTGTGTTGATGGTCAAGGTATATAAATAAGGTGTCTCCGGCGACCAGAGTTGCGGATGGTCGATAGTAAATACGGCCTCGCAGCGACCTTCCTCCCCTTTTTCCATTTCTCCGCTTGCCACGGTGTTACCTTGGGCGTCGGTGAGGATAGCCTCCACTCTTGCGCCATTGTAGTTGGCAATCTTCGTCGTCACCTTCACCTTCGCCTTTTGCGCATCCGCCTCCAGGGTCTGACAGAAGCACTCCCAGTCGATAATCCTTGCCTCGATACCATTTGAACGGTAGCAGATAAGCTGGACAGGCCTATACAGCCCTCCACCCGGATACCAGCGGCTGCTCTCTTCCACATTGTTGAGGCTCACCTCAATGGTGTTATCACCTTGATGCAGGAACGGTGTGACATCGATGCGGAAAGCGTTATATCCATAGGCCCAAAAGCCGACCACCCTACCGTTGACCTTTACCACGGGTTCGCTCATGGCCCCGTCGAAAAGCAGTTCGGCATAATGGTATGGCGCATCTACATTGACCTTTGTGCGGTAGTATCCTTTTCCTATCCACGGCAGAGCTCCTGAGCGACCCGATTTTTCCGACTTTTCCGTTTCTCCATTCTGTTCAATGGCCACGTATTGGAGATCCCATTTCTTGTCGAATGGTCCGCTGATGGCCCAGTCGTGCGGTATTGTCACCTGTGTCCACTGGATGCTGTCACGTGAGAACTCCCAGTTTTCAAGGTTTTGTGTCGACCGTTGCGCCATCATCTGCGAAGTCATGACCATGAGGAAGAATAGAAAAGCATATTTTTTCATGATGATTGTTTTTGAGCATTGTTTTGTGCAAATGTACGTAAAAAAGTTGAGAAAAAGGCATTTGTGCGACAGTTTTTGAACGCGTCTGCACTATTTGTCGCACATTAGATGTCCTGTCGCAAGGTAATCACCAGAAAAAGATTGTTTTTGTTGGAATGAGGTGTAAATCGATTGTACCTTTGCATCAGAAAAAACAAAAAGAAAGTAGTTTGTAATTATCCATAAGTTTTACATTGCATATTTTAAGTTATTAGGTTATTTAAGTTATTAGGTTATTTAGGTTGTAAAGTCAAAAAGAGAAATTAGAAAGAAATTACAAATCATCTACGATTTCGTCGGGAAGGCGACTCCACCAGGAGTTCTTTCCCTCTTTTTTTTGTCTTTTCTGAAGGAGGCTGTGGCTTCATTATGGCTTTTTTTATGAAGATAATTAGATATTTCTGTAAGGATAAAAAAGTGTGTGGGCACACAATGTTTTTTTTGAAAAAAAAAGTGAGAAATCATTTTGTTTATTTAAAAAATGGCCTATCTTTGCAAATGTTATCCTGAAAACAATCTTTTTACCTTAAAAAGAACTAATACCTATTGAAGATGAAGCGGTCGCCTGAGAAGGTAATCGCTTTTTTTGTGTTATAGATGATTCCATTTTCTTTTGAGACACTGATGGTATGAGATAGGACTGATGTTTCCGATAATGATTTGTTCCTTATTTTCAAATTCTGATAATATTTTTTTAGTATTCTTTGTATATTTCAAAGAAATTTGCTAATATTGCAGAATATTTTGAGATTGAGGGAAAAGAAACCGAACGACCAAAAAGTCAAACGGCGAGATGAATAAATGACCTGATGTAATAACAACAATCATTATAATCAACCTAATAATAACTTAAATGCAGTTTGCTTATGAAAAAGCATCGATTACTTTTCTTATGGCTCTCCCTGCTGCTATGTGCTGTAGGAGCAAGAGCGGATGACATCACCATTAATAACGGTGAGTCCACAAATAACCGTGTGCCCATTTATGGCTTATGGACAGACAGTTATACCAGAACCCAGTTTATCATTCCGGCTGAGGATCTGACCGAAATGGTAGATGGCACTATCGAACAGATGACATTCTACTCCAGCAGTGAAGCCATCGACTGGGGTGCAGCCGAGTTTGAGGTATATATCACGGAAGTTGACTATACCTCGTTTGCTTCTACGGAACTCATTGACTGGGAAAGTATGGGCAAGGTGAAGAATGCCGGTTCTCTATCTGTCAGCGGCAACCAGATGGAAGTGATATTGGACGCCCCATACAAATATGGTGGTGGCAATCTGGTGATTGGTTTTTACCAGACCGTAACAGGCTCTTATAAAGGTGTCTCATGGTATGGTGTAACCCAGGAAACAACCACCGCTTTGGGAGGGTATAATTCTACAATCGCTGAACAGAAATTCCTTCCCAAGACCACGTTTATTTTCACGCCAGCTGGTGCATCCACATGTCCAAAGCCCTCTGGCTTGGCTATCAGTGACATCACAAATGAAGGTGCTACTTTGACATGGAATGCCGTCGAAGGCACAAGCTACAATCTGAACATCCTTTCTGAATCCAGTGAGGAGAACATAACAGACGTAACGAGCCCATACACCTTCACGGGTCTGGAAGCGGGTACCACCTACGTTGTAAAGGTACAGACAGTATGTTCCGCATCCGACTTGAGCGCCTGGAGCTCACCCAAGTCTTTCACCACGGAGATTTGCTCTGAAGAGGATAAGTGCTTGATATCATATTCGCTCACCGACTCATACGGCGACGGATGGAACAATGCCAAAATTAGTGTGGTGGACGATGCGACAGGAATTTCTATCGCTACGTTGACTCTCACTTCTGGTCAGTCTTCAGAAGGTTCCTTCTCCGTATGTCCAGGACGGGAAATCAGTTTCATTTGGACACCTGGCAGCTATCCTGGTGAGTGCTCTTTCGTCATCCTTGACGTCAACGAAGACGAAATCCTTAATGTGGCAGCAGGCGAGGCACCAACTTCTTCAGGTGTTTTGAAGTCCATAATAACTGATTGTACCTTAGCCACCTGCGCTACACCGAAGAATCTGGCGGCTGATGAGGTGGCTGCATTCAGTGCCACCCTGAGTTGGACGCCGGGAGCAGAAGACCAGAACGCATGGGAAATCGCATATTCCACGGAAGAAGATTTCGATCCAGACACAGCAACTCCCGTGACCGCCGACAGCAACCCGTTTGTGTTGACGGGACTGGAGCCGGAAACCACCTATTATGCTTACGTCCGTGCCGTTTGTAGCAGCGACGACCATAGCAAGTGGAGTAGCAAGGTATCCTTCACCACCATCGAGGCGTGTGTCACACCTACCGACGTGGAGGCTTCCGACATCACAGCCAACTCGGCTACTATATCTTGGGAGGGCAATGCCGACAATTACGAGATTCGCTATACCGAAAGTTCTGGCAAATGGCTCCAGTATGATAATGATACTTATAAGACAGGTATAGGCAACTCAAGTTCGATGACCTGGACATGGGGCGTAATGTATCCCGGCAGTATGGTAACTATCGACAAATTGTCGAAGATCGCGATTTATGAAAGTTCCGGTTACAACACAGAACCCATCACGGTGAATATCTATTCTGGTGGCGACGACGCTCCAGGTACTCTTCTTTATACAACAGAGGTGACCCCAGAAGGCAATGATGCCATGCACGAGGTGACTTTGGGTAAAGTAGTGTCTGTTACTCCGGGCGAGAATTTGTGGATTACACTAACAGAAACGGGTACCTACGTCTTAAGTGCTTGTGCAAGCACTGAGCCCAACAATGACTGGGTACTCAATGGAAGTGAATGGGGCCATCTTAGTGAACTCGCCTCTTCGTTGGCAGGTAATGGATGGATGATTCGCGGATATCTCGGTGAACCTCTTGATCCTGAAACAGCCACATGGACTACGGGCTCGTGCACTGACAACTCATACCCGCTTGACGGACTGGATCCCGAAACGGATTATATCTTCCAGGTACGTGCTAAGTGCGACGAGGAGAGCTACAGCCGATGGGCGGAGACCAACTTCACCACAGCAGCGGCTGACGCAACACCCGAAATTGAGATTACCGAATTGGCAGCGACAACAGCGACGGTAGACTGGACTGATACAGGCTCGAATCCCACCTCTTGGGACCTGTGGTACAGACTCCTTGGTGAATCATTCGAAAGTGGCGCGTTACCTGACGGATGGACAACCATTGATGCTGATGGCGACGGATATAACTGGCAGGTATCACAGGCCAGGTCACATAGCGGTTCTTACTGCGTTCAATCGGCCAGCTATGATAATGGCACAAACACCGCACTGACACCCGACAACTGGCTCATATCGCCTGAGGTGACACTGGGTGGAAGCATGACATTCTGGGCCAGGGGACAGGATCCCAACTACCCAGCAGAGCATTTCGCCGTATTCCTCTCGCAAGACGGCAACGACGACCCGTCGAAATTTACTCAGATTTACCCCGCCACGGGAGAGGAAATCGCTACGGGTGAGTATGTACAGCACACCGTCGACCTGAGCAAGTACAAAGGAACGGGTTACTTGGCCATACGCCACTTCAACGTCACCGACCAGTTCATCCTGAACATCGATGATATCCAGATTCTCGAATCGGGACAGGAAGCAGATTGGATAGAGATGAACGGACTGACCAGCCATCCCGTCACCATCGAGGGATTGGATCCGACAACTGCCTACGAAGTGCAAGTGCGCACCCACTTTGCTAGTGGTGATATCAGCGACTGGGCTTCGACAAGCTTCACCACGGCTCCCCTTTCCATCACGCTCCTAGACCAAGACTACGACGACGGCAACACCAATACTGCAATGCTGCAGTCTTACGATGGGATGACGACCGACGTGGTTATCTCAGGACGTAACTTCCTCAAGAACGGCAATTGGAACACCCTCTGTCTGCCCTTCAATGTCGATGATATCGAGGCTTCACCGCTTGCAGGAGCCACCATCAAGGAACTCACTGCTGCAACCATCAAGGGTACCGTGCTCTACTTGACCTATACCAATGTTACTTCCATCGAGGCCAACAAGAGTTATATCATCAAGTGGGAGAGCGGCGAAAACGCCGACATGACCTTTGAAGGTGTCACCTTGGAGCCGCTCGACTATGACTACTTCACTATGGAAATTGGCACTGACATCTTAAGTTTTGGACTGTACACCGAACTGTCGCTCACTGCCTCAGAACAAATCCTCTATCTTGGAGCCGACAACAAGATGTATTATCCTTCCACCTCAGGATTCCACGTGGGTGCATTCCGCACCTTAATACGAGTACCTGCTGATGCGGGCGTCAACGACACGATGTTCGAGATTGACGGTACCGCAACGTCCATCGAGGAAGTGAATGGTCTGGAAATCGTCAGCAACAAGTGGTTCACCATCGACGGCCGACAGTTGCCGAAGCAACCCACTCAGAAGGGTATTTACATCAACAACGGCCGCAAGGTGGTAGTGAAGTGAGTAGTAAAGTAGTTAATCAAATCAACTAACAATATTGACTTATGAAAAAGAGACAATATATCCGACCGACAGTAAAATACATGTCGACGACAGCTGACGGCGAACTGCTCATCACTTCCATCAATGGCGGTGGCACGGGCATTGGCTACGGCGGCGAAGGCGGTAGTGACACGGGTGGTGGTTCCGCCTACTCCAACGAGTACACCTTCTTCTACGTCTGGGACCAAGAAGATGAGGAGACGGAGAACGAAGACGACGAGATTTGGAAGTAGTAACGGTCATGTCACTTCGTGCGGGGACATGTTCCCTGCTACAAATCATCACAAAAAAGAATCCGGGGCAAAGGTGCTCCGGATTCTTTTTTTATTCCGAATGAGAGAGATTTTTACATTGAATGAAGATAGATGTGAAAAACGCAAGGTGTATCTTGAAAAGACACATTTTATGTATTTTTCTTGCATTTATGCAAAAAAAGCACTAATATTGCAGCATATTATAAATAATCCTATTTAACCTTTGACACTTACAATCTTTCAGACTCAAAACTCACCAACCAAATAATAACTAAAATTCTGTTTGCTTATGAAAAAACATCGATTACTTTTCCTGTTGCTCTCCCTGCTCATGGTATGGACAGGAGCAAGGGCTGATGAAGTGACAATCGGAACGGAAGGAGGAGGTTCCAGCGTTTACCTGCCCACTTATGCGTATTACAACTATTCGATTACGCAGCAGATTTACACTGCTGATGAGATTGGTATGTCTGGTGCCATTAGCAGCATTTCATTCTACAACGCCAAAACATCGGGTTCCTGCGTTCGTTCTCTCGACATCTACATGGTAGCGACCGACAAGGAATCTTTTGCAAATGGCACCGACTGGGTGTCCGTAAGTTCCAGTAACAAGGTATTCAGCGGAAATGTGGAGTTTGTGACCGATGGATGGGTAACCATCGACCTCGACACACCTTTTGATTACGATGGCAAAACAAACGTGGTTTTAGTGGTCGATGACAACACCGGCAGCTATGTAGGCTCCTCTTACTACCCCTCATGTAAGACGTTCGATGCTACGGGACAAGCCATTCGTGCATATAACGATAACACCGACTACGACCCGACGGATTTGACTTCTGCCTTGGGTGCAGTATTGGGCATGAAAAACCTGCTCACCATCATCATTGGTGACGCTCCCACCTGTGCTAAACCTATGGGCGTGACCGTCACTGCCACCACGACCACTACAGCCACCGTGGAATGGGAAGCCTTAGAAGGAGTGACCTATAACCTGCACGTCCTCTCTGAATCGAGTGAAGAGACTATAACCGGTGTGACCAGCCCCTTTACCCTTCAGAGTCTGGAACCGTCCACACGCTACACGGTGCAGGTACAAACGGCTTGCAGCGACACTGACCTGAGCAACTGGTCATCGCCAGTTTCCTTCACCACATTGATGTGTGAAGAAGAAGACCAGTGCCTTATCACTTATTCTCTGGCCGATTCTTATGGTGACGGATGGAACGGCAACGCCATCAACGTGGTAGATGTCGAGTCAGGAAGTATTCTTGCCACACTGACGATAACAAGCGGTAATACTGAAGAAGGAACCCTCGCCGTTTGCCCAGGACGCGAAATCAATTTCGAATGGGTGAAAGGCTCTTATCCTGGCGAGACTTCATGGACTATCTATGACGTTAACGAAGAAGAAATTTGCCAAGGCACGGGAACCACGGCGATGAACTCGGGCGATATCCTTGCCACCTATCTCGTCGACTGTACCATGGGGTGCAAGAAACCGAAAAACATAGCCGTGAGCGACATCACGTCCAACTCTGCCACCGTAACGTGGGAAGGCGAGGCCGACAATTATGAAGTGCGCTATGCTGAGGCTACCGGTACATGGCTGCAATACGACAACGATGCACCCTATTTGTCTGGCATCGGAACAGGAGAAGAAGGCACATTTACATGGGCTGTGATGTATCCTGGCAACATGATTACTTTCGATAAGCTGACAAAGGTATCCATTTACGAAGCTCCACACAATACTGCCGTGATTACTCTGAAAATTTACACCGGCGGCGATAACGTGCCACTAACGAACATTTACACGCAGAGAATCACGCCTCTGTCCAACGGATGGCATGAGATAACGTTCCCATCACCTGTGACCGTCCCGCTAGGAGAGAACCTGTGGATTGAACTGACAGAAGACGGCACCAACAATATGACGTTTTGCCAGAACGCGGAATCAAACAACCAATGGGTGCTATGGGAAGGAACTTGGTATCATGTCGGCGACCTCGGCTCTTCATTGTCAGGATATGGATGGATGATACGTGGTTTCCTCGGAGAAGACACAGACCCAGAAGACCTATCATGGACGACCGGCACATGCACAGATAATTCGTATGAACTCAGCGACTTGGATCCAGAAACATCTTACATATTCCAAGTACGCACCAAGTGCGACGAGGAGAACTACAGTAATTGGGTTGAAACGAGTTTCATTACACTGGAGGCCGATGCCGATCCCGAAATAGAAGTGACCGACATCACCTCGACAACAGCCACTGTCAACTGGACTGACAAGGGTATCGATCCCACATCGTGGGATGTGTGGTATCGTCCTGCCGGGGAGACCTTTGAAGATGGCACATTGCCTTACGGCTGGACAACCATCGATGCTGACGGCGACGGCAAGAACTGGGAGATTTCTGATGGTATCAAATCACATAGCGGTGACTATTGCATCTCATCAGCCAGTTATGATAATAATACAGGTGCCCTTACCCCCGACAACTGGCTCGTTTCACCGGAAGTGACACTGGGTGGAAGTATGACTTTCTGGGCCATCGGACAAGATGCAGATTGGGCAGGAGAACATTTTGCTGTGTACGTGTCAACAAGTGGAAATACCGACCCTGACGACTTCGTGCAGGTTTATCCCCAATCGGATGAGATTATAGCCACGAGTGAGCATGTGCAGCATACCGTTGACCTGAGCGCATATAGCGGCAAGGGCTATGTGGCTATTCGCCACTTCAACATCACCGACATGTTCCGTCTGAACATTGACGACGTCCTTATCCTCGAACCGGGACAAAATGCCGACTGGGTGGAGATGAACGACTTGACCAGCCAGCCCGCAGTGCTTGAAGGATTGGAACCCGAGACCAGCTATGAGGTTCAGGTGCGCACACACTTTGCCAGTGGCGATGTCAGCAACTGGGTGAATGACTATTTCACCACGACCGAAGGCATCACGCTGCATGACAAAGACCTCACCTTAGATCCGAATAATGTTACCATTCTTAACATGAGGAACGGTTTCACGCTTGACGTGACTATCGACGGACGTACGCTCTTCAAAACAGGCAACTGGAACTCGCTGTGTCTGCCATTCAATATCGACGACATCGAGACATCACCGCTGGCAGAAGCCACCATCAAGGAACTGACAGCAGCGCGTATCGAGGGTACCATGCTTTATCTGACTTATACCGATGTTTCCTCCATCGAGGCTAACAAGAGCTATATCATCAAGTGGGATTCCGGTGACGACATTGTTAACCCGGTATTCAAAAACGTGACACTGGCTGCATCGACTTATGCGCTGGCTAATGGCTTAACGGTCACGGAACTCGGTACGGAACTCTATACCTTTGGTCTCTATAAAGAGATGTCTTTGGAACAGTCAAGGGATATCCTCTACCTCGGAAGTGACGACAAGATGTATTATCCTGCAGCTTCTGGATTCCATGTGGGTGCTTTCCGCACGTTGGTGCAATTACCAGAAGGAGCTGGAGTCAATGAAACAGTGTTTGAAATCGACGGTACCGCCACATCTATCGAAGAGGTGAACGGTCTGGAAATCATCGGTGGCAAGTGGTACTCCATCGACGGACGTGAGTTACCGAGCCTGCCCAAGCAGAAAGGTGTTTACATCAACAACGGCCGCAAGGTGGTAGTGAAGTGAGTAGTAAAGTAGTAAATCAAATCAACTAACAATATTGACTTATGAAAAAGAGACAATATATCCGACCGACAGTAAAATACATGTCAACGACAGCTGACGGCGAACTGCTCATCACTTCCATCAATGGCGGTGGCACGGGTATCGGCTACGGCGGCGAAGGCGGTGACACGGGTGGTGGCAGTTCCGCCTACTCCAACGAGTACACCTTCTTCTACGTCTGGGACCAAGAAGATGAGGAGACGGAGAACGAAGACGACGAGATTTGGAAGTAATAACAGTCATGTCACTGCGTGCGGGGACACGTTCCCTGCTACAAATAATCACAATAAGGAATCGGGAGCAACGTTGCTCCCGATTCCTTTATTGATTTGTCTTGTGTTTTCAGACATGTGTCAAAAATGTGGTTTAGAAATTGGGGAATTGGAAAAAAAGTGTACCTTTGCAAAGAAAACATGAAAACTATCGAAAACATCAGAATACGGCATGTCCGTGCTCCTGGTAATAAGAGAAGAAATAGAACACAAAAATTAATAAACAATTTGCAATATGAAGAGAATCATAATGATTGCCGTAGTCACTATCATGGCTACCATGACTATCCAAGCACAAAATATCCCTACTGGCATGAGGATGGAGATTGCCGAATCAGAAGGGGATAAAACCGAATTCAGCATCTTCTCCTATAAGGATGAGGATGGCACTTTCGGCTACTACCTCGGGTTGGGGCGAGTGCTCCATATCCTGCCGCTTTTCCGTGATGACATTACCGACGCTTCTTTCGACGACATTAAGGAGACATGTATCTGGCTTGGTGCCACCACTGATGAAGCCTTTGCTACCATAGACACTATCCTCGACCTTTATGACAAGGACGTTGACACCTCCATGGAATTCCAAGGACGTATGGCTACCGGCAGCGAACGTCTCGGTGAGCCAAGCACCTCCACCTGCATCGTGAAAAAGAAGACGCTGGGCGGTAAACGCCTGCAATTTCTCTTCACCAGCGGTGAGCGCCAGGCCGAGGTCTATCTCAACAAGTCAGTTGTCAAGGAACTCCGTTGGGACTTCAAGGCCGACATAAAGCTACACCCTAAACAGTATGGGAAAAAGTAAAAAGGTAAAAGGGTAAAAAGGTAAAAGGGTAAAAAGGTAAAAAAGTAAAAAGGGAAGGGGCAAGGAGAAAGGAAGTTGTAGAGAAATAAAGAAGGACAATACTCTGTGTGGGGGTATTGTCCTTTTATATTATTAAGTGAAACGATTCTTACTGGTTATTATCCTCTTTTTCTCAGCGTTTCGACGATACGTCCCATCTGATTGGGGATACGTATCTGCTGCGGACACTTCGACAGACATTCCTCGCAATCCTGACAAGCACGGGCCCATGTCTTCTCATCAGGCAATGCCAACTTATAACCATCGATGAACTGTTGCTTGCGTGCAGCATAATCGGGCGAGCCGCTGTCGGGCAGCGGTAAGATATGCTCGTTGATGGCCTCGTTGTAATAGGCGAAATTCTTGGGAATGTCAACGCCATAAGGACAAGGCATACAATAGGCACAGGTGGTACAGGGAATGGTCGGGAATCCCGACATCACATCGGCGAGATTGGCCAGGAGGGCGTTCTCGCTTTCCGTACATGGGTCGAGCGGTGAGAATGTCTCCACATTGTCGATGAGATGATCCATGCGGTTCATACCACTCAAAGCAGTAAGGATATTGGTATGCGAACCAACCCAGCGGAATGCCCACCGTGCTTCGCTGTCATTGGGTCGAACGGCTTTCAACTGCTCTGACTGTGACTTCTGCAACTTGGCCAGTGCCCCTCCGCGCAACGGTTCCATGACAACGCACTGGATATCGAGTTTCTGACATTTGTTATACAGGTATTCAGCATCGGCATCCTTCTTCCAGCCGTCGCCGAGCGAGGCATGCCTCCAGTCGAGGTAGTTCATCTGTATCTGCACGAAGTCCCAATGATAATCATCATTATGGTCGAGCAGCCAGTCGAAGGCACTCACGTCTCCGTGATAGGAGAAGCCCAGATGTTTGATACGTCCGGCCTTACGTTCCTCCAGCAGGAAGTCGAGCAAGCCATTGTCGATGAACCGTCCTTTCAGGTTATCAACGCCACCGCCGCCGATGCTGTGGAGAAGATAATAGTCGATATAGTCCACCTTCAGCCTTTGGAACGACTGGTAGTACATCTTCTTCGAGTCTTCCAATGCCCACATTCGTTGGTTCTGGTTCGACATCTTCGTTGCCACGACGTATTTGTCGCGTGGATAGCGGGAAAGGGCATTTCCCGTCAACACCTCGGAGCGGCCACGCATATACATCGGTGCTGTGTCGAAATAATTAACGCCATGCTCGATAGCATAATCCACCAGTTGATTCACCTCTTCCTGGTTGTCGGGCAAGCGCATCATACCGAAACCCAGCAATGAAATCTGCTCGCCCGTGCCATGTTGCACACGGTAAGTCATACGGTTCTCCGACACCTTCAGTTTCTCGTCCCGGGCAAACGCACTGAACGGCTCCAGGGCCACCAATGCCACCGCCGAACCGGCACCCAGACCGAGACGCCGCAAGAATTCCCTGCGGCTGATATTGCTCCTGTTTCTCTTGTTCTTGTCCATGCTGATTGAATTTTAGTGTTGTTATAGGCTCATTTTCAATAGAGTGCCACAAATATACGAAAAAAGTTGACACCTTCCAAATATTTAATCAGGTATGTTCCAAAAAACTTATTCACATTTCGTATTCTTGTAGTTAAGGAGTTAAGAAGTTATCGCTTCGCTCGGTAGTTAAGCCATTACTTTGCTATACCATTTCTATCGTTTTCTATCGTTCTTCTGAATCGCAAAGGGGATAAATAATTACAGTGCATGTCCACCGGATACTTTTATTACTTGTCCCGTGAGCATTTGTGCCTGCTCACTGGCTAAGAATAAAATGGTTTCAGCAATATTTTCCGGTTGAATCAGTTTACCCATCGGAATAAGTGGAATGACTGCTTTTTCCAACTCATCATCAATCCATCCCGTCTGTGTAGGACCGGGAGCAACACAATTCACCGTAATGCCATACTTCGCCACCTCAAGAGCTATGCTGCGGGTCAGTGCTTCCAACGTGGCCTTGCTTGCACCATAGGTTATCTGACCAGCAAAAACCTGCGATGCGTCAGTAGAGAGATTGATAATCCTTCCATAATCACCATGGTGCTTCACCATCTCCCTTATCATCATAATGCTTCCCCGGACATTGACGGCAAACGTATCGTCAATCACCTCTTGGGTGATACTTTCTATTGTGTCTATGCCATCCATATCACCTGCCGCAGCATTATTAACCAGAATATCAACTCTTCCGAATCGTTCCAAAACAGAAGAATAAATATCCTTTACGGCATCCTCATCAGAAATATCGCTTTCCAAAACAAGATAATCAGCATTCATCTCCTTGAGTTTACTTTCTACGACAGCTGCATTCCCAGCATTGGCCTCGAAATACCTGTCCACCCCATTACGATGGGTTTTCGTCTTATCATACTGCCGAGGAACTTTTTTATATACCAGTACCACCTTTGCCCCTTCACGGGCAAAAGCAAATGCCGTCGTTGCCCCGATTCCCTGTGGGTTATTCGCTCCCGTAATCAAAGCCACCCTACCCTTTATGCCGTAATCAACCATGGTATTTTCTATTTCTCAATTTTCACAAGTTCTGAAGTTATTGAATTTAAAGGAGTTAAGCCATATGATTTGTACCGGAACTGATGGCTCCTATCAGTCTATTACCGCCGGACAGGGGTATTGGCTTTTAACTTCTTAGCGGCCAAAGCCGCAATAACTTCTTAACTACTTAACTACAGAAACTTGAATCTTTTATAAATATGATTCTGTAACTATCTTGCAAATTTAGATATTATTTACGTAATTATTTCCCTTTTTTTTCTAAATTTGCATCATAAACAAGTACTATGCGGAAATTATACATACAAGTCGTCGGGTTGTTGTTAGCCTTATTCACGAGTCAGGCAAACGCCCAAGACGATGTCTTTTGGCTGGGTGCCGACATCAGTGGCACCACGGAGCTGGAGGCCCGTGGCTGGCAGTTATACAATGCTGCCGGTGAGCCACGAGAGAACACCGCATTGATGAAGGAATTGGGGTTGAATGCCATCCGTCTTCGTGTGTGGGTGAACCCGCGCAACGGTTTCTGTTCCAAAGAGGATGTTCTCGTGATGGCCCGACGTGCCCAGGCTTTAGGTATGCCGGTGATGATAGACTTCCACTACAGTGACTGGTGGGCAGACCCTGGCAAGCAACCCATCCCGAAAGCATGGGAAGGGATGAACCTGAAACAGATGAGGAAGGCACTTGCCCGACATACCAAGGAGACCCTCCAACTGCTGAAGAAAAATCATATCGACGTGAGATGGATACAGATAGGCAACGAGACCACTCACGGAATGTTATGGGAGATGGGACGTGCCGAGACCGATATGCGTGCCTACGCCCTATTGACAAAGAGCGGTTATGAGGCTGCCAAGAAGGTGTATCCCCATGCGCAGTGTATCGTACACCTTGATGCCGGCTGCGACATCAGCCGTTATCATTTCATCCTTAACGGCCTGCACCAATATGGTGCCACGTGGGATATGATTGGCGTAAGCGTATATCCTTATTGGGACAAGGAGGCCGGTCTGACCAATAACGAAGAAGAGACGTTGCAACGGGTGAAAGATAACATCATCATCCTTGCTGCCGAATACGGCACCGAGCTGATGGTTGTGGAAACGGGTGTGGAAGCCAAGAAGCCTGCTGAGGGCAAGCGTTTCATGGCCAATCTAATCCGCACGATGCGCCACGAGACCAGCGGTCACTGTCACGGGGTATTCTACTGGGCCCCTGAAGCTGAAGGACACTACCCTTTGGGGGCATTCGACAACCACCGTCCCACCATCATCATGGATGCCTTTAAAGACTTCGATTATTAGGCCCATTCTGAGTGGATTTCATACTAAAACATCATAAAATGTGAGAAAGTGATGCCCTTTCCTCACATAAACAGCAAATATATTGTATATTTGCAACAAAGAATAACTAATTCCTATGACAAAAACATTCAGATTCATACTCCTATTTGGAATGCTGTTGGTTGCGAATACCGTTTCCGCCCAGCTTTTACAAGTAGTTGATAACGATGGCGATGGCATTGCCTACGCCTCGGTCATGACACAGGATGCCCAATTCATCGGCATCACCGACTTTGATGGCTACTTGGCCGACACCAAGGGCGCCGACATCATCACAGTGAGCCACGTAGCTTACAAGATGCAAACTGTTGACCTCACGAAACTGACCGACAGACGTATCGTTCTTGAGGACTCCGACTTCGGACTCACTGAGATTACCGTCAAGCCAAAGCCATACGTCTATGTGCAGACTTACTACCGCACGTATATGTACGATGACCACGATGGCATCATCTATTACCGTGCGGGCATCACGGACAATATCTATGAGCGGCAGACCCACAAGCTCAAGACATACACTACCCATGTATCGAAGTCGTATAAAGGCATTATCAAAACCGTCATTAACATGCTTTTTGGCTCAAAGATAGACGGCTTTAGTGAAATAAGCATTTACGATAAAGATGAAGACCCAAAGACACCTCTCGAACAACATTACAAGAACAAATGGAAGAAAAAATATGACATCGACGTGGATATCACCGAGGTGGAACCGGGTAGGATGTGTCTCAGCGACAGTTTAGGTGTCATCGGCTATGTAACCTACGACAAGGAACTCGGACAGCGTCATTTCACCTACGACAGCGAGGGTTGGACCAAGCGGCGATTGGAAAGAGAGGGCACAAAAGCGGAAAAGAAACGTAGAGAAAAGGTAGATGCCAAGACCACCAACAAGATTGATGTGGATTACATCATCTACAAGATGGACGAGGACTGCAACGTGCTACCCGAAGACTTTATGATGCGTATGAATTACTCCTCTGATGACAAGATGGAGAAAGACGGTTTGCACCACAACATCTTTGCCATACAAGTGTATGCCATCGACCGTGCATACGTTGACAAGGACGAACTGAAACAAATCAGGAAAGACAACAAAATCAAGGCTTCGTATGCCAACATACGTCAGTTTGAACGCGACCATAAGATTCCAGAGATGGAGCCTGCAGTGCAGAAAAAACTTGACGAGCTATGGAAGGCAGATAGCGGCGATTGACACTTTTAAAGAGCTCACCTTCGGGTGGGGCTCTTATATGTATGACAGCACCCATATCTTTGCTGTTTTATCCAGCAATGATATGGGTGCTGTCATATCGTTTCACCTACGTTTTGGTAGGTTCAGATTATCTCTTACTTTACCATGACCTTCTTCCCATTTTGAATATAGATTCCATGAGTTGGCATAGTAACGCGACGGCCGCTCAAGTCATAGACAGCTGCATCCTTATCTGGCTCAGAAGTCATAACGGCTGTTATTCCCGTAGTTTGTGAGGTATCGAAGTTTTGCGTTCCACCGCGATAGAAGATTTCGCCATCGGCTTTGATGGCCTTGCCACCAAAGTTATCGATGGTCAGCGTACCGTCCAACTGATACACATTTCCAGTATCTTCATCTTCATGGCCGACAATTTCACCCGTTGAGGTTTCACCATCCAATTCACACTGGATACCGTCATCGCCTACGTTGCTGATGGTGACAGTGCCACTCTCCATGAGGAAATACTGTTTGCAATGAATACCGTCCTTAACGGCACCCGTGATGTTGAGTGTCAGGTTCTTGATTTCCACATACTCATCGCTAGAGATGGCATGCTTCGAGTTGCCGACAATATTCAGTTCACCCTTGCCCTTGAACTCCAGGTGACCCGTGCAGTGGATACAACCTTTGTAGTCGGCGTTCTTGCCATCAGTGAGGGTGTTGACCGTGTTCTTCTTGGCACTGACATCAATGCGTTTGCCGTTCAGAATTTTCAATGCGGGTCCGGCAGGGTTAGTCAGCGTCAGACCGTTCAGGTCAATCTCACACTTGTAGTTGCCATTCAGGATGAACTCTCCATCGTCTGACGAGCCGCTGAGGTCGTAGATAATCTCCACCGATTCTGTAGAAGATGTGATGGAAACATGAGAGGACATGCCGGAATTGACCGTTATGTATTCGGCTATGTCGTCATCAACTGTGACAGTAGCCTCAGCACCATTATACACCACCGTCACGGTGTTGGCGGCTTGCATGGCCACTACGACCATCATAAAAATAAGAAGTAAAAAATTTCTTTTCATATAGTTTAAGTTTTAGATTGCATAAATGCGCTGCAAAGTTACAACTAAGCGAGGGAAAAAGCAAATTATTTTCCATTTTTCCGACAAATGAGCCACATGCCTGCATCAGAAACAGGGCAATGAAGAACAGTCTTATCCGTTAGTTTTCAGAAATTTCTCAACAGCATGCTTGGTCTTGCTTCGTCCAATGCCGGCCAGTCGTTCATATTTGTCGAAGTCGAAAGTGTCGTAACGTTTCATGGGGATATCGACAAGGATATCAGGTGGTGTGATTTTCAGCGAGAGTTGTACATTGCGGTTGATCATGATGGATGTCGAGCGGTTGATGAGCGTGTAGTAGTTCATGTCGGAATCCTCGGGCATCAATCGGTTAAGCAGAGAATAGAATCTCGACTTCTCGATTTGCTGTTCGCGCATGATGCGACGCTGTTCCACTTGTCCACGATAATCGTGTCCACTCACGTTGATGGCCACCAACAAGTCGTTTTTGGAGCGTTTCACACGATTCAACGGCAGCGGGTTCACCAACCCACCATCTACAAGAATTCGGTCCTTACATTTCACCGGGCTGAAGAACAGCGGCAGCGAGATGGAGGCGCGGATAGCATCGTAGAGGCTTCCGCTGGTGAAAGTCACCTCTTGTCCCGTCACTGCATCAGTGGCCGATGCGCAATATGGTATCTCAAGGTCTTCTATGCGCACGTCGGGCACCACTTTCTTCATCGCGTTAATGATACGTTCCCCTTTGGCGATATAGCTTATGCTGAGCGAGAAATCGAGCAATGAGAGAATTTTCTTGCGGTTAATGGTGAGCATCCAATCCTTGAAGTCGTCAAGTCGGCCAGCAGCATACATGCCACCCACCAGTGCCCCCATCGATGTGCCGGCAACGGCGCGGATGTTATACCCCATCGACTCCAGTTGATCGATGGCACCGATGTGCGCCAATCCTCGGGCGCCACCTGTGGATAGCACCAGTGACACATCTTTTCGCTTCTTTTTGTTGTCTAACAGGTTGAACATGCTAGATGGTGATAAGGTTTGTGAGTAGATTTTATATAATATTGGAACTATTCTATCTTCTCTATTATCAATTCTGAGGACCCTTCTTCAAGAGAATTATACTCATCATAATGATTATGACTTCCTATACCCTCTTCCGCCAAGGCATTCAATTGTGTTGCTAATGAAAGCAATCCTTTCTTATTAGCAGAAATCACCACTTTGTTTTCATCATCAACACTCACTTTGATTGTAAATCCGTCCTGCCATTTAATATCCATAAATTCCTATTTAACGCATTTAGAGTTTGCACCCAAATTCCCAATTAACAGACTGTCTGCAAATTTACTCTTTCCCCCCAACACTTCCAAACAATTTCCCATAATTCTAGAATAAGATTACATCCATATATTGTTAATAAACAGGAATCATTGCCATAATTTGTCAAAAAATAAATAATTTTGCAGACAGGTATTTTGTCTAAGATATAATATCAGTAATCATTACAATTTAAACTAATTTTCGTGCTATGAAAAAAGGATTATGGATAATTGGAGTGGGCATATTGTTTGCTACCAGTTGCAATCATTCCCCAAAAACTGAACAATCTTCGGAGTTGGCCAATGGCGACACATTGAAGGCTGATTCTTCACTCGTCACCTCCTCCCCCTCTTCCGGGGAAACGAAGGAAGTTCCTGATAGAAAGGAGAAGGTTGCCGCCTGTAAGGCGTTCTTGGAACAATTCTACAAAGGATTGGATGATAATGGACTTGATAATAATTATGTTAAGAAATATATTACGCCGAAAGCCGCGCAATTCTTAAAGGACAATTACGACTACGATTGTATGGACGGCAATTGCTTGGCAGCATGGCTCTTTGAATACGATACGACAGCCGATGTCGGCACGTTGAAAGAACGAACCATCGAAGAAATTGACGAAAACACGTATAAGGTGACCCATCACTACGTAGGAACCGCCGAGGGCGATTACCTTTATGCCGTCCAACTCGGCCTCGTTCAAGAGGGCGACTCCTACAAGATAGACAATATCAAAACCGTCCTGAACCAATTCCCGAATTCACAGGAGAAACCATGAAAGCACAAAATACATCTTGGGCTCAAGAGTTTTAAGGGGAAGTGGTTTACCGACCATGATGCCTTGTATTGCCAGCAACTTCGATGACAAACTGATTATAAACGCGAAAAAGCAGTCCCGAACGGAACTGCTTTTTTCTATATTTGGAATTATACGAATTGCTCAGCTACAGTTTAGTTCTTCTTGTCTAAGTAATCAAAGAGGTTAATGGTACCAGCTGCCTCTTCAACGTCAAGATTGGGAACTTTCTCCACCATTCTTGTAGTGCCACTTTTTTTATCGACATAAAAATGTACGAAGGCACCTGTATAGCTACGGAATATCACTTCATATTCAGATTCCGTCTCTTCTCCCAACTGAACATACATAATGGAAGGATTATCTTTTGCGATACTCCAGTCATAGGTACTATGGCAATAGTTATTTACTCCGTCATAGGCCATATCTTTCGTTATTGTACGCTCCGCGGCTTTGGTGCTATCAACAGCTGCCGTTTGTTTAACACTATCCGACACCGCGCTTTGTGTGTCTTGGATTTCCGTTTGCGGATTTGATGACTCCGTTTTGTTATTATGGCATGAGCATAAGAACAAAACTAAAATTGCGAATGTAAAAGCTAAATACTTCATAAATTGTTATACTTTAGTTTTATTTATGGAAACGATATTATTCTCTGATTTATTGCGAGGGAATCAAAACTTTTTTAAGAGTACGATATTAAGCGACTTCTGCCTTCTTGACGTTAAGCCAGGTCAGTTTCCGCCACAGACCCTCCAATGGACCACGGGGATGGGATTTGAACCAATAGCGTCCGAAAGCGTATAGAACAAGGACTATAGCCAGGCCGATGAGTACGGCATAGGTAATGCCCACCAGGTGATAGCAAGCCAGTCCGTAGCCGCAGAAGATAAAGCTGCCTATGATGGACTGTAACAGATAGTTGGTGAGACTCATACGGCCAAAGAAGCAGAGGTGACGCAAGGCACCACGGACGGAAGAGAAGGCATACCACGCAGAAACCACCGCTGAGGTAATCATCATGAGAATGAAAAGGTTATAAATCGGGGTAAGCCATAAGGCCAAATCACCAAAACCCACAAGACTCATTACGAGGACTACGAGTGCCGATACGCCAAGGATGACATGCCACCAATGCAGGTTCCGTCCCTCGTTGTAGAAGAACCGATGCCGACCTAACTGCATACCGAGGATAAACAGGCAGAGTAACTGGGTGAGCCTCCCGCTGAAAACATTGAATCGCAGATTCAGCTCGAACCCATATCGCAGGTTGGTGATGGTATTTTCCATGAACGTGCCATGTTCGTGCGAATTCAAGATCTTGTTGGATAGCTCGAAAAACGTGGTGTGGTCGATTGTGGTACCCGAGAGCAGACAGAAAAGCTCCACAGGTTGGATGGCCAGCAGTGCTATGATGCACCACACGGCTCGTGATGGCAGATAGCTGACAGGGATAAGCAGCATGCCATATACGGCATAGAGCATCAGTATGTCACCATTATAGAACGCCACATTGATAAGGCCAAAGATGAACAGCAGGCACATGCGCCAGGCGAAGCGACCGGAGAAGTTGCGATGCTTCTGCTGTTGGTTGTCATTCATGATGAAGAAACTCAGTCCGAAGAGCATGGCAAAGATACCATACATCTTACCACTCAACAACCAGGCCAACACATTGCCTACCAGTTGGTCACATGGTAAGGTATGCACTATCGGTTCCTTCGTGAAGATATCGAAGTGCTCCACGGAGTGGTACAGGATGATGCCAGCCACAGCAATGCCTCTCAAAGCATCTGCTACGTCAATCCGGGTATTGGGAAGGTTACGGGTAATATACATTCTACTGTGCGCTTTCTGACGACATCAATTATTGATGCAAAAGTACGAAAAAAGCAGAATGTGTCAAACAATTTCCGAGTTTTTTAATGGTATATTCCAGACAAAGCTATTCTGAATTCTTTTGTTCGTATTTTGGACATTTGATTATAAAAAACATTCATGATAAATGTATTTAGGTGAAAATTGATTATTTTTGTACCCGAAATGTTTGAGGACCAATTATTTCGATACTAATAACTCCAAAATATGAATATTAAACTAAGAATGTTACTTCCCTTCCTGCTGCTGTTATGTATGCATGAGACTTGGGCGCAGTCGCAGTCCAACAGTGAAGGAATAGAGGGTGAAAGCACTTATGTCGTGGGAAACGGCAATGATACAGACAACCGTATTCCTGTCTATCAGCCTGCTACCACAAAGAATACGGGTGGCCACAGTCAGTTTATCTATCCCTCGACGCTGTTGCAGTCGATGGGTAAGAATGAAATTACGGGAATGACTTTTTATTGCAATAATTCATATGATATCATTTCTTTTTATGACACCGACTTTGGCAATGCAGAATTCAAAGTATTTCTGACGGAAGTGGATTATACGGCTTTCAGCAACCAAGAATTCATTGACTGGGATGGCATGACACAAGTTTATGCCGGCACACTCCATGTAAGCGACTTACAGATGAATATAACCTTCGACACGCCATATACCTACCAAGGTAAAAACCTGATGGTTGGTTTTTATGTTACCAATATAGGCGAAGATACTAGAACGCCTCTTTGGCTTGGAACCAAATCTAACGAATACAATTGTGTCGTTGAAAATAATAATGGTCTCATCTATCGTCAATTCTTACCCAAGACGTCATTCTCGTACATAGTTCCTAACTTGGTGCTTGCCGACAATGCCGACAATCTAAGTGTCATTGGCAATCATGACGGAAAGAAGGTAAACGCTACCTTGCAAGGCCGCACCCTATATAAGGATAACTCATGGAACACCCTTTGCCTTCCGTTTGCGATAAACAGCTTTTCCGGCACGCCATTGGAGGGTGCTACTGTGAAAACTCTCAGCACCTCGGATTTTGATGATGTTTCAGGAACACTGACGCTCAATTTCAGCGACGATCTGAACGCCATTGAGGCTGGAGTGCCTTATATCGTTAAATGGGCAGATGGTGATGATATCAACAATCCTTCTTTCGAAGAGGTTATCATCGACAAATCTTTGAGCGAAACAGACACAAAGGCTGTGACGTTTGAAGGCCTCTATTCCCCATGCGTTATTGGAACGGAGAAACCTGTCACCTATGCTGTGGCGGAGCTTAACGGTTCCACGTTGACGTTTAAGGTTACCACCGAAGAGCCTGATGGTGTAACTTCATGGAATGTGGAAGATACAGGAAGTAGCAGTATGCTGGGATGGGAATCGTCCCGCAATTCGATAACAAAAGTTGTCTTCGACCCGTCATTTGCTGCGGCCCGTCCTAAGAGTTGCTTTTCCTGGTTCTATGACTGTGGACATCTTTCGAAGATAGAGGGAATAGAGTTTCTGAACACTTCGGAAACAACAAACATGGGATGGATGTTTGGGGCATGTTATTGTCTGTCGTCGATTGACTTGTCGCATTTTGACACTCGTAAAGTGAAAAATATGAAAATGATGTTCTATTGCTTCCCGGGGCAGACTCTCGATTTGTCATCGTTCGACACATCGAATGTTGAAGATATGAATGCGATGTTCCGAGCATGTATTTATTTGAAAACCATCTATGTCAGCAACAGATGGTCGACAGCAAAGGTCAGTCCCACTTCAATGTTCGGAAGATGTGAGAGTCTTGTAGGCGGTGCGAATACCGCTTTTGATGAAGAACATGATGGTGAAGACTATGCCCATATTGACGGCGGCCCTGATAATCCCGGCTATTTTACTTACAAAGATGCTCCTGATTATGATGAGGAGAACACCCCTGAAGAGGAGGAAGGCGACAACACTCTTTTGTACATGGGTGCCGACAATACGCTTTACTATCCTAACACTTCGATGACCATCAATGCCTTCCGCGCTATCTTCAGACTGAAGGACGGATTGATAGCAGGTGAGCCGTTCTCTGCCCAGGGCATCAATCGGTTTGTGCTGAATTTCGATGGCGACGAGACTACAGACATCCATGTGATTGATAATGAACAGAATACATCAGGCGATTATGTTGACGCCTGGTTCACCCTTGACGGCCAGAGGCTTTACGACAAGCCGACGAGGAAGGGCATTTACATTCGAAACGGGAAGAAATACATCGTCAAATAGGTGTAAAGACAAAATGCGCTACTTTTTTGAGCAAAAGTAGCGCATTTTTATAATCAACTCTATCAACGGGTAAACGACATACCTCAAAGAGAAAACATCCTTTGAGTATATCACCGAAAACCGACTTTTCACGGGTTTAATCGATAATTAGTCAGGTTAATTCTTGGACAGAAGTATTATTTTCATTATCTTTGTTATGGCTTTACAACCGAGGCAATCATTTAATTGGTAAAGGAATTCAAAGAATAATACTCATGACTGTTCTCTTCATTGTTCTACTTGTTTGTCACTATCTGGCTGACTTTTGTTTGACTTCGCCTGTGATGATTCGGGCGAAGGCTGACGGGCGCAACGTTTGGCCTATCTTGTTGCACGCTTCGGTACATGCTTTCCTGATTGGGCTGTGTCTGCTGTTATGGGGGATATCGTGGAAATTGGTGCTGCTGATGATGCTGGCAGAACTCGTCACGCATTTTCTCATTGACACAGGCAAAGGGCGGCTAACGGCCCGTTATCCGACATTGGCTGACCAGCAGCGCAAACCATACTGGATGCTATATGGTTTCGACCAATTCTTGCATTTGCTGGTCATCGTAATCATTTGGCAATGCAGTATGACTTATTGATTGAGGTCGCGCACGGTAAAAAATAGGGATTTCCCTTTGCAATAGTAGGGATTATCCTTTAGGTAAAATAAGTATAATTTGTTTCTTTGTAGATAGTTTTTGCATATTCATTTTAACCTCCGTTAACAACGGCCAAATCCAGATAACGATGAAAAAGAAATTACTATCCATCATGGTGCTACTATCCATCATGCTCTGCGTAAATGCCCAGGACAACAACAATGACAAGTCGGAAGAGCAAGGCTCAAATGCCAGCTCTCCAAGACCGCTTCCTCAGGTGATTGAGGATCTCATTGAAAACATGGTTTATGTAGAGGGCGGCACATTCACCATGGGAGACAACAACCCAGGGCTGAATGGAGATCCACTTGAAAGAGAGAAACCAGAACATCAGGTTACTCTCAGCCCTTACTTCATCTGTCGCTACGAAGTGACTCAAGAGGTGTGGGATGCCGTGATGGGCGTTAACTTTACGCGTGTTAGAGCTTCGAAATTGCCTGTGGATAACGTTTGCTGGGATGACTGTCAGGAATTTGTCCTCAAACTCGTCCTTATGACTGGGATAAATTTCCGCCTTCCGACAGAAGCAGAATGGGAGTTCGCGGCCCGCGGAGGCAACAAAAGCCGCCACACCAAATACAGCGGGAGCAATGATATTGACTCCGTGGGATGGTGTCGATTCAACAGTGGCAACATCCTCCATCCCGTAGGTCAGAAGATGCCCAATGAGCTTGGGCTATACGACATGACCGGCAATGTTGGTGAATGGTGTTACGACTATTATGGCCGTTATGATGGTTCCGCCCAGATTAACCCCAGGGGAGTTGCAAATGGTGCTGAAAACGTGGTTCGTGGGGGTAATTGTTTTCAAATTCTTGAGGTTTGCCATATTGCTTTCCGGTACGGTGAAATACCAGCGCAAAGGTCTCCTGGTATCGGGTTACGGCTTGCCGCTACACCATTTGAGGTAAAGCCCTGAGATTATACTCGGAAGACATGGCCTGAGCCAGCAACAACTTGACGCACTGGTTCAGGCTTTGACAGGTTCGAATTAATAACATGGATCTATAATTAGTCCAAATTCTGTTACCAAACGGCTGTTTAGCATCACAATTCTAAATAACATGAAAAAACATATTACTATTATTTGTTTGTTGTTTGTTGCTATATGCATGTATGCTGGCAACAAAGAGAACAAGGTGATAAAGGTGGATATATACTACTACCATGAAGGTGGATATGCTTTAACTTATTCACATGCTATATATAAACGTAATAACAATGTTTTTGAGTTTCATCTCGAAGACTGGAGAGAAACCAACAATGTTATGGATTCACCTATTGCTTTTTATGGATATTTTGTTGACAAATTTGTTTCAGAAATGCCTAAGATGGTGAAGGACACATGCGATGCGTACAAAATAAGCAAAAATGACATTGACAACTATAGAAATTACTTACATGAAGACCTATATTTTTCAATAGAGGATATAGACAAAAACAAGTATCAATCAATACAAGACCAGACTCTATTGGATTTAACTTGTAATGAAATATCTGAGGCTTTGTATTATAAAGATTTCCATTTTTATTCATTAGCACTTTCAAAACCTTTAAAACAGTACATTGTCTTAACATTTAATGATGGGAATACTGTTGAGCTGCGTCCACACCTAAACTTTTCTGGCATTCCCTGGATGGTTAAGAAGAAAGACGAAATCTATTATTTGGATTACAACTTCTTTTATAACTTTATTAAGGAAATAGGATGGGAAAAGCATTTTCCATATCTGAATGACAGAGACAGCATGGTTTTCAAAGTTGTGAGTTATCTCATAAGCAAACAAGAATAACAGAACACCTTCCATCAATTATTGGAAGAATCACTCAAAAAGAAATAGTCGGTTTCGCCATCGGCTACGTCCTGATGACCACTTCGCCTTGCCGTGGCAATTATGACGTTGCAAGGGGGCATGTGCTAATGGATTTATTTGAATTCGTAGAGTTGGATGTGCAGAATCTTCCACTCACCCACGCTGATGCGGGCATGTCGGCCCTGATGACTCTGGTCGCCATTGTGACGGCGAAGGAAGTGCATCTGCCCCTGATGGTCGATCGTGACTTCATCAACAGAAAGGAGGCCCAGGCGGGATCCATTGAACATTGAAGATGGAAGATTGAACATTTCATTGCCAGCTTCGGCGAAGCCGTCTTCACCCAATTTCTTCTGTTGTTCCTGCAGTTTCTCTGTACGTGTTTTGAAGTCAACGACAACGCCGCTACCTGCCAACAGATAGTCGTACTTACCCAAACGGATCAGCATGGCTCCACCTTCAGGCCATGTCGAGCCGTCAGTGGCACGAGGATCCCAAGGCAAAGTGAAATAGTGACGGCAAGTCATCACCACATCTTCGTCCTCGATGACACGCTCCTTATCGTCCTGATCGAAAAGTAACCCCCAAGTATTCTTCGGGTTCACATTGAATACCTGAGATAAGAGGTTATAGGCCTGCGTTACTGACTCCGTCTCTTTAGGCGAAGCCTGGTCGATGGCGAATGGCGAGAAACCGAGAGCCTCATGCTCTCCAAAAGCATAGAGGGCGCGCACACCGCTATTTTCGCAGCAACGGCTCTCCGGAATGAAAAGACGGTTCTTTATCTTACCGCCATCTTGTGGTCGCAGAGGCATGGCGTATTTTGAAGCCCACGACTTAAAGCCAGTATCATAGATGTCAGGTGCAAGGATATCAATGCTTGGCGCACCAGTTTTCCAGATATCAGCGAGATGTGCCAATGGACCGGCCGACGGGTATTCACCAGGTTTGCGGCCGCGACTGTTCATCGCCGCATTCACATAAAGCGGCATGTTGTGAATCTGACGAGCTGCCTTTGCCAGATGCTCCACATAGCAGGCATAGTGCCAAGCCATAAACTTCTCGTCGGCATAGTCGTCAGTACCAAACACTTCTGCCCATGAACCTTGCTGTTTGATGTTAAGAGCTTTGAGCAATGCTTGTGGCACGGGCTGAAGATAGGCTTTCTCGGCCAATGGCGAATGGTCACGCGCAGACTCTAGCATACCAATCTCGTTCTCTATCTGCAACATAATAACCACATCATGCATGGGGTCTTTCTCCGCTATGTGTTGTATCAATGCTGAGAAAGCCTTCAAGTCGGCTTGCAGCACATTGTCGCTGAAGCATGAGGCGATCTCCAACGGTTTCCCTTCTGCCGTCACTGCCCGAGGAAAACGCTTCACATCGCGCTTGAACCATGCAGGAGCGTAGCACGACATCGAGTTTTTCCATGCCCCAAACCAGAGTGGAACGATCTTCAGTCCCTGCTGACGAGCCACGTCGATGGTTCGGTCAACAAGCGTGAAGTCCATCTTTCCCTCATCGGGTTCGAGGAATTCCCAATAGACAGGCACCAGCACCGTGTTCAGCCCCAGTGCCTTCATGCGAGGTAACACCTCGTCGATATCACTCACTGACGTAGCAGCCGAGTTGCTCAGCTCACCGCCGAGAATATGAAACGGCAAAATGACATTATCCGCTCGTAATGTATTTGACAGGAGCATCATGAATATGCTCAACAATGCCGAGATAATACTGTTTTTCTTCATAAACAATCTAAAATATGGATGCAAATATAGCGAATATTTCCCTGATTATCACTATCTTTATTGATATTATGAAAGTCTTGGTTATTCCTTTCCACAATATTTGGCATCCATAACCTCGGCGGTCTTTACAATTTCGGGCACCGCGGCATAGATGCCAAATATTGTTTTGTTTTTTCTTTTTTAAAGATGAACTAGAGGGCGAGGCGCAAACCGTGGGTGTAGGGAATGTATCTAGGCGGGTAGCAAAAGCGGTACGACACCCGGCAGCCACTGTCGCCGTCGTACCAGCTGCCACCACGGAACACGCGGCGATTGGCCCATGAAGGTCCCTGGGGATTTAACTGGGCAGAATCGCTGTAATAGCCGTACCAATCCTGACACCACTCGTACACGTTGCCCGACATATCGTAGATGCCCAGTTCATTAGCCTGCTTCTGGCCCACAGGGTGCATCTTATCGTCACTGTTACCATGATACCATGCCACGGAGCCGATGTCATTGGAACCGGAGTATTTGTAGCCGCGGCTACGGACGCCGCCACTAGCGGCATACTCCCACTCCGCCTCGGTGGGAAGGCGGAACCGACGGCCCGTAATCTGGTTCAGCTTCGTGATGAACTGCTGGCAGTCGTTCCAAGAAACGCGTTCCACGGGCAGGTTGGAGCCTTTTCTGTACGACGGATTGTTGCCCATGACGGCCTTCCACAAGGCCTGCGTCACCTCCGTCTGACCAATATAGTAGTCGGAGAGCGTCACGCTATGGGCGGGTATTTCTTCATCATCAGCATCGTTCCCCTGCTCCGTGGTGGCACCCATGGTGAAGGTGCCGCCCTGCACCGCCACCATGGTGAAGGTGACACCGTTGGCAGTGATGGTTATGTTCTGCATGGAAGAACTTGAAGACGATGGAGTAGTCGCCCTCCTTGATGCGGCGGACTGTAGGTTGAATTCTCTTCCATTCCATCTTAATACCTTCTGCTCAGTAGTGCCATCATCATTCCATTTAGTATAAATGATGTCCTTGCCAATACGTGGTAGTTCATAAATGCCATCGTATTTAATTTCGAACCCTGGAGGGTCGCAACGCACCATACGTTTCGTGGTGTTGTCGTAACGAAAGAAATCGATGCCACTCATTTCGGTTATACTTGGCCTGCCTTCTGTATAGCTTGCCAAATTGTTGAAAGCAATTAGTATGTGTTCTCCGTCCAACTCGTTCCAGCAGAACACTTCCAGCCTGAAAATATAATCTAAGTCTTCACCCCCTGCTTGTTCCCAAAGAATGTATCCTTCTTTTATTGAGTCGATGTTCAACATTTCACCTTCCTCTAGTGCGAGGCCTTTGCTTTGGCGTTTCATGGCATTCTCCAATGCTTTCCATGGGCGGTCGCCACTCTCTTCCTCGTCTTCATAGTTCAAAGATGGAAATGCAGCCCATGCAAAATCTGCGACGGTGGGACGGGGACCTTTGTAGTTCACTTTAATACCACTCTGTGCCATCATAAACAGTGTAAGGCAAGATAAGACAATTGCCAATGCTATTCTTCTCATGATGTAATATTTTAGTTAAACATCAAAATTCCGATTTACAGTTCTGCAAAAATACTCTTTTTCAATGTAAAATTTGAAGATTACCCCGAAAAGATATAATTATGCTGACAAAATATGTGTATTTCCACAAAAAATGTCTTCTATCTTGCGTTTATACATCATAACACATTTTCCACCCGACTTTTCTGTGCATTCCACACATTTTCCACCCGACTTTTGGGGTAAAGTTACACGTTTTCTTCTAATAGCCTTACAATATGGTAATCAATTTCTAAAGAATCAAACTGTCTTAAATGACAATTAGAGGGAGGTAACGATTGTAAAGAAATAAATGGCTATCTTGTAAATAGTCAAATTGATGTTCTACCAGTCCGACAAGACCGCGGGTGGTGCAAATCTTGTCATTCAAGAGATTAAACTATTATAAATAAGGCAGGTGGAGAGACTCGTGTGTTCCTCCACCTGTGATGATGTTGATGCGAATGGACGGTTATATAGGTTCAAATAAGATAATTTAATATAGGAAGCCAAAAGCCCAGAGAGGAATCTTCCTCATTGAGGCAGACTCAATGTCGTCAGCTGCAACAAAAGAATGATCCTGTCCTTCCAGTTGGCTAAAGCCTTTATCGGCTCCACCAACCTCTATCACCGTGTTACCATCGATGCGGAAGTCGCCTTTCTTATAGCCTGCATATTCCACAGTATGGCCTGCCAAAGCTAGTTGGTTAGCAAAGAAGGCCTCACGAACGGTACCAATCTCAGGCTTCTGTGGACAAAGGGCATAAAGTAGATTGGAGTTGTCCAGATAGATTTTGTCTGGCTTCTGAAGGTCTGTAACACGCTGTAAGTCTGTAAACAAGCGGCGAATGAGACAGGCCTCCTCCATGTGGGTCAGGTATTTCAGCGTTGAGGGGCGTGATATGCCCGTGGCTTTCGACAGTTTGGCAATATCTACCTCGTATGGCGTCATCTGAGAAAGAACTTGCAACAGGGCTTTCAAACTGCGCGTGTTGCCAACGTCTATACTGCGATGCTTGGTCAATTCCACGTCGATGATATAGTTGACCACATCCTCTAAATGACGATAATACGCACGCTTGTTTTCGAAATAGAAGGGATAATAGCCATATTGCAGATAACGGCAGAAATACTCTAATGGGTGGCATTTAGAACGCACTTCCATGCAGAACTTTGCGGGTTTCTCCAGTAATTGGTCAAATGATATGGTTTCAAAGTCAAGATCAGCATCGAAACGTAGGAATTCCCGGAACGACAGTCCTGGCATATCATAGTGCAACATGCGTCGAGACAAATCGGCTTGTCCGTCGTTAATCTGTATAAGCGACGAACCGCTGAGCACGACATGCAATTTAGGATACAGGTCATAAATTTCTTTGATCTCACGACTCCACCCTAAATACTTATGCACTTCGTCGATGAAGAGCCACTGCCCACCTCTCTTGACGAACATATCTGCTAAATCAACTATGGTATGAGTAGCGAAATAGCTAGTATCTGCTGAACAATAGAGCACGTGACGGTCGTCAGCTTCAAAGTTCTTCTTGATGTACTGCAACAGAAGTGTGGACTTACCAACTCCCTTGGGGCCCTTGACAATGAGGAGACGTGAATCCCAGTGGATGCGGTGCATGAAGTCTCTGATGTAATCCATTGGCACTTCAGAGAGGTAGATGTCGTGGCGTTCGAATAGTTTGTCCATATTTCCTAAATTAATTTATGCAATGTAAAAAAACGGTTTACAACTATTCACACAATATGTAAAAATCAGTTTACAATATTTAAGCAGATATGTAAAACGTAATTTACACTTATCAACTGCAAAGATAGTGTAATATCTCGATTTAGCAAACAAAATGAGGACATTTTTCATTTTCGAGCAAAAAAACAATAGGTGAGTGAGACTTGTGTGTTCCTCCACCTTCTCACAAAAAGAGACATTGCCTAGCGGCGATGTCGTTTGTTCGGACTTCTCACAAAAAGAGACATTGCCTAGCGGCGATGTCGTTTGTTCAGACTTCTCACAAAAAGAGACATTGCCTAGCGGCGATGTCTCTTTTCGAGGGTGCCCGGTGGGACTCGAACCCACGACATTCAGAACCACAATCTGACGCTCTAACCAACTGAACTACGGGCACCGTGTAGACCTTTCCATCGGAAAAGCGGATGCAAAGGTAAACATTAAATTTGAATACTCCAAATTTTTATTGCACTTTTAGCAAAATATCCTATTGCTGCGGAGCAGAAGGAGTAGCGGGGGCTGCAGGTGCTGCAGGAGCAGCGGGTGCGGAAGCTGCACCTTCAGCAGCAGGGGCAGCAGCGGGGGCTGCACCTTCAGCGGCGGGGGCTGCAGGAGCGGCCTGCTGTGAAGCACCGAAGTTTTGCTGTGTGGTAGGATTGGTCAACGGATTCTCTACCTGTCCCTGCACGGCACTCTTGGAAGCCGTTGCTGTGGGAGCCACGGATGCGCAGAGCACGCTGAGCACCACCATGGCAATGGCGAGGCCCCAAGTGGCCTTTTCGATGAAGTCGGTTGTTTTACGGACACCCACGATCTGGTTGGCCGAAGAGAAGTTGGAAGACAAGCCTCCACCCTTGCTTTCCTGGATCAGCACGATGAAAATCATCAGTATGGCTGCCAGTACGATAAGAATTACGAAAAGTGTGTACATTTTACTTTATTTGTTATTGTTGTTTATTATCAATCGTTCCAAGAAGCGAATTTGGTCTGCAAAGTAAGCACTTTTTTTTGGATAATTCAAATTTAAACGCTTAATAATTTCCAAAGCCTTAGAATATCGCCCTTGTTTGACGTAAATTTTGGCCAAAGTCTCGGTGAAGAACCCTTCCCCACCCTGTTTGGTGTCATCGTCGAGTTGCGGTGTGTATTCTGGATTTTCCTTGAGTTGAATACGGCGTCCATCCTTGTTTTTGATGAAATCGTCGATGAGCGTCTGTCCCTTCATCGCCGGTGTCTGCTCTTGTGCTTCCTCTTCCGTCTCCGTTTCAAGGAGGTAAGCCACATAATCAATGGCAGCATCGGCAGGTGTCGGTTTCCGTTTTTTCGGTGTTTCCTCTTCTTTTTCCGGCATGGAGTCGAGGAAATTGTCGATGAGCGTCATCGTCCTGCTGGCGGCATCTTCCTTGTCGGCCGGTTTCTTCTCCGTGGTTTCCTTCTTCAGCAAATAATGTGCCGCTTCCACCATTTCGAATAGCACATTCCTGTCGGTGATGAATATGGCCGCCCTTCGCAGTTCCTCGTCGAAGGAAGGGTCGTGCATCAGGAACAGGTTCTTCAGCAACAGTATGCGTGCCGGTTGGTAATACGGATATTGCGCCACGAGGGAACGCAGCGTGAACAGCGTTTCCTTGTCGAGTTGTTCGGGATGGTCGATATAATGCTGGATGTCGGTCATGTCAGTTTACCAGTTGGCCACTGTGGCATTGTAAATCTGTTGGGTGATGTCTTCCACCATCTGTGTCACCAGTTCCTCCTGTACGGAGTTGAGCGACTGTGTGCTGGGGTAGGTATTCGTAGCTGTGAACTGCTGTTCGAAGTCCTCGTCGTGGTTCTTGTTGTTGGTGAACCTGACATTTACCGTCATCGACAGTTCTACCTGCTCTGAATATCCCTCGCTTGAGATACCCTTATTTCGTTGTTGGTATTGCGTTATCTCCCCTTCGAGCACGAGGTCGCCATTGCGCCGTACCTCTTCAAGGTGAGTGCGTGATGAGAAGAGTTCGCGCAGTGCATTGTTGAAGATGCCCTGCATGGGTCCCCACACATACGACGAGCGTATCGGGAAGTCGGCAATCTGTATGGTCTTGGTCTTGGAGTAGTCGATACTTGCCCCGCTGAAGCTGTACGACACCTTGCACGATGAAAAAGAGGACAATGTGAAGAGTGCGATGAGCATGGTCAGTCCGAACTGTCGCAGCCGCCTATAGAGCGTGCGGTCGGAGATTCCCAGTTCACGTGCCGCCTTCTTACGGTTTCCCCCGTTGCGTTCAAGTGCTTTTTCCAGCATCTGCCGTCCTATATCATTGAGGTTCAGGCTTTCCGGCTCAGATATCTCCTCCGCCTCAGCATCTTCAACAACGGGTTTCTTAGTGTTCTTGTCATCGTTTCCATCCGCTGCGTCGAATGTTGCCGGCAGGTTGGTCTGAAGGTTTTGCGCTGCAGTAGTCAGGTTTTTCGCATCATCAATCTGGTGCCGCAGTCCGTTTAGTTCCCTCCTGAGGTCGCCCACGTTGGTACGCAGTTCATAGAGCACCTGCAACAGCATCTCCCGTTCGTTCTCATAGGAATGAGGTCCTGTCTTGGCGACAGTGGCCAGTTCCGTCGTCTCGGGGTCGTCGGGAATAAAAGTGCGAAGGATATCGGCCGTGATAACCCTTTCGCGGCTGAGCACCGACATCTGTTCGGTGATATTCTTCAGCTGTCGTACGTTTCCCGGCCACTTATATTTGAGCATCAACGCCTCTGCCTCCTTGGTGAGCGTTATCTTGGGGATATGGTATTGTTCCTGCATCTGCAGGGCGAAGAGCCGGAAGAGCAGCAGTATGTCAGTTCCCCTCTCGCGTAATGCCGGCATGGCGATGGGTATGGTGTTCAGTCGATAGAAGAGGTCTTCGCGGAACCGTCCCTCGCTGATGGCCTTGCGCATGTTAACATTGGTAGCCGCCACGATGCGCACGTCGGTCTTTCTGATTTCCTGTCCACCCACGCGGATATATTCGCCCGACTCGAGCACGCGGAGCAGTCGTGTCTGCGTGGAAAGTGGCAGTTCACCCACCTCATCGAGGAAGATGGTACCTTTGTTCGCCACACCGAAATAGCCCTCGCTCTCGCCGATGGCTCCGGTGAACGACCCTCTCTCGTGTCCGAAGAGTTCGCTGTCGATAGTACCTTCAGGTATGGAGCCACAGTTAACGGCGAAGAATTTCTCCTTTCGCCGTGTGGAATTGTCGTGGATGATGCGCGGGATGATTTCCTTTCCCACCCCACTCTCGCCCACGATGAGCACTGACAGATTGGTAGATGCCACCTGCAAGGCAATATCGAGCGCATGGTTCAGCGCCTCGCTATTGCCCACTATCTGGTATCGGTTTTTTACCTGTTGTAGTTTACTATTCTCCATTGGGGTGACAAAATTACACATATTTTTTCGGATATGTGCAATTTTGGCAGATATTTTAGAGGTTTTTAGTTTTTCTCCTCCGGTTTATCCTCATGCTTCTTGGGGATGGCGAAACGCACTTTCTCGCTCTCGTCGCGTTTCTCGTGATACAGCTTTTTCAGCGGGTTGGCCAGCGGTTCGTCATAGTTGGCACGGTTACGTGCAGCATCGACAGCCATATAGATGGCCATGCGCAGAGGCAGCTCGTCGACAGTTCCTTGTTCCGTATTACCCATGAACAGCGGCTCCACCAATGGCTGAGCCAGTCCCGTCGTGAACACGCCGGCCCCCTCGTTGGCGAGCATCTTGAAAGGAATCATGGCCTGTTCGTGGTACATGGCCAATATGGCATCGAAATGCACATGCTGGCACTGGCTGAAAAAGTCGTCGGCACTGAATGGTCCGTATGTCCACACCTTGTCCGTCTTGAGTTGTTCCACGGCAGGCACGATAGCTTCATTTTCCTCTGTCGAAGGCTGCGGGTTATAGGCCAACACCGCCAGACGGGGGTTGTTCACTCGGAAGTCGCGTTTCAAGCAATTGAACAGCGTCTTAGCCTTTCCCTCCACCCCTTCTTTGCTGATGAGCGTGGCGGCTGCTCCCACCGGACATGATGGTGTAGCCACAGCCAGTCGCAGTTGTCCGCAGGTAAACACCTGCATACAGTCGTCGGTCAGTCCCAAGGCCCTAATGATATAGTCCGCCTGTGATGAAGCCCCGTCGAGGTCGGCTAAATCCATGGGCATGGTTACCAATGCATCGAATGCCCCCGTGGCGAAGTCGGCGATGGCCCTGTCGAGAGCCTTCCGAGCCGCCGCGCCCGACTCCGGTGTTCGTGTTCCCATATCCACCTTCACGTCGCCATCGAAGGCTGTCAGCACATTGAGTTTGTCGTCCTGTGCCGCATTGGCCGAAGTGATGATACTGAAATTGGCCTGCATGTTCAATGCCTTGCGGTGATAGGCTGCCACCTTCGGTGAACCGTAAACGATGGGAGTACACAGTTCGAGGCTTGCCGGTTCGGCAAAGCATTTGAAGATTGTTTCATAACCTATTCCGTTGGTATCGCCTTGGGTGATGGCCACCCTTATTTTTCTTTGTTCCATATTATGTGAGTTCGTAAGTTTGTAAGTTTATCGATAGTTTAAGTGGGAGTTATAATGGAAGTTAATTCGCTTCGCTCATGGAAGTTTTCCATTAATGGAGTTAAAATGGAAGTTAATTCGCTTCGCTCATGGGAGTTAAAGTGGGAGTTAAAATGGACATTACTACGACTACGACTTTTACTTTTTTACTTTTTTACTTTTTTACTCTTTTACCTTTTTAAAGGTGAAGAGTGATGCCTCGGTGCGACGGAGGAGATTTCGTTTCTTTCCTTCCGGTGCATATACGAAGGACTCGGCCACCAGTGCCGTGCCGTCGGGCTGTTGCATGATACGCGCCACGAAAGGTCCTCCCATGGCATCGCCCACCATCTCCCACAGTCCGCGTGCCACCCACGACGTGCTGTCGTTGCCTTGCAGCCATTGCAGCGGGAAGGGTGCTGTAGCCATGTGCATCCTGTCGGTCTCGCCCTTGACATTCCTCTCCATCACACTGTCGCGTGCTGCAACAAATCGCGCCGTGTCGGCTGAGGCTATCCTATATATACATATATTACACATACCCTCTGCCGCGTCGTTCGAGAGCCACAGAAAACTGTCGGTCTGCATGGAAGCCTTCATCTCCACGGGAATCCACATCTGCGCCCCGAACTTCCTCTCCACCGTTGCGGTTGGTTCCATGGCATGATGTGAGGAGAGATAAGCCATCTGTCGTGAGCGTTCCGCACCATCGAGGAGTGTCCTCAGACGCTCGCCCAGGGCAGGCATCTCATCGTCAAGTGCCTTCCATGAAGGAGTAAGCACATGTACGATGATTTGCGGTGCGGCAAACACATTGCGTTCGTATCTTATTACCGTGCGTTCCGTGGCCGCCGGGGCAACATCCACCCTCACCACATTGCGCATGGTCTTGCCATTGCGTTGGAAGCCTGCACTGTCGGTCACCACCACGTCGAACCAGGGTTCCGGCTGCGGGAGGCCCGCCATATCGACCGTCAGTTGGCGCATCACCACCCCGCCGCTGTCGCCCACGAGCAGCACCTCATAAGGGTGTCCGCCACTCTTGGGTTGTAAGGGGTTGCCTTCGTTACACCCCAGAAGCAAGCACAGGACCACGGTCCATAATGAGCCTATCTTCCATTTATTTCTCATTTTCCTTCGTTTTTGCCGTACTGAGCAATCCACAGGCTGCGAATATATCCTCTCCCCTACTTGCCCTGATGGTGGTGAACAGTCCGTGCGATGTGAGGAAGTCGCGCCATTCGAGCATCTTTTCCTCTGTTGCTCCGTGCAGGTCGGTGCCTGGTATATGGTGGAACCGTATCAGGTTGACACGGCAGTCCAGTCCGCGCAACATCTTGAGCAGTTGTCGTGCGTGCGCCATCGAGTCGTTGATTCCGCCGAAAACGATGTATTCGAACGACAGTCGCCGTTGATGAGCGAAGTCGTAGTTCCTCAGCAGTTCTATCACATCGGCGATGGGCATGCCTTTTTCCGCCGGCATAAGCGAGGAGCGCAGTTCATGGTTTGGCGCGTGCAGTGATATCGCCACGTGGCATTCGCTCTCATCGAGGAACCGCTTGAGTTTGTTTTTCACCCCCACGCTACTCACCGTGATACGCCGCGGGCTCCATGCGAAGGCATAGGGTGCGGTGAGGATTTCCGTGGCGCGGAGCACCGCATCGAGGTTGTCCATCGGCTCCCCCTGTCCCATAAACACCACATTGGTCAGGGTGTCACGTTCGGGCAAGGCATATATCTGGTTGATGATGTCGCGCACCGAGAGGTTCCCTTCGAAGCCCTGTTTGCCCGTCTGGCAGAACAGGCAGTTCATCTTGCATCCCACCTGACACGACATGCAAAGCGTGGCTCTTTCGCCATCGGGGATATATACCGTTTCCACAAACTTTCCATTTTCTGTGGGGAAGAGGTATTTCACGGTGCCGTCAACGGAACGCTGGCAATCCACAGGGGACATGGCCCCCACGGTGTAGTTCTCTTCCAGCTTGGCACGGTTGGCTTTTGAGATGTTCGTCATCTGCTGGATGTCCGTCACATGGCTTTCATAGAGCCATTTGGCCATCTGTGCCCCCGTAAAGGCAGGCATGCCCTGTTCCTTGGCCACCTGTCGTAGTTGGTCGAGGGTCATTCCCAGCAAAGGTGTTTTCACCGTTGTTTCGGTATTGTTTTCGGACATGATGCCAATTTTTCTGCAAAAATAGGCAAAACTTCTGAAAAAAGGATGGTTTAAAGTGAAAAGATGGATGTTTTTCTGGGCTAATGCGACAAAAAACACAGACATTCTCCCCATTTGGCGCATATATAGGAGCATGTCGCAACGAGTAAGATAGAAAATGAGGTTATTTTTAGGAATGAGCCCAATTCTCATACTACTTTTGCATCGACAAAAGAAATCAACCAAAAAGTTTAACACTATAAAATTTAAAAGAAAATGAAAAAGTTTATGATGACTTTGGCCATGGCGCTGACAATGACCGTGGCTTTCGCCGAGGGCGAAGAGAATGAGAAGACCGCCAGTGTAGAAGCTTACAGCTTTAACATCGACATGACGAAACTTGGTACCGCACTCCACCTGAGCGTTGACCAGTGGGATTCAGTTGACATGGTTCAGAAAAGATTTACTCAGGAGATGATGAACGCCGGTGCCTCCTCACAGGAAGAACGTGTTCGTTTGATGAACAAAGCCCTCAGTCACGACCTGACCTACATGCGCAACATCCTCAACGAGGATCAGTACAGGACCTATGTGACCATCCTGAACGCCACACTGAAAAACCGTGGTCTGAAATAAGAATCAAAGAACTTTACTCTAGCGAAAAATATGAGTGAGAAGGGGCTGCACCTCAGGGTGTGGTTTCTTCTTTTTTTGTTGTTGTGACATGTCCCCCAAAATGCCATTCTTATACATCATTAACCCCATTTCATCATATATGAGTGGATATTGTTTCAAATGCTAACAAATAATAGTATATTTGCAAAGGGAAAGGGAAGAGAGAGTTTTCTTTTGGGAGTTTAGAAGTTTGGGAGTCTGGGAGTCTGGGAGTCTGGGAGTCTGGGAGTCTGGGAGTCTGGACATATCAAAATATAAATAATTACCAATAAAAAAACTTATGATTATGAAACGGAACACGAAAATGATGGTCATTCTGGCACTGGCCTGCCTGATGATTCCCGGACAAGTGAGTGCCCAGAAGCGGAAGACGCAGAAACGGCAAACGACAACGAGCCGTATGGTGACCTATCCGCAGCGGGATGATGCCTTTCTGTCGAGCTACCGGCTGCAACCCATCGGGAATTTCGATCCTGACAGTTACGGCAACGGCTATAACTATGTGACACTGCCTGCCCCTTATTTCGAAGGTCATGTGCTGAAGCGTAACATGAGTCGTAAGCAGGTGACACTCCGCCAAGTGTCGTGTCTCCAAAATGGCATCACTGATACAGAAGCGTGGTTTAGGAACAACGGTCTGGATAATAGCGAGATCCGTTATGAAAATGAGGCGATGGATGAGATGCGTCCCCGTTTCCGCTACGAATTCGGCGATTATGTGGCCATCAGTTACGGTATACACTACGGCTCCACTATGCGTGTGATTATTACCGATGACGGCCAACAAACGTTATACAGAGCTTACAATTTTGACAATTTCAAGTATGCTCCCAAAGGCCGCAGCGGTACTGACCAGTCGATAGGCTGCATAAAGATAGACGGCAACATCATGTATGTGGCGCATACGGGAAACGGCTACGCCAAGGCTTTCCAAGGTCAGACGGGCTATATCTCTGCCATCGACCTGCGTACCAACGAGGTCCTTTGGACCACGGAGCCGCTGACCTGCAACTCCACCTTCGAGATTGTGGGTAACTCCATCATCTGCGGCTACGGATTTACCGATGAGACCGACTACCTGTTCGTGATTGACAAATACAGCGGTCAGCGCGTGCAGAAGATTTTCTTGAATAAAGGACCCGAATATGTGGTAGTGAAGGGCAACCGCGTGTATGTGCGCACCTACAGCTACGATTATGTGTTCTCATTTTGATACCCACCCCGACCCTCCCAAAGGGAGGGGGAGTGAAGGGGTGAGGGGTGAGGGGTAAGAGGTGAGAAGTAAAAGGAGGGGAAAAAGTAAAAAGTAATGAAATATAAATTGCATATTAACGGGAAAAACGCTATATTTGCAAAACAATAGAAAATATCCACTATCAAACACTTACTATTATGAAAAGGAACACGAGAATAATGGTCATCCTGGCATTAGCATGCCTGATGATTCCCGGACAGGTAAGCGCACAGAAGCGGAAGACGCAGAAAAGACGGACCACGGCAACCTCCCGTCTGGTGAGTCATCCACAGCGCGACGCAGACTTCCTGTCGGCCTACAGACTGCAGCCATCCGGCACGTTCAATCTCTATAACCTCGATAACAACTTCGTGATGTTGACTCCGCTCGACTTCAATGGGTACGTGCTCAAGCGCGACATGAGCCGCAAACAGTTGACGCTGCGCCAGGTGTCGTGCCGCGAGAACGGCATCACCGACGATGAAGAGTGGTTCGAGCGTAACGGCCTGAAGCGGTCAGAAGAGGCATTCCCCAACGAGCCCAATGAAGAGATACGTCCGCGCTGCCGCTACAACACCGACGGATATTCGGTAGTGACATACGGTCCCTACTATGCCGAGGCCACCAAGCTGGTCATTGCCGACCCCTCGTTGCAGACCATCTATAAAGCCTACGACTTTGAAAGGTTCAAGATACCACCAGGCGTGAATAACCCCTGCGGCATTTCCGGCGTAGGATTCGTGAGGATTGAGGGTAACATCATGTATGTAAGCCACAACTCTTACAGCGACTACTATGGTAAAATCAGTGATGAACAGAACGGCTACCTATCCGCCATCGACCTGCGCACCAACGAGATTCTGTGGACCTCGGAGAAAAAGACCTGTAGTTCGAGTATCGAGATTATTGGCAACTCCATCATCTGCGGCTACGGCAGTTCCTTTGAATCCGACTATCTGTATGTGGTGGACAAATATAGCGGACAGCGCGTGCAGAAAATCTACCTGAAAAAAGCACCGGAACAAGTGATTGCCAAGGGCAACCGGATATATGTGCGCACCTACAGCTATGACTATGTGTTCTCTTATTGATACCCACCCCGGCCCTCCCAAAGGGAGGGGGCACTAAGCAAACACTAAACCATATTATATGGCAACAGTAGACGACAAGAAAATTATTTTCTCGATGGTCGGACTGAGCAAGACCATCCAACAGAACCAAAAACAAGTGCTCAAGAATATCTATCTTAGCTTCTTCTACGGGGCTAAGATAGGTATTATCGGTTTAAACGGTGCCGGTAAGTCGACGTTGATGAAGATTATCGCCGGACTGGACCAGCAGTACCAAGGACAGGTGGTGTGGAGTCCCGGCTACTCGGTTGGTTACCTTCCGCAGGACCCGCCGCTCAACGAGACGAAGACGGTGAAGGAAAACGTGATGGAAGGTGTGCAGCACGTGTATGATGCCCTGGCCGAATACGACGAAATCAACAAGAAATTCGGTGAGCCGGAGTATTACGAAGACCCCGACAAGATGGACAAGCTGATGAGTCGTCAGGCCGAGTTACAGGACATCATCGATGCCACCGACGCGTGGAACATGGACTCGAAGCTCGACCGTGCCATGGCCGCGCTGAACTGTCCTCCGGGCGACCAAGGGGTGCAGCACCTCTCCGGCGGCGAGCGCCGGCGTGTGGCACTCTGCCGTCTGCTGTTACAGAAACCCGACGTGCTGTTGCTCGACGAGCCCACCAACCACCTCGATGCCGAATCCATCGACTGGTTGGAGCAGCACCTGCAGCAATATGAGGGTACCGTGATTGCCGTGACCCATGACCGATATTTCCTCGACGATGTGGCGGAATGGATTCTGGAACTCGACCGTGGCGAGGGCATCCCCTGGAAGGGTAACTACTCGTCGTGGCTGGAGCAGAAGAGTCAGCGGCTGGCCTTGGAAGAGAAGACCGCCTCGAAGCGGCGCAAGACATTGGAGCGCGAGCTGGAATGGGTGCGCATGGCCCCGAAGGCCCGCCATGCCAAGGGTAAGGCCCGTCTGAACTCCTACGACAAGATGCTCAACGAGGAACAGAAGCAGAAAGAAGAGAAATTGGAAATCTTCATCCCCAACGGTCCGCGTCTGGGCAACAAGGTAATAGAGGCTGTGCATGTGGCCAAGGCCTTTGGTGAGAAGGTGCTGTTCAACGACCTCAATTTCATGTTACCCCCCAACGGCATCGTCGGTGTCATCGGACCCAACGGAGCCGGCAAGACCACCCTGTTCCGTATGATTATGGGCATGGAACAGGCTGACAGCGGCACCTTCGAGGTGGGCGAGACCGTGAAGCTCAGCTATGTGGATCAGCAGCATAAAGACATCATGCCCGACCGCAGTGTTTACCAGACGGTGAGCGGCGGCAACGAGACGATACGCATGGGCGGCAGGGACGTGAATGTGCGTGCCTACCTGTCGCGTTTCAACTTTACCGGTGTTGACCAAGAGAAGAAATGCGGCGTGCTGTCGGGTGGCGAGCGCAACCGTCTGCAGCTGGCCATCGCGCTGAAGCAGGAAGGCAACGTGCTGTTGCTTGACGAGCCCACGAACGACATCGACGTGAATACCCTTCGTGCCCTGGAGGAAGGTTTGGAAGCCTTTGCCGGCTGTGCCGTCGTCATCAGTCACGACCGTTGGTTCCTCGACCGTATCTGTACCCATATCCTCGCCTTCGAGGGCGACGGCAACGTGTTCTATTTCGAGGGTAACTACAGCGAGTACGAAGCCAACAAAGCCATGCGTCTGGGACTGGAAGAGCCCAAGCGTATGCGCTACCGCAAGCTGATGGACGAATGATTAACAGTGATTATCAACAAACTAACCCATAAGCAATAATGAAGAACGCCAAAAGAACCATGTGGAAGAAGACAGCCATCGTAACGAGTATGATGATGGCCCTTCCCTGCCTGGGCATTGCCCAGCCCTCCACCATCTGCAACGATGATGGCACCGTAACCTTCCAGTACCGCGCCGACAAAGCCCAAAAGGTGGCCGTCGATGTGCAGTTCGCCGGGAAGCATGACATGAAGCGCGATGCCAACGGTCTGTGGACCATTACCTTGGGACCTGCTGCACCCGACATGTACCCCTATCATTTCGAGGTGGACGGTGTGAGTGTGATGGACGACCAGAACGCCCAGTATTTCCCCAACGAGGGTTTCAAGAACAGTCTGCTGGAGATACCTTCACGCAGCGGTTCGCTCATCCACGACATCCGTAATGTGCCGCATGGCATCGTGGAGTATATCTACTATAACTCGAAGAACCTGGGTGGTGTGAACCAAGCCGTCGTCTATCTGCCGCCAAGCTACTATGAGCAGCCCGGGAAGCGTTATCCCGTGTTCTACCTCATCAGCGGCACCACCGACACCGAAGAGGTGTATTACAAGGTCGGTCGCATGAACTATATCATGGATAACCTGCTGGCCGAGGGAGCCGCCGAAGAGATGATTATCGTGCTTCCCTACGGCAACCCCGCCAAGTTGTTGCCCCCGAAGGCCAACGATGACGGCATGCCACAGCTGAGCTTCGGAAACGATGTGTTCAGTAACGACCTGACGAGCGACCTGATGCCGTATGTGGAGAGCCATTACCGCACCATCAACGACCGTGACCACCGTGCCATCGGCGGTTTCTCACGTGGCGGCAACCAAGGACTAATGAACGGATTGATGCATCTTGACCTGTTCTCATATCTCTGTTCCTACAGTTCGTTCACCATGACCAACCTGTCCAGCGTCTATGACAATGCCGCCGACACGAACAGCAAGATACACCTGTTCTGGTTGGGTGTGGGCACTGACGATTTCCTCTACGGCACTGCCCGTGACTACATGCAGTTCCTCGACGATAAAGGCATCCGCTCGGTGAAGGAGTTCACCACCGACAAGTTCGGTCATACCTGGATGAACGCCAAGTATTTCCTCGACAAGACCCTGCGTCTGCTGTTCAAGCCTGACAAGTGCGAGCAAGCCATGCGCAACGGCAAGCCAGCACCGGCCGCCACAGGCAAGGAAGAAGCCTTCACACCCAGTGTGATGGCCCGACTGTTCCCCAAGCCCATCATTTCACCCGAATATCAAAGTAACGGCATCGTGTTCCGCTGCAAGGCACCAGACGCCAAACAGGTGTTGTTTGAGAGTGAGCTGCTCAACGAGCCCGTGGCGATGGTGAAAGATGCCGACGGTATCTGGAGCGTCACCATCAAGGACAATTTCACCAAGGTGTTCAAATACTGCTTCGTGGTTGACGGCATCCGAGTGGCCGATGCCTACAACATGCTGCTCTCGCCCGACAAAGGGTTCAAATACAGCATCTCCAGTCATCCGGCACAGTCGTACGACATGGTGGCGATGACCGCCGTGGAGCATGGCCGTGTCTGCTACGACCTGAACCAGCATGTGGCAGTATATCTGCCGCCGACATGGACACCTGGGACCCAGATGTTCACCGTCAACCTCGTACCCGGTGCGAACGACACATGGGAGAGTTGGTTCAAGACAGGCGGTGTGAATGCCATTGCCGACAAGTTGATTGGCGAAGGCAAAGCCCAGCCTTTCATGATAGTGGTGACCGACAATGAGAACGGTCCGAGAGGTACCACGCTACGTGCCGACGACTACAAGACATGGCCGGAACGTCGTGAAGCCCTGGTCAAGCTGTTGGAAAGGTTTAATCCAGGGAGTTAATTAAAGGGAGTTAAAGGGAGGAAAAGGAAGATAGAGGGAGGTATTAGTAAGAGAAGGGACAATAGCTTTGAGTGCTATTGTCCCTTTTATTTTTCAGCGAAACGAAAAGTTCCTTTGAACCTTTAGCGTCGGCTCTTGAAGAATTCTTCGAAGAAATCCATTTGCGGTTGGTTCTGCACTTTGTCGAGGTGGAAACCGTTACGGATGACCATCACGGTGGGGGCGCCCTGACAATAGGTGGTCCAATACGGTAACGTGCCACCATTGGGGTCGCCCGTCTTGGTGAAGTTTATCCAATACTGCGACATGATATCCAACATACGGTGTTCGGTATCGGTCATCTTCCCGCTGCCAAACTTATAGCCATAGATAAACGGCATCTCCGCCACATGGCTGGCACCACCCTTGAAACTGCGAAGGATGGTGTTCTCCGAATCCTGGTCGAAGTAATACATATACACCCTACCCTTGCCCGTCTTGCTCTGCAGGTTGGCCCAGGCGTAGGTGCCCCAGGCGAAGCTACCGTCGCGGAAGATATCGGACATGGCGAAGTACACCTCCTGTTCATTGGTGGCGGGATAGATTTCCATCAGCCTGTCGGCCCAGTCGCCATACACCTGCTTTGCCTGTTGGCGATACACCTCCACCGGCATGGGGCGAGAGAACATTGAGCCCTCATCAGAGTTGGTGCCGATAATCACATCCACGTCATTATATTGTCCCGCTTCGTAGAGTTTGTACTGGTCGTCGGTGATGACATAGCCATCGACCACCGGCCAGAACTGCTCCATACGACAACTGTCAAGCAAGGTCTGGAACGGCACCTTGCGCAGTTGTTTGATGTTTTTCTTGCCCAACCGCTTTTGCACGTCAGCACCCGTCTGTTCCGCAGCCTTGGCACGGCACATCGCCGTATTACCGCCCCTCTTGTCGGCCACCGGCCAGAACGAGCTGCCGCTCTCACTGATAGCTGCACGGAACAAGCCACGGCACAGAGGCGAGGCACAGAGGATGCTCACCGAGATGCCACCCGCCGACTCACCAGCGATGGTCACCTTGTCGGGGTCGCCGCCGAAAGCAGAGATATTATCGTGTATCCACCGCAAGGCCAGCACCTGGTCCATCATGCCGTAGTTGCCCGAAATGCCTCGCTCCGACTCCTTGGCCAGTTCGGGATGGGCCATAAATCCCAATACGCCCAGACGGTATTCGATGCTGACATAAATGATGCCCTCGCGCACGAAGCTCTCCTGCGTGCCACTGTATGAGCCCGTGGTAAATCCACCGCCATGAATCATGACAAAGACAGGCAGTTTTTCTGTTGCCGACTTCGCCGGCGTCATCACGCTCAGGTAGAGGCAATCCTCGCTCATCGGTATCTCATTGCCGTTCTGGTTGGGATCGGTGGGCTGCGGCGGACGTGCTCCCCATTGTTCAGCCTTGTACACCCCTTTCCATGGTTTCTTGGGCACCGGTGCTTTCCACCGCAGGTCGCCCACAGGTGGTTCAGCGTAGGGAATGGCCTTGTAGAGCGCGAAGCCCGATTGCTCCACTCCTTCTATCTCGCCTTGTGCGACCGTTGTGCGCAACAGTTGGGCATTGGCTGTCATGGACAGGGCAAATGCCATCATCATCAATAATAGATACTTTTTCATATTATTTAGGTTTTAGTAGGTTTAAGCTGTATGATTGATTACACCTGTTGTTCTGGTTGTTTCTTACGTTTTTTCAGGCCGGGCTTGAAATGGTCGAAGCCTTGTCCGTAGACACCGATGACGGCACTCTGGGAGACGAAGGCCGCCGGGTCGATCTCGTTGATGAGTGCGAAGATGCGTGACGACTCCGTGCGTCGTGCCAACACGAAGAGCATGTTCACCTCATGACCCGAATACACTCCCTGTCCTTTGATGAGCGTACAGCCACGATGGATGTGGTTGTTGATATGCTGTCCCATCTCTTCGTATTTCTCCGTGACGATGAAGAACTGCACTGAGCGGCGTGTCATGTTCACCACCTGATCGACGCAGAACGTGGAGATGAAAAGCATGACATAACCGTAAATCACCTGTTCCCAGTCGCGCAACACCAAGTATGACGAAGTGATGATGAGCAGGTCGGTGATGAGCAGCACATGGCCGAGCGAGATGTCCTTGTATTTGTTGACCACTGCCGCCACGATGTCGGAACCGCCCGTGCTGCCATGCGCTGAGAGCGCCATTCCCACGCCACAACCCCAGAAACATGCACCCACGACGGTAGCCATAAACAGTTGGTCGTGAAGCAGTTGTTTTTCGCCAATCAGTCCACGTAGTATCGGTATGGCTGCGGTGAACAGGAGCACACCGTATATCGTCTTGATGCAGAAGCGCAATCCAAGAATTCTCAGTGCGATAAGCAGCAGTATGATGTTGATGGCCAGATAGGAGAATTCCACGTCTATGCCCGCTCCCCATTCGATGATAGATGCTATACCGGCCGTGCCGCCCGTCATGATATGGTTAGGCAACAGGAAGATGACCCATCCCGCAGCACAGATAAACACGCCTAGGAAAATGATGACATAGTCGTGCAACTCGGCCAACAAAGTCTTTTTGTTCATAAATGTGTATTTCAATATGGTTGCAAAATTACGTCATTTTTCCCAACCTACAAACATTTTATATGGAAAAACAATGTGAGTTGTGGAAGTTTGGAGATACAGGAAAAGCAAAAGGAGAAAAAGGCCAACGCGGCAATGGGAATATCGGTAAAAATCACTATTTTTGCACCCTAAGACAGCAAGACCATGGAACGACCAGATAATCAACGGCCCCATCCATTGGTGTCGTTCATACCTTTGGCCATATTGATATTGCTCATCGTGGTCATACTTGTTTGGATGCACGATGATGCGCTGAATGGTGCGAGTCAATTGGCTCTCATCATCGCCTCATGCGTATGTGTCGCCATCTCCATCATCCATTACCGTGTTCCGTGGTCAAAGTTAGAAAAGTCATTCCAGCAAACCGTTGGCGATGCGACTATCTCCATACTGATACTTCTGATGATAGGAGTGATGTCGAGCACATGGATGATCAGCGGGGTGGTGCCTACGCTTATCTATTATGGTGTTCAATTCATGACACCTATGTTCTTTCTCCCATGTGCCTGCATCATCTCGTCGCTCATCTCTGTCATGACAGGCACGTCGTGGACCACCATCGCCACCATCGGCATAGCCCTGTTGGGTGTGGGCAACGCCATAGGCATCCCGCCGGCTTTAAGCGCTGGAGCCATCATTTCGGGCGCATATTTCGGCGACAAGATGTCGCCCATGTCAGACACCACCGTCCTTGCCTCTTCGATGGCCAAAGCCGACCTTTTCTCGCATATCCGATACATGATGTACACCACGGTGCCCAGCATCACCATTTCCCTGCTGCTCTACCTGTTTATCGGTCTGCAGTTCAATGGTGAAGCTTTGGAAACAGGCCGTTACCTGAAAGGCTTGGGAGATACATTCAACATCTCTTTATGGACCATGGTGGTACCGCTGCTCACAGGATTGATGATTTATAAAAAAGTGCCTTCCATCATCACGTTGATACTCTCTTCCATCACCGCCTGTCTTTGTGCCTTGCTATTGCAGCCAGAGGTGGTGGCGGGCATCGGAGGCTCATCCGCTATCACTGCCGAAGGGCTGATGAAGGGTATCATGAAGGTATGTTACTCAACGACACAAGTAGATACGGGCTTCTCGGAGATTAACGAACTGGTAGCCACTCGTGGCATGGCTGGCATGCTCAATACTATCTGGCTGATTATCTGTGCTATGTGCTTCGGTGCGTGCATGGTCGCGAGCGGCATGCTGAGCAGTCTGACCTCCATTCTGCTTCGTCACCTGCGCCATACGACAAGTCTGGTGGCCTCGACCGTCACGTCGGGTGTGGCATTGAATATGATTATGGGCGACCAGTTCCTCTCCATCATCATGAACTCCTCCATTTACCGAGAAGAATACAAGAAACGGGGATACCGCCCGGAACTGTTAAGCCGTAGCACGGAAGACTCATCCACCGTCACATCGGTATTGGTTCCCTGGACAGCATGTGGTATGACGCAGAGCACCGTGTTAGGCATCCCCACTATCGTTTACCTGCCATTCTGCTTTTTCAATTTAATAAGTCCTTTTATGAGTTGTGCCATCGTCGCCTTAGGCATAGGACCGACAAAAGCGATTCAGGAAACAGAGACAGTAGAAGCCAAAACGGATTTGCAATAATCAGCAAATACGTTTCCATGCAGAGTATGCAGAAGGACAGAAAAGCAATGGAAAAAAAGACGATATTGACTGGACAAAAAAGAATGATGATTTGCGCAATTGGGAAAAAACAGCTATATTTGTAGCATTCTATTGACAACCATAAAAAACATTCTATTGATGGAAAAGAACAAAGATTTACGCGTAGGCATCATCGGCACGGGATGGATTGCCGAAAAAGCTGCCTACACCCTACAACGGCAGGACGGTCTGGTATGTCAGGCCGTGGGGTCAAGAACGATGGAAAAGGCTCAGGCCTTTGCTAAGGAATGGGGCATCCCCAACGCCCATGGCTCGTACAGTGAACTGATAGCCGACCCGGAGGTAGACCTCGTATATGTGGGCACCCCGCACAGTCATCACTATGACGTTACCATGGAAGCCATCAACCTCGGCAAGCCCTGTTTGGTGGAAAAGGCGTTCATGGCCAACCTCGCCCAGAGCCAGCGCGTGGTGGCGTTGGCACGTAAGAAGAAAGTATTCCTTGCCGAAGCCATCTGGACCCGTTATCAACCCGTAGTGCCAATGGTCAAGCAGCTGATGGCTGACGGGCGCATCGGTGACCTGCGCCTCATCACCGCCAGTCTGGGCTATAGCATGGGTGACAAACCACGTATCATGCGTGCCGACCTGTGCGGCGGGGCGTTGCTCGACCTGGGAGTATATTCCCTCAACTTTGTAAGGATGTTCTGCGATGCCAAGATTGAGCGTATCACCTCGCAATGTGTGAAGTCGGCTACGGGCATGGACCTGACCAATGCAGCCTGTCTGACGTTAGAGAATGGCGTGTTGGCCAATATACAGTCATCGGCCGCCTGTGTGAACGATAACCAAGGTACGCTTTGCGGCACCGAGGGCTACCTCATCATTGACAACATCAACAATCCTCAGACGGTGCGCGTGTATGCCCGTGACCGTGTGTTCATCGAGGAGATAGCAGTGCCCAAACAAATTACGGGTTATGAATACCAGTTCATCGCCTGCAAGGAAGCACTGGAAAAAGGTTTGACAGAGTCGCCTTTCATGCCCCTTGACGAAACGCTTTACATCATGGAACTGATGGACGGCTTGCGCAAAGAATGGGGCGTAAGGTATCCCATGGATGAGGAGTAAGAGATGAGGGCTTAGCGATAAGCGACGAGAAAACCGACAAACTGACATATTAGAGTGTCAGTTTGTCGGTTTTTCTTCATTGGCACGCAGGTTGCATAATGATGGGTGAACGCCTTTCAAAGGGCGCGAGAGTTTGAAAACATTAACAACAACCCATAAACTAAAAAGGAGATACGATTATGATGTACAAGAATTCATGGTTACCGGAAGTGTTCAACGATTTCATTAACGCAGTAAACCTGCCTAAGGCTAACGCCACGGCACCCGCCATCAATGTGCTGGAGATGGAAGACAAATACCAAGTTGAAGTGGCTGCCCCGGGTATGACGAAAGAGGATTTCGACGTGAACATCAATGCCGAAGGCGACTTGACCATCAAGATGGAGAGCCGTCACGAGCAGACTGAGGAGGAGAAGAAGGCCCATTATCTGCGCCGCGAGTTCAGCTACACGAAATATGAGCAGACACTGATTCTGCCCGACGACGTGGACAAGGAGAAAATCGGCGCCAAGGTGGCTGACGGTGTGCTGACCATCGACCTGCCGAAGATTGTGAAGGAGGAAGTGAAAGTAGCCCGCCAGATAAATATCGGGTAAGGGTAAAAGGGTAAAAAAGTAAAAAGGCTAATGAAAGGGTAAAAGGGCTGATGAAAGGTAAAAAGGTTAAATAGTAAAAGGATAAAAAAGGAACGGCATGGATAATAATCCGTGCCGTTCCTTTTTTTATTTTGACTTTTTTATTTACTTTTGTACCCCGTAAAATATTTCTCATGATATTAAGCATTGTATATATTCTCGTAGGCGTGGTGTTCGTCATCAAGGGTGCCGACGTAATGACCGACGGTGCGGTGGCACTGGCCCAGCGCATGAACATACCGCAGATGGTGATAGGACTGACCATCGTGGCCTTGGGCACTTCGATGCCTGAGCTGTTCGTGAGTATGATGTCGGCCATCAAGGGCACACCCGACCTGGCGGTGGGTAACGTGGTGGGAAGCAACATTTTCAACACCTTCCTTATCGTGGGTGTGGCCGCCATGGTGGCCCCTATGGCCATCCTGAAGAGCACTGTGCGCAAGGACATCCCTATCGCACTGGTGGCTTCTGTGGTGTTATTGCTATTCTGTCTTGACTCCGACATCAACCGTCTCGACGCCGCCATCCTCTTTGCCGGATTACTGGCATACATTGGCTACAACCTCTATATCGCCAAGAAACATCCTGCACAAGAGAGCAACGAGGGACGTAAGGACTACAGCGTAGTGAAATCGGTGCTGTTTATCATCCTCGGTCTGGCAGGACTGGTGCTGGGAAGTAACCTGTTTGTTGACGGCGCAAGCGACATCGCCGCCAAGTTGGGTGTGAGCGAGGCTGTGATAGGTCTGACGGTGGTGGCCGGCGGCACATCGCTGCCTGAACTGGCAACGAGCGTGGTGGCTGCCCGCAAGGGACAGAGTGCCATCGCCATGGGCAATGTGATCGGCAGCAACGTGTATAATATCCTCATGATTGTGGGTGTGACGGGACTGATCAAACCCATGCAGATACAAGGCATTACGTCGGTGGACTTCGGCATGATGGTATTAGGCATGGTGCTGTTGTGGCTGTTCTCCCGCACGAAATACAAGGTGGAGCGATGGGAAGGAGCCTGTCTGACCATCGTATTCCTCGTTTATATGGTGCGGCTGGTGAGCGAGGCGGTGTGATAGTACCCACCCAAGAATACCCACCCTGACCCTCCCGAAGGGAGGGAAAATGAAGTGAGAAACCCACCCCGGCCCTCCCAAAGGGAGGGAGAGGTAATTAAATACCCACCCTGACCCTCCCAAAGGGAGGGAAAATGAAGTGTTAACTTGTTTACTATAAGGTATGAAAATAGGAATTATTGTGGCGATGGAGAAGGAGATGGTGCAGCTCCGTAGTTTGTTGGAAGAACAGACAACGGAACGTCGCCACACGAAAGACTTTATACGCGGTAACATCAGCGGGCATGAGATTATCCTGCAACAGTGCGGCATCGGCAAGGTGAACTCCGCCATCGGTTGCGTGGAAATGATTAATGCCTATCAGCCCGACCTGGTCATCTCCACAGGTGTGGCAGGCGGTGCTGACGTGACGATGAACGTCGGCGACGTGGTGGTGGGAACAACATACGTTTACCACGATGCTTACTGCGGCCATGAAGTGGCTTACGGTCAGTTGGTGGGCTTGCCTGCGTCTTTTCACTCACCCAAAGAACTGATAGACAAGGCTTTGTCAATAAGCAGCGAAACCGTTATCCATGCCGGTGAGATGGTGAGTGGCGACTGGTTTGTAGATACAAAGGATAAGATGCGCGACATCTTGTCACATTTCCCTGAAGCCAAGGCCGTGGACATGGAGAGCTGTTCCATTGCGCAGACCTGCTATTTATATAAAGTGCCATTCATCTCGTTCCGTATCATCAGCGACATACCGCTGAAAGATACTGACGCATCGCAGTATTTCGATTTCTGGAACCGCCTGGCCGAAGGGTCGTTTAATGTGACGAGGAGGTTCTTGGGAAGATTGTAAAACCCACCTTAGCCCTCCCAAAGGGAGGGTATAGAGAATACCCACCCTGACCCTCCCAAAGGGAGGGTATAGAAAATACCCACCCTGACCCTCCCAAAGGGAGGGTATAGAAAACAGAATACATTAAATATGAAAAAGATAGCTAGTTTTACCATTGACCATGAACGGCTGTTGCGCGGCATTTACGTGTCACGCAAGGACCAAGTGGGTGGCGACGTGGTGACCACGTTCGATATCCGTATGAAAGAGCCCAACCGCGAACCGGCCATCCAACAGGGAGCCTTGCACACCATCGAACATCTGGCAGCCACCTATCTGCGCAATGACGCCGAGTGGGCTGACCGTATCGTGTATTGGGGACCGATGGGTTGTCAGACCGGCAACTACCTGTTGCTGCGAGGTGATTACTCTTCACATGATATTGTGGACCTGATGCGCCGCACTTTCCAGTTTATCGCCGACTATGAGGGAGAGATTCCTGGTGCTGCGCCCAAAGACTGTGGCAACTGGCTGTTGCACGACCTGCCCATGGCACGGTGGGAAGCAAAAAAATACCTCACCGAAGTGCTGGAACAAATCAGTGAGGAGAATTTGGTGTATCCAAGATAACACCCACCCCGGCCCTCCCAAAGGGAGGGTGAACGGTTAACATTGAACGTTGAACGTCACTATTATAGAGCGATGCGGTAGCCCAGGTCGACCATGAAGACTTGGTTTTTCTCCTTGAAATAGTCATTCTTGAATACGCGGGTGAGACCGATGTTATAGCGTACGCCAAGAATGAAATTCTCATACTCGAAGGAGAGACCTATGGGTATGGAGAAATCCACTTTTTTCAATGCATCGTCGGCCTCTTCAGCAGTATAATTCTTACCTAAGTCATTGCCGGTAAGAAAGCCCAGTTGTCCACCTATGCGGAAAGCGAAATTGTCGATGACATAGAAATTGGCCATCAACGGCACGTTGATGTAATGAAGGCTTATCTCCGCTTCATCGAGTTCAGAGTCCGTTCCCTGACGAGCATACTGGAAACCCAACTCCACACCGAGATTGTCGAGTGCCATATATTCCACGCTCGCTCCCGCCGTGAAGCCAGGTGAAAACTGTGCTTTATAGGAACGTGTATCTATGGCGTCGCCACCAAATACTTCATGATTGGAGAGTTTGGCAAAATCGACACCGATACGAGGGATGAACGACAGAGAACCTTGTCCCACCGACTGTGCGTGGGCAGAAAGCATCATGGTTGCAAAGATGAAAGAGAAGAGTATTTTTTTCATGAGTTTGTATTATTGATTTTTAGGACTTTCTGTTTTTTACAATGAATTGCCACGAATGATTCATGAATTACCTTGAATGGGGCAAAATTCAATTCACAACGAATCGGTATCCCACGGTGAAGGTGAAGAACGAGTTTCGCCAATCGTAATCGCTGTGAATCTTTGTTATGCCGAGGTTGTAACGTGCGTCAAGTATGACATTCTCAAATTCATATGACAGTCCGATGGGAATGGAGATATCGAATGACTTCAAATCATTCCATTTAGCCTCTTCATCTTCTGTTTCTCCATACGTCTTTGCCCCATCCTCATCAATGGTGACGGGTGTCGATTCTGTTTTCATCCTGCCGTCGAGCAGAAAACCCATTTGCAGACCCGTCTTCAGAGCCAGTCCCGGTAGCACATAGGCATTCAGCATGACGGGTACATTGAGATAATGGAGATCCATACGCAGGTCGGACACCCCTTCCGCCGTGCCGTCCTCGTAGTCGATCATGAAATCAGGATATTTCGTGCCCTGCATGGAATAAAGCAGTGCGGCAGAAGCGCTGAAAATATCCGTCACTTGATATTCCATCTGCGCCCCACCTGTGAACCCGGGCTTGTAGTTGGAGCTGATAGAGCCAGAATAGTCGACAAGCTTCATTCCCTCTGTCCAATTGAAATTGGTAAGGTTGGCTACCGATACGCCTACCTGGGGAATGACAGACAATGTGCCCGGTTTCTGTTGAGCATGTGCCAGTGAACAGAAAAGAACCGTGAGACAAAAAAGAAAAAGACGTTTCATAATAATCTTTGTTTTATTATGAAACGTCTTTCAAACGCTATTATTGTATCATCACTCTACCTTATTTGCACGTTTGCGGTCGTTATGGTCGAGTATGGTCTTGCGCATTCGTATGGCCTTCGGCGTACATTCCACATATTCGTCGCCTTTGATGTATTCAAGCGATTCTTCCAGTGAGAGCTGCACCTTGGGAATGATACGTGCCTTTTCATCGCTTCCCGAGGCGCGCACGTTGGTAAGCTGCTTGGCCTTGGTAACATTGATGACGAGGTCGTTGTCATGCACATGCTCACCCACCACCTGACCGGCATACACCTCCTCACCCGGATCGATGAAGAACTTGCCACGGTCCTGCAGTTTGTCGATGCTATAAGCGAAAGCCGTACCCGTCTCCATGGCAATCATCGAGCCATTGACACGTCGTTCTATGTCGCCCTTATAGGGTTGGTATTCCTTGAAACGATGTGCCATGATGGCCTCGCCCTGCGATGCGGTGAGCACATTGGTACGCAGTCCGATGATGCCGCGTGACGGCATGTCAAATTCTATATTGGTACGGTCGCCCTGCGTCTCCATTGACGTCATTTCGCCCTTACGACGTGTCACCATATCAATCATCTTCGAGGCGAACTCCTCAGGCACATTGATGGTCAGTTCCTCCACTGGTTCGCAACGCACGCCGTCGATTTCCTTATAGATGACCTGCGGCTGTCCCACCTGCAGTTCATAGCCCTCGCGACGCATCGTCTCGATGAGGACGGAGAGGTGAAGCACACCACGTCCGCTGACAATCCATTTGTCAGTGGAGTCCTCGAAAGGAGCCACACGCAGAGCCAGGTTTTTCTCCAGCTCCTTCTGCAGACGTTCGTAGATATGTCGTGAGGTACAGTATTTTCCTTCCTTGCCGAAGAACGGTGAGTCGTTGATAGTGAAGAGCATCGACATGGTCGGTTCGTCGATAGCAATAGGCGGCAGCGGTTCGGGATTCTCGAAGTCGCAGATAGTATCACCAATCTCAAAATGCTCCAGTCCGATAAGTGCACATATATCACCACTCTGTACCTCATGGGTCTTCACATGGCCCATACCCTCGAAGGTATGCAGTTCCTTGATACGGGTCTTTTCGAGCGAGCCGTCGCGGTGTGCCACAGTGACGTTCATCCCCTCGGTGAGCGTACCCCGGTGGACACGTCCCACGGCGATACGTCCCGTATACGAAGAATAGTCGAGTGAGGTGATGAGCATCTGCGGTGTTCCCTCAAGAATCTGCGGTGCCGGTATCACCTCGATGATTTTGTCGAGCAAGTAGGTGATGTTGTCTGTCGGTGTATTATAGTCCTCGCCCATCCATCCATTTTTCGCACTGCCGTAAACCACGGGGAAATCGAGTTGGTCTTCGGTGGCGTTGAGTGAGAACATCAGGTCGAAAACCATCTCGTAAACCTCTTCAGGGCGGCAGTTGGGTTTATCGACCTTGTTCACCACCACGATGGGTTTCAGTCCTATCTGCAATGCCTTTTGCAACACGAAACGCGTCTGCGGCATCGGTCCCTCGAAGGCATCGACAAGCAACAGGCAACCGTCGGCCATATTGAGCACACGCTCCACCTCGCCGCCAAAATCGGAGTGCCCCGGAGTGTCGATAATATTAATTTTCGTGCCTTTGTAATTGATAGACACGTTTTTCGAAAGTATGGTAATGCCTCGCTCACGTTCCAAGTCGTTGTTGTCAAGCACTTGACTGCTGAGGTTCTGTCCTTCACGGAAGAGGTGACCGGCAAGCATCATCTTGTCGACGAGAGTCGTCTTTCCGTGGTCCACATGAGCAATAATAGCGATGTTTCTGATGTCCTGCATTGTTCTTTACCTTAAAAATCGGGTGCAAAGTTACAAAAAAAGACTTAATAATTTGTTGTTTCCCATTTTTTTTGTACCTTTGCACCCGCATTTTCAAAAATCATTAATTATTAACAAGTAGCTATGTATTTAGATCAAGCGAAAAAACAAGAGATCTTTGGCAAGTACGGAAAGTCTAACACTGATACCGGTTCAGCTGAGAGCCAGATAGCATTGTTCTCATACCGTATTTCCCATTTGACGGAGCATCTTAAGAAAAACCGTAAAGATCATACTACCGCAAGGGCACTGACCCAGTTGGTAGGAAAACGCCGTGCATTGCTCAACTACCTGTACGACCGCGATATCAATCGCTATCGTGCTATCATCAAGGCCCTCGGCCTTCGCAAGTAATCGCGGTAAGATGCAAAAGAACAAAACCTCCCAATTCGGGAGGTTTTTTTTAGAGCCTCCCCCTAACACCTCCCAAGTTGTGAAACCTCCCCCTAACCCCCTCCCAAGGAGGGGGATGGTGAACACACTTCATGAGATAAAGGAAGATAGAGGAAGATATACTAGGCTATCCTAGGAGTTTCTAGGTTATCTTATGTTTCTTAGGGATTAGTTAAGGATTAGTTTGTTTTTCAAGGATTTCATTCAGGGGAATCATAACGAAGGGGCGTTCGTACATACGGGGGTGAGGAATAATGAGATCGGGGTCGTTGACAGTGATGTCATCGTAGAGCAAAATGTCGATGTCGATGACACGGTCATGGTAAATGCCGTTTTTTGATTTACGGCGTCGTCCCAGCTGGCGTTCTATGCGTTGCGTTACTACTAGTAATTCATGTGGTGACAGTTCGGTATGGCAACACACCGCCGCATTGACAAACAGGTTCTCGGACTGGAATCCCACCGGCTCAGTGACATGAAAAGCAGATTGGCGCACCACGTATCCAACCTGCTTTTCTATTTCGTTAATGGCTCTGCGCAGGTGAGCCTGTCTATCGCCCATGTTCGACCCCAGCGCCAGATAAACAATATGTTTATGGGTATCGTCCATCATCAGTCGTCGAGGATGAGCATGGCGTCGCCGTAACAGCCGAAGCGGTATCCGTTCTCAGAAGCCATGTCATAGGCTTTCATCACCAGGTCGTAACCACCGAAAGCACATTCTGACATGAGTAATGTGGAGTAAGGATGGTAGAAATTTCCAACCATGCAATCGGCCAGTTTGAATTCATAGGGCGGGAAGATGAATTTGTTGGTCCACCCCTCATATTCCTTGAGCAGTCCGTCGGTGCCCACCGCTGTTTCCGTGGCCTTGATGACACTCGTTCCCACGGCACACACCTTATGTCCTGAAGCCTTGGTGTCGTTGACAATGCGGCAGGCTTCAGCCTCAACGAACATCTGTTCATTGTCCATCTTATGCTTGGTCAGGTCCTCCACCTCGATATCGTGAAAATTGCCCAATGCGCAGTGCATGGTGATATAGGCGAAGTTGATGCCACGTATCTCCATACGTTTCATCAGTTCGCGACTGAAGTGCAAACCCGATGCCGGAGCCGTTACCGCCCCCTCGTTTTTGGCGAAGATACACTGGAACGCCTCCATGTCCTCTTCCTTGGCCTCTCGGTGGTCAACGATGTAATGTGGCAGCGGAGCCTCGCCAAGTGCATACAATTCGCGTTTGAACTCATCGTGCGGACAGTCGTAAAGGAAGCGCAATGTCCGTCCTCGGCTTGTCGTGTTGTCGATGACCTCAGCCACCATCGTACCGCTATCGTCGAAGAACAGTTTGTTGCCGATTCGTATCTTACGTGCCGGTTCCACCAACACGTCCCACAGACGCATCTCCTCATTGAGTTCGCGTAACAGGAACACCTCAATTTTCGCATCTGTCTTCTCCTTGGTGCCGTAAAGTCGGGCTGGGAAGACCTTGGTATCGTTGAACACGAAGGTGTCGCCCTCCTCGAAATAGTCGAGCACATTGCGGAAATCAAGGAAAATGGGGTTTCCCTCCTCGTCCTTGAGCGGTTCACCGTTTTCATCGGTCTTATACATGTCTATCTTCTCCGATTTGCGATGGATAATCATCAGCCGACATTCATCGCGATGATACGACGGATAGAGAGCCACCTGCTCCTCGTTGAGTTTGAATTTGAATTGCGATAGTTTCATTTATGGTTTGTATTTTTATTTTTTTATTTTGGGGGGCCTAGTGGGTTCTAGGTTATCCTAGGTGATTCTAGGGATTCCTAGGTTATCCTAGGCATTTCTAGGGGCTTCTAAGGCTTTCTATGTTCTAAGCATTTCTAGGAGTTTCCTAGGGGGCTAGGGTTTTCAGGGCATTTCTATGGTTTGTGCTTCGAGCCAAGCGGGAAAGTCGTCGAGAGCGATGCAATCTTCCACCTTTACGTCGCCCACGCGAGTGCGCCGGAGGGCAGTGAGGTAAGCACCGCTGTTGAGTGCCTGTCCTATGTCGCGTGCCAGAGCCCTGATGTATGTTCCTTTGCCACAGACCACACGGATGGTGATTCGCTTATTGTCAGCATCGAACTGTTCCAGCTCTATCTCATCTATTTGCAGTATTTTCGGTTTGAGCTGCACCCCTTCTCCTTTTCGCATAAGGTCGTAGGCCCTTTTTCCCTCCACCTTGCAAGCCGAATATTCCGGCGGCACCTGTTCTATCTCGCCCAGGAAATGAGTGAGCGTCTCTCTGACCATCGTTTCCGTGATATGGTCGGTGGGGTAAGTGGCATCCACCGGATGCTCCATGTCGAAGCTCGGTGTGGTGGCTCCCAGTTGCAGTGTGGCGCGGTATTCCTTGGTATGCCGTTGCAGCTGGTCGATTTGTTTGGTTGCCCTTCCCGTGCAGAGGATAAGCACCCCGGTGGCCAGCGGATCCAGCGTGCCCGCATGTCCCACCTTGATGCGTCGCACCCCCATCTTCCTTGAAATAAGGTAGCGTATATGCGCCAATGCCCCGAAACTGGTCATGCCGTAGGGCTTGTCGACAGGTATGATGACTCCCTCGTAGAAGTTCATCAGTCAACCATTACCAAGGAATGTCCCGTGAGCAACAGCAGCAGGATAACAATTCCTACGATGATACGATAGACACCGAATGCCTTGAAGCCATATTTGGTAAGGAACGCCACGAACCATTTCATGGCCAGCAGGGCGACGATGAATGCTACCACACATCCCAGAGCCAGCATTGACAGATTGCTACCTGTGGCCCAGTCGGTATTGGCATCTTCCGCGAAGAACACCTCAATGACATCGAGAGCCGTAGCCGCCGCCATGGTAGGCACAGCAAGGAAGAAGGAGAATTCTGCCGCTGCTTTGCGGGTGAGTTTCTGCGCCATACCGCCCACGATGGTGGCCATGGAACGTGACACGCCCGGAATCATGGCAATACACTGGAACAGACCGATGTTGAACGCGCGGCGTTCGGTGAGTTTCGTCTTCTCGCTGCCCCTGTTGAAGATACGGTCACAGAAGAGCATGAATATACCACCGATGACAAGCATGATGGCCACCACCTGTACGCTTTCGAGGAAGCGGTCGATGAGTCCCGTCTTCTTGGCTATAAATCCGATGACCGCCGCCGGCACGAAGGCCACCAGCAGTTTCCAATAGAAATCCCATTTATGGATGAATTTCTGCCATGCATTGCTCCCCGCCGGTGCCGGTGTACGGTCGAGGCGGAAGAAGCGGTGCCAATAAAGGCACACTACGGAAAGGATGGCACCGAACTGAATGATGATGGTGAATGCTTTGACGAATGGAGTGCTCTCTATACCCAGCAAGTTCTGGGTGATAATCATATGTCCTGTAGAAGAAACGGGAAGGAACTCAGTCAATCCTTCCACGATGGCCAGGATAATCGTTTCCAGTACTGTCATTTCTTGGTTGTTTTCTTATCCTTTACGATTTCTGTTGTTTCTGTATTGGCATCTTTGGGTTTGCGAACGATGGCATATATCATCGACACGAATCCCAGGAAACAGACCACAGGGGCCACTTTCACTCGCATGGCACTGAAGATGTCAGGATTAAAAGCCTCTTCCGTTGAAGGAGCGCCACTCATCAGGATGAACCCAATGACCACTATAGCCATGCCTATGGCCAACAAGATGAAGTTGACCCTATCAAAAGCAAAATTTCTCTTATCCATTATTTGTTTTTACCAATTATATCTGATACAATTCGCTGGCTTTCATGCGCAGGAACTTGTTCACGGAAAGCCAACAACAGAAAGTGGTGATGATGACACCGAAGACCAGCACCGCGACGGCAGTAAACAGCAGCACCTGCGGTGTGATGACCTTCATCACATCAGGTTCTTTGCTGGAAAGGACCCACACCCCTGCACCCAGCACGGCGATGGCGATGACTCCAGCAAGCAGACCCAACCCGATGGACCTCTTGATGAACGGCCAACGAATAAAGCTCCATGAGGCCCCTACTAGTTTCATGGTGTGTATGCTGAAACGCCGCTCATAGATTCCCAGGCGCACCGTGTTGTTGATGAGCGAGAATGACACGAAGAGCAACAATCCGGCCAAGATAAGCAATACAAGGCTCACTTTACTGAGGAAATTGTTGACACTATCGATAAGGTCCTGTGGATAGATAATCTCGTTGACTTTCTGGTTTTGTTTCAGTTCTTCGGAAATCCACTTCAGCGAATCGCTATTAGCATATTCCGCCTTGAGTTGGAATTCTATTGAAGACAGGAACGGGTTCTGCTCAGCAAATTCCGATGGATCGATGCCCATCTCTGCCGTCTGTTCCGCCAGCACCGAGTCTTTAGTGATATACTGCAACGAACCGATATAGGGTCGTTTCTGCAATTTGTCACACAACTGTTGTGCTTCGGGATCGGTAGTGTCGTCGGCGAGCATCATCGTCACTGTGAGGTTTTCCTTCACGTATGCTGAGAGGTTACGGGCGGTGAAAACAGTGAACACCACCAAACCCAATAGAATAAGTACCAAGGCTGTACTGATGCAAGTCGTCACCAACTGCAGGCTGCCCCGGCTACGTTTTTTACTTTTGTTTTTTCCCATTTTAGGATATAATACACCAAATTGGGTGCAAATATAGCAAAAAAATCATCGTTTTCCAATCTCTTTAACGACAATTAACGTGCTACGCATACACAAACATTTGCAAATATCATGGAAAAGTGTAATTTTGCATAATAACAAATAACCATCATGAGCACTATCATTTATCCCTCTCCCATCTTCGGTCCTATCCATAGCCGTCGGTTAGGTGTATCGTTGGGCATCAACCTCATGCCCTGCGACGGCAAGATATGCACCTTCGACTGTATCTATTGTGAATGTGGTTTCAATGCTGATTTCCGTCCCCATGCGCCCCGTCCCACACGCGAGCAGGTGGCTGAGGCTTTGGAGATGCAGTTGACAAAGATGTTGCGTGAAGGTCCCCGTCCCGACGTGCTTACCTTCGCTGGCAATGGCGAGCCCACCTGCCATCCGCAGTTCGCCGACATCATTGCCGACACCGTGGCGCTCCGCGACCGTTTTTTCCCCGATGCCAAAATTTCTGTGCTGAGCAATGGCACCCAACTGTATCGTGAGGATATACGTGCCGCCTTGATGTTGGTGGACAATAATATCCAGAAGCTCGACACTGTAAATAATGCCTATATCCACCGCGTGGACCGTCCTGGCAACCCTCATTACGATGCGATGGAGGTGGTAAAGCAGATGGCTATGATGAAAGGGCATGTCATCGTGCAGACCATGTTCATGGCCGGCTCTTCGCACGGTGAGAGTGTCGATAATACCAGCGACGAATATGTCATGCCGTGGATTGACGCCCTCATCCGCATCCAGCCCTCGCAGGTAATGATCTACACCATTGACCGCGAAACTCCCGACCATGACCTGCGCAAGGCAACGCCCGAAGTGCTTGACCGTATAGCCGACATGGTGAGAGCTAACGGACTGACGTGCAGTGTGTCGTATTGAGGGGGCAAGGAGCAAGGGGCAAGGAGCAAGAAGAGGTGAGAGGTGAGGGGTGAGGGGTAAGAGGTGAGAGGTAAGAGAATAGACTGAAGATTTTGACAATAATGAACCTTAAACCATAATTTTGAAATGATAGAGAAGTTGACTAACCAGCAATTGCTAATCAATTACCTGCCTAGTCTGAATTACTCCATGAGTGTGAATGGCAAGCGCTGTATTGAGCGATTGGAGATTACCAACGACAGTGCCATCGACTGGCACGATATACAGGTGAGCGTGTCGGGCGACATGCTATTGCCATCCACCGAAGCCGTAGCCGTCATCGGCCACGGGCAGACCATCAGTTTCGCCCAAATAGACATTGTGCCCGACGTGGATCAGTTGCGCCAGTTGAGCGAAGCCGTCGACACCCAGTTTACGGTCAGCGTGACCATCGGTGGTGAGGAAGCAGGTCTTTTCCGTTACCCCCTTCGTCTGCTATCCTTCAACGAATGGCCAGGCATCGGCATCATGCCCGAGTTGCTGGCTTCGTTCGTCACGCCTAACGCTCCCGAGCTGGCTCCCATCAAGGTACATGCAGCCAGTCATCTGGAACGGCTCACCGGTCAGTCGTCGCTCGATGACTACCAGACACAAGACCCCAACCGCGCCCGTGCACAGGTGGCCGCCATCTACGAGGCGTTGCGCGAGGAACGTCTGGTTTACAGTACGCCACCCGCCAGTTTTGAGACTACCGGCCAACGCATCCGACTGGCCGAGGAAATACTCACCAGCCGATTAGGCACCTGCCTTGACACCACCCTACTCTACGCCTCATGTCTGGAGTCGTGTGGGCTACACCCTCTCGTCGTCATCATGCATGGTCATGCTTTTGTGGCCTGCTGGCTCGTTGACAATTACTATCAGCAGATGGTAGGCGATGACGTGTCGTTCCTCACAAAGACCATCGCCGACGGCATCAACGAGATGGTGGTGGTGGAGACGACGTGCTGCACCCAGAACGGTGTCGATTTCGAGACGGCAGTGAAACAGGCAGAGGACAAACTATACAAGACCCCCGAACAATTTGTCAGCTTTGTCGATGTCCACCGCTGTCGCTTGAACGGAGTTCGTCCACTGCCCCTTCGCGTGAACGGGCAATGGGCCACCGACGGGTTGGAACACGACATGGCCACCCATGACATTCGCCAGCAGACGCGTCTTGACGTGGTGCCCGAGGGTCCACAAGGTGCCGCCACGCGCCAACAAATCTGGGAACGCAAGTTGCTCGATTTCTCGCTGCGCAATAACCTGCTCAACCTTCGTGTGGGTAAGAAACTCATCCCATTTATCTCCTTTGACATCGACCAGTTGGAAGACCATCTGCAAGCCGGCGAAGACTATCGCATCACACCCGCGCCCACCAAGAAACAGATGACAGCCGATGAATATGGCATCTACAATTCGAAAGCCCACCGCGATGAATTGGAACAGTTGATATTGGAAAACCTCAAGCACAATGAGTTGGTGTCGTACCTTACCGACAACGACTTGTTGGAAGCACTCAAGGGACTATACCGAGCCTCACGTACTGCTTTGGAAGAAAACGGAGCCAACAGTCTGTTCCTCGTGCTCGGCGTGCTGAAATGGTTTGAAACGCCGAAAAGCATTCGTCCCCGTTTCGCACCGCTTATCCTCCTGCCCGTGGACATCATCCGCAAGAGTGGCAACAACTACGTTATCCGCACCCGCGACGAAGACGTGACGTTCAATACCACGCTCGTGGAGATGCTCCGCCAACAGCACGACATTAACCTGTCGGGACTCATGCCTCTACCTACCGACGAAAGTGGTATCGACGTGAGAACCGTGTTCGCCACCATCCGTGCCCTGCTCAAGGACCATCCCCGTTGGGACGTGGTAGAAGAAGCCATGCTCGGCCTGTTCTCCTTCAGCAAATTCGTGATGTGGAACGACATTCACAACAATGCCGAAAAGATGCGCACGAATGCCGTCATCGAAAGTCTATTGCAGAAACGGCTCGTCGAACTGGGCAACATCACCCCCACCGACACCCGCAATATCGACCTTACCGTCACTCCCGGCAACTACGCCATCCCTGTAGATGTCGACTCCTCACAGTTGGAAGCCGTCATCGAGTCGGGCGAGGGCCGCAGCTTTATCCTCTACGGACCTCCGGGCACTGGCAAGAGCCAGACCATTACCAATATGATAGCCAATGCCCTCTACCACAACAAACGTGTGCTGTTCGTGGCTGAGAAGATGGCCGCCCTGCAAGTGGTACAGAAAAGGTTGGAGAAAATCGGTCTCGGTCCTTTCTCCCTGGAGCTACACTCCAACAAAGTGACCCGAGCCCATCTGTTGCAACAGCTGCAACAAGCCTTAGACCTCACACGCATCAAGTCGCCTGAGGAATATGAAGCCGAGTCAGAAGCATTATTCAACCAACGGCGAGAATTGGTGGAGTTCATGGACCTGCTCCATACTACCCGGGCATCAGGGTTGTCGCTCTACGATGCCATCACCCGTTATTTAAGCATTGACAGCGACGACGCTCTGGCCCCCGCCGAAGAATATATGCCCGGCCTCACCGTGCAACGCCTGTCCGACGATGAACAGCTGATACGTCAGTTGGACACCGTATTTGCCATTACCGGTCATCCCTCCAGCCATCCCTTGAACGGACTGAACACCACCGACGTGAGCACTGCGGCCCAACAGCGCATCGCCTCCTCGTTGCAACAGATACATCCAGAACTCGCAAGTGTGAAGCAGTGTGTTGAGAACACCTCCATGCAATGCCAGTTGGAGGTGCCACAGACTCTTGCCGGCACCGTATGGACCTGGCAACTTATCAATGCCATGCGCCAAATACCCACCCTCAATGCCGACCTGCTCAACATTGCCGGCGATGCAGCGCTCACCGATGAGTGGCGCCAGGTGGTGGCCACAGGTCAGCGTCGCGATGCGCTCTTTGCCGACATCACCCAGCATTACCTGGTAGAGATTGTTCAACGCGACCCCATACAGCTACGCGGCGAGTGGCAGGCAGCCTGTGACAAATGGTTCATCCCCCGTTTCTTTGCCAAGCGCAAGTTCTTGAAACAGATGAAGATATACCGTCCAGACATCACCGAGGCGCATGTGCAACCCCTGCTCGACCAGCTGTATGAATATCGTCAGACGGCCATAGCCGTTGACCAACGTACAGGCGAGTTGAATGCATTGTTCGGGCCATTGGCCCGCCGTGGTGCCGAGCAGTGGATGCCCATAAGCCAGACCCTCGACAGTGCCCCCGAGATACTACGTCTGCTCCGTTTGTTCCGTCGGCAGGAAGGAGCCGTCGGTTACTCATTTAATGTGGAGGTGCTGCGCAATACCGATATCACTCCCATTGAGCGTTTGCAACAGGCACTGGCCTCTATGGGCGACGTGTGCACCCTCTCCCCCACTCTCACCCTCGACGAGATGACCGAACGGTTGCCGTCATGGCTCGCCAATATCGACAAGGTGCGCGACTGGACACAGTGGTGTCTGCGCAAGAACCAGTTGGACGACCGCCAACTGTCGCAGGTTGTCGACTATATCGAAAACGGGCGCCACACCAGCGACGAGGCCGCCGATGCCATGCTCAAGGGAGCCTACCGTCGTATGGCCACTGACATCATCGACAGCGACAGCCGCCTGCAGTTGTTCAACGGTCTGATATTCGAAGGCACCATCAACCGCTACCGCGAAATGGCCAGTCGTTTCCAGGAACTGACAAAGAAGGCTCTTTACTGCCGTCTGGCCGCCCGTATCCCCTCACAGACCCTCCAGGCCTCGAACAGTTCGGAGATGGGCATACTGAAGCGTTACATCGCCTCTGGCGGTCGCGGCACCACCATCCGACATATCATTGATCAGGTGCCTACCTTGCTTCCCAAGCTCTGCCCATGCATGTTGATGAGTCCCCTGTCCGTGGCCCAATTCATCGACTTGGAGCAAGAGAAATTTGACATTGTGGTGTTCGACGAGGCATCACAGATGCCCACCAGCGAAGCCATCGGCGCTATTGCCCGCGGCAAGGCCCTCATTGTGGTGGGTGACCCGAAGCAGATGCCTCCGACGAGCTTCTTCGCCGTGCAGCAGACCGACGAGAGCGATGCCGAGAACGACGACATGGAGAGCATCCTCGATGACTGCATCACCCTGTCGCTGCCTGCACATTACCTCACATGGCACTACCGCAGCCGTCATGAGAGCCTCATCGCTTTCAGCAATTCACAATACTACGACGGGCGGCTCTACACCTTCCCATCCGTTGATGACCGTCTGTCGAAAGTACGCTTCATCCCCATCGACGGTACCTACGACATGGGCAAGACCCGTTGCAACCGCAGTGAGGCAGAGGCTATCGTCAAGGAAACCTTGCGACGGTTGGCCGACCCCGAATTATCGAAGCTGAGTATCGGCATCGTGTCGTTCAGCAAGGTGCAGCAAGACCTCATCGAAGATATCCTCACCGATGAACTGGCCAAGCAGCCAGCACTGGAAGCCAAGGCATACGACAGCGCAGAGCCCATCTTCATCAAGAACCTGGAAAATGTGCAGGGCGACGAGCGCGACGTCATCCTCTTCTCCATCGGTTACGGACCCGACAAGCGTGGCCATGTGTCGATGAACTTCGGGCCGCTGAATAACCAAGGTGGTGAACGCCGCCTGAACGTGGCTGTGAGCCGCGCGCGTTACGAGATGATGGTATTCAGCACCCTGCAGCCCGAGCAGATTGACCTGAACCGCAGTCGTGCCAAGGGCGTGGAGGGTTTGAAACGATTCCTCGAATTTGCCAAGAACGGCCGCATCGCCGTGAGCACCAACCAGGTAGCCCAAGAAAGGGGCCTCGACCTGGCTGATGACATCGCCAAGGAGATACGCAAGATGGGCTACGAGGTGGATACTCACGTAGGCCGCAGCAATTTCAAGGTGGATGTGGCCGTCATCAATCCCGATAATCCCGACAGCTACCTGCTCGGCATTCTCTGTGACGGCCGCAACTACTACGAGACGAAGACCGAGCGTGACCGCGAGATTACACAGCCCAACGTGCTACGCGGCCTGGGATGGAACCTGCTCAAGATATGGTCGGTGGACTGGTTCATCAACCGCGACAAAGACCTGGAGCGTATACGTCAACGTCTTGACGAGCTGAAAGGCGAGGTGGAGGCACCTGCCGTGGAAACCGCCAATGCCGCTCCCGCACCAAAGATTGCCTCACTCATGCCTTTCGCTGTAGGCGAGGATGAGATTATCGATAACACGGCCAATGAGCATGAGAAGCCTTACCAAGTGGGTAACTACCGTATGATGAGCACCTACTCTACCTTCATCGACCTGAAACGAAAGAAACTGCAAGGAGTCATCCAAGCCATCGTACAGGCCGAACAACCCATCACACTCAGTCTGATTTGCAAACGTATCGCCTCCATCTACGGCATACCACGCATCACACCACAGATACGCCAATATATTGAAGGAGAGGTTTGCCTATACACTTACCGCGACCCCTCGTCACCTGCTGACAACCCCTATTATTGGAGTAACGCCGTTACCGCCATCAATTTTGCCGATTATCGTCAGGCCGCCGGGCGCGAAGCCGACGAAATCCCCGTGATTGAGGTACGCAACCTGCTTGCCTATGCCATCGAGCAGCAAGTATCGACACCTAACGATGCCGCCTTGCGCCTTCAAGTGGCCAAGATGTTCGGTTTTGCCCGTCGCAGCAAGAAACTCGATGAAGCTGTGGACATGGCTGTACGCCAACTTATCGTCTGCGGCAAGGTGACCGAGAAAGACGGTGTGCTGAGCTCGGCAACCACTTCATAAAAAAGAAATGAACAAAACAATTATCCGCCGTAACTTGCTCAAGTTACGGCGGATAATTGTAAATAGAAATGGCTGTAGGGATTATTTCGGCAATATGCTTGCCTCATCACCTTTGGGAGTGACCCCTTGATAGTAACAGGGGGCTACACCATCGTTCTCAAACACCCATACGTCGCGCTCGAGATATTGTTTGATGCCATCCGCCTGTCCCTGAGCTGTGGCACGGCTGTAGTAACTGCCTTCGCAAAGGCGATAGACGGTCTTTCCATCTTGCGTGAAACGAAAGATACATGACCCATCGAGTGCATCGGGAAGTGTTTGCGTGGCTTTCTTCGCTTCATTGAGGTCGTTATAACTGCCGAGAACCACATAATAGACCTTCCTTCCAGCTTGCTGAGGCTTTGCCAATCCTTCCACACGGGCGTAGTTTGCATGTACAAAGCCTTCCACACCTTCATAACTCACACGGTGCCAAAGCCCTGTGGAGCCGTGGTATTCAGCACCCTTGCCATCAGTGATAAGTCGGCCGAGGATTCTCGACGAAGAGTTGGGTTGCTCGCGGATATTGAGGAAACCGTCGGCAGAGACAGAATAGACCATCGCAGGTTGTGATGACGAGGATATTGTCTGTTCCGTGCTTGCCTTACTCTCTTCTTTAGCAGTCGCATTGTCGTCAGTCGTTGCCGGTTCGTCTGTTTTGACGGCCGCCTGCCCCTTATTGGCCAGTCCTTGCGACTTTTCAGGTGTTTGCTGTCCCTTGTTGTCTTTGCAGCCGGAAATCAGGGCAGCAACCACCAAAGTGCAAAAAATCAGTTTTTTCTTCATCATTGAAAATGTTTTAATGGTTAAATAAGTATGGATATCATTTAATCAGGTTGCCAAGGATGTCACGAGTAAGTTCACGGGTAATAGTACGCGTGGCGGCAGTAGTGGCGTTCTTCACCACTTTCTCCTTCGCTGACTTCTTACTCTTCGACTCTTTACCCGTCACCTTGCTGGTGACGAAAGCACCCACGATAGCAGCCACTGTGGAGGTGACGGCTGTCATGATGGCCTTGAACACCTTGCTGAAGATACTCTTTTTCTTCTTGCCACCCTTGGTCTTCTCTTTCTCCTTCTCTTCCTCTTCAGCAGCTTTCTCTGCTTCCTTTGCCGCCTGTTCTGCTTCTTTCATGAGTACCTCATAGGCACTCTCACGGTCGACCATCATGTCGTACTTGCCCATGATGCGACTGCCACGGATGATGGCCGCACGCTGGTCGACGGTAATGGCACCAATCTGCGACAGGGGGAAGAGGATTTTCGCCCGTTCCACCACGGAGGGAGCACCTTTCTCGTCGAGGAAGCTGACGAGTGCTTCGCCCGTCTCCAACTGCATGATGGCCTCGTCGGTTTTGAACGACGGGTTGGCACGGAAGGTGTCGGCTGCCGTCTTCACCGCCTTTTGGTCTTTCGGCGTATAGGCGCGCAGTGCGTGCTGTACGCGGTTACCCAGCTGTCCGAGGATATTCTCGGGGATGTCGGTGGGACTCTGCGTGATGAAGTAAATACCCACGCCCTTGGAACGGATGAGACGTATCACCTGCTCAATCTTGTCGAGCAACGCCTTTGAGGTGCCCTCAAAAAGCATGTGTGCCTCGTCGAAGAAGAACACCAGTTTGGGCAGTTCCTGGTCGCCGACCTCGGGTAGCGTGGAATACAGTTCGCTCATGAGCCATAGCAGGAAGGTGGAATAAAGCTTCGGCTGCATCATCAGTTTGTCGGCAGCCAACACGTTCATCACGCCTTTGCCCCCCTCGGTCTGCATCAAGTCGTAGATATCGAACGCCGGTTCCCCGAAGAACTGGTCGGCACCCTGACTCTCGAGTTGCAATAGCGCGCGTTGAATGGCACCTACGGAAGCCGAGGAGATGTTGCCATATTTCGTGGTATATTCCGCAGCATGTTGCGATACATAGTCGAGCATCGAGCGCAAATCCTTGAGGTCGAGGATAAGCAGCCCGCGCTCATCGGCGATGCGGAAGACGATGTTCAGCACACCGTCCTGCGTCTCATTGAGCTGGAGCAGACGTGAAATGAGTTGAGGTCCCATCTGTGAGATGGTGGTGCGCATGGGATGTCCCTGTTCGCCATAGACATCGAAGAAACGCACGGGACAGCTCTGGAACTGGGGATTCTCAATACCGAATTCCGGCAGACGCTTCTCTATGAACTTACTCATCTGTCCCACCTGAGAGATACCCGAAAGGTCACCTTTCATGTCGGCCATGAAACAAGGTACTCCCGCCTGGCAGAACGATTCAGCCATCACCTGCAGGGTTACCGTCTTTCCCGTACCCGTGGCACCAGCTATCAGTCCGTGGCGATTGGCCATTTTACCGATGATACTCAACGCCCCAGCCTCGCAATGGGCGATGTATAGTCCGTGTTCTCTGTCGTACATATTTGGATTGTTTTGGTTATTGTCGTTATTAGATAAGAATAGTAACGAATGCAAATGTACGATTTTTTTTGGAAATTATAATCATATAAAAATAAAAAATGAAAAAAGGAAGGTAAGAGGCGAGACTAAACCACAAAAAATCGGGACATCCGTGATGGACATCCCGATTTGGCATATACGGGAAATAGATTTCCCGATGATAACGAGAGATTGGTTATTCCGTGAATCCCGTATGGCGCTGGCCATACACATGATAATGGTGGTAGCCGTAAGCAGCGGGATAGGGATCATCGGAGAAGGAGATATCAAACTCGATGGTATCCCATGGTTTGCCATGGAGGTTTAGTCCTCCGTTCTCCACGATTTTGCCGTTGCTGATGGTAGCGGTGCCCGGCACCTCTAGTTTGTACTGTCCGTCATGATAGACCACTTCTACTGCGGAGAAAGTGCCTGCAGCATAATTGATGTCGGCAAGGAACTTGAAGTTGTGATTTCCTATGTTTTTGCCACCACGGTCATCAATCCACATTTTCGTACTGCTGTTATCAGCGGTATTGTAGGTGTAGACGGAAACGACCCCATCTTCGAAGGGATCTTCAAAGACCACCTCACCATTCTCATCCACCGCATCGGACTGTACATCCCAATAGCCACACATCTTTTCGATGGCGGTGCCACCGGGTTTTTCGTCGGTTTCAGTGTCACAAGCCGTGAATCCCATAGCGAGCAGCACACTCATGGCTGCTGAAATAAAATATTTTCTCATAATCATTCTTCTGTTTCAGGTACTATAACTACTTCGATAAGATATAATCCAGCATATTCCACCGCCCATGAGATAGCGCCTGTCTCCGGGTCGTAAGTGCCTGGGTATGCCACGTCGAAAGAGTCTTGCCAACCAGGTACCAAACCGTTCAACGGGATAATCTCGTTGTTGGCCGTCAGTTGGATAACGCCCTCCATAGCATAATCACTACCATAGCCCACATACTGGTCGTAAAGTCCACCAATAAGATCGCTGACATTGAACAACCCCGGCAACACCTGTTCTACTTTAATGGACATACCCACGAGAGGTATCTTTCCGCCGGATGAGAAGATGGTGCAAATCGTACCTGTCGTAGTGACATAGTCACCCGAAAGGTCTGTCGTCACATTGGGATCGAAGACTGCCACTGTGCGTGTGACAGACTTCTCAAATCCGTCGGCATTGACAATGGTATAAGTGACATAATAGAATCCAGCGATACTGGTGTCAATCTCATCCAGTCCTGTTGTGACGATTTGCGAAGTGACATCAACGCCTCCCATAGTGGCCGTACACCCAGCATCGACATATTCGTCGCCCAGGTTCACCTCTGTAAACTCATCACCCAGCATGGTGAATTTGGGATATGTCGTGAGCACAGAATCGGTGAGTGCGTCATTATCGTCATTGCACGCTGTGAATCCAAGCAGGACTGCGCAGAGTGTCATTGTATATAATAATGCTTTTTTCATCGTTATAATCATTTATGGTTAAATTATTTCACGTCCCAGAACACCCTTTCATTCAAGGTCTTTGCAGGAGGAGTATTGGGGTTGAGCGAACGAGCGATGCTTGGATAAGGCACACGTTTTGCCAATCCACCTGCAACGATGTGGTTAACAGCCGGTTCAATCATATCACCCGGAGTATAGACTGTACCATCGGAGAAGATTTCCTCAGCGGAAGCACTTGAGAGTGCCGGCACGTCAGTACGTCGGATTTCCGACCATGCCTCCATGTGGTCGCACATGAAGAGCGCCACCCATTTCTGCTTATAGATGAGATTAAGTTGGTTGGTCGTACCACTTTGCGCATCCCAAGAAGTACGTGTCGATGAGAGGAAATCCTCAGCGCCTTCAATTCCTTTCAAGGCGAAGTCAGCCATTACGCCTGCTTCGTATGCCTCTTTGGCAGCAGATGCGTTGTTGTTAAATCTCAACTGCACCTCAGCAATGAGGAACTGCAATTCGCTCTGTGTAAAGAGATAGATAGGAGTGGCGCGCATCACCTTATAATTCACCAGACTCACAAAATCATTGTTGTAACCAGAACTGATGCCGAGCCAGTCGCCCGTAGTCGTCTTGGCACCGGGAATCTGTCCGACGTATCCGCCCGTCTCTTCACTGGTAAGCAATGCGTATTCGATACGTGGGTCGTTGGTGATTCTCATGTAACTGACAATTGGGTATGCAGCACAATGGTTGATAGTACCGAGGCTGTAATAACTGTCGTACCAGGGGTTGTACTGTCCCGAAGCATTGGAATAGACATCCCATGCCACATCTCCCGTGAAGAACTTATTGGCAGAGACCAATGCTTTGACCTTATTGGTATAATCGGCAGCGTTAACACCACCGTCAATCAGACGGAGATACATACGCAAACGTAGAGCGTTTGCATATCCACGCCATTGGCTCAAGTCTTTGTTGAGCATGGGGTCAGTGAGCGTCATGTCGGCGTTATTAAGTTTCGCCTCAGCCTCATCGAGTTCTCTAAGCACTCCCTCGTAGATGGTCTGTCCGTCATCCCATTTAGGCATGGCGTTGTCGATGCCTTGCAACGCTTCGGTATAGGGAGCGTCGCTCAGGTTGTCAACCAACAATTGGAATGCCTGTGTACGCATGACAGCACAAGCGAAAGCGTCGGAAGTGTTGTCAGTTTTTGCCAGTATTTCATTGATGTCTGTGAGTGCACCAGAGTAGAGATTTCTGTAGCAACGCACGAAGAGGTCGGAGCCCTCATCGAGATTGAGTTCTGCCAGATCATTATACTGGTTGGCCGTCGGAGCTTGCTCAAAATACTGTGCGAAGAAACCGGCATAATTGAACATCTGGTCGCCCACGCAGTCGGCTATGGAATTTTCGACGGCCGGGAAGAGAAGGTCGGCAGTCACATCCGAGTCGGCAGGATAGTTGGGGTTGTCGTTGATATCAAGGTCGCAACTTGCCATAGCGAGAACGCCCGCCGTCATATATAGAAATATCTTTTTCATCGTCATAGAGATTAAAATTTTACATTCAAGTTGAAACCAAATTTACGTGAGCTGGGGTTGGTGGAATACTCACCGAAGTTTCCTTCAAGGTCATTACCGAACGATGTTGTTTCCGGATCGATGAAGGTATTGCTCTTCGGAGTCCACAAGAAGAGGTTATTGCCGAACAACGACACTGACACACCCGTGAGGAATGTCTTTGAGAGCCACTGTTTAGGCAAATCCCAAGTGAGTACCACGTTACGCAGTTTCAGGTAGGTCTTATCTACGAGGAAAGCAGCATCCATCTCCTCACCACCATTGTTCCAGAAGTTGAAGATTTGGGTCGGAGTGAGCGGAGTGGTATTGGTCGTATAAGAAAGCACGTTTCCATCATCGTCAGTGACAGCGGTAACAGAGTTGGGCACTACCCATGGGTTACGGTCGTTATATGCTGTCTGCATGGCATTACCCACGAAATACTGGATGTCCTTGGTACGCGAGAACATCAGGCCACCCTTACGATAGTCGAAGTTGACGGCCAACGAAATGCCTTTGTATCTCAAAGTAGTGCCGAAGCCCATCATGTATTTGTGGTTCATAGAGCCGATGACCACCAAGTCATTAGTTGCGACGGGGATACCATTCTTATTGACAACGATATGTCCCTCGGGGTCTTTCTGCGAAGTATATGCCTTGAAGATACCGAGTTCCTCACCTTCGATGGCATAGAGACCTGTTCCACCTGTAAATCCGTAAATCTGGGCCTCACCGCCCAGTTCATCAGGCAGGTCAAGCACCTTGTTCTTATTCTTGGTGAAGTTCCAAGAGAGATCCCATTGGAAGTCGCGAATCTTAACGGGTGTCACGTTGATTAGCAACTCGATACCCTGGTTACGCACCTTACCGAGGTTGGTGTTCATGGCTGTGTAACCTGAAGCGGGATCCATGTTCAGCGAGAATATCTGCTTATCGGTGTTACGGTTGTAGTAAGAGAAGTCGAACGAGAAGCGGTTCTGGAAGAACGCCATGTTCAGACCGACCTCAAACTCGGTTGACATCTCAGGGCTAAGGGTGTTGCTACCCAACACATTGCCCATGGTGAACGCGTTGGTACCCGTCTTGGTGAAGGGGAAGCTACTGGATCCCCAACCCGACGAATTACTAGCAGCCTGTGCATAGACCGATTGGGTCATATAGACGCCGGCGTCGTTGCCGGTCTTACCCCATGCAGCGCGCAATTTACCGAAAGTGACGTATTTCTTGATGTCGTCATTGAGCAGTTCGGTGAAAATCCAGCTGGCGGTGATGCCAGGGTAGAAGAACGAGCGGTTGCCTTTCGGCAGTGTTGATGACCAGTCGTTACGGGCAGTCAGCGTCAGATAGAGCATATTGCGCCATGCCAATTCAGCCTGTCCATAGATACCTACGAGGCGGCGTTTGCTCAGGTAAGTTTCAACAGTAGGAATTTCCGACGAGTTGCTCAGGTCGTACCAAGTAGGAATGGTGAGGTTGTCGACCGAAGCGTAGAGATAGGAGTATTTACGCTCGTTGCCGTTGAAACCTGCCACTGCATTGAGGTGCAAGTCCTCGATGAGGTCTTTGTCGAAGGTGACCATGAGGTCGTGGTTGATTTCGCGCTGACGAGTGGTCTGCTGACTAACGCCACCCGTCTCACCTGTCAAATCCGTTCCGTTGGCGGTACCAGCGTAGAGCTTCTCCAGGTTGGGCTGTCCGGTGTTGCGATGTCCTGTTTGCGTGTCAAGACCGAAGCGGTATGTCAGGCGGAAATACTTCAGGAAATCGTAGTCAAATTGCAACTTACCGTAGAAACGTGAAGCCTCATAGTTGTTGAGATAGTTCTCAAGAATATAGTATGGATTGGTCACGCCATAAGGAGTGTAGTAGTAACCCGGAGTATTGAAGGGGTTGCTGAGGTCTTGCATCTCGGCAATACTGATGTCGCGCGGGGTCTGCATGATGGCGTTGTACATAGAACCTGTCTTCTGACCCGTTGTCACGAAGTCGTTGGAGTTCCATGCGTAGTTGACCGACATGCTGAGAGTCACGTCCTTGATCTTGTGGCTTGCGCGGCCAGCGAAGGTGTACTTACGATAACTGTCGGCATCGGTAGGAATGATACCATCTTCCTTGGTTTGCGAAAGCGAGAGGAAGAAAGTGGACGCATCGGTAGCACCGGTGAGCGATACGCTATTGTTGTAGCGGAAACCCGTATCGAAGAAATCCTGCATGTTGGAGGGTATGGCCACGAACGACTTCATGTTTTGCTGATAGTCATAAACCTGACCGTAGCGCAGGATGGAACCGTCGAATTTCGGACCCCATGAACCGTTCTCAATCTCAGTATGGTTGCCGTACCAGCCCATACCGAAGTCATTCTGTTGCTGTGGCAGGCGTAGCACGCTCTCCCACTGCAGGCCACCATTATACTCGATACCTATACCCTGTGACTGTTTCTGTCCAGACTTCGTGGTGATGAGGATGACACCGTTAGCGGCGCGGCTACCATAGAGAGCGGTAGCGGCTGCACCTTTGAGCACTGTCATACTTTCCACGTCGTCGGGGTTGACTGCCCCCGCACCGTTACCGAAGTCATAACCGTTGTCCAAGCCGTTACTGCTGTAAACTGCCGTGTTGACCATCGGCACACCGTCGATGACATAGAGCGGCTGGTTGCTACCACTAAGCGAACTGATACCACGGATAATCACCGCGTTAGAGGCACCCGGGTCGGAAGATGTGCTCGAAATGGACACACCCGCCACCTTACCGGCAAGACTCGACATGACATCGTTGGTTCGTGCCTGGGCTATCTCTTCGCCCAAAACCTGGGTGGCAGAATAGCCGATGGCCTTTGCCGAGCGTTTGATGCCGAGGGCGGTCACCACCACCTCGTCGAGGAGGTTGTCGTCCGACACCAGCGCGATGGTCATGCCATTGCGCGCCCTTACTGTCTGTGTTGCATACCCGAGGTAGGACACTTGCAATTCAGCATTGCTGCTGGGCACCGACAGGGTGAAGCGACCATTTGCATCGGTCACCGTCCCTTGTTGGGTGCCCACCACGCGAATTGTGGCTCCCACGATGGGATCGCCCTCCTCCTGCGTCACCACGGTTCCCGTGATTGACGTCTGCGCCCATGCCATTCCCACACATAGGAAGAGCATGGATAGAAGAATTGTTAAACTTTTTTTCATAAAACTCACTCGTTATAATATTATATTAATATTGTGTACTAAATAAGTTACAGACGGTCAATGACCGAAACATATCACAAATTACATAAATTAAACGCTTTGCCTTGCATTATTTAGTGTAATCACTACACATTTATGCCAAATCGTCATCATTTAGTTTATTCATCAAATTATTTGCAAATATATGTCGTGTAAAGGATAAAAAAGAAAAAGAAATGAAAAATTAAATAATTTTAACTTAAATTACTTCTTGATATAGATATATCTCGGAAAATATTCTCTTTCATACATAAAAAACAAAGTTCGATGGAGTGTAGTCTTTCTCCATCGAACCGAATACTTTGTAAAAGCCCTGTCTCTTTCTTATGAAATATCACATTTTTCCGATAATGCCAGCCTTGGTGGATTCAAGGAAAGAGATAATGTTCTGTATCTCCGGACCGTCGGGCACCTGATCGCGTATCTGCAGCATACTATCGTAAACGCTCTGCTGTCCGAGGAACACCAGGCGGTAGGCATTGGCGATATGTTTTTGTATCTTCTCGTCGATACCGTAGTGGGTGAGCATGGTATTGTTGACACCTTGGTAACGTACAGGCACGCCACCTGCAATCACATAGGGCGGCACGTCCTTAGAGAATGCCGTTCCTGCCGTGACCATGGAGCCTTCGCCCACACGCGTCTTGGCGTTTTCGATGACGCCCGACGAGAAAATCACGCCATTGCCAATCTCGCAGTCTCCCGCTATCTTCGTACCGTAGCCGAAGACACAAGCATTACCCACTTTCGTATCGTGCGAGATATGAGCACCTTCCATGAGGAAGTTGTCGTTACCAATGACCGTTTTTCCGCCTGTATGGGTTGCTCTGTTGATGACCACATTCTCGCGGATGATGTTGTTGTCGCCAATGATGAGTTCACTCTTCTCGCCCTTGAAATCGAAGTCCTGTGGCAGGGCACCGATGACCGACCCTTGGTGAATCTTGTTTCGCTTTCCAATACGTGAGCCGTTAAGGATGCTCACGAAGGGAAAGATGATGCATCCATCACCTATCTCCACATCGCCTTCGATATATACGAAAGGGAAAATCTTGCAATTATCGCCTATTTTCGCCCTGGGGTCGATTTCGGCTCTTGGACTTATCTCGTTCATGGTTATTCTTTTTTAAATAGGATAATCTTGGAATTTCTAGCACAGTCTGGGGTTTCCATGGTGACTATTCATTATTTCCCACCGCCACCGAGGGCTGTCCAGAGACTGACCACAGCCTGCATCTTGTAGAAGTCGTCGGTTACCTTGGAAATTTGTGCGTTGAGCAACGACTGCTGGGCACCGATGACCTCAAGGTAGGTGCTCGACGAACTGGCGAACAACATCCGTGTATGCTCCACATTTTTCTCCAGCACCTCTATCTGGTGCGCCTCCAGTTCAGCTTTCTCTGCCGACGAGTGGTACTGCACCAGCGCATTGCTCACTTCGCTTCCTGCCTGGAGCACTGCGTGCTGCCACGTGTTGAACGCCTGTTGCTCCTGAGCCTCAGCCACGCGCAGTCCGGCTGTCAGCTGTCCACGCATGAATATCGGTTGTACCAACGAACCCACGATGGATAACAGCCACTTTCCGGGATTGACGATGGCACCTCCCCCACTGTTGGTGAAGGTTCCCGAGGGAGAGATGGTGATGGAGGGATAGAAGCGGCTGCGTGCCGTCTCCACGTTATAGAAGCATGATGCCAACTGCATCTCTGCCGCATGCACGTCGGCTCGGTTAGCCAACAGCTGGAAGCCTATGCCCGTGCTGAACTCCGAAGGCAGCGACTGGTCTTCAAGCTTTCCGCGTTCGATGGTCTGTGCCGGTTGTCCGATGAGCAGCGATAGCGAGTTTTCCACCTCACGTATCTGCCGCTGCATGTCGGTAGACTGTGCCTGAACCGAATAGTAGTTGGCTTCAGCACTCTGCACGCTCGTCGAGCGTGCCCGTCCCAGGTCCATCTGCAGTTTCATCATTTCCCATGTGTCCTTGGTGAGCGCGGTCATGTCGGTGAGTATCTGCATCTGCTTGTCGAGCATGAGCAGCGTGTAATACATATTGGCGATGCCAGCGATGACATTCGACTGCACCACTACCTGATAATCCTTCGTGGCAAGCAGGGACACCTGTGCACTTCGTTTCTGCGAGAGCAGGTTACCGAAGAGGTCTACGCTCCACGACGCTGCAATAGGCAGTTGATACGTCTTTGCCGCACCATTTCCGTCCCACCAGCCAATGGTTCCCTGCGGCGAGAAGGTGAACTGCGGCAGGAATGCCAGTTTCGACGCTTTCAGCTGCGCCTCGGCCATCTGCACATTAAGTGCCGCATTGAGCAGGTCGGTGTTGTGTGCCAGTCCTGCGTCAATGAGCCGTTGCAGGTAAGGGTCAGTGAACAGGCTTCTCCATGGCAGATTGCCGAAAGAAGCCGTATCGGTTGCCACGAGCGTATCGGTGAGCGACACGTTGTCGCGGAAGATACCCGAAGTATTTACATCCGGCCGCTCATATTTCTGGTACAGTCCACAGCTGGCAAAGAGCGCAACCGCGGCGACCATACATACGAATGAACATTTCTTCATCATCGTATTTGTTATTTACTTTTTTACCTTTTTACTCTTTTACCATTACTCATTCCTCTACCTTGTAGTCCTCGACGGGCTGGTGAGCATACTGGGCCAATTCGGCAGCCACCTCCTCGTTCACCTCCTCCTCAAACTGCATGGGCTTGAACTTCTCCTGCAGTGACTGGAAGATAACGAAGAGTGCCGGCACTACGAATATCTGGCACAGCGTACCGACGAGCATACCTCCAATGGCCGCATAGCCCAGCGTGTTATTACCGTGGGCACCCACGCCGAAGGGCCAAAGCATCGGCAACAGACCGATAATCAAGGCCAGTGAGGTCATCAGGATAGGACGCAGACGGGCACCAGCACCCAGCACACCAGCCCAGGAGATAGCCATACCTGTCTCACGGCGTTCGAGTGCGAACTGCACGATAAGAATGGCGTTCTTCGCCAACAGACCGATGAGCATGATGAGCGAAATCTGCATGTAAATATCATTATTATGCCCTGTTATCTTCGTGAAGAAGAAGGCTCCCGCCAGACCGAATGGAATGGACAGAATCACCGCCAACGGCAATAGGTAGCTCTCATACTGAGCCGAGAGAATGAGGTAGACGAACACGATACAGAGAACGAAGATGAGTGCCGTGGAGTTGCTCGACTCCGCCTCGGAACGTGTCAGTCCCGAAAATTCATATGCATAGCCCTGTGGCAGGTTTGCGGCAGCCACTTCCCTTACGGCCTTGATGGCCTCACCGGTGGAGTAGCCCTCTGCCACGGTAGCTGTCACGTTGATACTCGTGTATAGGTTGAAGCGGTTGATGTTTGAAGGACCATACACACGTTTGAGCGTACAAAACTCGGTCACAGGTGTCATGCCCGACGGTGTGCGCACATAGATGTTGCTGATACTTTCAGGTCGCTCACGGCTTTCCACCTCACCTTGTATCATCACGCGGTAGAGCTTACCGTAGGAGTTGAAGTTCGACGCATAGAGACCTCCGTAGTAACCTTGCAACGTGGTGAGCACGGTGTTAGGTGCGATGCCCGCCTGTTTACATTTCGCCACGTCGATATCAACCATATACTGCGGATAAGAGGGGTTGTAAGATGTCTGAGCCGTCTGTATCTCCGGCCGTTTGTTCAGTTCAGCCAGATAATCCTTCGTTACCTGGAAGAATCGGTTCAGGTCACCGCCTGTGCGGTCCTGCATAACAAGCGAGATACCGCTGTTAGCCGAGAAGCCCGGAATCATTGGCGGCGAGAAGGCCAGTACCTGTGCATCCTTGATGGAAGCCGTTTGCTTGTAAATCATACCCAACACAGCCATGGAGCCCTCGGTGATACCACGTTCGGAGAACGGTTTCAGTTTGATAATGAACGTGGCCTGGTCGGAACCTTGTCCTGCAATGAAGTTATAGCCTTGTATCTGCTCACGGCTCTGTATGGCCGTGTTCGATGCCAGCATGGCATCCACCTCGTCAATAATCTGACGGGTACGTGCCACACTCGTTGCGGGCGGCATGGAGATGGTACAGAACAGGGTACCTGTATCCTCGTCAGGCACAAGACCCGTCTTCGTGGTGTTCATTGTCCATAGCAATCCTACAATACCTGCTACGACGAGAATACCCACGAGTAAAGGTTTGCGCACCAGTTTCTCCACCCTATTCTTATATTTTCCTTGAATCTTGGTGTACGAGGTGTTGAAAGATGTATGGAAACGGTCAATGAAACTCATCTTACGCTCTTTACCTTCCTTGTCTTTTGGTTTGAGGAAGATGGCGCACAATGCCGGCGACAGCGTCAAGGCGTTCAATGCAGAGATGAAGATTGACACCGCCATGGTGACACCGAACTCACGGTAGAATGTTCCCGAGGTGCCACCGATGAACGACACGGGAATGAACACCGACGCCATCACGAGGGTGATGGAGATGATGGCACCCGAAATCTCGCTCATGGCATCGATGGAAGCCGTGAGCGCACTCTTATAACCTTGGTCGAGTTTGGCATGTACCGCCTCGACCACCACGATGGCATCGTCGACCACGATGGCAATGGCCAAGAGCAAAGCCGACAGGGTGAGCAAGTTGATGGAGAAGCCAAACACCTTGAGGAAGAAGAACGTACCAATAAGCGACACAGGCACGGCAATCATCGGGATGAGCGTCGAGCGGAAGTCCTGCAAGAAGATATACACCACGAGGAACACCAGAAGGAGGGTGATGAGCAATGTCTTCACCACCTCCTCTATAGAGGCATAGAGGAACTCCGTCACGTCATAGTTAATACGATATTCCAATCCCGGAGGGAAATTCTTCGACTGCTCTTCCAACACCTCTTTCACCTGTTTGGCAATCTCGTTGGCGTTGGAGCCGGCAATCTGCTGCACCATACCCATACAAGAGGGCTGGTTGTTGTTACGCATCGACACGGAGTACTGCAATCCTCCCAACTCAACCTTCGCAACGTCTTTCAGGCGGAGAGTCTGTCCGTTGACATCGCTACGGATGATGATGTCGCCATATTCCTCAGCCGTCTTCAAACGACCTTTGTAGCGCATCACATATTCGTAGGCCACGTCGCTGCGTTCGCCGAACGAACCCGGGGCAGCCTCGATATTCTGTTCTGCCAGTGCCGTAGAAATGTCAGAGGGGATAAGGTTGTACTGCTTCATGACCTCCGGCTTGAGCCAGATACGCATGGAGTAGGTCTTCATACCAGGACTCTGAATATCACCCACACCGGGGATACGTTTCAGTGCCGGTACGATATTAATATTTGCATAGTTGGTGATGAACTCATCGTCGTAACGACCATCGGGCGAAGTGATGGTATACATCATCACCTGCGAGGTCTGTCTCTTGAGCACCGTCACACCCACGCGTGTCACCTCGGCGGGCAGCAAGCCCTGTGCCTGAGCTACACGGTTTTGCACGTTCACGGCACACATATCGGCATTGGTACCCTGCTTGAACTGTATGGAGATGTTGGCCGAGCCTTGGTTGGTGGCCGACGACGTCATATAAGTCATGTTCTCCACACCGTTGATACTCTCCTCGAGGGGTGCGAGCACCGAGTTTTTCACCGTCTCAGCATCAGCACCTTGGTATGAAGTGAAGACCGATACAGTAGGCGGAGCGATGTCAGGGTACTGCTCGATAGGCAGCGTGGCCAGTCCGATGAATCCCAGGATGACGATAACCACCGAGATGACCGTCGAGAGAACAGGCCTTTTAATGAAATTGGTTATATTCATTTTTTCTAAGAAGTTTGGGAGTTTAGGAGTTAAGGAGTTTGGACATTGGTCAGTGGGGTAATCTCTTGTCCCCTTTTTCCTTGCCCCTTAATACTTATTTACTGAACACCTCTTTGAGTTTCTTGGCATCGCCTTGGGCCTCGCCCAATTTCTCAGCCTCTTTCATTTTCTTCTCATATTGCTCAGGCGTGATGGGCACGATGTCCATCTTATCGGTGAGTTTGGTGATACCGTTGGTCACGTATTTGTCACCCACCTTCAAGCCGGTCCGCACCACATAGTTCTTGCCGTCGTTTTGCGGGTCAACGGTAATCTCCGTATAGTTCACCTTGTTGTCCTTGCCCACCACATATACGAAATGTTTGTCTTGCACCTCTATCACGCACTCCTGCGGGATGACGATGGCACTGGCATTCTCGCGGGGCACGACAATGGAACCTGAGCCACCACTCTTCAGCAGTCGTTCAGGGTTGGGGAACTGCGCAATCATCGACACAGCACCTGTGGCAGGATCAATCACGCCGCTGGCCTTGGTCACCCGTCCATCATGAGCGTATATGGAGCCGTCGGCCAACTGGAGCTTCACTGCCGGGAAGCTGGCCACGGCTGAACCTGCCGTCTTCGTCAGCTGCAACATGTCTTTCTCGTTCATCGAGAAATACACCTCCATGGTGCTGATGTTCGATACGGTGGTCAGTGCGGGCTGTGAGGAGGCACTCACGAGTGCACCCACCTTATAGGGGAGGTTTCCTACGACGCCACTGGCCGGACTCTTCACATAGCAGAAGCTGAGGTTTTCACGTGCCGACGCCAAAGCCGCCTGAGCCTGTTGCAGGCCTGCCTTGGCCTGATTGACCTGAGCCTGCGCGCTCTCGTAGTTGTTCTTCGCCGATTGCAGTTCGAAGTCGCCAATAACATGGTTCTTGTGCAACTCCTGACTGTTCTCATACGTCAGTTTTAACGTGTTGAGGTTGGCATTGGCCGTGTTTACAGCCGCCTGGGCCTGTGTCACGGCAGCCTGAGCCTGGCGCACAGCAGCTTGATACGTCTCATTGTCGATGACGAACAACAGTTGCCCAGCACCTACTGACTGGCCTTCCTGAACGCATACGCGCGTGATGAAACCCGATGCTTTGGGACGAATCTCCACATCCTGAATACCTTTGATGGTGGCAGGGTATGTGGTCTGACTGGAAGCACTCTGCGCTTCAACCGTACGGACGGGATACTCATTGTCACCAAAATTCATGCTGCCTCCTCCGCCACATGCCACGAGCATGCTGGCAGCAACGGCAATCATCCATAATTTGTTAATTTTCATACCTTATATATTAGTTTTGTTTTCTCTAGACAAGGATAGGTTATCTTAGGGTTTTCCAAGCAATCCTAGGTCATTGGGGGTATTCCCGGGTTCTCCCGGATTTTTGAAAACTCTTTCCACCAAAAAAGTTTTCAAAGTGCAAAGTTACCACCAATATTTCAGCGAACAGCTATGAGAGGGTAATATTTAACAAATATTATCAACCCTTTGCAGCGGCTTCTTGGGGCTTATCAGCAGCATCTTGTGGCTGTGAAGAGGCATCTTGAACTTCTGCAGTAGCATCTTGGACGTTTATGCCCATTTCTTTGGCCTTCTGTATGAGCAGTTGCATGAGTGGTTCACGTTCGTTTACCACTTGGTTGTCAAGCACTTTATCTTTCAGAAAACTCTTCAGTTCTCCTACCTCTTTCGAAGGATTCAGGTGGAAGAGCTGCATAATCTTGTTGCCGTCGATACATGGCTGGAAGAGTCGTTTATAGTCTTTTTCTTTCAGTTCGGCGAGTTTTTCCCTGACAATTCTGAAATTGTCGAGAAAACGTTGTTTCTTCGCCGCATTCTTGCTGGTTATATCGGCTTCGCAGAGCAACATGAGGTCGTCGATGTCGTCGCCGGCATCGTTAAGTAGTCGTCTGACAGCACTATCGGTCACCTCCTCGTCAGCAATGACAATAGGTCGCATGTGCAGGTCGACCAGTTTTTTCACGTAAGTCATCTTCATGTCGAGCGGCAGTTTTAGTCGTCGGAAGATGTCGGGCACCATGCGCGCTCCGATATTGTTATGGCTATGGAAGGTCCATCCTGCGAGGTTGTCCCATCTCTTGCTTTTTGGTTTTCCGATATCGTGCAACAATGCTGCCCATCGGAGCCACAGGTTGTCGGATTTGGCGCACACATTATCGAGCACCTCGAGTGTATGGTAGAAATTATTCTTATGCGCCCTGCCATTACGTTGTTCCACCACATCGAGGTTCTGCAGTTCAGGCAGCACCAGCTGCAACAAGCCACATCGCTGTAAATCTACGAAGCCCTTGCTGGGTGTGGGGGTGAGCATGATTTTATTAAGTTCATCGCTGATACGTTCGGCACTGATGATTTTGATGCGTTCGGCGTTGCGCTCCAAAGCATCGAAAGTATCTTCGTCGATGAGAAAATTCAGCTGCGTTGCGAAGCGCACACAACGCATCATGCGTAGCGGGTCGTCGCTGAAAGTGATATCGGGATCAAGCGGTGTGCGAATGATTCCATCTTCTAAATCGGCTAGTCCGTCGAAGGGATCCACCAGCTCGCCGAAACGTTCCTTGTTCAGGCATATCGCCATGGCATTGATGGTGAAATCGCGACGGTTCTGGTCGTCTTCAAGCGTGCCGTCTTCGACAATAGGCTTACGGGAATCGCGCTGATAGCTCTCGCGACGGGCACCCACGAACTCCACCTCCTGACTATGGTACTTCACTTGTGCGGTACCGAAGCTGCGAAATACGGAAAGATATGATTTTTTGCCCAGACGGCGGTGTAGTTCGGAGGCTATCTGTATGCCACTTCCCACCACCACCACGTCGATATCCTGTGATGGCCGTTCGAGGAAGAGGTCGCGCACATAACCTCCCACCACATAACATTCGAGGCCGAGATCGTCGGCCACTTCCGAAATGCAGTGGAATATGGGTTTATTTAATAACTGTTTTAAATCGTCGTCAGATAGGAGCCTCATGGCGCACACACATCATAAATTGCGTGCAAAAGTAATGAAAAAATGAAAGATTAAAGAATGAAAAGATTAAAAAAAGGGGAATGATGCGATAAAAACAAGGGTTATCAGGTGTTTCTTCCTTTTTGCGCCGTTTTTTCATAAAGAAAACTTAATTCTTTCTCCCATCTGACTTATTATTCAAGCTTTTTATGTACTTTTGCAGTCGAATTTGCAAATTTAACATGTGTAATAACCCAACCAAGACAGAAGAACAGTTCAAGGTGGCATTGTCGCGCTGCCGCGAGGTGTTCGAAAAGAAGTTGCGTGACTACGGTGCCTCGTGGCGCATCCTCCGTAGCAGTTCCCTCACCGACCAGCTGTTCATTAAGGCGAAACGCATCCGTTCGCTGGAGATGGGTGTGGAATCCATGGTGGGCGAAGGCATACTGCCCGAGTTCATTGCCTTGGTGAACTACGGCATCGTGGGTCTCATCCAATTGGAGAAAGGCTGTGTTGACAGCGTCGACATCGATGCAGACGAGGCTATGGCACTCTACGATCACCATGCCGGTGAGGCTCTGTCGCTGATGCTCAAGAAGAACCACGACTATGCCGAAGCGTGGCGAGGCATGCGCGTGACCAGTTACACCGACTTTATCCTCACCAAGTTACAGCGTATCAAAGAGATAGAGGACCACGACGGAGCCACGCTTGTGAGTGAGGGCATCGATTCCAACTATATGGATATTATCAATTATGCCGTTTTCGGCATCATCAAACTGAGTGAAAGGGATTAAAAGCATATTGGTCAATGTGTGCCGCTTCATCGTAGCCCCCACGTTCATCTTTTCGGGTTTCGTGAAAGCTGTCGATCCATTAGGTACACAGTACAAGATACAAGACTACCTGGAGGCCTTGGGTATGGGCGATGCCCTACCCGACTGGGTTACCTTGGGCACGTCGGTGCTGCTGGCCGCTTTGGAGTTTATCCTCGGCGTGCTGCTGCTCTTCGCCATACACCGTCGCACCGTGTCGAAAGTCATTGTCGTGTTCCTGGCCATCATGACGGCCATCACGCTCTGGCTGGCCTTGGCCAATCCCGTTAGCGACTGCGGCTGCTTCGGCGATGCCATTCACCTGACCAACTGGCAGACCTTCGGCAAGAACGTGGTGCTGCTGGCTATGGCCGTGGTTATCATGCTCTGGCCGTTGAAGATGTTGCGTTTCATCTCCAAGACCAACCAATGGATTGTCATCAACTACACGGCACTGTTCATCCTCGCCATCAGCGCATGGTGTCTGTACACGCTGCCGCTGTTTGATTTCCGTCCCTATCATGTGGGAGCCGACATACGGGCGGGTATGGAGATACCCGAAGGTGAGAAGCCGCCGCAGTACGAAACCACGTTCATCCTCGAGAAAGACGGTGAACAAAAGGAGTTTACCCTCGACGAGTATCCCGACTCCACCTGGACGTTCATTGACAGTAAGACGGTGATGACAGAAGAGGGCTATGTGCCACCGATACACGACTTCATATTGGAAACGGTCGATGAAGGCGTTGACATTACCGATTCGTTGCTCTCGGCGCCGGGCTATACGTTCCTGCTGGTGTCACCTCTGTTGGAAAATGCCAACGACAGTTATTTCGGGACTATCGACCAACTCTATGAATATGCCAAGGACCATGGCTACGGCTTCTATGGCGTGACATCCAGTGGAGACGAGGCTATCAACCGATGGCGCGACCTTACAGGGGCGGAATATCCCTTCTGCCATGCCGACCGCACCATGCTGAAGACCGTCATCCGCAGCAATCCCGGTCTGTTGTTGCTTAAGGGCGGCGTGGTTATCCGAAAATGGAGCCACAACCAACTGCCTGAGCTCGACGAGAAGAGCCTGCCCTTGGAGCGACATGAACTGGGAAAATTGCCCGAAGACTCCGTGCCACGCAAGATTGCCACCATTCTGTTGTGGTTTGCGCTACCTCTGTTCTTGCTCACATTGGCTGACCGTCTCTGGGCCTGGACACGATGGCTCAAAAGGAAGAAAGGAGCTAAGAAGGGGCAAGGAGCAAGGAGCAAGGGGCAAGAAGCTGAAGATATGGAGCAAGAGGCAGATATTAAGGAGCAAGGGGCAGGGAGCAAGGAGCAAGAGAATAGTTAGGAGAATTTAGGAAGGCCTAGGAAAACCTAGGAATGCCTAAGAGAACTTTTAAAAGAAAATATCAACCAATAATCAATAAAATAAAAAACTTATGAGAAAGAAAATCGTAGCAGGCAACTGGAAAATGAACATGAACCTGCAAGACGGCATCGCACTTGCCAAAGAACTCAATGAACAACTGACCGCTGACAAGCCCAACTGCGACGTGGTGATTTGCACCCCGTTCATCCACCTGGCCAGCGTGGCTCAGGTGCTCGACCCCGCCCTCATCGGTCTGGGTGCCGAGAACTGCGCCGACAAGGAAAAAGGCGCTTACACCGGCGAAGTATCGGCTGAGATGGTGAAGAGCACGGGTGCCCAATATGTCATCCTGGGTCACTCTGAGCGTCGCGGCTACTATGGCGAGACCCCCGAAATACTGAAAGAGAAGGTGCTTCTGGCTCTGAAGAACGACCTGAAGGTAATCTTCTGCATCGGCGAGAGTCTGGAAGAGCGTGAGGAAGGCAAGCAGAACGAAGTGGTGAAGGCCGAATTGGAAGGCAGCGTGTTCAACCTCGAGGAAGCTGACTTCCGCAAGATTGTCATCGCCTACGAGCCTATCTGGGCCATCGGTACCGGCAAGACCGCCACGAGCGACCAAGCCGAAGAGATTCATGCTTACATCCGCAGCATCATCGCTGAGCGTTACGGCAAGGCCGTGGCCGACGACACCACCATCCTCTACGGTGGCAGCTGCAAAGCCAGCAATGCCCCCGAACTGTTTGCCAAGGCCGACATCGACGGTGGTCTCATCGGAGGTGCTTCCCTTAAGGCAGCCGACTTCAAAGGCATTATCGACGCCTGGAAATAGAAGAAAAACAAAAACACCAAGACATGAGAAGAATAGTCTTCATCATGGCGCTTTCACTTGCATGCCTCTATGCTTCTGCCCAAAATAATAACGAGCAGAAGCAAGGCAATGTGAGTGTGACCCAAAGCGACGACATCAGCAATCTGGTCAACGGCCCGAAGAAACAAGAGACCCAGCAAGAAGCTACGGGTCAGAAGGAAAACGGTGGCACACAGACCGACGCCCCTTCTCACGAAGGAGCCGAGGGCTCGGGTGAACATCACGAAAGTGCATCAAGCGGCACGGATAGTGACAAGCCTCGCGAGAAACCACGCGAGCAACGCGAGAAGAAGGAAGACAAGACGAAGATTCCTTCAGAACGCGACTATCTGGACCGTTCGGGCGGCCCTGTCGATACGAGCAAGAAAGTGATCAAGGGCGGCCGTAAGGTGGTGGGTTACCGTGTGCAAGTGTTTGGCGGTGGCAGTACCCGTGCCGACCGTCAGAAAGCCGAACAGATAGGCAAGGAACTGAAGGAGAAGATGCCGAGCCAACCCATCTACGTGCATTTTATCTCCCCCCGTTGGACATGCCGCGTGGGTAATTTCCGCAAGGCCGACCATGCCAACACACTGCTCAAGACGGTGAAGAAACTGGGCTACAAACAGGCCTGCATCGTCAAGACCACCGTAGTGGTGAGAAGGTGAATACCTACCCCTACCCACCCAGGGAGGGAACATAGATAGGACGTAAATTAATCGAAAACAATTCATGAATCCAGAAATAGAATTCCGTGAAGGACTGGAAGAGTTGACTGCTTGTTACAAACAGATTATCCCGTTGCTGGGAGAAGACCCTGAGCGCGAGGGATTGCAGAAGACGCCTATCCGCGTGGCCAAAGCCATGCAGGTGCTGACGCGCGGATACAGTCAGGACCCCCACAAGGTGCTTACCGATGCACTCTTTGCGGAGAAATACAACCAGATGGTGATAGTGAAGGATATCGACATCTTCTCGCTCTGTGAGCACCATATGCTGCCATTCTACGGTAAGTGTCATGTGGCTTATATCCCTAATGGCTTTATCACTGGTCTGAGTAAGATAGCCCGTGTCGTGGATATCTACAGCCATCGGTTACAGGTGCAGGAGCGGCTCACCCAACAGATCAAGGATTGTATCCAGGAGACATTGCATCCCTTGGGCGTGATGGTGGTTATCGAAGCAAAACACATGTGCATGCAGATGCGCGGTGTTGAGAAACAGAATGCCATTACTACCACTTCCGACTTCAGCGGTGCCTTCAACCAAGCCAAGACAAGGCAGGAATTCATGAACCTCCTGCGCGGCGAATCAAAGAGGATTTAAGGGGATTAAAGGGGTGAGAAGTGAGAGGTGAAGGGTGAGAGAATAGTTAGGAAAATCTAGGGATTTTTAGGAAAACCTAGGATTACATAAGATAACCTAGGATAGCTTAAAATAAAAAAAACTAAAATAACAATGAGAACAACAAAGCTTTACCTATGTGCCTTGGCCATCGGTCTGGTATCATTAGTCGGTTTCACATCATGTCTCAGTGACGACGACAACAATAACAACAACCAATACCGCGAAATGACCGCTTTGGAGAAAGAGATTGCCCTCTCCAAAGCAGCGGGTTACTACAGCGGCAAGTTCTATTTCTACAATGTCGAAAACAAGCTTGACTCCGTGGCAACGGATGTAAGCATCACCGCCAGCGACTCGTTGCTCACCACAAAAATACCGAAGGAGCCCCTGAATGCGTTTATTCATCAATTCTCCCTTCCTGAAACAACACTTGCCATATTCGACCAGGCACCCTCACCAGAGTTAAAGGGTGTGCTCCATCCCTATTGGAACCAATATCTGGAAGCTTATTTCTACACGTTCATCTACACTTACGTGAATAATACCGTAACGATGTCTTTCAATGTGGATGAAACGCCACATACCGTCATATACAAATTCAAAGACATCCTCTATGGCTCATACGGTGAGGAATACGTTTGTTATGCCCAATGGGACAACAATGCTTTCGCCTGCAATGTGTTGCTTGAATCCATCCAGCTTGACGATTCGCTTTTCCCCATCAACGCATGCATGAGCCTTAGTGTCAAGAGATAGTAAGAAAAACTCTACACTCATGAAACTGATATCCTGGAACGTCAATGGTTTGAGAGCCTGCATGGGCAAGGGGTTTGAAGACTCCTTCCGCCAGTTGGATGCAGACTTTTTCTGCTTGCAGGAGACGAAGATGCAGGCGGGACAGCTCGACCTGCATTTTGAAGGCTATGAATCGTTCTGGAACTACGCCGAGAAAAAAGGCTATTCCGGCACGGCCATCTTCACCAAGCACCATCCCTTGTCGGTGAGCTATGGCATGGGCGTAGAGGAACACGACCACGAGGGACGCGTCATCACATTAGAGATGGACGCGTTCTACCTCGTGACGGTCTATGTGCCTAATTCCCAGGATGAATTGCGCCGCCTGGACTACCGCATGCAGTGGGAGCGCGACTTCCTGGCTTACCTGCAAAAACTCGATAAGAAGAAACCTGTCATCATCTGCGGTGACCTGAACGTGGCACACCAGGAGATAGACCTGAAGAACCCGAAAACGAACCGTCGCAATGCCGGTTTCACTGACGAGGAGCGCGAACGGTTCAGTATCTGGCTGGAAAGTGGCTTCACCGACACGTTCCGCTGGCTTCACCCCGAAGACATCGTTTATTCGTGGTGGTCATACCGTTTCAAGGCTCGCGAGAAGAACGCTGGATGGCGCATAGACTATTTCATAGTATCGGACCGACTGCGCGACAACATCCAAGGAGCAACCATCCACACCGAAATCATGGGTAGCGACCACTGCCCAGTGGAGCTGGTGATTGAGGGGTGAAGTATGAGGGGGCAAGGAGCAAGGAGTAAGGGGCAAGGAGCAAGAGAATAGTTAGGGAAACCTAGGAGCTCCTAAGAAAGCCTATAACTAAATCATTACAGCCATGAAAAAATATGTTTTTTTGATAGTGTTGGCGGCTCTGACAGCCTTTTCATGTACTGTCTCCGAGCAGACAAGGCAGAGCCGGGCAGAGAAAAAAGCATTGCTGGCTCAGACCATACGCCAGCAGGTTGATGAACGGCAATATGAGATAATTGTGCGGCAGGCATTTCCTTTAGGCGGCACACCTATCATGCTTACGACGCCCTATTCACTGACCATCATTGGCGATTCCATCAATTCTTATCTTCCTTATTTTGGCCGGGCATGGAACGTGCCTTACGGCGGCGGCAAAGCGCTGAACTTCACGGGGCATATCCGTGAATACTATTCTACGTGGGTCAGTGATCAGCAAGTGCGCATAGCCATCATTGTGGAAAACGATGAAGATATATACCAATATGATGTGGAGGTTTTCCTAAATGGTTCGGCTTACATCAATGTATCGTGCCGCAACCGTCAGACCATCGGTTTCTCCGGAGAGATGAGGGGAATTTAAGGGGCAAGGAGCAGGGGGCAAGGAGCAAGGGGCAGGGAGCAAGGAGCAAGAGAATAGTTAAGGGAACCTAGGATGACTTAAGATAACCTAGGAGAACTTAGTCATTACCAGTGGCTGAAGAGTTCGAAGCCGAAACGCATGCCGATAGAATCATATTTTCCTTCGCTGAAGGCTGTGAAAAAGCCAAAAGAGAAAATACGGTTGGTGAAGCCATAGCCTATCTCCTCATAATGCTTGAGATTCTCCGTTTTCAAGACACCCAGGTACACCCTCTCTTTCTCAATGAAATGACCAATGAAAGGCAGCCACGAAACGGCCAACAGGGGCGACTCATAGGTAGCGTTGGCACGCAGATAATAACTTGAGGAGTTGTACCATTTTCTGTTCAGCAATTCGAATTCACCCGACCATTCATCGTTCCAACCACCAGGGAGATTGTTCTCGCGAAAATTGATATAATCCACAAAATTATACTTGTCGACCGAGGTGCTGTAAAAACCGCCACCCGCCCTGAGGGAGAGGAAGCGCAGACTTGGCATGTCCAAGATATATGAAACATCGAACTCCCAACGCTCATAATTGTTTTCCGAGTGCATCACACCCTTGATGCCCCGCTCATAATCGGCTGTTATGACGGGACCGGCCCACCCCAATGGTCGGTACTGCAACTCTATGTTGGGCGCGAAAGAGCGGTACGAAGCCCTCACGCCCACCTCTTTGTATATATCACGGTTGACGGCTGTTCTTCTATGGAAAGAAGCACCTGCTTCAACACTCCAATAGTCTGAAATATCGTAATGGCCGGTGATATCGATATTGGAATTCCTGAAATCATCGATATCCTCCTTACCTTGCCACTCTTCCAGGTTCATCACGTCCAGCACATGCTGTGCCACGAGGCTGTTTGAGATTCGTTGTCCAAAGCCAAATTCCAGTTTCACCAACCCGCCATGTTTCTTATCGAAAGTGTACTCCACGGGCATATTGACATAGAACTGTTTCAGCTTGAAAGCATAGCCGAGTTTAATACGGGTGTAAAGTTCCTGATTATCAGTAAAATCGTATGCCCCCCTTATATCAAAGCGGTAGGTCAAGCCACGCCTATTTGAATATTCCAGGTATAGAGGATTGAGCAACGGAGAAATCCTATACCACCCGCGATCGTCGATGCCGAAATTCCCTTTTGTGCGGTTGAGGATATGGTCACCAATCTTATCCCATAGCACCTCTTTCACAAAATTATGTTTTGATGATGTTTCCTGTTCTTGTTCCCTGTTCTGTTGTTGCCTGCTCTCCTCACGCTTGGCATACAGTTCCTTTTCTTGCGCACTAAGGCTATCGGGGCGGGCCAAACTCATCAGCACGGGGTCGTGGTTGTCAAAGAGCGTGTCGGGCAAGATGGAAGGTCGGTTGAAATGAGCCTGGTGATTGGCGATGATTCTATTGCCCAAAAGGGAGAAACGGGCATTGAGAGAGCTCTTAGCAGGAAGGAGTGAAGCGCATCCTTCGTCACCCATACGTACGTCGACAATGAAATTTATCATATCGTATTCACCTTCAAAATGGGTGGATATAACACGTCCCGTAGCATAGTCAACAATGGCTGTGCCCCTTACGGTCTGTGTGTTGAAGGTACGCGGTCTGAACCTGATTGAGGCTGTACCGTCTGGGTAAAACACTGCGCTATATTTGTAGAAGAAACGGTTTGGGTAATAGAAAGGCGACAACACATTACCTCTAAACATCGTCTCATTGTAGATGTTCGGCATGAGGTAAGTCAAGAGGTTGGGCATGGTCTTGCGGTAGCGTTTCATGGAGCTCTGTTCCAGTTGTCGGGTATCGCTTACCACTTTACCTTTGTAAAACGTGACGGTGCTGTAATTTTCGGTCACGAACTCTCTGTCCTTGCCGTATGAGAGATGGTACAGCGTGGGCACACACATCAAAAGAGGATTACGTTTGAGAACAGAGTAATGGTGCCGCTCGTAAACATTTGATGTAATGCTGTCCGGCTGAAGATGGAAGGAGTCGCAATAATGGAACATGCGTATTATCATTTCTCTTTCCTTTTGTCTGTTCTCATGTCTATCCTGGGCCCACCCTTTCGAGGGTGCCATCGTCAACAGCACGAAGAAAATGATAATATGATAGCCTAACCGAATTTTCATTTCTACAAAATTACGGATAAATGAGCGAAAAAACAAATTTATTTGGACATCTTTTTTGCCATCATTTGCACACTCTTATATAATTATTTTTTAATATTAAGCAAAAAATAGTATCTTTGCAAAAAATCCAAAAACCTCCATAATGAAACGTAAATCATTTATCCTATTACTAACACTCTGTGTAGGGATGGTCTCCGCACAGACACGTCGTCCCGCCATTCCCCGTGATGCGGCTTTGGAAGCGAAAGTCGAAAAGACGCTCTCGAAGATGACTCTCGACGAGAAAGTGGGGCAGATGCTTGAACTGAACCTCGACGTGATGGGTCGCATGACCGCCCTCAACCCCAAAGTGGACCGTTCTAAGATTCGTCAGGCACTGCAACAGTACGGAAGGACCGATGACGAGATAACGAAGGTGCTCCAACTCTCCGACCAGGAAATCATCGACCGTCTGTCACCTCTCGGCTTCGACATCTATACGGGCGATACGAAGCTGGAATGGAAGCTGAACGAGCAGATGCTCGACACCATCATCTCGAAATGGAAGGTCGGCTCCGTGCTCAATGCTCCGGGTACCCGTGCCCCCACAGTGGCACAATGGCAGCAATGGATTCCACTGATTCAGAAACTGTCGATGAAATATATCGGCATTCCCGACATCTACGGACTGGACCACAACCACGGCGTGACCTACGTGCAGGGTGGCACATTGTTCCCCCAGCCCATCAACCTTGCCGCCTCGTTCAACACCGAGCTGGCACGCTCAGGAGCGGAGATAACCGCCTACGAAAGCCGCGCTGCCAACTGTCCGTGGGTGTATAATCCCGTGGTCGATATGTGTCGTGACCCGCGCTGGCCCCGTATCTACGAGAGTTTCGGTGAGGATGCCATCGTCAATGCCCGTATGGTGGAGGCAGAGATACGCGGTTACCAAGGCGACGACCCCAACCACATCGACCCCTTCCATGTGGGAACAAGCGTGAAGCATTATTTCGCCTACGGAGCGCCTTTCTCCGGCAAGGACCGCACGCCCGCCTACCTGTCGCCCCAACTGCTGCGCGAGAAATATTTCGAGCCGTTCCGCGCCGCTGCCATGGCCGGAGCTCTGACGATGATGGTCAATTCAGCCAGCGTAAACGGTATGCCCCTGCATGCCAGCTATGAATACCTGACGCAATGGCTCAAGGAAGACCTACAATGGGACGGTATGCTGGTGACCGACTGGGCCGACATCAACAACCTCTACACCCGTGAGCATGTGGCCAAGGATAAGAAAGATGCCATCCGCATCGCCATCAATGCTGGCATCGACATGAGCATGGATCCGTACAGCGTCGATTTCTGCATTTTGTTGAAGGAACTGGTGAACGAGGGCAAGGTTTCGATGGAGCGCATCGACGATGCCGTGCGCCGTATCTTGCGCGTGAAGTACCGTCTGGGGCTGTTCGACCAGCCGAATACCGGTGGCAAGGGCTATGAGAAATTCGGTTCGCAGGAGTTTGCCGACAAGGCGCTCCGTGCCGCCGAGGAGACCGAGGTGCTGCTCAAGAATGAGGGTAACCTGCTGCCTCTGGCCAAAGGAAAGAAGATTCTGCTCACTGGTCCCAACGCCAACCAGATGCGCTGTCTGAACGGTGGCTGGAGCTACACCTGGCAGGGTTCGAGGGCAGAAGACCTGGCCGAGCGTTACAACACCATCTATGAAGCACTATGCAACAAATACGGCAAGGAGAACATCATCCTCGAACAAGGCGTGACATATAACGAGACAGGTGCCTACTGGCAGGAGAACGAGCCACAGATAGAGCGTGCCGTGAACGCCGCCGCACAGGCCGATGTCATCATCGCCTGCATCGGTGAGAACTCCTACACCGAAACACCCGGTAACCTGACCGACCTGTGGCTGTCGGAGAATCAGCGCAACCTGGTGAAGGCACTAGCCAGAACCGGCAAGCCTATCATCATGGTGCTCAACGAAGGCCGTCCGCGCCTTATTGCCGACATCGAACCGCTGGCAAAAGCCGTGGTTGACATCCTGCTGCCAGGCAACTACGGCGGCGATGCCCTGGCTAACCTGTTGGCCGGCGATGCCAATTTCTCTGCCAAGATGCCTTATACCTATCCGAAAGAGATTAACACGCTCATCACCTACGATTATAAGGTGAGCGAGCAGGTGTCAACCATGGCGGGTGCCTACGACTACGATGCAAAGGTGACACAGCAGTGGCCCTTCGGTTACGGTCTTAGCTACACCACATTCGCCTACAACAACCTGCGCGTGGACAAGAGCCGTTTCTCTGCCGACGATATGCTCACGGTAAGTGTTGACGTGACGAACACAGGCAGTAAAGCGGGTAAGGAAGCCGTGCTCCTATACACAAGCGACCTCATCGCCTCGCTCACGCCTGACAGTCGCCGTCTGCGCGACTTTAAAAAGGTGACACTCCAGCCGGGCGAACGACAGACCGTGACATTCCAATTGCCCGCCAGCAGTATGGCTTTCGTAGGTGCCGATGGCAAATGGGTGATTGAGGAAGGTGAGTTCGTACTCTCCGTAGGCGGACAGACCACCAAGGTGGAATGCACCGATACAAAGAAATGGGAGACACCGAACATTTGAGAAAACAAAGATAATAAATGACAACCGCCGAGGGTTATCTATTCCTCGGCGATTGTTGTTTTTTGATTTTAAGAACTATTAACGCTCCCATTTGCAATGTTTTTGAAGAAGGCGTGTATATGATATTGAAGGGCAAAAGAGTAGAATACCCACCCCCGACCCCTCCCCAAGGGAGGGGAGAAGAATAGTAGGGAAAGGTAAAAGGGAGTAATAATAGCTTTGAATAGTAAAAGGGTAAAAAGGTAAAAGAGTAAAAAGGTAAAAGAGTAAAAAGGTAAAAGGGGGAGATAAGGGGGGGGGAAATAAAGGGGAATAATAAGGGGGAAAGGGGGAAGGGTAAAAAGTAAAATAGATAGTAATGGGAGATATCACTGTTTATCCTGCTAAGAAACGGATAGTCGTGGCATTGATTGTAGTCATCGTGTTGACGGCTTTGTTTTTTATTTTGGCGCTTTGTACCCCTTCGCGCATAGCGCCCCTGTCATGGCTCTTCATAGCCATGCCCTGCCTCATCCCGGTATGCAGGGCAGTTTATCTGCTCTACAAATACCGTCCCTATATGTTTATCACTAACGAGGGCATCAAAGTAAACAGCAAGGAGCCGTGGAAAGTACGTTTTGCCGATGTAGAGCAGTTCATCCCCATCAGCCACAGGGGTTATCAGCTGATAGGCATTCGCTACAAGAAAAATACCCCATGCTGGAAGTCCGATGAAGAGATGGAAGAAGATAGGAAAGAACGGATGCTCTATCAGGAGCATCCTGGCGCTCCCTACGACATACTCACCGAGAACCTATCGATGAGCCGAGAGGAATTGCTCGAAGTGCTCAACAAACGGCTCAATTGCTCCTCTTCCCATCCAGAAAGCATTCAACAATGAATAATAACATGACCAAACGATCCATTTCTATCGGTTTAAGGGAATTTGCCATCTCTGTATTCGTCATCCTCGCCGTCACGGTACAGGCACAAGAAATAAAGACAAACATAGAGACCATCGCTGATACCTACTGGCGCAATGAAGCGACAGGCGACTGGTTCATCGGCTTTGCACCAAACCACGTCATTTATAATAATAAGGTGTGGGACATTGTATCTCAGACAAAGGTTAAGGATACCTACACTTTGACACTTGACAATGGTACAGTCATCAAGGTTGGCAAACTCAAGAATGGCTTGCGTTCGATAGGCATCGGCAGTGAGCAACCTGTTACTTGCAGTCCCATCACTACTGAAACTTTGCCCGACTATCCCACAAAGGATCAGCGCAAGGGATTCGTTGATAACAACTACCAGATGGGCGATAGCGCCACCTTGATTGGTTGGATGAAAGATATGCCCGAACAAGGATGGAAATTAGGCAGGGAATTCGGTGTTGAGCTTGAGTATCTCTTCGCCAGACAACAAGAAAATGTCTATACAAAGATGGATTCGCTGGGACGCTTCTCCCTCAAGATACCACTGATTAACTCTTCACAGGTATTTATCGACTGGAGGCGCAGCAGGCTTAGCAGTGTGATGGAGCCCGGAAAGACCTACTTCCTGCTCTGTGACTTCAAGACGAGGCAGAGGTTGTTCATGGGCGATGATGTCAGGGTACAGAACGAGCTCTTAGCCTATCCCCATCAATTTGCCAACGACCGCTTTGAAGCCATGGAGTCAGGGATGATGGATGCCATGCAGTTCAAGGAATATACTGATAGTCTCCGTTTGTCACGTATGGCTGAACTACAGGAGCGCACCCGCCAACACCCCAATCTCTCACAGCGCTATATAGACTATTTGACAGGCTATTATCTGACGGGACAAGGCGAGTCGATGATGCAGGCACGGTTTCACATGCCTGGTCGGGAACTACCACAAGAATACATGGACTATGTAGGTCAACTTTGGCAGCAGAAAGTGAAGCCATATACCCTTTATCGTGAGTTCTCAACATTTATGCGCGACTACATAGACCAGTTGGATGAAAAACGGGAATTAGACTTAGCGGATCAGACTGTCAGGGCTGTGAGACGTCTGGAACAGCAGGGCATTATCAAACTGACACCAGAGGATTCAAAACTGCTTGACGATTACAGCCCTTTGTCGAAAGAGATGGACCGTTTACTGAACTATGCCAAGAGCCATGAGGAGAGTTATCAGTTGATAGAGGCTTTTGAACGCAATGACACTGTAGTCAGGGCCTACCAGTTGTTTGATCGTCTGGGCGAGCCCCTAAAAAGAGAGCAGGCGGCTCTGAGCATCCGTTCCAACCTGGCAATGATTGATTCCGTAGGCTGCGACCAGAATCTGCGCGATATTTATCTGGCCTGCTACCTTTGGAGATTTATCGACGCCGCTCGCAGTCCGCTTCCCCCACTTATGATGGAATCTGCTGAAAAGGAAATCCAACTGCCAGTAGCCCTAAAAACGGTGAAGTCGCTCAACGACAAATATACAGCCTTACAAAATCAGGATCTTGCTGGTGCTGCCAGTCTGCGTCCTTCGACAGATATAGAGAACATGAGTGACGGTGAGGCCATCCTACGCAAAATTATAGAGCCGTACAAGGGACGTATTGTTTATCTGGACATCTGGGGCACATGGTGCGGCCCCTGCAAGGTTGCACTGAAGGAGTCGCACAAACTGAAAGAGGCCCTAAAAGATTATGACATCGTCTATCTTTATCTGGCCAACCGTAGTCCTGAAGAATCGTGGAAGAATGTCATCAAGGAGTATAACCTGACGGGAGAAAACTGCGTACACTATAATCTATCAGAAGACCAGCAGAACGCCATTGAGAACTACCTTCAAGTGAATGCTTACCCAACCTATAAACTGATTGACAAGCAGGGAAATATCCACGACATCGACTGGCTCCGCGCTAACGACGCAAACCATCTTAAAGAAACCATTGACAAATTGAGTATATAAAAGAATGCGCGACGACGTACGAATACATGATATCAACAACTACGACATAGAACTGAAAAATCTGAAAGAGAAGCTGAATGAAGCGAAAAATGCTGAGACCAATGGCCTCAGCATTTTTTATGATTTAGTATGGACGAAACGGTGTTCAATTTCCCATCAATCCTTCCAAGCCCAAGGCCTGAAGTATGCTCTGGAGAAAATCTTCATCCTGAGAGATTTTGGCACCCACCTCATTGGCTTCGACAAGTTTTTCAAACTCCTCCATCTGTTGGGCCAGTCCGGAATACTTCTCCTGAATCGCCGATGCCTCCTGTTGCAGTTTCATCAAGGCAGCCATATCGCTCGACTCGCTCATCGCCTCCGCTTTCTTCGACAGGGCACCCACCTCCTTAATCATCGGAGCCATGGTAGTCATTGCCTGACGGAAAGCGTCTTTCCATTGGTCGGCAGTCCATGACGCGCCCTCACTCTTGGCTTTTGCAATCAGTTCTGTCAGGTCACCCGCTGCAGGCTCCTGCTGTGCTGTTGTCACCTCCGTTTGAGCCATCGACTGCAACGAAAAGAGACTTGTCCCCAAGAGGAACAATAGTCCCATCATTAATTTCTTCATATCTGTACGTATTAAAAATGTGAGTAATATGGTGCAAATATAAGGGTATTTTTTGATTTATTTAAAAAAATGTAGATAAATGATAAAATATTGCACAAAAAGTTTTGAATTGTGCAAATAACATATTACCTTTGCACAAAATTTGAAAAATTGTGCAATGGGAAACATACCCAGTTTTAATGCCTACATAGAACGGAGCATCATAGACAATTGGCATTTGGATGCCCTGACAGACTATAAAGGCATAACTCTCCAATACAAAGATGTAGCACGCAAAATTGCAAAGCTACATATCATGTTCGAGCAAGTTGGAATCCGCAAGGGTGACAAGATAGCCATCTGCGGTAGAAACAGTGCCCATTGGGCGGTGATATTTCTCAGCACCATCACCTATGGGGCGGTGATTGTGCCCATACTGCATGAGTTCAATGCCGAACAGATACACAACATCGTGAACCACAGCGATGCGCGTTTCCTCTTTGTGGGCGACCATGTGATGAAGATTGTCGATGCAGACGAGATGCCCAAGTTAGAAGGAATGGTTGCACTGCCCGACTTCTCCATTTTGGTCAGTAGGAGCGAACAGCTCAACTATGCCCGTGCACATCTTAACGAGTTATTTGGCAAGAAATATCCCGAGGCTTTCCGTGCCGATAATGTGCATTATCATCATGACGAGCCGGATGAATTGGCCCTCATCAACTACACCAGCGGCACAACGGGTTTCTCGAAAGGAGTGATGATACCCTACCGTGCCATCTGGAGCAATGTGGACTATTGCATGGAGGTGTTGGGGCCGCATATCAAGCATGGCAGCAACACGCTGTCAGTCCTTCCGATGGCCCACATGTACGGTCTGGCGATTGAATTCCTGTTTGACTTCTGTCAGGGTTGCCATAACTATTTCCTCAACCGCATACCTTCGCCCTCGCTTATTGCCGAGGCTATGGCACAGGTAAAGCCCGCCATAGTGATTTGCGTACCCTTGATATTGGAGAAGATTATCCGCAAACGGGTGTTCCCCGTGATACAGACCAACCGCATGCGTATCCTGCTGAACATGCCCATCGTGAGCAGGAAAGTGAAGCAGAAGATTTGCGAGCAGGTACTGGCAGCCCTCGGCGGCAAAGCCTACCAAGTGATTGTGGGCGGCGCAGCCCTGAATCAAGAGATAGAACAGTTCTTAAAGAGCATCGATTTCCCCGTGACCGTGGGCTACGGAGCCACAGAATGTGCCCCACTCATTTCGTTCAGCAACTACGACCAGTTTGTTCCCGGCAGTTGCGGCACAGCAGCGGCACGCATGGAGGTGAAGATTCTGAGCAGTGACCCCGAACACATTCCAGGTGAGATTGTCACACGTGGTACGAACGTGATGTTGGGTTACTACAAGAACGAGGAGGCCACACGTGAAGCTCTCGACGCCGACGGGTGGTACCATACGGGCGACCTGGGCACGATGAATGCCGACGGCCATGTGTTCATCCGCGGGCGCATCAAGAGCATGATTCTGGGAGCCAGCGGCCAGAATATCTATCCCGAAGAAATTGAAGATAAGCTCAATTCACTGCCCATGGTGAGCGAGAGCGTCGTAGTGAGCCACGACAACAAGTTAGTGGGTTTGGTATATCCCGATTTCGACGAAGCCTCGGCGATGGGATTCACCCGCGACGACCTGGAGAAAATTATGGAACAAAACAGAAAAGACCTCAACAACCTTATCCCCACATATTGCCATGTTTCATCTATCATTATCCATGACAAGGAATTTGCCAAAACGCCAAAACGAAGTATCAAACGCTATCTATACCAATCTATATAACCGCACTCCGACAATGGAAAACATTCCCAGTTTCAACGAGCTCATGGAGAAGAGCATCATCGACCATTGGGACCTTGACGCTCTGACCGACTACAAGGGCATTACATTGCAATATCATGATGTGGCCCGTAAAATAGAGAAGTTGCACATCCTGTTCGAGAACAGCGGTGTGGAGCGCGGTGACAAGATAGCCATCTGCGGCCGTAACTGTGCCCACTGGGCCGTGGCATTCTGGGCCACGCTGACCTACGGTGCGGTGTGTGTGCCCGTGTTGCATGAGTTTACGCCCGACCAGGTGCACAATATCGTGAACCATAGTGATGCAAAGATTCTTTTTGTGGGTGATGTGGTGGCCAAGGGTATCGACCCGACAAAGATGCCCGGACTGGAAGGCATCATCTACAATCCCGACTATTCGGTGCTTTTCTCCCGCAGTGAGAAGCTCACCTTCGCCCGTGAGCACCTGAACGAGATGTTCGGCAAGAAATATCCAAAATATTTCCGCAAGGAACATGTGCACTACTACAAGGAGCAGTCGCCCGATGAGTTGTGCATCATCAACTATACCAGTGGCACGACAGGTTTCTCAAAGGGTGTGATGATACCCTACCGTGCCATGTGGAGCAACTTCGATTTTGCCTGTCAGGTGTTAGGTGACAAGCTGAAGGCCGGCGACCATGTATTGAGCATCCTGCCCATGGCCCATATGTACGGCATGGCCTTCGAATTTCTGTTTGAGATACTCAAGGGTTGCCATATCTTCTTCCTCACGCGCGTGCCCTCACCCGCCATCATCGCACAGGCTTTTTCCGACATCCGTCCATCCATAATCATCGCCGTGCCACTGATTATCGAGAAGATTATCCGCAAGAAAGTGTTCCCGAAGATACAGAACAACCGCATGCGTCTGTTGTTGAGCATGCCTGTGGTTAGCAAGAAAGTACGTCAGTTGATTTGTCAGCAAGTGACCGAAGCTTTCGGCGGCAATTTCTATGAGGTAATCATCGGCGGAGCAGCCTTCAACCAAGAGGTGGAGGCGTTCATGCGCCGCATTGAGTTCCCCTACACCGTAGGCTACGGTGCTACGGAATGTGCACCGATTATCACCTACAGCGACTACTCGACATTCCGGCAAGGGTCGTGCGGACGTGCCGTTCCCCACATGGAGGTGAAAATCAACAGTGTGGACCCGGAGCATGTACCCGGTGAGATTCTGGCTCGCGGTCTGAACGTGATGTTGGGCTATTACAAGAACGAGGTGGCCACAGCAGAGACTATCGACGACGACGGTTGGTACCATACAGGCGACTTAGGTTTGATGGATGCAGAGGGCAATGTGTTCATCAAGGGCCGCAGCAAGAACATGCTTTTGGGTGCCAACGGTCAGAACATCTATCCTGAAGAGATAGAAGACAAGCTCAACTCAATGGCAATGGTGAGTGAGAGTGTGGTGATTCAGGAAGGCGAAAAACTAGTTGGGTTGGTACATCCCGACTACGATGAGGCGAAGAACCTGGGTTTCACTACCGAAGACCTGAACAATATCATGGAGCAGAACCGCAAGGAGTTGAACGAGATATTACCGGCGTACAGCAAGCTTTCGTCAATACGTTTGCAGAAAGAGGAGTTTGAAAAGACACCGAAGAAGAGTATCAAACGTTATCTGTATCAGGAGGCGCTGTAAGATAAATACCCACCCCGGCCCTCCCCAAAAAGTATACCCACCCTTACCCTCCCGAAGGGAGGGGATAGAAAAGGTGATAGAGCAAACACACGTCACTCAACATTCAACACTCAACACTCAACATTCAACACAGTCCGGCCCTCCCAATTGGGAGGGCCGGACTGTGTTTTCAATCGAGGAGGGTTGCGGCGCGTACGCGGCTGAGTGTCTCGGGTGTCATCTGCAGGTAGTTGGCGATATAGACGAGCGGGGCTCGGAGGACCACCTGCGGCATGAGTTTGCACATCTTACGATAGCGGTCCTGTGCCGTCTCGAACCTGACAAGGTCGGCATGTACTTGTGACAGAATGAGCGACTCCTCCAATATCTTACGGTAAAGGATTTGTATATTGACATTGTGCAAGGCCACCTCTTCGAGTTTCTGTTTGGGCAGCGCATAGATGATGGTCGGCTCAAGAGCCTCCATCAATAGTTTCGTCGGCTGCTCAAGGAAAAGGCTCTCTATGCACATGACGATGGAGTTATCGACACCAATATGTTCCGTCATCTCCTTGTCGGCCTTGTAATAAAACTGGCGTACCAGCCCCTTGTCGATGTGGTAGATGTTGCGACACACCTCGCCCTCCTTGAGAATCATCTCCCCCTTGGCGAATTTCATGGGCACGAGAACACTCTCCAAGACATCGAGTTCATCGTGTGTCATGGTACTGTACTTACGAGCCAGTTCCCTGGCAATGTCCCTGGTAGTATTGGTCAATCCTTTCATTGCATCTGGGGTGTTATACCGTTTTTTTTCTGTTTATTTCTTTCGATTTTCCGTTATTTTGTTATAACGTTATTTCGTTATAACGAATTCTCTCATTGCTTTTTAATCGAGTTTCAGCACAGCAAGGAACGCTTTCTGGGGAACCTCAACGTTGCCTATTTGCTTCATTCGTTTCTTTCCCCGCTTCTGTTTTTCCAACAGTTTGCGCTTACGGCTCACGTCACCGCCATAACATTTCGCCGTGACATCCTTGCGTACACATTTCACCGTTTCGCGTGCCACTATTTTCGCACCAATGGCTGCCTGTATGGCGATATCGAACTGTTGGCGGGGAATCAACTCCTTGAGTTTTTCGCACATCCTCCGTCCGAAAGCCACAGCATTGTCTTGGTGGGTTAGCGTGGATAAGGCATCTACCGGCTCGCCGTTGAGCAGGATGTCGAGTTTAGCCAACCGTGAAGGCCGGAAGCCACACACATGGTAGTCGAACGACGCGTAACCTTTGGATATGCTCTTCAGTTTGTCGTAGAAATCGATGACGATCTCTCCCAGAGGCAGATAGAAATGCAACTCTACGCGGTTACCGCTGACATATTCCTGTTTGATGAGCTCACCCCTTTTATCGAGGCACAGTTTCATGATAGGTCCGATGAAATTGGCATTGGTGATGATGGATGCCTTGATATAAGGCTCCTCGATATGGTCAATCATCGTCTGTTCTGGCAGTCCCGACGGGTTGTGCACCTCTTTCGCCCCACCCTGTTTGTCGTAAACCATGTACGACACGTTGGGAACGGTAGTGATGACATCCATGTCAAACTCACGATCGAGTCGTTCCTGAATGATTTCCATGTGCAGCAGTCCGAGGAATCCGCATCGGAAGCCGAAACCCAGCGCCACAGACGACTCCGGTGAAAATGACAGCGACGCATCGTTGAGTTGCAGTTTTTCCAGCGAAGCTCTCAGGTTCTCGTAATCAGTGGGGTCGATGGGATAGACACCGGCGAACACCATCGGCTTCACCTCCTGGAATCCCTCAATGGCCTTATCGCAAGGACGGCTGATATGAGTAATGGTGTCGCCCACCTTCACCTCCTTGGCATCCTTAATACCACTGATGATATAGCCAACCTCGCCCGTGGTCATCTCCTGACGTGGAATCATGTCCATCTTGAGCACGCCCACTTCGTCGGCATCATATTCCATACCTGTATTGAAGAACTTCACCTTATCGCCCTTACGGATGGAGCCGTTTTCAATCTTGAAGTAAGCGATGATGCCGCGGAAGGAATTAAATACCGAGTCGAAGATAAGAGCCTGTAGCGGAGCCTTTGGATCGCCTTCTGGGTGTGGTATGCGCTCCACCACGGCACGGAGGATATCGGGTACTCCTTCGCCCGTCTTTCCCGAAGCTCGTATGATGTCATCAGGCTCACATCCGAGCAGTTCGACAATCTCATCTTCCACCTCTTCGGGCATGGCAGAGGGCATATCAATCTTGTTGATTACGGGGATGATTTCGAGGTTATGGTCGATGGCCATGTAGAGGTTGGAGATGGTCTGTGCCTGCACGCCCTGTGTGGCATCGACGACGAGCAGTGCGCCCTCGCATGCCGCTATGCTTCGTGACACCTCATAAGAGAAGTCAACATGTCCCGGCGTGTCGATGAGGTTAAGGATATATTTCTTCCCCTCATGTTCATATTCCATCTGTATGGCGTGGCTTTTGATGGTGATGCCACGTTCCTTCTCCAGGTCCATGTCGTCGAGCATCTGTCCCTGGGTGATTTGTATGGTGTTGGTGTATTCAAGCAACCTGTCGGCCAAGGTAGATTTACCATGGTCGATATGTGCTATGATACAAAAATTCCTGATATGATCCATTGTTTATCCTTTGTTAGTGCTTCGGAACAAAGCCGTTTAGCACTTTCGATGCAAAAATACGAATAATTTTCCAAAAAGCCCCTTCTCTTTATTGGAAATAAGAAAAAAAATCGTATGTTTGCACGTAAAAAACGGTGACTTATGAAAAAGAGCATTATCTATTTATCCCTTTTCGTGTGTTTTGGATTATCGGCCTGCCATGAGAGTATTGAGGACCGTGCCGAACGCGAAGCCAAGGAATATACTGAGAAAAACTGTCCTACACCTGAACGTGACAACTCCATCTTGGACAGTATCACTTTCGACCGCTCTACGCATACGATGAACCATTACTACACACTGACGGGTGCAGCCGACGACACGGCCCATTTCGTGGGTTCTCATCCGGAGATGCACGAAGCATTGGCCGATGCCATCAAGAACCAGACGTCGAACAAGATGTACAAGGATGCCGGCTTCAATTTCGCCTACGAATACCGTTCGCTACGCAACAAACATCTGGTGCTCTTCCTCGACACGGTGAAGCCGAAAGATTATAAGTAACCCACCCTAGCCCTCCCAAAGGGAGGGAATGGATGAACACCCACCCTAGCCCTCCCAAAGGGAGGGAATGGATGAGCACCCACCCTAGCCCTCCCGAAGGGAGGGAATGGAGAAGGGGATAGAGGGAACACTAAGCACTAAACACTAAACCATCATAATTAAACGGCTCTCCCGGGGGAGAGCCGTTTAATTATGACTGCTGTTTCAGTTGTTCGAGTGCCCGGCAGAGTTGGTCAGGGCAACTGGTGGGTTTGTAGCCGCAACGGATGCCATTGAGTTTTTCAATCACATCGTCGACCTTCATCCCTCTGACCAGGGAGGAAATGCCCTGCAAGTTGCCATTACAACCACCAGTGAAAAACACCTGTTGTATGACATCGTTCTCGTCCACGTCCACATCGATGAACTGTGAGCAAGTGCCTTGTGTCTTATAGGTTATATGCCGAGTGTCCATGGCATGTGTCATTCAGCGGGTTTCATGTTGGTGTACACCGTCTGCACATCGTCGAACTCCTCGAGTTTTTCCACCATCTTGTCAATGGTCTCACGTGCCTCTTCGTTCACATCCTTGAGGTCGTTGGGGATGCGTGTGAACTCTGCACCTGTCACCTCGTAGCCCTCGCTCTCAAGATGTTTCTGAATGTCGCCGAAACTCTTCGGGTCGCCATAGATAGTGATTTCGCCCGTCTCCTCGTCTTCGTCGAATTCATCTTCCACGCCATAGTCGATGAGGTCGAGAATCATCTCATCCATGTCCATGCCATCCTTTTTCTTAAAGGTGAACACGCACTTGTGGTCAAAGAGGAACGCCAGAGAGCCCTGTGTGCCAAGGTTTCCACTGAACTTATTGAACACCGAGCGCACGTCGGCCACGGTACGTGTGGTATTGTCGGTGAGTGTTTCCACGAAGATAGCCACGCCGTGAGGACCATATCCCTCATACGACACCTCTTTGTATTCACTCTGGTCTTTACCCATAGCGTTTTTAATAGCCCTTTCGATATTATCTTTGGGCATGTTCTCACGCTTAGCATTGGCGATGATGGCACGCAATGCGGGGTTGTTTTCCGGTTCCGGTCCACCAGCCTTGACGGCGATGGCAATCTGCTTTCCAATCTTTGTAAAGGTACGAGCCATGTGGCCCCACCTCTTCAGCTTGCTTGCTTTACGATATTCAAATGCTCTTCCCATTATTGTTGAATTATAAGTTTTATTATTTTAAAGATGAAAGAATAGGCGGTTCTAGGGGGTTCAAGGAAATCCTAAGGAACTTTAGGGAATCCTAGGCGGTTCTAGGTGATGCTAGGTAGTTCTAGGGAACTTTAGGCTATCCTAGGGGATGCTAGGAAATTCTAGGTGTTCCTGGGGAATCCTTGGTTCCAGGGTTTGGGGGTTATCTCAGTTCTGCACCAAGTTGCTTCTTAAGGTTGGCGATGAGTTTCTGCATGATGGCATCAATCTGTTTGTCGTTGAGTGTGCGCTGCTCATCCTGCAAGATGAAATTCACGGCATAGCTCTTCTTTCCCTCGGGCAGGTTCTTTCCCTCGTAAACATCGAAGAGCACCACGCTCTTGAGCAATTTCTTCTCGGTCTGTCGTGCGATGCGCTCTATGGCCTGGAATTCGACGCTGCTGTCAACGAGCAGAGCCAAGTCGCGGCTGACAGACGGGAATTTCGGTATTTCCGAGAAATGAACCGTATTTTTAACTGCCATCTTCATAAGTGCCGTCCAGTTGATGTCAGCGTAGTAAACGGGACGCTCTATCTCCATTTTCTTCTGAATCTTAGGACTGACAACACCCATCTCGATGATTCGTTTGCCTCCCCGGTTATTGATGGTCATTGCCTGACTGAAGAGGTCGCCCTCATAAGGCTGGCCGACGAGCATTCCTTCTTTCACTCCCACCCTGCGGAGGATGTTCTGCATATAGGCTTTGAGTTCATAGAACGAAGACTCTTCGTCGGGATGAATCCAGCTACCCGACACCTTCTTGCCCGTCACCCATAGTGCCAGGTGTTTCTCCTCGCGATAAGCTCTCTGCGGGTCGTCAGCATTGTCCTTCGACTGGTCGTAGTCGTAGCAGTTGCCGAACTCGAAGAAACGGAGGTCGGAGTTTTTGCGGTTGGCATTATGGCGTATGCTCTCCAAACCTCCGAAGAGCATTGTCGGTCGCATGACATTGAGGTCGTTGCTCAGCGGGTTCATTATACGGACCAATCGTTCTGAGGGCAGTGCTGCTATACCATCGAAATAAGCAGCCTTGGTGATGGAGTTGTTCATGATTTCGTTGAAGCCGCATCCCACCAGTTGCTCTGCCACGAGGTTCTGCAGGCGATGTTTCATGTCCTCTTCACCCTTGATGACCAACGACCCTTTCAGCTGAGTGGGTATCTCCACATTGTTGTAGCCGTAAATACGCAGGATTTCCTCCACCACGTCGCATGGTTGCTGCACATCAACACGGTAGGCAGGCACCTCAAGCAAGAGTCGGTCGTCATGTTCCTCAAGGATGGTCATACCCAGACTTGTGACGATGCTCTTCACCGTCTCCGGCTCTATGGTCTTCCCAATGAGTTGGTTGACATAATCGTAAGTGACTTCAACCTTGGCATTGTCGATGGGATTAGGATATTCATCGCAAATATCCATGGCAATCTTCGCCCCTGCCAGTTGTTTGCAAAGGATAGCGGCTTGTTGAAGCGCGTATATCACCCCGTTGGGGTCGATACCCCTCTCAAAACGGAAGGAAGCATCGGTGCTCAGTCCATGACGTCGTGCGCTCTTGCGTATCCATGTGGGATGGAAATAAGCACTCTCGAGCACCACGCTGTGAGTCGTTTCGTAGGTGCCACTACCTTTTCCGCCGAAGACGCCTGCGATGCACATCGGCTCCTCTTCATTACAGATAGCCAGGTCGTGTGCCCCCAGCGTATGCTCAACGCCATCGAGGGTGACGAAGGGCTTGCCTTCGTTCTGGTCTTTGACAATGATATGATGACCCTTCACCATGTCGGCATCGAAGCAGTGCAACGGCTGACCGTAGGCCAGCATCACATAGTTGGTGATATCGACGATGTTGTTGATGGGTCGCAGTCCGACTGTGGTGAGTCGGTTTTTCAACCATTCCGGTGACTCTTTCACCTCGCAGTTGGTGAGGCTTACACAGGCATAGCGTCGGCAGGCCTCACTGTTGTCGATGGACACTCGGACGGGCAGGTCATGGTTGTCAACGACGAACTCATCGCAGGACGGGCGGTGCAGGCTGGTCTGGTAGCCATTCTGCAACAGCCAAGCGTAGAGGTCGCGTGCCACGCCCCAGTGTGAGAGGGCATCTGCATGGTTGGCCGTGATGTCCACCTCAATGAGCCAGTCGCTCTCCAAGTGGTAATATTCTGCCGCTGGTGTTCCCACGACTGCCTCTTCGGGCAGCACGATGATTCCGGCGTGGCTCGAGCCTACACCAATCTCATCTTCGGCACATATCATACCGCACGATTCCACGCCGCGCAGTTTTGATTTTTTGATGACAAATTCCTTGTCGCCATCGTAGAGCACACAGCCCAGGTCGGCAACAATCACCTTCTGTCCCGCTGCCACATTGGGAGCACCGCAAACAATCTGCGAAGGGGTCTCGCGTCCGAGGTCAACAGTGGTAACATGCAGGTGGTCAGAATCGGGATGAGGTTCACATGTGAGAACGTGTCCCACATAGAGTCCTTTCAGTCCGCCCTTGATACTTTGCACTTCTTCGAGGGCACCCACTTCGAGGCCCACTGAAGTGAGAGCCGCCGCCACCTGTTCAGCCGACAGGTCGAAATCGACGTACTCCTTCAGCCATTTATAAGAGATATTCATTATCGAAAAAAATAGTTTTGCGTGAAAAATCGTGCAAAATTACGAATTTTCAGACAAAACCCCAAAAGAATGGGGAAAAAAGTAACCCACAATCACCCACCCTGGCCCTCCCGAAGGGAGGGAATGAGTAACCCACCCTTACCCTCCCGAAGGGAGGGAATGAGAATGGCTTTATGAATGATGAGTTACGAGTAGGGCGAAAGATGAATTAGCGTTACGGAATATCGAAATGTTCAACGTTCAAAGTTCAACGTTCAACGTTCCATGTTCACTCTTCCCCAATGAGGCGCATGATGTAATCGACAGCACCGTTGACACCGAACTTACTCACATCGAGGCAGATGTCATAGTTGCGGGCATCGTACCACTCGGTACCCGTGAACGTCTTGGTATATAACTCACGCGTGCAATCGTTATCTACAATCATCAGTTTGGCATCATCTTCTGTAACCCCGTATTTCTCCACAATGCGTCTGATGCGAGCCTCCATGGGACTATGGATGAATATCTTGAGTGCGTTGGGATGGTCCTTGAAGATGTCGAAAGCGCATCTTCCGATGATGATGCACGACTCATCGGCAGCTATCTTTCGTATCACCTCGGCCTGTTCGCGGAAGAGCTCACGCGACGTGCTATTGCTATCGCTGCCCTTGTATTCATGTTCGGCGACATATTGTTGGTAGAAACGTGAGAAATCGTCACGCCAAGAGATATTTCTCGCGTTAAGTTTTTCTGTTGCTGCCTCATCGGCATCAAACCTGTCGGCCACAGCTTTCAATATTTGCCTGTCGAGGATTTTCACATTCAGCCGGCGGGCAAGTTCCGCACCCACCTCATGTCCACCGGTACCAAACTGCCTATTGATGGTAATGACAAATTTATCGTTTGTGTTCATGGTCGGTAAGGTATTTTTTGTTAGACATTCTTTTCCGCAAAAATAACGCTTTTTAACGAAACATGCAAATAAATCATGATGTTTTTTGTGCTTGCCATTCTGTTATCGCACACACTATCTTTGATTTTTCCTCATTGTTCAGAAAAAAAACAAAAAAAAAGAGGAAAGATGTGAAAACATTAAAATATTTATTATATTTGCAGCCTAAACCATCTAAAAACCAATAAATTTAACGATATGAAACTTGACGGACGCAGAGAGAGTGACAATTTCGAGGACAGACGCGGCATGAGTGGCTCATCGAAAGCCGGCATGGGTATTGGCGGTCTGATTCTTGTAGGTCTGATTACCCTTTTGATGGGCGGTAACCCCTTGGAAGTGCTCCAGAACGCAGGCAGCATGGGCTTTGGCTCACAAGAGACGGAAGTATCGACGGAGCCATACCAAGAGACGGCTGAGGAAGCGGAGCAGGTGAAGTTCTGCAAGCAGATTCTGGCCAGTACCGAGGATGTGTGGACCCAGGTGTTCCAGCGTATGGGTCGTAAGTACACCCCGCCGACGTTGGTCGTATTCAGCGGTTCGGTGCAGACCACCTGTGGTGGAGCCACTGCAGCCGTCGGTCCCTTCTATTGCTCTGGCGACCAGAAACTGTATATTGACCTTAGTTTCTTCAAACAGATGGAAACGCAGCTGAAGTCGGGCGGTGACTTTGCCCGTGCCTACGTGATAGCCCATGAGGTAGGCCACCATGTGGAAAACCTGTTGGGTTCACTGGGTCAGGCACATTCGCAGATGCAGTCATCGAACAAGACGAAGGCCAACCAGATCAGCGTTCGTTTGGAATTGTTGGCAGACTATTATGCCGGTGTTTGGGCCCATTACGAGGACAAACAGTTCGGCTCGTTGGACGACAGCGACTTGCAGGAAGCCATCAACTGTGCCCAGCATATCGGCGACGACTACTTGCAGAAGCAGGCGCAGGGTTATTCTCAACCGGAGAGTTTCACCCACGGTACTGCCCAGCAGCGTATGCGTTGGCTGAAACGCGGCTACCAGACTGGCGACATGAACACCACCACGTTCAACGGCAGCTACGAGAGCCTGTAAGACTTTGATTTAAATTGAAGATTTCGTTATCCCGTTATTACGTTATTGTGTGATAACGGGATAACGTTTTTTATTTATCACTCGCCACTATAGTCACTCGTCATTAAAGTCGCGCATTGTTCGGCGCATCGCTCACCATCGACGGCAGCAGAGACGATACCACCGGCATAGCCGGCTCCTTCTCCACAGGGGAAGAGGCCCTTCAGCTGTATGTGAGATAGCGTGGTGCTGTCGCGGAGGATGCGTATGGGTGACGATGTGCGTGTCTCGATGGCGATGAGTGTGGCCTCGTTTGTAAGAAATCCGTGACTTTTCTTACCAAATTCGGTGAACGCTTTCTGCAGACGGGAGACGACGGGCTTGGGCATCCAGAAATGCAAGGGCGAAGCAATCAGTCCCGGTGCGTAGGAGGAGACAGGCAGGTCGTAGCTGAGGCGTCCCTTTACGAAGTCGGCCATGCGTTGCGCTGGTGCCCGTTGTGACCTATTGGCCTGTTGCCAGCACATCTGTTCAAGCTGTTCCTGGTATTCCATCACCGCAAGGTTTGGACGGTCTGCGGGGTGCCCCATCTCCTTCAGGAACGCCAACGCATCTTCCGGTGATGTTTCCACCACCATGCCACTGTTCGACCATTTCGTGCCGCGGTTGCTCGGACTCATGCCATTGACAACCACCTGCTGTGGCCCCGTGGCTGCCGGTATGACGAAGCCTCCCGGACACATGCAGAAAGAATATACTCCTCGGCCGTCAACCTGCGTAACAAAACTGTATTCTGCTGCCGGCAGGTATTTTCCTCGTCCATTGGGGTTGTGGTATTGTATGCTGTCGATGAGCTGTGCAGGGTGTTCCAGCCGTACCCCTACGGCGATGCCTTTCGGTTCAATAGCGATATCTGATTGGTCGAGATAACGGTAGATATCGCGTGCCGAATGACCCGTGGCCAGAATAACCGGACCGGAGAATGTTTTTTCCTCACCAGTATCAAGACGTTGAGCCACCACACCCACCACCCTGTCGTCCTTCATCATCAACGCCGTCATCTTGGTTTGGAAATGTACCTCACCACCAGCTTTTATGATGGTGTTGCGTATGTTCTCGATGACCGCCGGCAGTTTGTCGGTGCCTATATGCGGATGGGCAACGGAAAGAATGTTTGTGGAAGCACCGTGCTGGCAAAAAACATGTAGGATTTTCTCCGTGTTACCCCGCTTCTTCGAGCGTGTGTACAGTTTGCCGTCGGAGTAGGCTCCTGCCCCACCCTCGCCGAAACAATAGTTGCTCTCGGGATCTACTTTCTGCGTTTTGGTGATACGAGCCAGGTCTGTCTTTCTTTCACGTACGTTCTTACCACGTTCCAGCACCACAGGCCTGTATCCCAGTTCAATGAGTCGAAGGGCGGCAAAGAGACCTGCCGGTCCAGCACCGACCACCACCACCTGAGGTCTGGCCGACACGTCAGGATAGACTGTCAGAGGGAAGGCCTCATCGGTGGGTTCTTCATTGATATAAACACGCACGGTGAGGTTGACGAAGATGGTACGATGACGTGCATCGATATTTCGCTTGAGTACCCTGACGTGGGTGATGGTGCGGGCATCGATGGCCATGTCGCGTGCTATGGCCTCACGAATGGTCGCTTCGGAGACTGCCTGTTGTGGCAATAGTCGTATTTGTTTTTCCTTGAGCATAGAAAGGGGTAAGGGGTGAGAGGTGAGGGGTAAGAGAGGGGTGAGGGGTGAGAGGTGAGAGATTACTTTGCTGATTATAGACTTGTTGAAAGTATATTTGCTTGCAAAATTACAATAAAAAACGGAGATAAAGGAGAATGGGCATAAAAAACGATGAGTGACATGCGAAGAACGACGAAATGGAAGAAAAATAGTGTTTTTTTTGGCGAAACGGAAAATAATACCTACTTTTGCCGAAAATAACTAATGAATCATTAACTAATAACTAAACGAAAAAGATGAAAAACTATTTCAAAATTTTGATGGCAATGGTAGTAATCTGCCTGCCTTTCGCATTGATGTCTTGTGGTAGTGACGATGATGACAGCGGACCGAAGAAAACCACTTACAATTGGGAACTGAAAGACACCACTCCTCCATCGAGTGCCACCTCCGAGGCCAAAATTGCGGCAGCACAAGCAGAACAAGCCATTGACGAGGCTTTCTATCTCAAGTTCAACGGCAAGGGATGGACTTCAGACAAATCCACCAGACAGTTTATTGTTACCGGCGGAACGGACCTCACTAACGATGCTGCAGTAAAAATCGCGTTCAACGAAGTGGTTCTCGCATTTTCGTCAGCCATCAGATCAGCCCTTCCCAACGGGGCCAAAGTATCAGTAAAACGAGGCAAGACGACAATTGACGAAACTGTTTTGAATTAATTTCATACCAAAAACAAGAAAAGCAAAAAGCGGCGGAAATTCCGTCGCTTTTTGCTATATATCTACTTCAAAAAAACGTCGTTTCGTTTGACTATTTAGAAGTTCACGCCGAAGTTCATGAAGAAGTTGTGTCCGTGAGCTGAATAGTTGTCAGCATCGCTGATATCGGCAATGCCGAACTGGTATCCCATTTCCAGATACAGGTTGCTGTATTCAGCACCGCAGCCAATCTTGAAGCCCATGTCAGGATGACGGAACCAACCATCGTTGAATGAACTGTGCTTGCCCTCTTCGGTCTTCGCCTTACCACTGATGGCCATGGAGAAATAAGGACCGAGCAATGGAATGACGGAGATATCATCCGTAACTTTGAAGCCATATTTGATAAGGATGGGTATCTCGAGGTAGTTGAGACTCACCTTTTCATTACCTCTCTTGCCACCTTTCTCGGAATAGTAGAGGCCACTCTCAAGGAAAACAGGTGCGGAGTTCGACACTCTGAGTCCGATGACACCACCGAGCACCATACCCGCCTTGGAGTCGGAATACTCGTTAATATTCTTCTCGCCGCTAATGCCAGAGACATTGAAACCAACACGCACACCATAATACAGATGTTCCTCGTCGAGCGAGAAACCGCCGCTACTTGTCTGTGCGAACGATGGCACGGAAAGAACGGCCATAGCCAAAGCCATAAAGATTTTTTTCATCGCATATTGTTTTATTGGTTATTGATAAATCCTTGGGAATTGGGAGTTAAAGTGGGAGTTAATTCGCTTCGCTCATGGGAGTTAAAGTGGAAGTTAAAATGGACATTACTCCACCTTTCACTTCCTTTAATAACTTCCTTCTATCACTTCCCTTTTTACTCTTTTACTTTTTTACCCTTTTACCTTTCGTTTGATTTGTTTGCAAAATAAATGATTATTTTCGGTTTTTCAAAAAAAATTAACACGAAAAGCGCAAAAAACACTATTTTTGTAACCACAAACAACGATTTTCCATGAAAAAAGCCGTCTTTTTATTCATAGCAGCCTGTATGTCGCTTCTCTCTGTGCATGGGCAGACCGACACGTGGGGGTACGAATACCAAAATGAGATTCCCACATGGGTGGAGCAGTTACAGGCTGACCTTACCTATCCCCTGGCATGGGGACATGACAAGGAGAAACGCTTTTCTAAATGGAAGAAGAAAGCCAGGGCCAAGGTTCTGGAGTGCATGATGACAGCGCCTCCCGTTGCTGAGGACTATGCCATGACGGTGCTTGGTGAGGAGCGACGCGACGGCTATACCGCCAAGAAGATAGAGTTTTCGCTTTCGCGTTACTACCGTGTGAAGGCCTACCTGCTTGTGCCCGACGGCAAGGGACCCTTTCCCGCTATCAACCTATTACACGACCATGGTGCCCACCTGAGCATCGGCAAGGAGAAGATGGTGAAGCCCTTTGCTGTTGACAGTGCCGTAGTGAAGGATGCCGACGCATGGGTTACCAACCTGTACGACGGCCGATATCTGGGTGACGAGTTGGCCCGTCGCGGCTATGTGGTGTTCACCACCGACGCACCGTTGTGGGGTGAGCGCGGCCGTCGGGAGGGTGTGGACCGTAACAAATACGACATCATCGCAGGTAACATGATGATGCTCGGTCGCGACCTGTCGGCTATGATGACCTATGACGATATGGCAGGTACGGAGTTTCTGGCCTCCTTGCCCGAAGTCGACCCTGAGCGTATCGGCTGTGCCGGCTGTTCGATGGGCGGCTATCGCAGTTGGATGCTTGCCGCGCTGAGCGACCGCATCAAAGCGTCATGTACCATCTGTTGGATGGTGACGACTGAGGCACAGCTCACCCATCGCTACGGCAGGAAGGAGAACGGCGGTTTCGCCAACTGCATACCCGCACTACGACAGTGGCTGGACTATCCCCATATCGCCTCGCTGGCCTGTCCACAGCCCATGCTCTTCATCGCAGGACGTACCGACAAACTCTTCCCCCTGCCCGGTGTAGAAGCAGCATTTGCCACGATGCATGAGGTATGGCGCAGCCAAGGTGTTGACGACCGGTTAGAGACATTGATTCTTGACCATCCACATGGTTGTCCGTTGGCCGACCAAGAGAAGATGATGGAATTCTTTGATAAGTGGTTAGGTAATACCCACCCCAACCCTCCCAAAGGGAGGGGAAGAATACCAATCCTAGTAAAAAAAGCATGGCGCAGCACCGCCAATAGAGGTCTAAGAAAAGCCTTCAATTTCAGTGCTGGCCACACAAACACTCAAAAAGATAGTCCTTGCCATCCGTTTCATTGTTCATCTCAACAATCGGTAGCTTTTCAAACTGCTCTTCAGTAATGTTAATATCAAGCTTTGACCAATACTGCTGGTCTGGGAAGTGGCTAAATATCATCCAATACGGAGAGACATTAAACCAGGCAGAATAATCTTCACTTTTGACGAATTTCACACCATCGACAGCACCTGCACCCCAGGTAGGATCAATTAGGATTCCTTCATACCCGCGGATGTACACGAATACCCATGAATGCTTGTCTGATGAGATATTGCCATCATTATTTTTTGTAATGCCTGTAATGATGTCTGCTGTCAAGCCCACTGCCTCTACCATGTAACAAAAGAGTTCGCAATATGCTTGGCAGACGCCCCTTCTTGTTTTGTAACAGGTTTCTGCATCGTGAATCTGTTTGGTTGTATCATATGCGATATTATCGCAAATCCAGTTATAGATTGTTCTTGCCTTTTCTTCGACAGTATTTGCTTCTCCAATGATTGTGGTGGCTTCGGCCCTGATGTCTGTATTCAACCTGCTTAACGAGGCCTCTCTTCTAGGTTTGAAATCCTTCAGAGCATCGACATGGTCAGGAATATCCATTATTTGAATGACGCAGAGTGAGTTCACAAAATCCCTAAGGTATACAGGGATAAGAGATTCTGAACTGATTTTATACCTATTCTTGAATTCCGTATAGTCAGTAGGAATATTCTGGTTATTCGAGAAGAATCCGACGCTCAAATTGGTAACTAGATTAGTTTCTTCAATACGGACATATTCAACAAAGGGCTTTGATTGCTTTAAATCATGCTCAATGTATTCGTGTATTTCCTCGTCAGCAATCTCTTCCTTTACGAATGGATTACTTCCGTCCCAATGGAGCGTATGGAATTTTCCCTCAAGCGGGTCAAGAACCTGATGCTTGATGAGTTCAAGCATTGTTATTCTCTTATCAAGTTCAATGGTTTTGTCGAACCATCGGTCAAGGAACTCGGCGATATTCTGCTTATAGTGGACATCAGAGTCACGGAAGTTGCGAACTCTATCCATATCAATAAGTGAGGTGGATTTTCTATGTTGTTCTGGAAGATAGCCTTCTTTACCAGGAACATATTCACCATTGACATCCCTTTCTCCATCCATAAGAAGTTTACATTCTGCCAACCGCTTCTGATTCCTTTCTATGATTTCACAGAGACGCTTCCACCAACTACGAACATCATCAGCTTTTTTTATAGCAACAACAGACTTGCCAAGTGTGTCATTTAATGACTTACGTTCTTCTTTCGTAATTCGTTCTGGATTAACGAATTGTGTAGCTTCTAGAGGTGCGGTTTCCATTTCTCCTTCAACCAATTTATTCCTATTGAACAAGGATTTAAACCAAAAAAGGCAACCAGATCTTTCGCTTTGGTTCTCAGGACTCGGTGTATTGGCCAAAGGTTGTAAATTAGAAGAAGTTTCCTCTATTACGATAGCCTTGACTCGCCCCATATTCAAAACTTCTGATTTTGGGGGAGGACCAGGTAGGATATCCTGAGTAGTAGCCCTTTCAACTGCTTCTCGCATAACTTTAATACCAGCCTCAGATTTAACGTAATCTGTCAGCCGTTCAACGTCAGCCTTATTTGTTTCATAAGCGTGCTCATCATCCTCTGTGAGAAGGTCCATAGTACCGAATCTTTCATGGAATTCATCCGCATCTAGGAAAGTGTTGTTCAAAATGTTCCTTTTATGTCGCAGGATTTGAATCTTACAAGCCTCTATTTCCGAATCCAATTGGGCAATTCTTTTATTTAAATCATCAATCTGTGCGGACTTTGCCTCATCTTCTTCTGTTCGCTCGGTTATTTTTTTTAGGTTTTCAGAGCACTCGGTTTTATCTACTTCTTTCTGAGATATCTCAGCATTGAGGATGTCAATCTCACGTTCTTCTTCCGAAATGTACAATTTCAAAAACAAATTAAGATATGATGCAATTATTAATTCCTGCTGTGAAACTGAATATCCATTATTTCTGAGGAGTTTTGACGGATTCCATTGCATAGTACAATATGTATTCCAAATAGACTGAATGATGCAAAGGCCATCAAGCCAAGGGAGGTCAAGGTCAATCTTCTTGAAATAGTTGGTATCAAGGAGTTCTTGTGTGTCTAATGAAGGGCTGTCGTTCAATGTCCTGTCAAGAAGCCGCTCTTCAGCAGATAGTTTAAAAAACTCATCAAGGTCTCGGAAATCATATTGATGCTCTGACATTCCGATAGAGTAGACATTTGACTTGACTGTAGCCCTAGGGTCATAACCACCAGAACATACCATTTTTGACCAGTGACAGAGGAATTTGCTGAACACTCGAGAATCAACATTGGTGGCCGCACCCATATAGTCCATGTTGTTAACATAGAGAATATTAGTATGGAAAAGGCAACCTTCACCTAACCCTCGAATTGATTCCAACAACCTCCAGTGAGGGCGTATAGTAACATCCTCAGGCTTATTTATGTCATATCCTATGAGAACGATATCAATTAGTAGGCCACTAAGTTTGGCACCTCCAATTTGACACAACTCTTCGTATACCATTTGCAGTGTATTACACTCTTCTTCATCGAAACACTTCGAAACGATGAAAACGTTGGGAATAGCATTATCAGGAAGCAAGGTTTTAAACTGGGATATCTGATTTGTCAACGCATCTTGAAGGACGACAGACCCCTTACTCTCCTGGGTTTTATTTCCCTTCTCATTGAAAACATCCCATTGATAATACAAACCATCTTCTTCACTAATGATGCATCCTGATGTTATGACATCTTGTTGTAGATGAGATTTTTTAACCTCATCTACAACACCTTTAACATCATTGTTAGTACCTATTACAATGAAAAATGCCATATAGTATTAGACATCTAGTTCCTTCAAGTAAATAACTTCTTTCTCAAGCATGTCACGCACCATTTTATATGCAGGATCATTTGCAATGATACGGTCATACTCAATCGTACTTAGTTGTGCGAGCTGAGAAACGTAGTTTCTGATATTAGATTTAGCAGATTTGATAACTGCGGTAACTGCAGGACGACCCTGTTCAAGAATCATCTGCTGCAAACGGCTTTCCACCTCCTTGTCTAGTCCACGAATCTGAAACTGGTCAAAAGCGAGGTCTCTTCTTTGGCCAAGTTCTAGGAAACCACCAGAAAGGATATCTCCCTGTTCTGACTCGATATAATAAGTTTTACGGTCTTCGTTATACTTAATGAAACCATAGACAATAGCATTTGCCCAGTTAGGAAGCACCCTGTCTTTTTCTTGCTTCGGCATGATATCAAATCCTTCTACAATCATCCTTTGATACCACATCTCGTCCAAATAACATACAGGATATGACTCTGATTTGAACTTTTCTTCTGCTTCCTTCAAATAGCCAATCATATTGTTGACAGCATATGCAGGACTGTAGCATTGGCTTTGGAAGAAAGTGATTCTATCATTTTCGTGAGTGGTAGCAAAAGTTGGCTTGATTGTACCAAGAGTAAAATCATCTATATATTTATCCTTAAGAATTCCTGAGGATTGGTCATATACACCTATCGTGAAGACAGTGGTAAGCTCCTGTGCACGATCAAGATAGCCTTGAGTATTGGTTGACCAAAGAGGACTTGACATTTCCTTGACCTTTGCAAAAATGATCTTGAGCTGTTCTTCAGTCATAGAACGCATCTTATCTTCAATCGTGACATTAACAGCACTGATAACAGATTGTTGATTCTTGGTGAAGTTAAAAAGTATGTCGCAGAGTTCATCTTCGGTTTTATTGAAAAGCGTATAGATAGGATGCAGGTTTCTAAAAAGAGCTGAAGTCTCATTCACATTAGGAAGTACAAAATGATCAACGTCAGCAGAGTGGAGATATATTTGGAATTTTGAGTCAGATTTAGCTCGCTGCTGTATTGCGTTAATATCTCTTCTCTGTCTTCTTTCTGTAGCTTCAACAATAGATTTAAGAACGCTGACGTTCTCGGAGAGTTCATTAATATATGTGTCAAGGTCGGTGAAGAACTGAATTGCCCATTTATGACGAAGGAGGTCGCGTTTCTGTGCAATATATTCTGAAATTTTGCTTTGAAGAACATCTGCAGCATCCTTGTCGAAGGTCTTGAACAGACCGCTTCTAAGGACTGAGATTTCTGCATTCCAATCAAAAGTATATGCAAGAGATCTACTTAAATCGGAGGCCTCAGAATTCATTTCATCCTTACAGATGGCAATGTTGTCTGAAAGAGACTCAAGAAATGCCTGAGCAGCCCCAATACCATTTTGTGTATTCAAGATTTCCTCGATTTTCTTTTTCAGTTCAATTTTAACATTCTCAAATTTCTTTAACTCGTTATTTTTAACTTCTTCATGAACGTTAGGTGCATCAGCTCCAGCAAAAATGTTAGCATCGATGGTGCTTCCGTCTGCATCCTTTCCTATAATAATACTGAATGGAGCATATTTCGGAAGGATGCTGTCTGTAAGGAGATCTGCATCATGTTCCTGAATTGCCACAGCCTCACTGTTTGTCCATGCATTTACTTCTTTGAGGGCATCAACAGAACTTGTTTTGCAAAGTTCATTGCAAATTTGGGCAATAATTCCTTTCGCGATAACATTGCCCACTGCTTGGTTATCATAAACGATTTCCGCACTTCCTGCTGAAACATAGTGAGCTTCCTTATTTCTGATGTTGTATACGAAACTGACATTGTCGGTGTTGTCCTTTACGCTGTCAACCTCATTAGAAGGAAGAAACATGCACCGACCGATGGAATCAGTTATGTCATCTATATTTTGGAAAACGACTCCAGCCTTGTTGGTATTATTGATTAAATATGTATCACCGATACCTTCATCAAGGTAATATACTTTGTCGAAATTAAAATCAAGAGCATTCTGATTGGCTTTAGGAAGGTGATAAAGATAGTCAAGTTCTCTTATTGCTCCATACGCATTCTGGTAAACGTTGGCTGAAGCAGGACCTGGAGCCATGTGACGGAACACCTCAGGTAACACCAACCAAGGTGTGATAGAATAAGAAAGGCCACTGTTACGGAGTGTCTTCGCAATAAGGATAAGCATATCAAGTATAGTTCCACTACCTGTACCACCGGCAACGGAACCAACCACATTAACCTTAACAGGGTACTCTACACCATCCTTATTGGTGTCATAAACGAATTTGCTCCCAATGGGTAATGGCCTGCCAATCTCCGTAACCTTACTAGCTACACGATTGCCTATCTCTATTGCATTGTGCCTTGCAAGGAAACGACCGCTACTTCTCACTGCGCCAGCCCCAGTATTCTTAAGATTTGCCAAAAAAGCGGCATTTCTCCGAGGAAGCCATTGGAATTGGGTAAGATGATTGCGATATATATCAAGAGCGCTGCCAGTGATTCCACAGAAACATATTTCGTTTTCTGCGAACTTAACGTCTCTCCCTTTTCGAGAAGGGAGGGATGCATCACGTATTTTTTTGTCTGTATCGACGGCAAGAAATGCAACCATAGGGGGGACTTCCCCATAAGCATCAACAAAACACTGTTTGGCACGGAGGATAGCCTTGACCCCAGTTCCTCCCAAACCCACAAAAAGGGTTCTACTAATCTTAACGTTTGGCATAGTTCTGATTATTTAATTAATAGTAATATGCATATTTGAACGAATGTTGTCAAAGGAAGCAGTTCCTATGCCTGGCATAGGATTTGGTGATACCCGATATATGCTACTGTCAGCCTTTAATAATACTTTATTCCTTCTCACAGGACGCATAGTAATAGGAGAAACGAAAGATGGATGTGTCTTGTATAATATTTTCCCTGTCCAGAACCTGTTCCATCCAGACTGTTTCGTTGGATGCGAGGCAGCCAATACTACCATCCTTGCCCCTTTGAACCTGATAACAAGAGGTGCCATTCCTGGGACGATGAATGTTTTCTGAATTGAACCGAATTTGGGGTAGAGAACAGGTTTGAGGAAAGCAAACCAAATAGCAAGTAAAAATAGTATTATGATAACAATCCACATCAATATTTTTGCCAATGGGTTCATGCCTTCGTCAAAGTTCAAAGTCCATTGAAATGCGTCAACTTGTTGACTAGAAGTCAATGGTTGTGAGTCTAATCTGTCGAGTGTGTGGCTGATAAGTTTCAAATAACCTTGATATTTACCTTCTTCAGCGTTCGGGCTAAATGTAAATATAAGATTTATTGAAGACACATCACTATTGACGCGAAACGTATTATTGGCAATTTCTTTCCCATCAATTGTAACCTGCATGACATTTGTGCTTATCGGTTTGCCTTCGTTATCAACAAACTGGAACTCCGCATATGAATTATTATCTTTAGCATCTTGGCTAAAGTCGAAATCAAAGGTTTTTGTTACAGGGGTCATATTTGAATCAACCCATAAAAAACTTGGGTAGTATTCAACAGAACCAAACGACACACTCTCATCTTTCTTGCACGATGACAAGCAAATGAGAATTATTGATAATGGAATAAATAAATACCTTTTCATCGCACGGAGATTTTTAGTGAACGTTCTGGTTTATATTCACATTTGACAGATACATTCTCTGTTACTAAGAAATCAAATTTTCCTCCGCCTTTCATCTCTATATGGAGAGTATAATTTGTACTCACAGGTAGTTTTTGACCAGGAATGGATTCAACCCAAATCCTAAGTGAATTTGATATTCTGTCACTTTTCTTTACCTTATATGGACAATTACTTGGAAATGCCGCCTCAAAGGATTTACCAGAAGCATCACCAAATATAGGCAAATCGAAATATTTGTCATTTTTAGCATTGAAGATGGCAGATGATTGCAATCTAATAAGGTTAATATTGACATCCGCTGTCTCTACTTTCCACAAGTGATCTTGTTTGTTTGCAACGTCGTCTATTTTAGGATTAGTAGCCATTTTATGAAGCATAACATAAAAGCCATAGACATTTTTGTCACCGAATTTTGCCCCCCATTGAGGAAGCAACTGCTTTAAAGCTTTTTGTTGTTTGTCCTCGTCTTGGCCATCAGTCATTAGAAACATGTATGTCACTCGGTTGTTATCAACACGATTGTTATAGAAATCTTCAATAGGTATATAATGATAAGTCATCGTATTTTTATTCATCGAAAGGGCATCAATTTGAGATTTTAGCTTTTTTTTACCTGCTGATGTGGCGAATTCTTTCATCGGCTTTAATGTTGGATTGGGCGAGGTGTTATCAGCAAAAGGTATGACAATAAGTTCTGTTGTTTCATCAACGACATTATCAATTGCCTTTTTTAGATTGTCTCGAACGTCATTCCATATTCCATTGGCTTCCATTGAATATGAACAATCTAGATAATATACTCTACGCTCTTTAAGCACTTGATTATAAGCGACAAGAGAGTAAGTGCATAAAAACAATAACAACAATACCTTTTTCATAATTAGATAGTGAATACATAGATTTAAAACTTTGAAACAGCCCTCCACAATGTACCAATAAAAAGCCTTGTTTAGGTTAAATATATATATACGAAGAAGCGTGGCACTGTATGCCTGCATCTTTGAACTGAGGTCCTGAGAAAACCCGACAAACTAGACGCAATGACAGCAGCCCCACGCATACGCGTGAGAGCCATCATGCCTCCTCTTGTTTGTCGCTTGAAATTTCTCAGGTTTCAGTTCAACGAGAAAAGCATAACGCTCCTTATAACGATAAAATATTGGTTATCAGTGGATTATTCCACTTCAAACCAAAGGTAAAGACCAACATGGGGACTCTTTCCCCACAAGTCGTAATACTCTCGGATGCAAATATAAAAAGAAAAATTGAAAAATGCAAAAATAATTCTCAACTATTATGTTGAGAAGTTTAGAAGTAACTATCTGAAGTTAAGAAGTTAAGGAGTTAAAGGAGTTAAGCCATATGCAAAAGATACAACAGGACAACAAGGTGGTGACGTTGCTTACTTATTAAAAATAGGGAGAATCCGTTCAAATCCGTCTAAAAAAATAAGGCTAAAAAGCAAATAAGTGTCTCTTTTCTTGCTTATTTCAAAAAAACAGCATACTTTTGCACTGCAAAAATAGTCGAATTATTCGACCATATTTGCATCAATACTGTTGGAAGCAATGATTATCAAGAGAGACCATTATGTAGAGGCATTGTTGAGCAAGCGATGGAACGGGAAGGTGAAGATCATCACGGGCATCCGTCGCTGCGGCAAATCCTTCCTCCTGTCCACCCTTTACAAGAGACACCTCAAAACAGAGGGAGTCACTGATGACTGTTTCGTGGAAATAGCTTTGGACAAGAAAGCCGATTTGAAGTACAGAAACCCAAACGAGCTGTACAAGTACGTCCTCAGCCGGACACAAGATGCTGAAAAAAACTATTATGTTTTTATCGACGAGATTCAGCTGTCATTCAAGGTGAAGAACGGGGATGTAGACGAAAGTGTGGTTCCCGAGGAAGACAGGGATATGCTCTACACCACGTTCTATGACATTCTGAATGATTTGATAGCACGGAGCAACCTGGATATCTATGTCACCGGCTCCAACTCCAAGATGCTGTCAAGGGACATTGTCACCAACTTCCGCGACCGTGGCACGGAAATCAAGGTCTATCCGCTGTCGTTCAAGGAATTCCATTCCGTGTCAGGATTGGAGAAAGCAGATGCGCTGGAGGAATATCTAATGTTTGGCGGCATGCCGTTGGCGGTTTTGGAAAAGGACGAGGCTGAAAAGCGCAGGTATCTGAAGGGGCTTCACAAGAATGTGTATATCAAGGATATCGTGGAACGTTACAAACTCAAAGATGACGAGGTGTTGGAAGCCTTGATAGACTCGTTGTCATCTGCTGTAGGCTCGTTAACCAATCCACACAAGCTTGCCAATACCGCAGGCACGTTGATGAGACGGAACACGTCAGACCATACCATCAAGAACTACCTGGACTATCTGGAAGATGCCTTCCTGTTTGTCAGCGCCAAGCGCTATGACATCAAGGGCAAACGATATTTCGAGAACACGCAGAAATACTATTCCATGGATTTGGGACTGAGAAATGCCAAGCTCAATTTCCGGCAGCAGGAGAAGTCTCACTTGATGGAGAACATGATTTTCATCGAACTTGTGCGCAGGGGATACAATGTGGATGTGGGCATGGTGGAACTCACCCGTGTCAAGGACGGGAAGAGGCAGCAGTCGCAATATGAGATTGACTTTGTGGTCAACATGGGACGTGAGAGAATCTACATCCAGTCGGCTTTGAATGTGGATACAGAGGACAAGCGGAGCCAGGAAACATTCTCCCTGAAGAACTCCGGCGATTTTTTCCGTAAGATTGTCATTCTTGATGGAAACGTGAAAGCATGGACAGATGAAGACGGCATCATGTATGTCGGAGTCATACCATTTCTTCTAGAAGAGGTGTCCCTGAATTTATAAGCCCAGCTTTTTCACTTATAAAATTTCATATTTCATGGGGAGTGAAGAATAGGTAAGAAGTTAAAGGAAATACCCACCCTGACCCTAACACCCACCCTGACCCTCCCCAAGGGAGGGGAAAAGGGGTAACCGCTGAATTTGGTATAAATTTGGCGGTTATAACCACAAAATTTAGTATAAATTTGGCGGTTTGCACTACCTTTGGATAAATTACGCGGCACCTTCCATATAACAAAATTGTTTAGGAGGCCTCCGCAAGCCTTTGGTCAAGTTTAAAGAGTGCTTTTTTTGCCCTTTCTATCTTTCTGAGTAACAGATCTTTTTCATCACATCTTATCAATCTTGGATTGTATTCTTG
>JAFYZT010000035.1 GCA_017548605.1 Prevotella sp. | reverse complement strand
TTCGTACCCAAACTAAGGGAATTTATTGCTTAGTCATTCGTCATTTTTCTTAGTCATTCACCAACGAACATAGTTTTCCGTCAGTCGTTTTAGCTGTCTGTCACGGGAATTTGGAGCATATAAACACGTGCCGTATCTTTGCGGCATGAAACATCGACTGACACATATCATCATCTTATTGTTGGCTGCCTGGAACGTGGCTGCACAGACCACTATCTCGGGTAACGTGAGCGACGGCAAAGAGCCGCTCGCAGGTGCCAACGTATTTATAATGGGTACCATTGACGGATGCCTGACCGACTCACTCGGACAATTCGCCTTCACCACGACGAAGACGGGTGAGGTGACGCTCAAGGTGACCTTCATAGGATTTGATGACTATATGCTGACAGCCGACAGCAGTCAGTTGACAGGCCTCAGCATCCGTATGAACGAGCGGGCCACAACCATCAATGAGGTGGTGGTAACGGCCAGCACCTTCCGATTCGGCAAGAGTGAGAACTTCAAAACGATGGATGCCCTCGACGTGGTGATGGCTGGCAACTCCTGCGGCGACATCGTGGCGGCACTGCAGACCCTGCCCGGCACACAGACCGTGGGCGAGAGTGGCAAACTATATGTACGCGGTGGTGAGAGCGACGAATGTCAGACATTCATCAATGGGATGCACGTGCTGGTACCCTATTCTACTGAGACGGAGAATACAGCCGTAAGAGGACGCTTCTCACCCTTTCTCTTCAAAGGCATCAACTTCTCCTTAGGCGGTTACGGCGGTGAATACGGTCAGGCTCTCTCTGCCGTACTACCAATGGAGACAACCGACATGGCAACGAGCGATAAATATGGTGTCAGCGCATCACTGGTGGACTGGAATATCGGTGGCACCAAGGCTTTCAAGAGCAGCTCGCTGTCGTTCAATGCCGCACTGACCAGCATGGCTCTCTACAACCGGCAGTTCAAGGAACGCAACGTTTACACCCGCCCATACCGCAAGTTGTCAGGCGAGGCTCAATATAAAAAGGAATTCAATGCCTCAAGCATTCTGAAATCGTATGTCGGCTACGACCTGACGTCCGTGGGCCAAGAGATTGACGGTAGGAGACTGTCGCTCAAAGAACATAACATCTATGCGAACGTTACTTACAAAACGACTATAGGTCATGGATTCTCACTCTTCACAGGCATTGCCAACTCTTCGGTGTTCAACGACATCGACAATGCGAGGGTTACAGGAGACCACTATCGAAATTTCCGCAACGAGGTGCACCTGAAGGCGGAAGTACGAAAGGTTTGCTCCAATACATTGAAAATGTCTGCCGGCATAGAGGATTATATCCGCCACAGCACGATGAAATATGATGTTTACGACTACCATCTCGACTATCATATCCTGGCCTCCCATGTTGATGCCCAGTGGCGCATCGTGCCACGTCTGTTTCTCAATCTCTCCGCCAGAGCGGAGATGATGACGGGCGAATGGCTCATGATGCCCAGGGCCACACTCAGCTATATTCCGAATAACAGGCTTCAGTTCTCATTGGTGGCAGGCCGCTACAGTCAGACGGCAGAGGATGACTATCTGGCCCAGAACAAGGAGATGAAACGCCAGAGCACCGCCGACCATGCCATTTTCTCGATACAATATCAGACACCAAGCACGCTTGTGCGGATAGAGCCCTATTGGAAGAAATACCACCGGCTGCCCCTGTTGGAAAACGGACTGTACCAACCCCTCGGATACGGTACGAGCCGCGGCGTGGACTTTTTTCTGGAAGACCATTCCATCATCAAGAACCTCACCACCACCCTCTCCTACTCATTCAATGACTCAGAACGGCTCTACCTAGACTATACCAGTCTGCGGACACCCAATTATGCTTCTCGCCACAACCTCAGAATAACTGCCAAATATGGTTTGGGTAAGACGATTTTCGGACTGTCGGAGTCATTTACCAGTGGACGCCATTTCGAGAACGGCACAACACCCCATTACAACAGCGTGGACATGAATGTCACTTTCCTGGTGAGTCCGAAGGTGATTGTCTATACCTCGCTGAATAATATCTTCGGCCGCACCAACATCTTCCGCTACGACACGGCAGGCAGGCCCGTCACGGCGTCGCGCGACCGATTCCTATACATCGGCATATTTATCTCACTTAAAAATAATAAAGCTTATGACATCTCAAATTTTTAAAAAAAGTGTCCTGGCCATCGCTCTCTTTTTCGTGGCCTCAGTAAACATCCATGCCCAGGAGTCCTCGATGCAGGAGCTCATCGGCCAGTCGCTCTCCAAAAAGCAACCTACAGCGGAATCTGTGGTCAACTGCGTGGCCGAACTAAAGCGTATCGATGCCATGTTCCCCGATAGTGTTCAACCGAAGTACCAGATAGCATTGACATGTCTGGAGTTCTCGGTAACCAATCCTCATGCACCGCAGACAGAAAGCCTTCTGACAGAAGCGGAACAGGCTATCGAGCAGATGAAAAAACTGAAAGATGCCGATGAGTCCGACATCTATACCCTTCACGGCTTCCTCTACATGACGCTCATCGTTCAGAATCCCTCCATCAACGGACAGCGTTATTACATGGACGTGATGGAAGATTACGAGAAAGCCCTGAGAATCAACCCCGACAACGAACTGGCCAAACAGCTACAACAGGCTTTTATGGACGGTATGAAACAGGCAACTGGGGGATATTAGAAAGAAGGAGTTAAAGAAGTAAAGAAGTTAAGGAGTTAAGCCGTATGCCCAAGGTTCACAAAAACCATTGAAATAGTGTTTTGCAAGGTTATGGCTTAACTTCTGAGCGAAGCGATAACTTCTTAACTCCTTAACTTCTAAAAAATGGAGTAACGCTATTGTCTTTTGAAATAGATAAAAACAGAGATATTACCGCCATATTCATCGGTAACGTAACCCCTCAGATAGAGTTCTTTGGACTTTTGGTCGAATGTGAGGGAGAAAGAACCACCATCTTCGGAAGAGATTTTCACTGTATTACCATCAACAGTATAGGTTCCCTGTTCTGTTTCCCACGAGCTTAATCCATTGTTATCAACGCTCCAAGCGCTGACGGAGGCTATTCCTCCCGTTTTGAATTCCACCTCAATATACGCCTCGGACAAGGTGCCATCTTTACTGATGCTCTGCGTCATGCTCTGTTGACCGTTATTGGCCGTGGCTTTATAGGTTTTCCATTTGCCCAATATGTATGTGCTTACGTCAACATACTCGATAGACTCTTCATTGTCATCATCCCCGCAGGCACAGAACAACGGTGCCGACAACAGCAGGATGAACAGGGTCAAGAGTTTAAGAAAAGATTTCATTCGTAATTACTGTTTGGATGATAATTAATTAGAGTACTGCTGCAATCCTGCGAATATTATCAAGTCGTTTCATGAATGATGTATCTTGTTTGATTCGCTGCATGTTATATGCCGCTTGCATACCTATCCATATATTGGCATCTGTTCCGAGTGCAGCCTCGAGCAATAATGCATATTCCGTGGTGACAGGCCGTTTCCCATTTAATATCTCGTTAAATACCGTATATGACACGCCCATTTGACGAGCCAGTTCCTTCTGGGTTATTCCTCGGGCAATGATTTCATCTTTGATCATCTCTCCTGGATGAATCAATTCCGATGAAGTCATATTATTTGCCATCTTTTCTGCCGCAATGTCTTTAACTTTGACCATAATATTTCCTCCTCTGTTATTTATAATGATTTGATAATTCCATAATGTTGCAGATGGTTACTATTGGTTCATCTGTCGTTTTTTCTATCGTAAATTCAACACGGTACTGGTCATTTGCTCTCACGGAAAACCGTCCTTCTTTATCTCCATGCAAAGACTCGAAATGAAGTGACTTAAATGGGAATAAATCCTCTATCCGTGCAGCTTGAATCAAATACTTCACAGCTTTTTGATACCCCCGGACGACCTGAGGTTGAAACCTGAGTTTCTTCAGCCCCGTCTGGCCCGAAGTATACAGCCTTTCCAAGTATTCCTCATTAAAAGTAACAACCATACATCAATGTGATTACGGCTACAAAATTACATAAAAAAACAAAATTCGCAAATAATCGAATAAGTTTTTCGTTCCAGTTATTTAGTGGATATAGTATATCATAACGGTAAGACTTTACTCAACACAAAAAAAGTGGAGGTCGGACCTCCACTTTTTTATTGAGTTGCTTGTGATAAATCACTTGGCACTGCGCTTAATCGTTCAACTTGGCCTTGATGAACTCGCGGTTCAGGCGGGCGATGTTGGCGATGGTCTCATTCTTCGGGCAGACGGCTTCGCAGGCACGTGTGTTCGTGCAGTTACCGAAGCCCAGCTCGTCCATACGGGCAATCATCGCCTTGGCACGCTTGGCAGCCTCGGGACGACCTTGAGGAAGGAGTGCCAACTGACTCACCTTCGAGCTCACGAAGAGCATGGCAGAGCCGTTCTTGCAGGCAGCGACGCAGGCACCACAGCCGATGCAGCTGGCGCAGTCCATTGCCTCGTCAGCATCCTGTTTGGGGATGAGGATGGCATTGGCATCCTGAGCCTGACCTGTGCGGACGGTGGTGTAGCCACCAGCCTGGATAATCTTATCGAAAGCGTTGCGGTCAACCATGCAGTCCTTGATAACGGGGAAGCCGGCGGAGCGCCACGGCTCGACGGTGATAACATCGCCGTCGTTGAAGCGGCGCATGTAAAGCTGGCAGGTGGTGGCACCGCGCTCTGTCTTGCCGTGCGGCGTACCGTTGATATAGAGCGAGCACATGCCGCAGATACCTTCGCGGCAGTCGTGGTCGAACACGAAGGGTTCCTTGCCTTCGTTGATCAGTTCCTCATTCAGGATGTCAAGCATCTCGAGGAAAGAAGTGTCATCAGGGATGTCCTTCATCTCATGGGTATCGAAGTGTCCCGCATCTTTCGGACCGTTCTGACGCCAAAATTTTATTGTAAAACTTATATTCTTAGCCATAGTCTTTAATTCTTATAGTTACGGGTTTGTACTTTGATAGCTTCATACTCCAGCGGCTCCTTGATGAGCTCGGGCTCGTTGCCCTTGCCTTTGTACTCCCAGCAGCCTACGTAGAAGTAGTTCTTGTCGTCGCGCTTGGCCTCGCCTTCCTCGGTCTGGTACTCCTCGCGGAAGTGACCGCCGCAGGACTCGTTACGGCTCAAAGCGTCGAAAGCGACGAGCTGACCCATGGTGAAGAAGTCGCGCAGGTGAACGGCCTTGTCGAGTTCGATGTTCAGGCCTTCCTTCGTGCCAGGCACAAACAGGTTGGTGTCGAACTCTTTCTCCAACTCATGCATCTTCTTCAGACCGGTCTTCAGACCTTCAGCGGTGCGGCCCATACCTACGTACTCCCACATGATGTGACCCAGCTCCTTGTGGATGGAGTCAACAGAACGTTTACCCTTGATGTTGAGCAGACGGGTGAGTTCGGCATCCACAGCCTTCTCTGCCTCGTCGAATTCGGGCAGGTCGGTGCTAACCTTCGGCCATACAGCCTGGTCGGCGAGGTAGTTCTGGATGGTGTACGGCAGCACGAAGTAACCGTCGGCCAAACCCTGCATCAGTGCAGAAGCACCGAGGCGGTTAGCACCGTGGTCGGAGAAGTTGCACTCACCGATGGCGAACAGGCCGGGGATGGACGTCTGCAGCTCGTAATCTACCCAGATACCACCCATGGTGTAGTGGATAGCGGGATAGATCATCATCGGCTTGTAATAGGTCACACCATTGATTTCGTTGGCCACATCGCCGGGGAACACGTCGGTAATCTCCTCGTACATCTCGAAGAGGTTGCCATAACGCTGCATAATCACATCGATGCCCAGACGGTTGATGGACTCGGAGAAGTCGAGGAACACGGCCAGACCGGTATTGTTCACGCCGAAGCCTTTGTCGCAACGCTCCTTGGCGGCACGTGAAGCCACGTCGCGCGGCACGAGGTTACCGAAGGCGGGATAACGACGCTCCAGATAGTAGTCGCGGTCTTCCTCGGGAATCTCCCAACCTTGTTTGGTGCCGTTCTGCAGAGCTTTGGCGTCCTCAATTTTCTTAGGCACCCAGATACGACCGTCGTTACGCAACGACTCCGACATCAGCGTCAGCTTCGACTGCTTGTCGCCGTGTACCGGGATACATGTCGGGTGAATCTGCACGTAGGAGGGGTTAGCGAAATAAGCACCCTTGCGATAGCACTGAACGGCAGCGGTGCAGTTGCAACCCATGGCGTTGGTGGAGAGGAAATAGGTGTTACCATATCCACCGGTAGCGATGACCACGGCATTGGCGCTGAAACGCTCCAGCTCGCCGGTGACGAGGTTCTTGGCGATGATACCGCGGGCGCGGCCGTCGACAATCACCACATCCTCCATCTCGTAACGGGTGTAGAGCTTCACCTTGCCGGCTTCCACCTGGCAGCTCAATGAACTGTAGGCACCGAGCAGCAGCTGCTGACCCGTCTGACCCTTAGCGTAAAACGTACGGCTTACCTGGGCACCACCGAACGAACGGTTGGCCAACATACCTCCATACTCACGGGCGAAGGGAACACCCTGTGCCACACACTGGTCGATGATATTGTTTGACACCTCTGCCAGACGATAGACATTGGCCTCGCGGGCACGGTAGTCACCACCCTTCACGGTGTCGTAGAACAGACGATATACGGAATCACCATCGTTCTGATAGCACTTGGCGGCGTTGATACCACCCTGGGCAGCGATGGAGTGAGCACGACGGGGAGAGTCCTGAATGCACAGGTTGATGACATTGAAGCCCATCTCACCCAGCGAAGCGGCGGCAGAGGCACCAGCCAGACCCGTACCGACAACGATAACGTCAAGTTTCAGCTTATTCTTCGGGTTGACCAGTCGCTGATGAGCCTTATATTCCTTCCATTTCTCAGGCACTGGACCTGCGGGAATCTTAGAATCAATTACTTTTGCCATGTTTTTCAAATATTATAGAATTGAAAAATAAAATGAATTAAAAGGTTAGCGTTCGGCCTGAGCCTTGGGGCAATCAGCTTTTTCCTTGCAGCAGTCAGCCTTGGCCTTGTCACAACCAGCATGAGCCTTGTCACAATCAGCATGAGCCTTGTCGCAGGGAGCCTGCATCGCACATTCGGTCTGAGCCTTGCATTGAGCGGCCTTGCAGAGACTGGGCGCACACTTGAACGTGAAAGCCAGCACCACCACGAGGAAACCGGCAACGAGCAATGTCACGAAAATATTCCCGATAGTCTTCCAGCGCTTGAACCAAACCTTGCCATTCCATCCGAGGGTCTGCAATGAACTCCAGAAGCCGTGGGTGAGGTGGAACCAGAGGGCGACGAGCCAGATGATATACAGCACCACATAGACGGGGTTACCGAAAGTGGTGGCAATCTTTCCGAAACCGTCGGCAGGAGCGGGGTCGCTGTGCAGACAGGGGAACAGCTCGGCGAACATCATGTTGTACCAGAAGTTCCACAGGTGGAGCAACAGTCCCAGCACGATGATGATACCCAGCACAAGCATGTTTTTGGAAGCCCATTCCACCTTTCCGGCATTCACCGTCGTTGATACCTCATAGCGGTTTTCGCCACGTGCGCGTCTGTTCTGTGCGGTGAGGATGAAGGCATAGACAATGTGGATGACAGCCAAAGCCGCCAAGGCAAGTGTCGCCGCCACAGCATACCAGTTCGCACCGAGCAGTTCGCAGATCGTATTATAAGCATGACCTGAGAACAGCGCAACGATGTTCATGCAACAGTGGAACGTCAAAAACAAGATCAGTGCGATGCCAGTGACTGACATCACTACTTTTCTACCAATTGATGAATTAATTAACCACATAAAAGTTTGATATTTAAAAAATTATAAAATATTTACGAAAGGGTTTCTAAGAGTAATAGACCTGGTTTAACAGACAAAAAAGCCCTCCATACCACTATTTAGGTATCGGAAAGACCCATAACGTCTGCAAAAATACTATTATTTAATGATATTTCAAAGTTTTTAGCAAAAAAAGAGTAACTTTGCACCGAAGAAACACAAACACCACAGATGAACCTTTCCTACGATGTGATAGTCATCGGCGCTGGACACGCCGGATGCGAGGCAGCCTGCGCGGCAGCCCGCATGGGTGCGCATACCCTGCTCATCACCATGGACATGAACAAAATCGCGCAGATGTCGTGCAACCCCGCCGTGGGGGGCATCGCCAAGGGACAGATTGTACGCGAGATTGATGCCATGGGAGGACAGATGGGTCTGGTGACCGACGCCACGGCCATACAGTTCCGTATGTTGAATATGTCGAAAGGACCAGCGGTATGGAGCCCGAGGGCACAATGCGACCGCGGTAAATTCATCTGGAAATGGAGGGAGACCCTCGACCACACAGCCAACCTCGACATCTGGCAGGACCAGGTTGAAGAGTTGATGGTGGACGATGGTGTGGCCACGGGCGTTAAGACCATCTGGGGTGCCACATTCCATGCCAAGAGCATCGTGCTTACCGCCGGCACGTTCCTCAACGGACTGATGCATATCGGTCCGAGGAAGGTGGAAGGCGGACGTATCGCCGAGCCGGCGGCACACCACCTCACCGAGAGCATCACACGCCACGGCATACGCAGCGACAGGATGAAGACGGGCACACCGGTGAGGATTGACCGTCGCACGGTACATTTCGAGGATATGGAGATACAGGACGGCGAGGACACATTCCACCAGTTCAGTTTCCTCAACCGACATCGTGCCCTGCAACAGCTGCCCTGCTGGATATGCTACACCAACCCCGAGGTACACAAGACACTGATGGGCGGCATCGAGCAGTCGCCGCTGTATAACGGACAGATACAAAGCATCGGTCCACGTTACTGTCCGTCGATAGAGACGAAACTCATCACCTTCCCCGAAAGGGAACAGCACCTGCTCTTCCTCGAGCCCGAAGGAGAGAACACCAATGAGATGTACCTCAACGGCTTCTCGTCGAGCATGCCCATGGATGTGCAGATAGAAGCACTACACCATATCCCCGCCCTGCGCGACGTGAAGGTGTACCGACCGGGTTATGCCATCGAATATGATTTCTTCGACCCCACCCAGCTGCACCACTCCCTCGAGTCAAAGGTGATTGAGGGACTGTTCCTCGCCGGACAGGTCAACGGCACCACGGGCTATGAGGAGGCAGCAGGACAGGGCCTTGTGGCGGGTACCAACGCAGCCATACGATGTGGCGGCGGCATACCACTCGTCCTAGGACGCGATGAGAGCTATATCGGCGTGCTCATCGACGACCTGGTGACGAAAGGTGTCGACGAGCCCTACCGTATGTTTACCTCTCGCGCCGAATACCGTGTGCTTCTCCGTCAGGACGATGCCGACGAACGACTGACGGAGAAGGCGCATGCCATCGGACTAGCCGACAGCGAACGACTGAACTGGTGGCTGGAGAAGAAAGAGGCCATACACCGCATCATCGACTATTGCGAACATACACATGTGAAGGCGCAACAGATGAACGCCATGCTCGAACGGGTGGGCACCACCCCACTCCACGGCGGTTGCCCACTCATCGACGTGCTCTGCCGGCCTCAGGTGACCATCGCCGACGCCGCCGAACAACTGCCCGAGCTGAAGGCACTGCTTGACGCTCCCGCCAACCGTAAGGAGGAGATAGCCGAGGGAGCTGAGATACGACTCAAATACAAGGGCTATATCGACCGCGAACGGATGATGGCAGACAAGATGCGACGACTCGAAAACATCAAGATTCGGGGTCATTTCGACTACGACAACCTCAACGCCATCTCTACCGAGGCACGTCAGAAGCTCAAACGCATCGACCCGGAAACACTTGCACAAGCCAGTCGTATACCAGGTGTGTCACCCAGCGACATCAATGCCATGCTGGTACTGATGGGTAGGTGACGATACCCACCCTAGCCCTCCCCGAGGGAGGGGAAAACGAGAAGATGATGAGACCCACCCCTGCCCTCCCCAAGGGAGGGGGAGAACGAGGAAGACGTTAAGTGAAAGCGGGTCTGAATGAGGAGAAATAAATACTGAAAAATTTTTACAAAATCATACCCAACAACAGCCCTTAAACCATTTAAATTTAATGTTTTTAATATTTAAATCTTTTAATATTTTAACCATTCAATAACCCCTATTTACCTTTTGTTTCACGTGGAACAATCAATCAAAAACGAACACAATATGAACAACAAAATTCTATTAGACAACCTGCGCTGCATCCCCGACTTCCCGGAGAAAGGCATCAACTTCCGCGACGTGACCACCCTGTTTAAAAACGCCGAGTGCCTGCGTATCATGGAAGATGAACTGTACGATATCTACAAGGACAAAGGCATCACCAAAATCGTGGGCATTGAGAGCCGCGGCTTCGTGATGGCCTCCGCCCTGGCCGTCAAACTGGGAGCCGGTGTGGTACTCTGCCGCAAGCCGGGCAAACTGCCCGCCGAGACAGTGCAGGAGAGCTATACCAAGGAATACGGAACAGACACCATCGAGATTCACAAAGATGCCATCTCCTCCGATGACGTCATCCTACTCCACGATGACCTGCTGGCTACCGGTGGCACCATGAAGGCCGCCTACGATCTGGTGAAGAAATTCAACCCCAAAAAGATCTATATGAATTTCATCATCGAGCTGGTAAACGAAGGTCTCAACGGCCGCGAGGCATTCGATAAGGAGACGGAAATCACCGCACTGCTGGAGGTGTAAATAAAAAAGGGGTGGGTCCCACCCCGGCCCTCCCAAAGGGAGGGTGTTTTGGGGCAAGGAGCAAGGGGCTGGGAGCAAGAGAATAGCCCAGGGCGGAAATAGGCAGTTCTTGGATTTTCTAGGCTATCCTAAGCCATCCTAGGTTTTCCTAGAAATCCTAGTTACCCTAAAAGAAAAACGTTTCACGTGAAACAACCATAACCCACATGACGAAGGAAGAGAACGAGAAGAGGCTCGAACACCTGAGAGGCATCGTACAGAACATGCCTGAGCTGCCGGGTAGCTACCAATTCTTTGATGCCGAAGGGACCATCATCTATGTGGGCAAGGCGAAGAACCTGAAACGAAGGGTGTCATCCTACCTTCACAAAGAGGTGGACAGGTTCAAGACCAAGGTGCTCGTCTCCAAAGTACACAATATCACCTACACCGTCGTGAAGACCGAGGAGGATGCACTTTTGTTGGAAAATAGTCTCATCAAGAAATACAACCCCCGCTACAACGTACTGCTCAAAGACGGTAAGACATACCCCAGCATCTGCGTGACCAAAGAAGAATACCCGAGGGTTTTCAAGACCAGGGTCATCAACAAGAAAGGGGGGCAGTATTTCGGTCCCTACAGCAATGTGGCCAGTATGTACACGGTGCTCGACCTCATACAAAAGGTGTACAAGCCACGCACCTGTCGATTGCCGCTCACCGAGGAAGGCATCCGCAAAGGGGCTTTCCGGCCTTGTCTGGAATACCACCTGCATAACTGCTTCGGACCATGTGTGGGAAAGCAGACGAAGGAGAACTACCTCGACTGCATCGAACAGGCGAAAGAGATACTCAAGGGAAACACACGGGACATTTCCGATGCCATCTACCAGCGCATGCAGGAAAAGGCGGAAAGGCTGGAATTTGAGGAGGCGGAAATACTCAAACAACGCTACCTGCTTGTCCGCAACTACTGTGCGAAGAGCGAGGTGGTGAGCCACACCGTCAACAACATCGACGTGTTCTCCATCGTCAACGACGACGTGGACAAGATGGCATTCATCAACTATATGCACGTGGCCAACGGCTGTATCAACCAAGCCTTCACCTTCGAATACAAACGCAAACTCAATGAGTCCGATGAAGAGTTGCTCACCATGGCCATACCACAGATTCGTGAGCGTTTCCGCTCCCAGGCGAAAGAGATTGTCGTACCCTTCGAGCTGGAATGGAAAATGGGCGATATCACCTTCACCATCCCACAGAGAGGTGAGAAACGCCACCTTCTCGAACTGTCAACCATGAACGGCAAACAATATAAGGTGGACAGGCTGAAACGCTCGGAAAAGCTCAACCCCGAACAGAAAAACACACGACTCTTGAAAGAGTTGCAGAAAGCATTGGGCTTACAGAAAATGCCCTACCAAATAGAGTGTTTCGACAATAGCAACATCAGTGGGGCGGACGCCGTGGCTGGATGCGTGGTGTTCAAAGGGATGAAACCGAGCAAAAAAGATTACCGTAAATACAACATTAAGACGGTGGTGGGACCAGACGACTATGCCTCGATGCAGGAAGTGGTACGTCGACGTTACTCCCGCATGATGGAAGAGGGCACTCCCCTACCCGACCTCATCATCACCGACGGTGGCAAAGGACAGATGGAAGTGGTACGACAGGTGGTGGAAGATGAGCTGCACCTTAACATCGCCATCGCAGGACTGGCCAAGGACGATAAACACCGCACGAATGAACTGCTTTTCGGTTTCCCACCCGTTGTCATCGGGATGAAAACCAACTCCGAGCTGTTTCTCGCGCTCACACGTATCCAAGACGAGGTGCACCGTTACACTATCTCTTTCCACCGCGATAAGCGAAGTAAACATGCGGTACAATCGGAACTGGACAATATCAAGGGTATTGGTCCGAAGACTAAAGAAGCATTGCTCAAACACTTCAAATCGATGAAAAGAATCCGCGAGGCCAGTCTTGACGACATCGCTGCGGTGATTGGCAACAAAAAGGGAGAAATACTCTGGCAACAGTTGCATGCGGAATAAACCTTCTGCTAAAGAAATATCCAGGAAAAACATCGTATACTCAAAATCTTTTCGTATTTTTGTACCATGAGAGTAGTCATACAACGCGTGAAAAGCGCCAAAGTACACATCAAAGACTATCCCACAGCTGAGATAGGACAAGGGTTGTTGGTGCTGTTAGGCGTGGGCACAGACGACAGCAAGGAGGATATAGACTGGCTGGTGAAGAAGATTGTCGCCTTGCGTATCTTCGACGACGACGAGGGTGTGATGAACCGCTCCGTGCAGGATGTTGGAGGTGACATTATGGTTGTGAGCCAGTTCACACTCATGGCATCAACGAAGAAAGGCAACCGTCCGTCATGGATTCACGCTGCACCACATAGTTTGGCCATACCCATGTACGAATTGTTCTGCAAAGAGATGGGGCAAGCCATCGGCAAACCAGTGGCCACGGGACAATTCGGCGCATATATGCAGGTGGAACTGACCAATGACGGTCCCGTAACCATTATCATGGACACGAAAAACAAGACATAATGAAACAGATAAGCATCCTGAAAGCACAACAGATGGTGGACGAATGGATACACAACTATGGAGTCCGCTATTTCTCGGAACTGACCAATATGGCCTGTCTGACCGAAGAAGTGGGTGAATTGGCGCGTGTCATGGCCCGCAGATACGGCGACCAGAGCTTCAAAGAAGGCGAAAAAGAAAATATCGGCGAGGAGATGGCTGATGTGCTATGGGTTCTCCTTTGTCTGGCGAACCAGACAGGTATCAACCTCACCGAGGAATTTATCAAAACCCTGGAGAAAAAGACGAACCGTGACAGTCTGCGCCATATCGCTAACCCGAAATTGCTGGCGTAGGGGGAAAAGCCTCCCCCTTTCCCCCTCCTAAGGAGGGGGGAACCTAAGGCTAAATAATGATTGAAAAAACTAGGCAATCCTAAGTTATCCTAAGAAGCCCTAGGTTAACCTAAGATAGCTTATTAACTCTAAAACTGAAAACTCAATAACTTAATAACTATAAACTTATTAACTCAAGAACTCACTAATAACTCAATAATCATGAACAAATACGAAGAAGCACTGAGCAAGTATGTCACCGACATCAACGATGATCAGGTGAAGAAAGAAGTGAAGAAAATCATTGCTGAGAAAGTACCAGAAAACGATAATCTCGCGGTGAAACGGTTCCTCATGGGCAGTATCGAACTGACCACGCTGAAGACCACCGACTCTGAAGAAAGTGTGATGGCCTTTACAGAAAAAGTGAATGCTTTCGACGAGCAGTACCCCACCCTACCCCATGTGGCCACCATCTGTGTATATCCTTGTTTCGCAAGCATTGTCAGTCAGACATTGGAGGTAGAAGGTGTGGAAATAGCCTGTGTATCCGGCTCCTTCCCCTCGTCACAAGCACTCATTGAAGTGAAAGTGGCAGAAACGGCACTTGCCATCAAGGATGGTGCCACGGAAATAGACATCGTGATGCCCGTAGGAAAATTCCTCAGCGGCGATTATGAAGGTGTCTGCGACGATATCAACGAGATGAAAGCAGCGTGTGGCGACCATGATATGAAGGTGATTCTTGAAACGGGATGCCTGAAAACAGCTTCCAACATCAAGAAAGCATCGATTCTGGCGATGTATGCAGGTGCCGACTACATCAAGACATCCACCGGCAAGCTCGAGCCGGCTGCCACACCCGAGGCAGCATACGTGATGTGTCAGGCCATCAAAGAATACTATGATGAAACGGGCATACAGATAGGTTTTAAGCCCGCTGGCGGCCTCAATACCGTGATGGATGCCATTATCTACTACACCATCGTAAAGGAGATTCTGGGCGAAAAATGGCTCACGAATAAATGGTTCCGACTGGGAACAAGCCGTCTGGCCAACCTCCTGCTCAGTGAGGTGGTAGGAGAAGAAACGAAATTCTTCTAAACGCTGAAAGTAAAAGTTTGGGGTTTAGTGTTCTATATGAAACCATAGAATACTAAACCCTAATTGTATGTAGCAAAGTGAACATTCATCACTTTACACGAAAGTACTTCAAAACTTTCTCTCAGAGATAAAATCGAGATAGGCATGCAATGACGTGGAGATGGCTTTTTCTTTTACAAATTTATCAATAAAAGCCTCTCCTTCTTCATGCCATTCATTCATCTTTTGGATGGCATAATCAATGCCACCGTTCTCCTTGGAAAAAGCCACCAGACGGAGTATCTCTTCCTCGGAAGCACTACGATGTTTCACGTGGTTCCCTATTTCCAGCATTTCTTTGTCCTTCGTGTTATTCAAAACATATAGAGCTGGCAAAGTCAGCTTACCTTCCGTCATGTCATTACCAGTCGGTTTGCCTATTTCTTTTGAATCGTAATAATCAAAAATATCATCACGCACCTGGAAAATCATACCCACAACCGTTCCAAAACGGGTAGCCGAACGCACCGCTTCATCGTCGGCACCGGCACTGATGGCTCCGATTTTCGCACAGGTAGAGAACAACGAGGCCGTTTTCTGCTCGATAATATCATAGTAAACGCCCTCATCCAACCCGTCGTGTGAGAAATTATTCAGCTGCAACAGCTCACCACTTGACAATGTCTGTCCTAACTCCGCCAAACTCTGGATAATCAGTTGACGTTCGGTAAACGACACATGAAGCAGTGCTGTGGAAAGGATATAGTCACCGACGAGTACGGAAACCTTATTGTTGAAACTGGCATTCAGTGACGGTTGACCACGTCGTTCGGAGCTCTCATCCACCACATCGTCGTGAATCAGACTAGCCGTATGCAACAGTTCAAGGCCCAGAGCAGCATGTTGCGTCACCATACTTACCTCGCCAAAATTCTTGGCCATAAGAAAGGTCAGGATAGGGCGCATACGCTTGCCGCCACGCTGCCTGATATGGTCTAAAGCCTGTGACAGCAGACCATCGCCGTGGGACAAAGACGATGAAAAGAGTTGCTCAAAACGCACAAGGTCGTCATGAATAGGCGTGCCAATAAGAGAGAGATAATCCATAGCATCTGAAATTTGTGACAAAATTAGTCATTTTAAATTGATTAATCACAAAAAAATGTGTAATTTTACACGGAAAAATCTAAGTGTATGGATAAGCTGTTTCTCATCGATGCCTATGCCCTTATCTACAGAGCATACTTCGCGTTCATCAAAAATCCACGAGTCAACTCCAAGGGACTGAACACATCACCGATTATGGGGTTCTGCAATACCCTCAACGAGGTGTTGGAAAAGGAAAAACCCACCTATATAGCCGTAGCTTTCGACCCTCACGGACCCACTTTCCGTCATGAGGCGTATGAACCCTACAAGGCCCAACGTGAAAAAACACCCGAAGACATCACAGCTGCCGTACCAATCATCATGGATATCCTCAAAGCCATGAACATCGAGATATACATCACACCGGGTTTTGAGGCGGATGATGTCATCGGCACTTTAGCCAAGAAAGCCTCGAAGGCGAATGTGGACACGTTCATGCTCACGCCTGACAAGGACTATGGACAACTGGTGGAAGACCATATTTATATGTATAAGCCCCGTTTTGGCAGCGGCTATGATGTGATGGGTGTGAAAGAGGTGACGGAGAAATATGGCATCGACCGTCCTAAACAGGTCATCGACCTGCTGGCATTGATGGGCGATTCTGCCGATAATTTCCCAGGTTGTCCCGGGGTTGGGGAGAAAACAGCCGTGAAACTCATCAACCAATTCGGGTCAATAGAGCAACTCATCACCCGAACCGATGAACTGAAGGGAGCGTTAAAGCAAAAAGTGGAGGAACATATCGACGATATCAAAATCTCAAAATTCCTCGCGACCATCAAAACGGATGTACCCGTCGACCTCGACTTGAAAAAAATCAAGGTCAAGGATCCCGACAAGGAAAAATTACTGACCATCTTCAACGAACTCGAATTTAAGACCCTCGCCGACAAATTTCTCAAACGAATGGAAAAAACGGCGAAAAAAGGGCCTGTTGAACTCGATTTGTTTGCAGAATTTACGGGTGAGGGGGCGAAAACTCCAGAAAATTCGAGTTTTGAGAGCCTAAAAACCACCTCTCACAAATATCATCTTGTTGAAAATCAAGAAGATATCAAGAAACTATGTGATTTTTTATTTACAAATGAAATTTTAAGTCTAGACACGGAAACCACTTCCATCAATGGCATCGATGCCGAACTGGTGGGTTTAAGCTTCTCGGTGAAGGAACATGAGGCGTATTATGTGCCCATCCCCGAAAAATTCGACCAGGCACTAAAAATCGTCGAAATTTTCAAACCCCTTTATGAAAATCCGAAAATTGTGAAGGTGGGACAAAATATCAAATACGACTACATGGTACTCCGACGGTACGGCATCGAGTTACAAGGACCGTTGTTCGACACCATGGTGGCCCACTACCTCATCCAACCCGAACTACGTCATAATATGGATTACATGGCGGAGACCTTCCTCCACTACCAGACCATCCATATTGACGAACTCCTCGGGCCGAAGGGTAAAACCCAGAAGTCGATGCGTGAACTCACCCCGGCAGAGATTTATGAATATGCCGCCGAGGATGCCGACATCACGCTGCAACTGAAAAACGTGCTTGAGCCGAAATTGCGAGAGGGTGGGGTGGAGCAACTCTTCCATCAAGTAGAGATGCCCCTCGTCAAGGTGCTCGCCGAGATGGAGCTGACAGGAGTGCGTATCGACACCCAGTCGCTCGAAGAGACATCACGGCAGCTCACCAGTCGCATGAACGAGCTGGAGACACGTATTTACGAGCTGGCGGGTGAACAGTTCAACATCGCTTCGCCCAAACAGGTGGGTGACATCCTCTTCGCGAAGATGCAGATTGTGGAAAAGCCCAAGAAGACGAAGACGGGACAGTTCGTCACCAGCGAGGATGTGTTGCAGGCCCTCAAGGGGAAACATGAGATTGTGGCTGATATCCTCGCCCACCGGGGACTGAAAAAACTCCTCGGCACCTACGTCGATGCGCTGCCCAAACTCATCAACCCACGGACAGGACATATCCACACGTCGTTCAACCAGACGGTGACGGCCACGGGACGACTCTCCTCCAGCGACCCCAACCTCCAGAATATCCCCGTGCGCGGTGAGGACGGCAAGGAGATACGCAAGGCGTTCATTCCCGAGGAAGACTGTCTCTTCTTCTCCGCCGACTACAGTCAGATTGAGCTGCGCGTGATGGCCCATCTGAGTCAGGACGAGCGGATGATTGAAGCGTTCCGCGAGGGTTACGACATCCATGCGGCCACGGCGGCACGTATCTACCACGAGACGATGGAGTCGGTGACACGTGACCAGCGCACCAAGGCCAAACGCGCCAATTTTGGCATCATCTATGGCATCACCGTTTTCGGACTGGCCGAGCGGTTGGGCATAGAACGGGCAGAGGCCCGACAGCTCATGGATGGCTATTTTGAGATGTTCCCGCAGGTGCGCGAATATATGGAAAAAGCCAAGGAACAGGCACGTGAGAAAGGCTATGTGGAGACCTTCTTCCACCGCCGCCGTTTCCTGCCCGATATCCACTCCGCCAATGCCACCGTCAGGGGCTTTGCAGAGCGAAATGCCATTAACGCACCCATCCAAGGTAGTGCCGCTGACATCATCAAGGTGGCCATGGTACATATCTTCAACCGCTTCCGTCGCGAAGATATCCGCTCGAAGATGATTCTGCAGGTACACGATGAATTGAACTTCTCCGTGCTACCTGAGGAGAAGGATAGGGTAGAGCAGATTGTCATCGAGGAGATGCAGAACGCCTATCCCCTCTGTGTGCCCCTCATCGCCGATGCAGGGTGGGGGAGTAACTGGCTCGAAGCCCACTAAATGGATTATGAAAAATCTTTACAAAATTACCTTTATAACATCATCACTCTATCAATAGAAAAATTGCCCTATGATAACTAAAAAACTATCTATTGCATTCATGGGTTTGCTGCTCATGATGCTATTGTCGTGCAACGGTCAGAAATGGTCGGAGAAGCAGGTAGACAATTTCATGCTCGTCGAACAAGGTGACGGTGCCACCTTGGGTTACTCACCCACTTCGGGCGTCAAACTGCTGACGGTCGACGGCTATGCCTTCAAAGACCTGAATCATAACGACTCACTGGATAAATATGAGGACTGGCGACTCAGTGGAGAGGAGCGTGCTGCCGACCTGGCCTCGAAACTCACTATAGAGGAGATTGCCGGACTGATGCTCTACAGCAGCCATCAGTCGGTGCCCATGGTGGAGCGGATGGGGTTCGGTGCCTCCACCTACAACAACAAATCGTTTGAGGAAAGCGGTGCCAAGGCTTCAGATTTGTCGGACGACCAGAAGAAATTCTTACGCGACGACCACCTGCGTGCCGTCCTGGTGACCGGTGTGGAGACTCCAGCCATCGCGGCTGAATGGAACAACAAGATGCAGGCGTTCGTGGAAGGTCTCGACCATGGCATTCCCGTCAACACCAGCTCCGATCCCCGCCATGAGGCGAAGGCTACCACCGAATTCAATGCCGGTGCAGGAGGACATATTTCACAGTGGCCCACGTCGCTCGGTCTGGCAGCCACCTTCGACCCGCAACTGGTACATCGTTTTGGAGAGATAGCCTCCGTGGAATACCGTGCGTTGGGCATCGCCACCGCCCTGTCACCGCAGGTGGACATCGCCACCGAGCCGCGCTGGTTCCGTTTCAACGGCACCTTCGGCGAGGATCCGCAGCTCTCCACTGATATGGCCCGCGCCTATTGTGACGCTTTCCAGACCACACCTGAGGAAAAAGGGTGGGGGACGAAGAGTGTCAATGCCATGGTGAAGCACTGGTATGGATATGGTGCCCAGGAGGGAGGGCGCGACTCCCACTTCGCCTCGGGTAAATATGCCGTTTATCCCGGTAACAAGCGGGCGCTGCACAAACAATCCTTCGTGGAGGGAGCGTTCAAATTGGAAGGTGGCACACAGATGGCCTCGGCCGTGATGCCCATCTACAGCATCCTGTGGAACCAAGACCCGTCGGGTGAAAATGTGGGAGGCGGATTTAGCAAATGGATGATTGAGCAGCAACTCAGGACCGAAGCGAAGTTCGAGGGTGTGGTATGTACCGACTGGGGTATCACACAGGACATGAAGGTGCTCGACAGTCCGAGAGGTGGCAAGCCGTGGGGTGTGGAGCCGCTGACGGAGGCAGAGCGCCACTATAAGATTTTACAGGCGGGAGTGGACCAGTTTGGCGGTAACAACGAGATTGGTCCGGTTTTGGAGGCTTATCAGATGTGGAGCAAGGATTTTGGCGAGGCCAGTGCCCGTGAGCGCTTTGAGCTGTCTGCCCGTCGTTTGTTGCTCAATGTGTTCCGTGTGGGACTGTTTGAGAACCCCTATCTTGACCCAGCCGAATCACAGAAGATAGTTGGCAATGCCGATTTTATGAAGGAAGGCTATGAGGCCCAGCTGAAATCGGTGGTGATGCTGAAGAACCACGCCAACCAGGTGCTGCCGCTGAAAGACAGGAAGAAGGTGTATGTACCCAAACGTCATTTCCCTGCCATTCCCGGCATGTGGGGCGGCATCTCCGAGGAGAAGACCGAGGAGCCGATAGACCTGTCGTTGGTGAAGAAATATTTCGAAGTGGTGGAACAGCCCGACCAAGCCGATTTCGCCCTCTGTCTGATTGAGGAGCCCAGCACGGGTGTGGGCTACAGCCTCGACGACGTGAAGAAAGGAGGCAACGGCTACGTACCCCTCAGTCTGCAGTATGAGGATTATACGGCTGCCGATGCCCGTCCGGTGAGCATTGCCGGTGGCGACCCTATGGAGAAAACCACGAACCGTAGTTTCCGGGGTAAGACCGTGAAGACCTACAACCGCGACGATATGGTGATGGTGATGGAAACAAAGAAAGCGATGGGTGACAAGCCTGTTGTGGTCATTGTGGAGACAGGCAGACCCATCGTCCTTGCTGAGATAGAGCCGTCGGCCGATGCCATCCTTATCTCCTTCAACGTACAACACCAGGCGTTGCTCGACATCATCAGCGGCAAGACGGAGCCTTCTGCCCTGTTGCCCATGCAGATGCCTGCCTACATGAAGGCGGTGGAAGAGCAGCAGGAAGATGTGCCTCGTGACATGCGTTGCTATCAGGATGCTGACGGCCATACTTACGACTTTGCTTTCGGACTGAATTGGGGTGGTGTCATCAATGATGAACGGGTGAAGAAATACAAATAATCCCGGTTGTCTTTCAAATATCAAGAAAGTTTGGTAATTTTGCAGCATCATTAACAACCGATATAAAGAAATGGCATTAAAATGTGGTATCGTAGGATTGCCCAACGTGGGTAAATCAACATTGTTCAACTGTCTGTCAAGTGCGAAGGCACAGGCAGCCAACTTCCCCTTCTGCACCATCGAACCCAATGTGGGCGTCATCACCGTGCCCGACGAGAGACTTACCAAATTAGCCGAATTGGTACACCCGGGACGTATCGTTCCCGCCACCTGTGAAATCGTCGATATCGCCGGTCTGGTAAAAGGGGCCTCGAAGGGTGAGGGCCTGGGCAACAAGTTCCTCGGCAACATTCGTGAGACAGATGCCATCATCCATGTGTTGCGCTGCTTCGACGACGACAATATCACCCATGTTGACGGTACCATCGACCCCATACGCGACAAGGAGATTATCGACACCGAACTGCAGCTGAAAGATCTGGAAACCGTGGAGGCACGGCTCAACAAACAGCTCAAACCGGCTGCGGCAGGCAATAAAGAGGCCAAACTCGAAGTGGGCGTGCTGAACGCCTATAAGGAGGCGCTCGAACAGGGCAAGAATGCCCGTACCGTGACCTTCGATTCCAAGGAGGAGCAGCAGGCGGCACACGACCTGTTCCTGCTCACTGCCAAGCCCGTGCTCTATGTGTGCAATGTCGATGAGAGTGCTGCCAAGGAAGGCAATGACTATTCCAAACGCGTGGAACAGGTGGCCAAGGATGAGGGAGCAGAGATTCTGGTTATCGCCGCCAAGACGGAAGAAGACATTGCCTCGTTCGAGAGCTATGAAGATAAGCAGCTGTTCCTCGATGAGCTGGGATTGAAAGAGAGTGGTGTCAACCGCCTCATCAAAAAGGCCTATTCGCTGCTTAACCTTGAGACGTTTATCACCGCTGGACCCATGGAGGTGAAGGCGTGGACCTACCGCAAGGGCTGGAAAGCACCGCAGTGCGCCGGTGTCATACATACCGACTTCGAAAAGGGTTTCATCCGTGCCGAGGTCATCAAATACGATGATTATATCCAGTATGGCAGCGAGGCTGCCGTGCGTGAGGCTGGCAAGATGGGCATCGAAGGCAAGGACTATGTGGTGCAGGACGGCGACATCATGCACTTCCGGTTTAATGTGTAACCCACCCCGGCCCTCCCGAAGGGAGGGGCGTTAAGGGGTGAGAGGTGAGAAGTGAGGGGTGAGAGATATGCCAGCAGCGTAATGGCTTAACTCCTTAACTTCTTAACTCCTTAACTTCTAAATTAAATTCGTAACTCGTAATTTGTCATTAGAAATATGTTCAGCTATATTGTCTGGAACCCCGATGAAGTGGCTTTTCACCTCGGGTCATTCTCCATCCGCTGGTATTCGCTGTGCTGGCTGCTCGGATTGGGCTTCGCTTTCTTTATCGTGAAATACCTATACAAGAAAGAGAAAATCAAAGACGAGTATTTCGACCCGTTGTTCATCTATTGCTTCTTCGGCATCCTCATCGGTGCGCGTCTAGGACATTGTTTGTTCTATGAACCCGACTATTTCCTCAGTAGCTGGGAGCATGTCCTGGAGATGTTCCTGCCCATACACAAGATGGCTGACGGCTCATGGAAATTCACGGGCTACGAGGGACTGGCCTCACATGGTGGCACATTGGGTCTGATGTTTGCGCTGTGGCTCTATTACAAGAAGACGAAGGTTAACCTCTGGCGCGTGCTCGACATTATCGCTATCGCCACGCCCACCACCGCCTGCTTCATCCGCATCGGTAACCTCATGAACTCTGAAATCATCGGTAAGGTGACCGACGTACCCTGGGCTTTTATCTTCCAAGCCGCCGGACCTGGTTATTCTGAATCGCCCCGTCATCCCGGACAGCTCTACGAGGCCATCGCCTATTTCATCATCTTCTTCATCGGGTGGTATTTCTATACAAAAAGCAAACAAGAACAGCAAACAACAAACGACAACACTCAACACTCAACACTCAACACTCAACACTCCAAAACCGTTGGTTCCGGCTTTTTCTTCGGTCTCTGTCTCACCCTGATTTTCACTGCTCGTTTCTTCATTGAGTTCACCAAGGAGACGCAGGTTGACTTCGAGGACAGCATGACTTTCGACATGGGTCAGCTTCTCAGTATCCCCTTCATTATCCTCGGTGTGGCTTGCATGATTGGCGGCAAATGGCTCAAGAAGTTGGGTGCGGAATAAGACTGTTATCAAGCATTTAGAGCATATCCGTGCAAAGTATGATGAATAATTATTTCCGTCTGATTTTTGGTGGAATGTGTTTTTTTTGATACTTTTGCACTCACTTTTGGAAAGGTCCCGTAGCTTAGCTGAATAGAGCGTCAGATTCCGGTTCTGAAGGTCTTGGGTTTGAATCCCAACGGGATCACAAAATAATAATACTCAGAAGGAGAAAGCTTGCTTTCAATTTTTGAGTATTTTTGTTTTGTGGATCAGCCCGTGGCAGGGTAGGGGATGCGAAGAATCCCAACGGGATCACTAAAGACGAAGAGTCCCGAAGGATGAAAGCTTGCTTTCAAATCCTTCAGGACACTTTGGATTTTGTAGGATGGCTGGCGCCAGCCTAAAGGGATATGTAATCCCAACGGGACGTGGCAGGGTGTGAAAGCCGTTGAAAAATTTCAATTCTTGCAAATTCTTGCAAGTTTTTGCAAAATTAGCAAGAATTTGCTTGTTTTAGGGCAAAAGTATAACTTCAAGACCTCAAAAATATATATTAAGCAGATTCAAATCTTCTTAATTGTGTATTTATACGTAATTCTTTGATACACAGTGGATTGAGATTAAATTTCAAATAAAAAGCATTTATTTAATAATTCGAGTTGGGGGGGTGGTTTATTTCCCAGTCAAAATTCGTTTGATGCCGTGGAGTTTGTTGAGGGCTTCCATGGGGGTGAGGTTGTTGATGTCGAGACCCAGGATTTCGTCACGTATCTGACTGAGTACGGGGTCATCTAACTGGAAGAAGCTTAACTGCATACCTTCACGACCTTGTCCCAATACCTCGGTTTTCGGTTTACCGGCACTGCCGACCTGCGCATTCTCGCTCTCCAACTGCTTCAGGATGACATTAGCCCGTTTGATGATACTCTTGGGCATGCCCGCTATTTCCGCCACATGGATACCGAAGGAATGTTCCGAACCGCCACGTTCCAGCTTACGGAGGAATATCACCTTATTGTCCACCTCCTTCACACTTACGTTGTAGTTCTTGATACGAGAGAAATGTTTCTCCATCTCGTTCAACTCATGATAGTGTGTGGCAAATAAGGTACGGGCATGGGCACGTGGCTGTTCATGCAGGTATTCCACGATGGCCCAGGCGATGGATATGCCATCATAGGTGGATGTGCCACGACCTAACTCATCGAACAGCACCAAGGAACGGGTAGAGACATTGTTCAAGATGTTCGAAGCCTCGGTCATCTCCACCATGAAGGTACTCTCTCCCTGTGAGAGGTTGTCGGAAGCACCCACACGGGTGAAAATCTTATCCACAATACCTATCCGTGCCCGTTCTGCTGGCACGAAAGAGCCTATCTGTGAGAGTAACACTATCAAGGCCGTCTGACGCAACAGCGCCGACTTACCCGCCATATTGGGACCTGTGATGATGATAATCTGCTGTTTCTCGTTGTCAAGATAGATATCATTGGGTACATACCGTTCACCCAGCGGCAGCTGTGTCTCGATGACGGGATGGCGACCTTGTTTGATGTCGATAATCTCCGAATTATCCATCTCGGGACGAATATAATGATTCTCCTCGGCCACCCGTGTGAAAGAAAGGAGACAGTCAAGATGTGCCAGCAGGTTAGCATTGATTTGGATGGCAGGGATGAACTCCTGCATCGCCATCACCAGGTCATTGAACAGCCGCGTCTCCAAGGCAAGGATTTTCTCCTCGGCACCGAGAATCTTCTCCTCATATTCCTTCAGTTCCTGTGTGATATAGCGCTCTGCCTGAGCCAAGGTCTGCTTGCGCACCCAGTCGGCAGGCACCTTATCTTTGTAGGTGTTACGCACCTCCAGGTAATAGCCGAAAACATTGTTATAGCCAATCTTCAGACTGCTGATACCCGTCTGTTCCGTCTCACGTTCCTGTATCCTCATCAGATAATCCTTGCCGCTGTAGGCGATATGGCGCAGTTCATCGAGCGTACTGTCCACACCCTCCTTGATGACATGTCCCTTGTTGACCAACAGGGGACAATCCTCGAACACCTCCTTGGCGATACGGTCGCGCAACACCTCACAAAGGTTGAATTGATTACCCAACAGGCGCAGCACCTCATTGTCGGCATTCTCACAAGCCGCCTTGATAGATACCAAAGCCTGCAAGGCCACTTTCAGTTGCACCACCTCACGGGGCGACACACGTGATGCCGCCACACGAGAGATGATACGTTCCAAGTCGGAGATATGTTCCAACTGTTCGGCGATACACTGACGTAAGTCGGGCTCACGGAAGAAATACTCCACCACATCGTGGCGTTCCTTGATCATTTTCAGATCTTTCAAGGGAAAGACCATCCACCGTTTCAACATACGGCCACCTATCGGTGTCACTGTCTTGTCAACCACATCCAGAAGCGACGCACCGTCGTCCTGCATGGGTGATAACAACTCCAAGGAACGGATGGTGAACTTATCCAACCTCACATATTTATCTTCTTCAATACGCGAGAGGGTGGTGATATGATTGATTTGTGTATGTTGCGTCAGCTCAAGGTATTGCAGGATGGCTCCCGAGGCGATGACTCCTTCACGCAGGTGTTCTATGCCGAAGCCTTTCAATGACCTGACACGGAAATGTTTCAACAGTTTCTGACGTGCCGTCTCTTCGGTGAACACCCAGTCGTCCAACTCAAAGATACAATGTTTGGTACCGAAATACTGTTGAAACTCATTCCTCTTGTTCCTATCATACAGCACTTCCTTAGGTTGGAAATTACTCAACAGTTTTTCCACATAGTCGTAAGTTCCCTGACTTGTTAGGAACTCACCCGTGCTGATATCCAGGAAAGAAACGCCACAGGCACCCTTTCCAAAATGAATGGCTGCGAGGAAATTGTTCTCCTTATAGTTGAGCACATTATCGTTGATGGCCACACCGGGAGTTACCAGTTCGGTGATACCCCTTTTCACCAAAGTCTTGGTCATCTTCGGGTCTTCCAACTGGTCACAGATAGCTACACGCCGACCCGCACGTATCAGCTTCGGCAGATAGGTGTCGAGAGCATGATGGGGAAAGCCTGCCATCTCGGCACTGCCAGATATGCCGCCATTATTCCGTTTAGTCAGCGTGATACCTAATATCTTTGCCGCATCGATGGCATCCTGACAATATGTCTCATAGAAGTCACCACAACGAAACAGCATCAACGCATCAGGATGTTTCGCCTTCAGCGTGAAGAACTGTTTCATCATGGGGGTTAATCCTTTGTCTTTCGCAGCCATTATGTTTTAATCGAGTTTCAATGGAGTATAAGGAAGGTCAAACACTTTGGCCACGGCCTCGAAAGTAACCTTTCCGTCGGTGATGTTTACTCCTTTATACAATGACTCGTCTTCACGACAAGCTTTCTTCCAACCTTTTTGTGCCAAGGCAATGACATAACGCAAGGTAGCGTTGGTAAGAGCCATTGTCGAAGTGTTGGGTACTGCACCGGGGATATTGGCCACAGCATAATGAATGATACCATCAACGGTATATACAGGGTCACTGTGTTTGGTGGGATGAGATGTCTCGAAACAGCCACCTTGGTCGATAGCCACATCGACAAGAACTGTTCCCGGTTCCATCAGTTTCAACATGTCGCGTGTGATGAGTTTAGGTGCAGCATCGCCGGGGATAAGTACTGAACCTACTACTATATCTACCGTAGGCAATTCCTGACGGATATTATGTTCCGAAGAGTAGAGAGTGTGTACATTCGGCATGTCAGCAGCCAATCTCTTCAGTCGAGGCAATGATATGTCAGTAATAGTCACGTCGGCACCCATACCTACCGCAATGCGGGCTGCTGCTTCACCAACAGTACCAGCACCGAGCACCAATACCTTGGCAGGTTTTACACCAGGTACACCAGCCATCAGCTTACCCTTACCTCCTTGTGTCTTCTGCAGATAATAGGCACCATTCTGTGTGGCCATACGTCCTGCTACCTCACTCATCGGAATGAGCAATGGCAATGAACGATCGGGCATTTCCACTGTTTCATAGGCAATACATGTGGCACCGCTCTTCAACATGGCTTCAGTAAGTTCTTTCTCACAAGCAAAATGGAAATAAGTGAAAAGAACTTGTCCCTTACGGATAAGAGGATATTCCGGTTTGATAGGCTCTTTCACCTTTACTATCATCTCTGCCTGGGCATAGACATCTTCAATGGTAGGTAAAATCTTTGCACCTACCTTTTCATACTCGACATCAGCAAAACCGCTTCCTTCACCAGCGGTATGTTGTACAAACACTGTATGACCGCGCTTCGTCAGTTCGGCTACTCCCGACGGTGTCATACCTACTCGGTTCTCATTGTCCTTAATTTCTTTTGGAATTCCTACTATCATAATATTGAGTTTTTAGTTAACCTCACAAAAGTAATAATAATTATGTGAAATACCTATTTTTTAAAAATATTTTTTCATTTGTCCCCTTTTTTCCTCCCTCTTGAATATCCATGAATCAAGCAGTATCAAGACCCTTTTAACTTCCTCTTAACTATTCAACACTATTGTGGATAACATTGTGGAAAACTTAGGGTGTAAACTGTGGATAAAAAAGAGGAAAAATGGGAGAGGCTGAACATGGTGGAAAAACCCCACTCTCAAATATCTTTTTAAGAAAGTTTTCCATAGTTTTTCATGAAAAAAGATATAAACTTATTATATTTGCACCAAAATAGAAAATTGTGGAAAAATAACCCTAATGACTGATAATCAATCATAAAATATCCACAAAACATGTGAATAAACCATGTTAGACAGTTCATTCAAAGTGGATTATTTTTATACCCAAAGTTATACACATTTTCCACAGTCTATTATTAACATCACAAAAATTCTTTCTAAAAAAGAAAAACAAAAATAATAAAAATATGAAGTTGAAAAAAAAGTGGATTGAACAAGGGTTCATCAATGAACCAGTGGACGAGTCCTTGGATCTGAAGAAGGAAATCCGTAGGATGTGCAAAGAAAAGAATGCCGTCATTCTGGCACACTACTATACACAAGGAGAGATACAGGATATTGCTGATTTCATTGGCGACTCACTGGCATTGGCACAGAAGGCTGCTAAGACCGATGCAGATATAATCATGATGTGTGGCGTACATTTCATGGCTGAGACCGACAAGATACTTTGTCCCGACAAGAAAGTGTTGGTGCCTGACCTCAATGCCGGCTGTTCATTGGCCGACTCCTGTAAGGCCGAAGACCTGAAGAAATATAAAGAGGAGCATCCAGGCTATCAGGTGGTGAGTTATGTGAATACCACGGCAGCTGTGAAGGCTCTCACCGACATTGTTGTCACTTCAGGCAATGCGAAGAAGATTGTTGACACTTTTCCACAGAATGCCAAACTGATTTTCGGTCCTGACTATAACCTGGGTAGTTATATCAATAGTATCACTGGTCGTGATATGTTGTTGTGGAATGGTGGCTGTCATGTCCATGAACGTTTCTCTGTTGATGGTATAGTGGCATTGAAAAAGGCACATCCCGAAGCAGTGATATTGGCACATCCTGAGTGTAAGGGACCTGTGTTGGCCATTGCCGATGTGGTGGGCAGTACGGCTGTCATTTTGAAATATGCTATTGAGAGCGATAAAAAAGAGTTTATCGTGGCCACTGAGGCAGGTATTCTGCATGAGATGCAGCGTAAGTGTGAAGGAAAGACTTTTTATCCTGTTCCACCAGAGGTGTCGGAAGGGAGCGTTGGCTGCAGCTGCAATGAATGTGACTATATGAAGATGAATACCTTGTTGAAAATCTACAATGCCCTGAAATATGAATGGCCAGAAGTGGATGTGGATGAAGATATCGCACGTGAGGCAGTGAAACCGATTAATAAGATGTTGGAACTGAGTTAATACCCACCCTGTCCCTCCCAAAGGGAGGGAACGAAGAAGGGGTAAGAGGTATGCCAGTATAAAGGGGGGATGAAAGGTAAAAGAGTAAAAAAGTAAAAAAGTAAAAATAGGATGTGGTAATGTCCATTTTAACTCCCATGAGCGAAGCGAATTAACTTCCTATTTAACTCCCACTTTAACTTCTTAAAAAAATCTATATAAATGTCATGATAAAATATTTGTTTTTGACCATGTTTTTAGCCGTTTCTACGGCTTGTACGTCCGAAGCCAAACAATCTGCCGAAAAAGGAGAAACAGGGGCACAGGACAGCGTTTTGACCGATAATAGGGAATTACCCGATACCATGACCATCGCTATGTGCGGCGATATCATGATGGGTACTACTTTTCCAAGTGTACAGTTGCCCGCCAATGAGGGACGTGATTTGTTCAAAGACACCAAGGAATATACGTTGGCGGCTGATCTGGCCGTAGGTAATCTGGAAGGTGCTGTCTGCGAAGGAGGTTCCTCGACAAAGGGAAATGGTCCCAACAGCTATTCTTTCCGTATGCCTACCCGTTTTGCTCCGTTGCTTACCGATGCAGGCTATGACTATCTGAGTATGGCGAATAATCATGCCAACGACTTTGGTCAGCATGGCATAGAGAGTACTGAAAAGGTATTGACGGAACAAGGTATCAAATTTTCCGGTATCAAGGGTAGGGTAGAGTCGGCTGTTGTGGAACGTAACGGTGTCCGTTATGGTCTGTGTGCCTTCGGTCATAACTCCTATACGTTACGTCATAAGGATTTGGCCACGGTGAAACGTATTCTCGACGACTTGAAGAAAAAGAGTGATATACTCATCGTTTCTTTCCATGGCGGTGCTGAAGGTCGTACAAAGAACCATCTGCCTCATGGTACGGAGACATTCTTAGGTGAAGACCGTGGTTCCTTGCGTGAGTTTGCCCATTTCTGCATCGATAATGGTGTGGATGTGGTCTATGGTCATGGTCCGCATGTGGTGCGTTGCATGGAGGTGTACAAAGGTCGTTTCATAGCTTACAGTCTGGGTAATTTCTGCACACCTTATGGCATCAGTTTGACAGGTATCTCCGGCTATTCACCTGTGGTGACCATACAGATAGGTAAGGACGGTTCTTTCCTAAGCGGAAAAATCCATTCGTTTATCCAACAGAAAGGTGTGGGTCCACGTAAGGATGCTACTCATGCCGTAGCACGAGAAATCAAGTCATTGACAGAGTCAGACATTAAAGACAGTCCTATACGTATTGATAGCGAAGGAAACATTACCGTCAATTGACGATAGCTATCTTACAGACCGTTCCCGAATTGCCATCGCTGGTAGCCGTGTGTACCATATAGACACCTGATGCCACGCGATGGCCTTTTTTATCACAGCCATCCCATGTGAAGGTACCACCGTTGCTTCGTCCTTCAGTCACCAACACACCATTGGAAGTGGTAATCTTCACATCGGCATTGTAACTGAGACCGACCACCGTAATCAATCCTTTATAATCCGGTTCCACAGGGTTGGGATAGGCATACACATTGTCATCAGTCATCTCGTCATTGGTAGCCGTGGCATCACTCATATATGAGCATAGACCCTTATCGGTAGCAATGAAAACCTCGCCCGTATTATCATTGATGACAATATGTTGGATATTGTTGGAAAGCAGTTTACTATCGTTGGCCAAGAAATGGTGTATCTGTGTGATATTGTCGGCACTGATGAGATAGACACCCTGTCCGTTCGTACCTATCCATTTACGGTTACCACCATCAATGGCGATGGTAGTGACATCAACACCACTGAGCAGATAATCAGCAAAATTGGTGCCATCGTTACGTGGTACTTTCACCTGATATAACTCATCAGTTATACCTTGGCGGATATTGTCTGCCGTCAGAATGAACGGTCCTGTATTGGTACCCACCCAAATATTCTTATCCTTATCTTCCGTCACTGTGCGTACATAATCGATACGATAGGAAGTACCATCTTGGTTGATGAAGGAGGCATAACGCTGGGCAACATCATTTTTGATGTCGTAGCTACCGAATGAGGTGGACAGGTAATGGTTATTGGCAAACCACAACAATCCACGGCTGTCGATGAAAGCATGTTGCATGAAAGCCAGGCTCCTGCCATTATTGTCCTTGTCCCAGAACTCATCTTTCGGTATGGAGTTCCATTTTCCCGAATTGTCCAGACACAGTACGTTGGTACCCTTAGCCTGACTGTTCAACATCCATAGATTACCCGAAGCATCGAAGTGCATACCAAACACCAACACATATTTGATATTTTCGGGATCGAGAGCCGACCGTAACGGACTATTATGGTTGCTGTAATAATTCACAAATTTGCCATTGAGAAATTCGAAAACTCCCGTTCGTCCTCCGGCAAAGACATGTTCTTTATTTTTCGGATCCACATCCAGACACATCACATCTATATAGTAAGAGCCGACACTGGACAAGTCAACTTTTTCATAAATTGTCCAGTCATTATTTGTCATGGATTGCAATATACCCGGCATCAGTTGGTCCGATTCACTGCTGAAGCCGCCGGAACAGGAATATAACGTATTATTGACGAAACGGAGGTATGCAAATGAGTTGGAAACAGGTCCGTCGGGCACGATATCTGTAATGATGTTTTGCAGTCCATCCTCACTCTGACGGAAACCATACAGTTTGCCGTTACCCTGGTTGCTCCAGAAACAATTATTGGCAGTATCATAGGCATAAGCCGTATGGGTGTCTTCCTGCATCTGTAGAGTAGTCATGTGTCCGTCATAAATCCGCAGAACGTTGTTACTACCCAACAGAATCTTATTACCAGAGAGAGAAAGGAATTGATGACTTACCGTTTCACGCTGCGTCCAGTTGTTTCCAGCATATTCCATGATGCTGTTGTCCGTCACGCCATACACATGGTCATCAATGTTGTAGATTCCCTTGAAGACGGTATCCACATTCTTTTTCCAATTGTTTTTGTCGAGCAGGTTCTGTTTCATGTCGCCACACCATACACCGTCATCGGTGGCGGCATATATCGTTCCATTGAAGATACAACTTGAATGGACATTCTTGTCCAAGGAATAGGTGTTGTTGATTTCCCCTTTTTCCACGTTCACCCTGACGATACCGAAAGCAGTATTCAGATAGGCAAATTCACCACTTGTAGTAATACTGTTGATGGTTTTATCACTGGACAACGACTTGTTGTAATAGTCGGAGATATTGATGACATCATCGTTGCTGTCCAGCAAGTCGATATTCTGGTTGTCATAGACGATGACCAGTCGTTTGGCTTTCTGGCAATAGGCGATATGACTGATGAAACAGTCGGAGAGACAGTTCATCTTATGATAGGTCTGCACACTGCCATCACCTATATTATAGCTGAACAATCCTTTTGAACTGAGCACATACACCAATTTTCCGGCGGGCTGGATAGACTGTATCTCACCGTATGCCGGGAAACAGTTCCAGGTGCCGATGCTTGATGCAGACAGCCAAAGGGTCTGCATCACTGTCAGTAATAATAGGATTGTTCGTTTCATAATAGGAACCTCCCCCTTTCCCCTTCCCAAGGAGGGGTTAAACCACTTGAGTATAGGAGTTATGGCAATCATCTTAGTTTTTATTATTCTTTGTTTGTAAGGTACTCAACCAGTTTTCTGACGGCGCGTCCACGGTGTGAGATGGCGTTTTTCGCCTCACTGCCCATCTCCGCAAAGGTTTGTGAATAGCCTTCGGGTTGGAAGATGGGATCATAGCCGAATCCCTCGCCACCACGGCGTTCACGGATAATCTCTCCTTTGACGATACCTTCGAAGAGATGTTGCCGTGTTTCACCGCCTTCTACTACCAATAACGCAATAACTGTCCGAAATTGTGCCTTGCGATTGTTATTTTGTCCTAATTTTTTTAATAATTTGGTCATATTGGCCTCGCTGTCATGGTTTTCTCCCGCATAACGGGCGGAATAAATGCTTGGTTCACCATTCAGCGCATCCACTTCCAGGCCGGTATCATCGGCAAAACAGCTCATCCCGAAATGGTCCACCACATATTGTGCTTTTTGCAGGGCATTACCTTCTAAGGTATCCGCTGTCTCGGGAATGTCAGCATGACAGTTGATATCCGCAAGTGAGAGAATATTGATGTCATCGCCTAGGATGGCACGTATCTCACTCAGTTTATGTTTGTTGTTAGTTGCAAATACGAGAGTCATTTGTTGAATGTTGAATTTTGAATGTTGAGTTTTGAATTGTCGCGAAGCGATTTTTTGAATGTTGAGTGATGAATGTAATTAAGGAGTTAAGACGTTAAGGAGTTAAGCCATTACCCCACTGGCATATCTCTTGCTCTTTGCTCCTTACTCCTGCTATTGGCATATCTCTCACCCTTCACTTCTCTCCTCTTACCCCTTAATGCTCCCTCCCTTCGGGAGGGTTGGGGTGGGTATTCTTCTTCTTCTTCTTCGGCACTTTTACCTTCATCTCGTCAAATCCTTCGCCATAGACGCCGATGACGGAGCTTTGGCTGACGAAGGCATGGGGGTCAATGATTTTGATGAGTCGGAAGATGGACACACTTTCGTTTTTCTTCGCCAGGATACAGAGCACCTTACTCTTCTTTCCCGTGTACCATCCTTGTGCGTCGAGGATGGTCACACCATGTTCCATCTTCGTGCCTATCTCATTGGCTATCTCCTGCCATTTCTCCGAGAAAATCAAGAATTGCACGGACTGGCGTTTCCTGTCCATAATATAGTCAAGCATGAAATTTTCGATGAGCATGGTACAGAAGCCGAACACGATCATCTGCAACCGTTCCAGGTAAGTACCGAACTGCGGGATGAAGAAGCAGCTGCCGATGATGACAAAATCCACGAAGATGAGGATGGTGCCCAACGACACGTTATGGTATTTGTTGATGGAGGCCGCTATGATGTCGGTGCCTCCCGTGCTGCCGTTGTTCAGGAAGAACAGTCCCAGGGCGATACCTGTCATGATACATCCGATGACCAGCGACATGAAGTCCTGTCCTTCGCCCAATATCTTCACCATGTTTCCCTGTTCATCTCTTGGTACCACGTCACGCATCACCTCCAGCAGTATGGTGAGTATGACGATGGCAAAGATGGTTTTCAACAGGAATTTCCAACCTAGTATTTTCAGTCCGATGATCAACAGAACGGCATTGACCAGAAAATACGTGTATGAGTTGGGAAACGACGTGGCATAATATACGATGGCCGAGACACCAGCCACACCGCCCGTCACAATCTCGTAGGGCATGAGGAAGAAGGTGAAGCCAAAGGTATAGAGCAGCGCCGCCAGGGTGATGCCCAGACAGTCCTTGGCTTCCGCCATGATGAGTTTCTGGTCGATGGTCATAGTAATGAATACTTTTTAGGTTAGAAAGGTGTGTTTTTTAGGTATGATAAGGCAGGTGAAGCACCTGCCTTATCTACTATATAGCGTTTATTTGATGACGATGTTCACGATGCGCTTCGGCACGATAATCACCTTCACCACTTTCTTGTCACCGATATATTTCGGTGCCCGTTCGTCGGCCAGCACCTCTTTTTCTATGGTGGCGTTGTCGGCATCGGCGGCGAAGGTCATCTGATAGCGGGCCTTGCCGTTGAACGAGATAGTCAGGTTCATCTCATTCTCCACGAGGTATTTCTCATCCCATGTGGGCCATGTGGCGTCGCACACGCTGCCTTGCTCACCCAGTCCTTCCCACAGCTCTTCGGCGATATGTGGTGCGAAGGGAGCGATGAGGATGACCAGTGTGCGCAGCAGCTCACGGTTGCGGCATTTCTGTTGCGACAGTTCGTTGACACAAATCATGAATGCTGCGATAGAGGTGTTGTAGCTAAAGCTCTCGATGTCCTGGCTCACCTTTTTTACCAGTTTATGCACGCTCTTGAGCATGGCCGGTGTCGTTTCGCCATCGAGGGTGAGCATGTCGTTTTTCGTTGACCGTGCATCGTGGAACAATGCCCAGAATTTCTTCAGGAAGCGGTGGCATCCGTCGATGCCGTTGGTGTCCCATGGCTTGCTCTGTTCCACCGGACCGAGGAACATCTCATACAGGCGCAGTGTGTCGGCACCGTATTTCTCCACGATCATGTCAGGGTTCACCACGTTGAACATCGACTTCGACATTTTCTCGATGGCCCAGCCACAGACATATTTGCCGTCTTCGAGGATGAACTCCGCATTGGCATATTCCGGTCGCCATGCCTTGAACGCCTCGAGGTCGAGCACGTCGGCATTCACGATGTTCACATCGACATGGATGGGTGTGGTGTCGTACTGGTCTTTCAGTCCCAGACTGACGAACACGGGAGCCTTGTCATGATCGTCGCTGTTGATGCGATAGACGAAGTTGCTCCGTCCTTGTATCATACCTTGATTCACCAGTTTTTGGAACGGCTCTTCCTTGCATGAATAGCCGTAGTCGTGCAGGAACTTGTTCCAGAAGCGGGAGTAGATAAGGTGTCCCGTGGCATGTTCGGTACCACCCACGTACAGGTCCACATTCTGCCAGTATGCATCCACCTGCGCATCCACCAACGCTTTGTCGTTGTGCGGATCCATATAACGGAGGTAGTAGGCCGATGACCCGGCGAAGCCCGGCATGGTGTTCAGCTCGAGCGGGAACACCTTCACATTGTCGATGAGTGCCTTGTCCACCACCTCGTTTTTCTCGATGTCCCAAGCCCATCGTTTGGCCCTGCCCAATGGCGGCTCACCAGTCTCGGTGGGTTTGTATTCGTCAATCTCCGGCAGTTCGAGAGGCAGCTTGTCTTCTGCAATCATATAGGGCATACCGTCCTTGTAATATACGGGGAACGGCTCGCCCCAGTAACGCTGGCGTGAGAAGATGGCGTCGCGCAGACGGTAGTTCACTTTCACGCGTCCCAAATTATGTGTCTTCACATACTCCTTGGTGGCTGCGATGGCCTCTTTCACCGTCATGCCGTTGAGTGAGAAATCAATATATGGTTTCAGGTCGGTCCTGGGTGAGTTGCATACGATACCTTCTTTCGCGTCGAAGCTCTCCTCGCTCACGTCGCAGCCCTCGATGAGCGGCACGATGGGCAGGTTGAAATGCTTGGCAAAGGCGTAGTCGCGTGAGTCATGGGCGGGCACTGCCATGATGGCTCCCGTGCCGTAGCCGCTGAGCACATAGTCGCTCACCCAGATAGGTATCTCCTCGCCCGTGAAGGGGTTGATGGCGTAAGAGCCGGTGAACACACCCGTCACGCGGCGGTCGGCGATACGTTCGCGTTCCGTACGTTTCTTGGTCGAGGTGATATAGTCCTCCACTGCCTTTTGTTGTTCGGCTGTGGTCACTTGTGCCACATATTCACTCTCCGGGGCCAGCACCATGAAGGTGACACCGAACATCGTGTCGGCACGAGTGGTGAATATGGTGAAATGCACATCGCTGTCTTTCACGTTGAACTCCACCTCGGCACCTTCCGAACGACCAATCCAGTTTTTCTGGGTCTCCTTGAGCGATTCCGTCCAGTCGATGGTGTCCAGTCCGTCGAGCAGTCGCTGTGCGTATGCCGACACGCGGAGGCACCACTGCTGCATCTTCTTCTGTACCACGGGGAAGCCGCCGCGCACACTCACGCCGTCCACCACCTCGTCGTTGGCCAGCACGGTACCCAGTCCGGCGCACCAGTTCACCATTGTCTCGCCGAGATAGGCGATGCGGTAGTTCATCAGTGTCTGCTGCTGTTCTTTCTCCGTCATGGCGTTCCATTGTTCGGCAGTTATGGTTATCTCCTCGCTGCATGCCACGTCCAGTCCTTCGGTGCCTTTTGTGGAAAGATATTCCACAAGTTCAGTGATTGGTTTCGCTTTCTGTGTTTGGTTGTCGTAATACGACTCAAACATCTTCATGAAAGCCCATTGTGTCCATTTGTAGTAGCCGGGCTCGCAGGTACGCACCTCCCTGTCCCAGTCGAAGCAGAACCCTATCTTGTCCAGCTGGCTGCGATAGCGGTTGATGTTCTCGTTGGTGGTGATGGAGGGGTGTTGTCCCGTCTGTATGGCATATTGCTCAGCGGGCAGTCCGTAGGCATCGTAGCCCATGGGGTTGAGCACGTTGAATCCTTGTAGTCTCTTATAGCGTGCGTAGATATCGGAGGCGATATAGCCGAGGGGGTGTCCCACGTGCAGTCCCGCGCCGGAAGGGTAGGGGAACATGTTCAGCACATAGAATTTTTTCTTCTCGTTATTTTCCAATACCCGATAGGTGTGGTTCTCCACCCAGCGGCGTTGCCATTTTTGCTCGATATCCCTAAAATTGTATTCCATTTGATGAAAAATTAATAAATTCGAGTGCAAAGGTAGTGCAAACCGAGCGAAAAGCAAAGATAAATATACTTTTTCTTTCTTTTCCGAGGTGCCGCCTGCCTTATTGAAAGGTAGTGCAAGTTGAGTGAAGTACAAAATGAAAAATCTTTTTCATTTTTACAACCGAAACGCCGCCTACCTTATTCAAAGGTAGTGCAAAAATTCGATTAAGCGAGTGAAATAGATATGTATTTCTATTTCAGAGTGTGAGAATTTTATTTAAACCGAGACATTCTCCGCATCATTAGTCATTAAAAATCTTCTTCAATTGCTGTACTATCTTATCTCCCTGCAACCCGCGAGCGAGGATAGTGCCGTCAGGAGCGAAGAGAATGATTTCGGGGAGGCTGCCGATAGCGTAAACATCGGTATCGGTCTTTTTAAAGTTTATGATTTGAGGATATGGAATGTTTTCGTCCTTGATGGCTTTCAACGTTTTCACAGGGTCATCCCATGTGGCAATACCAAGAACAACCAGTCCCTGGTCTTTGTACTTATTGTAGATGGCGATGAGATTTGGTATTTCGCGGCGACAGGGTCCACACCATGAAGCCCAGAAATCTGCAAGTACATATTTGCCGCGTCCTACATAATCAGAAAGGCGTTGCTGCTTGCCGTTGTACTCCGTTACAATATCGATAAACATTGTTCCCACACCTGTGCTAATCAGCGCTTGCAGATCTCTTCGTAGCATTTGCAGTTTCGGTTCCTTTTCCACCCAAGAGGGCGTGAGCATGGCGATGTGTTCCAACCCCCTCTGTGGTGAAATATGATGGACATCGGATGCATAGTCATTGACAGCAAGGCTTCCTACTGGGTCACTGGGATGTGCCGATAATACACTGACTACAAAACTGTCCTCACGGGCAATCAGTGCCATAGTGTCAATAGGCTCGCCGCTATTGATAGCCTGCCGAAACTCTTCAATTAACTGTTGATGATCTTCATCCATCTGGTTCATGGCATCAACGAGCGAAGTGCCCGACTGACGGACGACAGAGCCATCGATAGTCCCGTCAATTCTCGTTGTACCATTGTCTAGTATTATATGCAAGAGTAAAATATGTTTGCCTTTGGCTCTTGCCATCACCGGCTCCGACCAAGTTCCTTCTTTCGGCATGATTTCGCCTTTCACGATGTAGAGGGTGTCGAGTACTTCTGTAGCGATGAAGCCGTCCACTATCTCTCCTCGCTCTTCTTTCAAGATGAGCGTGTCTGTTACTTCTGGCTGCCCAATGTTTCCTTCCAGCCGATAATTGATTTGCCCTTTCCCTGCCAGAGCAACGAGGGTGAGAAGTGCGATTATGATCGTTTTCTTTTTCATCATTCTATTTCATCGCGCGATGATAACGGTTGATAGTGCAAAAACTGTAGATTCTCTCTTGATATATCCGTCACCAAACACTTTAAATCGATGCAAATTTACGCAACATTTCCTAATTATCGGCTTACGATGAGTTTAAAAAAGCATTAAATCGTACTTGTTTGTTATAGTAGATTTTGAAGTTGAAGAAGGTATAGAAGTTAAAGTAGTTAAGCCATTACTCTTAAGTACGAGAAACATGAACTTTCTCTGTCTTAATTGCTATTGGCTTAACTACTTAGCGTAGCGGTAACTTCTTAACTTCTTTACTACTAATATAGTGGGATCCAACTTATGGTTGCAGGGTGAAGCCAAATACCAGATAGGCTTTTCTGGAGCATGGATTACCTGTTACCTGTCCGAAGATGGGGATGGAGAAGGTATCGGTGATACGTATTTCCTTTTCCGCCTTCAGCGATAGGTTGGTGACGGCGAACCCCGTTGTATCATAGAAGCTGGTGGCATAAGGTACAGCGCCGGCGGTGGCTGTCCAACTGACACCTGCCAGGTTGAACGGAATATTAGCCTCGAAGTAACTGCTATAGGCGCGTTTGCCGTCTTTGTTCTCACCATCGTTGCCCGCGAAGTTGGTAAACCACTGGAGTGACGCGAAGCCGAAATCGTAGCCTACAAAGGCCTCAAAGACATGGTTAGTCCCATGGGCATCGTACTTGAAATAGTGGTTGTCGGGATCAAGACCTTCATTGAACCAGTAGTCGTTCACGCCCACGTTAAACCCACCGTTGGTGTAAGCGAGCGTCAGGTCGAACTCCTTCGTGTCCTGTGGGTTGCTCAGACCGATGCTTCCCCAGGCCGTCAGCGACAAACCCTTGTATCCGATGCCGAGTGTTGGCTGTAGCGAAACGTCACCCGCATCTAATCCACGCCAGATATACTGACTCACGATATCTGCGGCAATCGTCGTTTCCACTTTCTCTTCCTGTGCCTTTGCGTTTGTCGTTCCAAGGAGCAACAATGCAGTAGGCAAAAACATTATTATTGACTTTTTCATTTTTCTATTCCTTTTAATTGTAACAACTTTCTCCATGTTCATAAATATCGAGGCCTTCCTCTTCCACACGTGCACCAACACGTAAGCCACGAGCCCACTTGATGCCGTAGAACAGTGCAAATCCACAGGCGGCTGCCCAGAGATCGATAATTAGGATGCCGAAGCACTCAGCACCGAAGAAGCCCCAGCCGTGGCCGTAGAATGCTCCGTTGGATGTGGAAAGCAACCCCGTCAACAATGTGCCGAGGATACCACATACACCATGTACGGACGAAGCACCTACAGGGTCGTCGATGTGAAGCACGTGGTCGATGAATTCGATGGAAAAGACCAGCACCACACCGCACACCAGTCCGATGATGGCAGCTCCGATGGGTGAGACAAGGTCGCAGCCTGCCGTGATACCTACCAGCCCGGCCAACACACCGTTCAGTGTCAATGAGAGTGACGGCTTGCCGTATTTGAGCCAGGTGACGAACATTGTAGCCATGCCGCCTGCTGCTGCCGCCAGGTTGGTGGTCAGGAACACATGAGAGATAGCCACACGGTTCACCTCACCACTGGCTGCCAACTGACTGCCGGGGTTGAAGCCGAACCATCCGAGCCAAAGGATGAACACGCCTAAAGCCGCCATCGTCAGGTTATGACCGGGAATGGCACGGCTCTTGCCGTCGCGCCCGTATTTGCCCAAGCGTGGTCCTAATGCCATGGCACCGATAAGAGCCAACACGCCGCCTACGCTATGCACAATGGCTGAACCGGCAAAATCGTGGAACACGTCGCCAAACGTTGACATCATAAATCCGTCGGCAGCGTCGTTGCAGAGCCAGCCACCACCCCATGTCCAGTGACCCTCTATCGGGTATATGAACAGCGAGATGAAAGCACTATATATGAGGTACATAGAGAACTTGGTCCGCTCAGCCATCGCACCGCTCACTATCGTCGCACTTGTGGCACAGAACACCGTTTCGAAAATCAGAAATCCTTCTACCGGCAGGTCGCCGTTATAGAATGAAAGGTCGCCCCAGTTGGGTCCTCCAATGAATCCAGCTCCTTCGCTACCGAACATGAATCCGAAGCCGAGAAAGAAAAAGAGCAATGAGCCGAACATAAAGTCGACGAAATTTTTCATCAAGATGTTGGCCGTATTCTTCGACCGTGTAAAGCCTGCCTCACACAGTGCGAAACCTGGCTGCATCCAGAAAACCAGCATGGCTGCTAGCAACATCCATACGGTATCGAGTGATAATCCTATATCGTTCATAATCTATAATTTTTGTCGTTGTTTTTACTAAGATTGTCAATTCTCCATTACTTTTTGTCCCTGAGTACCGTGTCACCATTCTCACCTGTACGGATGCTCCACGTGTCGATGACATCGCTCACGAAGATACGTCCGTCGCCGACTTCACCCGTGTGGGCCACATTTAGGATGACCTTCAGCGTCGGCTCCACGAATTGGTCGCGGCAGACGATGGTCAGTGCCACACGCTCTATCACGTCGGTAGAGTATTGAACGCCACGGTAAATCCTTTCCTGTCGGCTTTGGCCGATGCCATGCACGTTATGATACTCAAACCAGTCGATGTCCGACTGCAGCAACGTTTCCTTCACATCCTCGAACCTTGTCTTGCGGATGATAGCCTCAATCTTTTTCATACGTCTTTTACTTTTTACCTTGTTAATACTCAACCCATATCGGGTTACATCCTGAAAGCTTTCGTGTGCAAAAGTAGTGCAATTTGACAAGTTCATCAAGAAAATATCAGCATTTTGTTAAAATATTATAACCACCACTTACACATTGTAAAAATTCACAATGCATTTCTTTCAGATTGATATTCTATCGGATGGAAATACTATCATATTGTTACAACAAAATAGGGTTCCTCACCCAATATGAGGCTGGTTGGTAGCTGCGTTTCGGAAAAAAATAAATAGTGTTTTATTTTGTATTATCTTTGGTTTATACTATCTTTGCCAAAAATATCACTTTGTTATATGAACAACACCGAATTGTATAATCAGATTTTCAACAAGGCTATCCGCGACTACCATGTGACGGATGATGTGGACACCCCCATCAATAATCCCTATAAACGCGATTCATTGGAAAACCGCCTGTATCTGAAGTGTTGGATTGACACCGTGCAGTGGCATCTCGAGGATATTATCCGCGACCCGCATATTGACCCTGTGGCTGCCCTGCAACTGAAACGACGTATCGACCGCAGCAATCAAGACCGCACGGATCTGGTGGAGCAGATAGACTCCTATTATCGCCAACAGTTCAGCGACGTGACACCCGCCCCCGATGCTCGGTTGAATACGGAGAGTCCGGCATGGGCCGTCGATAGGCTGTCTATCCTCGCTCTGAAAATCTATCACATGCAGGAGCAGGTGAACCGCACCGATGCCTCCAATGAACATATCCAGAAGTGCCAAGACAAGCTGCATGTGCTTCTGGAGCAACAAAGAGACTTGAGTCTGGCCATCGACCAGCTGTTGGAAGATATTCAAGATGGACGTAAATACATGAAGGTGTACCGTCAAATGAAGATGTATAACGACCCGTCAACCAACCCCATTCTGTACCAGAAGAAATAAATCACTGGCGTTGACATGGCGGAGCATATCCTGATTATCCGTTTTTCGGCTTTGGGCGACGTGGCTATGTTGGTGCCCGTGGTCCGCTCGTTGGCGCATCAGTATCCTGATGTGCGTATCACTGTGCTCAGCCGTGGCTTTGCCCGTCCGTTCTTCGTGGGACTGTCGAAAAACATCGCTTTTATCGAGGCCGACCTTCGCAATGACTACCGGGGGTTGCAGGGGTTGAACCGCCTGTATCATGAACTGAAAGAGAAGGATTTCACTGCCGTGGCCGATATGCACGGTGTGCTCCGTTCGAACTATCTTCGTATGCGGTTCAAGATGGGCCATTACCGTGTGGCACATATCGACAAGCACCGTGCCGGCAAACGGCGCCTGGTGGCGCAGTCGGGCAAGGTGTTGGAGCAGCAGCCTACCACTTTCCAGAACTATGCCGATGTGCTGGAACGGTTGGGCTATCCCGTGAAGTTGGAGTTCCGTTCCATCTTCCCCGAAGGTGGTGGCGACCTGTCGCTGTTGCCATCCACTATCGGACAGAAGAAACAAGGTGAGAAATGGATAGGTATCGCTCCCTTTGCTGCCCATGAGGGAAAGGTGTATCCTCTGGAGCGTATGGAAGAGGTGGTAAAACGTTTGACGGAGGATGCTGCTACCCGCCTGTTCTTCTTCGGGGCAGGAGCACAAGAAAAGGAGGTGCTTGATCGTTGGTGTGATGCCTATCCCCGTTGCGTGAATGCCTCGTCGCAGGCTGCCGGACTATTCCAGGAGTTGATTATCATGAGCCACCTCGATGTGATGGTGTCGATGGACAGTGCCAATATGCACTTTGCCTCATTGGTTGATACGCCCGTGGTCAGCGTGTGGGGTGCCACGCATCCCTATGCCGGATTCATGGGCTGGGGACAGTCGTTGGACAATGCCGTGCAGAAAGAGTTGGAGTGCCGCCCCTGTAGCATCTATGGCAACAAACCCTGTCACCGCCAAGACATGGCATGTATGAACACTATTTCACCTGATGACATTATCGATAAGGTGATAAGAATTATTAATACATAAGGGTAGGTTGGAGCGAATTTGGTAGATATTATATATTATGCGCAAACTATTCATACTCCCGTTATTGTTCTTCCTACTGCTTATAGGCTGCGGGGAGGGGCGTACCGATTATATGCGTGCCCTGCTCCACGAGCAGGACTCGCTCAACCGAGCCTACAAGCATTTATCCCTTGACACCATCCGCCAACTCACCGACTATTTTGACCATCACGGCACCAACTACGACCGTATGCATGCCCATTACCTCCTCGGCAGTGTCTATCGTGACATGGGTGAGGCACCAGCCTCCCTCGCCGCCTTCCAGCATGCCATTGAGGTGGCCGACACCACCGCCGGAGGCGATTCCATCTACGCTCTGCTGGCAAAGGTTCACGGGCAGATGGGCACAATATTGATAAAACAGTATTTACCAAACGAAGCAGCCAAGGAATTTCGGCTAGCCTCACGTTATTCCTTGATGAATAACGATACCATAGATGCTTTACAAAGAAAATTAGGGGTATTACATT
>JAFYZT010000034.1 GCA_017548605.1 Prevotella sp. | reverse complement strand
GTCCTGTTCACAGCGAAGTACGACTCTGACTCCGCCAAGACCGATATCGCCGATGCCTTTGACGGCTGGGGCACCATCATCGAGGCCGAGAAGACCGCCGGCAACATTGCCAAAGCGAAGGGTAACCTGTATGAGACGGGAGCTCTGAGCCGCGCCAATGTCGGTGACAAGCTGTTGGCCATGTGGCGTCAGATGCCCAGCACATTCAAGAAAGGCCCGTCGATCATGATTATCAGCGATGCCGTAGGTGACCTGTACGATGACTGGTTCTCTGATGAGCACCCGAACATCCACACCCCCGGACAGAACCCCGACGAGACGGGACAGCAGTTCCTCTATGGTACGAAAGGCCGTTGCGAGCTGGTGCGTGTTCCCGATCTTCCCGAGGACAGCCAATTTGTGCTGTTGACGGTGAAGCCCAACCTGGTGTACGGCTTCGATAAGGTGGCCGACATGCGTACCCTGAAGGCCGTTCCCGACGACTACATGTTCAAGGCCCTTGGTAAGTACGTCTTCGGATGCCAGTTTGCCTACATTGGCAAAGAGCTGCTCTGCGTGAACGACCAGCCGTTGACCCCGGATTCCGATGACGAAGAGACACAGGTGGCTACACCTACGTTCTCTCCCGCCTCATGGGGTGAAGGTGAAACCCAGGTAGTGGAACTCGCCTGCGAGACAGACGGAGCCACCATCTACTACACCACCGACGGGACCACTCCCACCTCGGAATCGACTGCCTACGACAGTACCAACAAGATTACGCTCAGTGCCACAACAACCATCAAGGCCATCGCCGTGAAGGACGGTATGACCGACAGTGAGGTGGCCACGAAAACCTACACCAAAGCCTAACAGGAGGACCGTGCCATGCCAGAAGTAACAAGATGTTTTGAACTGAGCGATATCGACCTCGCTCTTTCCTGCGCCGAACAAGACAACATGGGCGGCATCGTGCCCAAGGTTATCTACGGCTATTGCGAGGATGTGGCCACCTGGCCCACACGCCCCGTTGCCACGACGGATCCTCTGACACTGGATGCAGCAGGTGCATTGGTCGGTGACCTGGTGATGAAGACGGGCACCCGTGCCTATACCTTCGAGTTCACCGATGACACAGGCTCGTTTACCATCAAGCCACAAGGAGAGCCCGGCGGTGAGTCGTTCCTGCATGAGTTGAACATTACTGCTGCCAAGACACGCAAGAAGATTCTTGGCTTCATGAATGCAGTGAAGGGTCGGAAGGTCTTCTTCCTGGTGGAAGACAACAACGGTCAGTGGTACCTGATGGGTGACAAGAACCATGGTGCCAGGATGGCTAACGACAGCGACGGTTCGACCACCGGGGCAGCTTATACGGAGCGTAACCAGACCACGCTGCGCTTTCAGTACAGCAGCCCGCGCGCCTTCGTGTACGAGGGTGACACCGAGAACGTGCTGACCGTAGCTTCATCCGGCAACGAAAGCTGATACTACTTCTCTTTTTTCATTACAATAGCACGCCAGGGCGCAAAATTGCGTGCCTGGCGTGTTTGTTGACAATCTTTCAACAATCTATCATTGACTATGAAACTGACAAAAGAATATTTCGAGGCGAGGGAGGCAGCCATGAAATGGCTGTCGAGAGAGCCGGGTCGACGTTCCTATGATGAAGGCGTGCGGATTCTGACACGCAGCGGCTACAAGTCCAACGTGGCTTCATTGCTGTCACGCAAAGGAGAACTGGGCTGGACGATGGAGAAGCTGTCGTTGTGCCTGCGTGAACTCATCCAGGTATATTACGACCCGTCGGATCCGCGCTTCGACAACAAGGTAGCCGACGTGGACGATTTGAATGACCGTTCCGGCAAGACCGTATCGGCTAAAGAAACCGACATGGTAATGAAAGAATCGGTAAAGCCTGAGAAAATGCGGCAGATGCCAGAAGTCATCCAGGCTGTAACCCGCGCTTTTGCCGATGCGTTCAAGCAACGTGCGAAACTGCATCGCCGTCGTGCAGCGTTGGATGAGAGTAATGATGCCAGCGTCAAGAAAGAACGCGCCCGGCTGTCGGCCGAGATGGACGCGCTGACGGAATACATGGATGCTCTGTGGCCATTGCGCGAAGCCTACGACACGCAAGGTGTGATACCGAGCAAGGAACAGCTGGCCGCCATCGGGAAGAGAAAAGGAGCTAAGAGTAAAGGGCAAGGAGCAAAGGACATGGAACAAGAGACGGGAAACACAAACAGGGCCAGCCTTGACGGAGTGAGTACCGACAAATTGAAGACCCGCCGCAAGTCGGTCGTCACCATGTTGACGCGTAAACGTAACATGCTGGTCTATCAGCAGGATACAAAGGGCGAGAAGGAAAACCCTATGCCCGAATGTCCGAAACGGGTGAAGATAGAGCGGCAGATGACGGAACTGACCGACGAACTGACTCGTATCGACTATGAACTGGCCAAGAGGGATTGATTAATCCACAATGATGGAGACACAGGAATACAACGCGAAGGTGGATGCCTGGGGCAAGGAGACCAGGAACAAACTGAAGGCGAACATCGCGGTGATGACCAACCAGTTTACTGGAGGTCTGCGCAACAAGCTTGCATCGAAGGTGAGAATAGGCCGTGACGATGGAGAGGCCAATGCCGTGGGATTCCGTTTCCTGCGCCATGGTGCCTATGTGGCCTATGGTGTAGGACGTGGCTATGTGCGCAAGGGTGGTCAGGTGGTTAGAGGTTCTAAGAATCCGAAGACGAAGGTGAAGAGTGGTCCGCTGGCACGACACCCGAAGGATTGGTTTGATGCTACGCTCAGCCGGGAAATCAACGGCCTGGCCGACGTAGCGGGAGAATATTACGGTGACAAGTCGGCACAAGGTGTGCTCGACGAACTGGATAGATTGACAATAGTGAAGAAAGGGTGAAGGGAATCAATCACTTATTGTCGGTGGCCCGCCTCCATCTCCTTTCGTGTGGGTTATGTAAATCCAGAATATTATAAGTACTACAATTGTTCCAACCATAACCGTTAGTTCTTTTTGCAAATATATATAAAAAGATAATAGTATTTACAAAATAATAATATTTTTTTTATTTTCAGCCACCATTTTTTAATAAAAAAACTGTCATTTGAAAATAAACTCCAATTTTGTAATTTTGGCATTACAAACAAAGCATCAATTACATGGCAATAAGCAACAAGACTAAAAGGCTCATTCAGGTCTACATCGACAAACAGATGATAGACGGTAGCGTAGCATCCATCCGTAAGCAGATACAAAAACTTACCGGCGATATAAAAAAAATGAAGGTAGGTACGGAGGAATATGAGAAGAAAGCCAAGGAATTGCGCGACTTAAACTCCATTTTAAAAGAGCATGGTGCAAATATCAGACGTATAAATAAAGAATATAATGGGCTATCTGGACGTCTAAAGAGAATTGTAGACACGGGATTCGGTGCTTTTTTAGGTAGTATATTAATCAATTTTAAAAACAAACTGAGCGAGTTTGTCTCATCGAGCGTTGCTGCCTATCAGGTACAGGAGGAGGCAGAGCGTAAGCTGGAGACGGTGATGCGTGAGCGTATGGCCGCCACAGACGATGAGATACAACAGATGAAGGACTTAGCCAGCGAGCAACAGAAACTCGGTGTTATCGGCGACGAGGTACAGTTGGCAGGAATGCAGCAGGTATCTACATTCTTGAAGGAGAAAGACTCCCTCGCCATATTGGTGCCCGCCATGAACGACCTCATCGCCCAACAGAAAGGGCTGAATGCCACGCAGCAGGATGCGCAGAGCATCGGCAACCTGTTCGGTAAGGTGATGCAAGGTCAGACGAGCGCACTGAAGCGTGCCGGTATAACATTCAGTGAGGCCCAGGAGCAGATAATGAAAACCGGCAACGAGCAGGAGCGTGCCGCCATGCTGGCTCAGGTGGTGACGGAGAACGTCGGCCATATGAATGCAGAGTTGGCTAAGACCGATGCTGGCAAAGCGAAACAGGCTGCCAATGAACTGGGTGATTTGAGTGAGGAAGTCGGAAGAAAACTGCTTTTCGTCAAGGCGAAGGCAGAACAGGCATTCCTGACCGTAATAAAAGGCTCGATGGATGCCGTGAAATGGCTGCTAAAGAACAAGGAGGTTATCATCACCGTAACCACCGCCTGGGTGAGTTATATGATTGCAGTGAAAGCCACTGCCATTTGGGCAACCTTGAAGAAAGGGTTAGACGGTGTTACTTCCTCTTTTAAGGCACTGACCGCTGCTATCAAAGCGAACCCGTGGGGACTACTGATTACGGTATTGACAGCCGCCGTATCATGGATTATCCAAGGTACGTCGGCCCTCAAAGACCATGTGAAGCAGGTGGATGCTGCCAAGGCAGCCGCTGAAGCCTTGACCGACGTTCAGAAAACAGCAGCAAAAACTGCCACCACCCAAAAGCAGAAAATAGAAGAACTGACACGTATCGTTGCCGACAATACCGTGGCGTTGAACACCCGCTACAAGGCCGCCAAGCAGCTGGAGAATATCGTTCCCGGCTACGTAGCCAGTCTGAACGCTGAGAAAGGAGCGTTGAACAGCAATTCACGGGCCATAGACAATTACATTGCCCGTTTGGATCGTCTGGCTCTGGCAAGGGCACTTCAGGCCAAGATTGAGAAAGAAATGGCCAAGGCCATTGATGCCGACAGAGCCGTGAAGACTTGGGAAAAGGCTGTAGGAATAAGGGAGGGAAAGATAAAAGCCGCCGCCGGAAAATATGCTCAGGAGATATTAGACCCCACCTTGGAGCAAAGATTGCAAGGTGTAGGGTCTTTGTTCTGGGGTAAACAAGCACCGGCTTATACGGCTACTCAGGACCAAATAATACTGCAATATGATAAGGAACGCTTAGCTTATTGGAAATCCGTAGAGCACTCCACTGCCGTAACAATAAAGGCTCTGCGCAGGTATGGTAAAAAGGCGGGAATCACCGCCGAAGACTGGATGGAAGCCATGAACGACGGAGCCTGGGAACCGTCTTCTATCAACATCGGCGGCGGTTCCTCTTCCGGCAAGAGCGGGAAAGGCGGCAAAAGTTCCGGCAAGGGTGGTCATCAGGAGACCGAGGAAGAGAAGCTGAAAAGAGAACTGAAGGAGAAACTGGAAGCCATTGAGTTGAAATCGCAACAACGGTTGCATGAACTGAAGGAGAGATTCTACAAAGGTGACATCAAGAGTGAAGAGGAATACAACCTGGAACGGAACCGTATTGAGCGTGCCGCTGTGGAAGAGGCACTGGCACTGATGGCCATGGAACCCAAGGAGCGACAGAAGCTGCTCGAAAAACTGTTGGAACTGCAGATGCAGTTCGGAGAACAATATGCCGCGCTCCGTGACAAGGAGACAGAAGAAGACCGAAAGCGGTCAGAAGAAGACCGAAAGCGGTTGGAAAAGGGTAAAGCCGACTTCGCCAAATTCGCCGAGGAGTGGAAGGCGAAGGAAGAGGAACGTGCCAAACACGCCATTGAAAAGAACCAGGAGATGGCCGCCACCATTTCCGATATCACCAAGCAGCTGGGTACGTCGATGGGGCAGTTCCTTGCCGGGATGTTCAAGGGCGAGAAGGAGGCATGGAAAGATTTCCTTCGCGACATCATCACGACGTTCATCGATTATCTGGAAAAAATGGTATTGGCTTACTATGCTGCCATCCTTGGTAAGGAAATTGCATCGAAAGGGTGGTTAGGCGTTCCGTCGGCAGCTGGACAGATGGCTCTCATCACCGCTGCTTTTGAGACAGCAAAAGCC
>JAFYZT010000003.1 GCA_017548605.1 Prevotella sp. | reverse complement strand
AGGATTCATAGAGATGATGGTCATGTATGTGGTGGATGAAATCATCAAACCGGGTGTGGGCAAGGGATACGAAAAATATACTCCCTACCTGCTCACATGCTTCTTTTTCATCTTCACATGCAACGTCATGGGACTGATGCCTTTCCCGCCAGGTGGTGGCAACGTGACCGGCAACATCGCTGTAACGTTCTTCCTCGCGCTCTGTACTTTCATCATTGTACAGTTCAGTGGCAACAAGCACTATTGGAAGGATATCTTCTGGCCCGATGTGCCTACATGGCTGAAAGCACCGGTGCCCATCATTCCGCTCATCGAGTTCGTTGGAATCTTCACGAAGCCCTTTGCGCTCATGATCCGTCTCTTCGCTAACATGATGGCAGGACATGCCATAGCGATAGCCATCACATGTATCATCTTCCTCGTGGCAGGAAAGGTCATAGCGGTACAATTGAGTATGAGCACCCTGAGCGTTCTGATGAGTATCTTCATGATGTGCCTCGAATGTTTGGTCTGCTTCATCCAAGCCATGGTATTCACCATGCTTAGTGCTGTGTTCATTGGATTGGCACGAGTACAACCCGAACATGAATAAATAAATTCACAACAAATAATAACAATTAAAACAAAACAACTATGATTTCAACATTATTGGCCGCTGAAGGCCTTGCTAAGTTGGGCGCCGCAGTAGGCGCAGGTCTCGCCGCTATTGGCGCTGGTATCGGTATCGGTAGAATCGGCGGACAGGCTATGGATGCCATGGCTCGTCAACCGGAAGTGATGAACAAACTGTTCACCAATATGATTGTGGCCGCTGCTCTTATCGAAGGTGTGGCCCTCTTCGCCGCAGTTATCGCATTCCTCTGTATCTAACACATAGAACAACAATCGTAAGTATATGGATTTATTGATTCCAAGTACTGGTCTGCTCTTTTGGATGACCATCACCTTCCTGGTGGTGTTCTTCCTGCTCTGGCGCTTCGGATTCCCTGTCATTACCAAAATGGTAAACGACAGGAAGGCGTTCATCGATGATAGCCTGAAAAAAGCGCACGAGGCAAACGAGAAGCTGGCCAATATTCAGAAAGAAGGTGAATCCATCTTGCAGGAGGCACGCGAACGACAGGCCCAAATACTGAAAGAGGCTGCTGAAACACGCGATGCCATCGTCGAAAAAGCGCAGGAGAAAGCTCGCATCGAGGGAGCAAGACTGCTCTCCGAGGCGAAAACGGAAATAGAAACGGAAAAACAGAATGCCATCAGGGACATTCGTGCACAGGTGGCAGAACTGTCCGTTCAAATCTCCGAAAAAATACTGCGACAAAACCTGCATTCTGACAAAGAGCAGATGGATTTGATCAATCGCCTGCTGGATGATGCTGTCGGAAAACAAGATCTCGTAAATTAAAGCGTATGGATTTAGGAGTAATATCGGTAAGGTATGCTCGGGCATTACTCAAAAGTAGCGTGATGTCGAAACAGGAGGATAAGGTTTATGAAGATATGAAGACCTTGCTCGGTCATTATCTTCATCTACCTCAACTCCGTACCACGATAGACAACCCCATGCTTGACGACGCCAAGAAAATAATGGTGTTCAATGCAGCCTGCGGCGACAAACCAACGGAACTGACGAAAAGGTTCATAAAATTGGTGGTCGACGAGGGAAGGGAACAGTCCATGCAATTTATGGCAGCTTCCTACATCACGCTTTACCGAAAACAGAAAAACATCATCAGCGGTAAACTCATCACCGCCGCTGCCGTCAACCCCGCGACCGAAAGGAAGATGAAGCAGATGGTGGAGAGCAGAACTAAAGGCACTGTGGAGTTCCAAACCGAGGTGAATCCCGATATCATCGGGGGATTCATTCTTGAATACGATACGTACAGGATGGATGCAAGCGTGCAACGACAACTGCGTGACATCCTCACACAGCTAAAGAAATAGGAAAGATAGAACGTTCGCTGTTTTAATTTTCTAATATTTTAATATTTTAATTCTAAAGATCGAATGTCAGATAAAATAAAACCAAGCGAGGTGTCGGAAGTGCTGTTGCAACAATTGCAGGGCATCAGCGACGGACAGAAGTTCGACGAGGTGGGTACCGTGCTCCAGGTGAGCGATGGCGTGGCACGTATTTATGGACTGCGCAACGCTGAAGCTAATGAATTGCTGGAGTTCGAAAATGGTACTATGGCCATCGTGATGAACCTTGAAGAGGATAATGTGGGCTGCGTGCTCCTGGGTTCTACTTCAGGCATCAAAGAGGGTATGGTCGTAAAACGCACCAAACGCATCGCTTCCATCCGTGTCAACGACAACATGCTGGGGCGTGTCATCAATCCGCTCGGACAGGCTATCGACGGAAAGGGCGACATTGACCTCAAAAACGCTTTCGAGATGCCGCTCGACAGAAAGGCGCCTGGTGTCATCTACAGACAACCGGTGAAGGAACCGCTGCAGACGGGTCTTAAGGCGGTCGACTCGATGATTCCTATCGGACGTGGACAGCGAGAGCTGATTATCGGCGACCGACAGACAGGAAAAACGGCCATCGCCGTGGATACCATCATCAATCAGAAAAGTTTTTACGAGGCTGGAAAGCCTGTGTATTGTATCTATGTGGCCATCGGACAGAAAGCATCTACCGTGGCGGCTCTTGTGCAAAACCTGAAGGAGCATGGGGCTATGCCCTATACTATCATCGTTTCTGCAACAGCGGCTGACCCGGCTGCTATGCAGTACTATGCTCCGTTTGCAGGTGCGGCCATAGGTGAGTATTTCCGCGATAGGGGAGAGTCGGCGCTCGTCGTCTATGATGACCTCTCCAAACAGGCGGTGGCTTACCGTGAGGTGTCGCTCATCTTACGCCGTCCATCTGGACGTGAGGCATATCCCGGTGACGTGTTCTATCTCCACAGCCGTCTGCTCGAACGTGCTGCTCGTATCAACGACCAGCAAGAGGTGGCAGAGAAAATGAACGACCTCCCAGAGTGCATGAAAGGTCATGTGCGTGGTGGTGGTTCGCTTACGGCGCTCCCCATCATCGAGACGCAGGCTGGCGACGTGTCGGCATATATCCCGACTAACGTTATCTCCATCACCGACGGACAGATTTATCTCGAGACGGATCTCTTCAACCAAGGTTTCCGACCGGCTATCAACGTGGGTATCTCGGTGAGTCGTGTGGGTGGCTCGGCACAGATCAAGAGTATGAAGAAAGTGGCTGGTACGCTGAAAATCGATATGGCGCAATACCGTGAGTTGGAGGCTTTCTCGAAATTCTCCAGCGATATGGATGCTGTGACAGCAATGACGCTCGACCGCGGACGAAAGAACAACCAGTTGCTCATACAGCCGCAATATCAGCCGATGCAGGTGGGCGAACAGGTGGCTATCCTCTTCTGCGGAACGCGTGGACTGATGCACGAGGTGCCCGTTGACCAAGTACGTCAATGTCAGGATGCCTTCCTCGACAAACTGCGTACAAGTAACCCCGAGGTCATTGAACTGCTTGGCAGTGGCAAGATTGACGATGAGGCCATGAAAGTGCTCGAAAACGTCATGGGCGACATTGCCGGACAGTACAAAGCATGATAGCCTATGCCGTCGCTCAAAGAAATAAAAAACAGGATTGCATCGGTCAATAGCACCCGAAAAATAACGAGTGCCATGAAAATGGTGGCATCCTCAAAACTTCACCACGCACAGGTGATGATTGAGAATATGCTGCCCTATGAGACTATGCTTGAACATATCCTGAAGGCTTTCCTGGCTGCTGAGGCCGACGCGCAATCTATTTACGACCAGGAACGGCCGGTGAAAAATGTGGCACTCGTGGTGTTCGCGTCTAATAGTAGCCTGTGTGGTGGATTCAATGCCAATGT
>JAFYZT010000033.1 GCA_017548605.1 Prevotella sp. | reverse complement strand
TGTTAACACGGATTTTTGCACATTCTTGCATTCGCTGTGAAGCGAGTGCATTTGTGCTTCAATCGCTGTCCCTCCAAATAGCCTTTTCATGCTCATTTCTTTTCAGTTCTTTGCAGATGTTTATATTATAACGTAAAATCGAGCCTTTTTATTGCCTTGAAGCACAGTTAAACGTCTGTCCCTCGGGGGACACTGTTCTGGTGTAATCTGTCCCTTTAGGGAGATGTAAGTCGTAGTCGGAAGATAAAAGGTTTAGTTTGAGTTATGGATATATAATATGGGGGTAAACTAAACTCCTTTTCTTTTGGCGGCAAATAAAAGCAGTAAAGTTCGGCAACAATTCAACATCATTGCCGAACTTATAAAAACAGAAGGTATCTATTATCCTATCTTCAAGATGGCTTCAAGTACCTTCTTGGGAGTTATCTTGGCATAGTTCTGTGTACTCGATACCTGTCGATGTCCGAGGAGTGCAGCAATGGTGTAAATGTCAACACCCTTGTCCAGCAATTGCATAGCAAAGGTGTGACGGAAACAGTGAAAGGTGATGTGCTTTTTGATTTTTGCTTTGCTGACCCATCTGCTGACATGAGTCGTGAGAATGCTTTCGGTCAGCATGGGAAACACCTTTCCTTTAGATTGCTGTTCACCCAATACCCTGACGGCAGGAAGTGACAATGGTAATTGTACCAAAGCACCAGTCTTCTTGATGCAGAACCTGAGATATGCCTTTCTGCCTCGGTCATGGTGAATGTTCTCCCATCTGAGGGCAAGGATGTCGCTCCTCCTTAATCCTGTATAGATAGAGAACATGCCAGCCTTGTACACATCTGGATTATCGTCGTATGGAGTGCTTGCCAACTGCTTGATTTCCGCACTCGACAGGTATTCCTTGGGGATGTCGTGGGTCCATTTTATCTTCTCCACCATTGTAGCGTAATCCTCAGACAATATATTGTCTTTGTAGGCAAAATGAATAATGCTCAAAAAGGCGTTAAAGTATGAACTCGCGGAATTCCTGGACAAATTACATTTAGTATGGTGCAATCCTTTGGCTCGTAGAAGATACAGCCGGAAACGTTCGCATAGGCTGGCATTGATGTCCTTGAACTTGCATTGCCCCTTACAAAACTTTTCAAAATGCAAACGGCTGCTCAGGTACTTGACCCCGTGGCAATCGCCATTCTGCATGAAGTATTCAAGGAAATCCTCGTCGAGTCTTGCCTTTGCCAGGAAACTGTAGTCGCTACGAACCAGCTGAAGGTATCTTTCACAACGGATCGTCTCTGCAACTTCTTCGATAGCCTTGTTCTGTTTGAGTTGCAGACAAGTCTCTGGATTTGCATAGATTTCATGGTTCAGACATTCGTATCTCACACTTTTTCCCTTTACGTCGTGAATGGGTGGGTTGAACTCCAGATAGATGGATTTCATGTTTCCATGTGCAATGGATCTGTACTTCAGGATTACCCTTGGCATAGCACACCTCCTTTCTTTTTCACGGCAATAATGTCAGCTTTGTTGTAGACATAGGTCTTGTTCAACTTCTTCACACGTGCTCTATGCAAAGCAGCGAGAGCAAAGATTACGGAACTGTCCAAATCGAAAAAGGCAGAGGCTTCTTCAAGTGTCAGCCAATGCTTCAGGGCAATAGACTCATGTTTCCAAGCCTCTTCACATAAAGACTTGTGGAACCGACGGAAAACTCCTACATAATAAGACGGAATGCCGTTTCGTGTAACGAACCTCAGCACCCAACATCTGCTCATACCAGTGTATCGCATCAGTTCTTTGAGAGAAAGGCTTGCATAGCCGATGGGAGAGGAAGGGCTGACAGGCAGGGCTGAGTACCACTTGACGAAGTTCTTCCATGAAATTCCATAGTTGCCCTCGTAGCTTCTCTTAGCAATGATGCGACCATTTGTTACAAGTCTGTTGATGTACTGGCGGCTGAAACCAGAAAGGCAAGCCGCTTCTCCTATGGAAAGCCAATCGTGTGAGATTCTTGCCTTCCATTCTGCGTCCAAACTATCGTATGGATCGTAGTAGTGTTTTTGGAAATTGTATTGCATATTATTACAACCAGCTTTAGTGCTGGAATGTAATAATATAATACAGAAAGTTATGGTGTGTTACTTCGGCTGAAGGCTCTGGCGGTACTCGCTGGGCGACTGGCCAAGGTGCTTGGTGCAGTAGCGGCTGAAGTACGAGAGAGAGGCAAAATTCATCTGTTCGGCTATCTGGGTGAGCGACAGGCGCTCATCATTCAGATAGTCTTTCAGGATAGGCACGGTGTGTCGGTCGATGTAGGAGGTGACACTGTGGCCCGTCACACGCTTGATGGTGGCGGAGAGGTATTTGGGCGAAACGTTCAGACGCTCGGCATAATAGCTCACATTGCGTTCTGTGAGGCTGATGCCGGTAGCGAGCAGTGCCATAAGTTGTTTCACGATATAGGCTGTGCGGTCGCTGTGGGTGTCGGTGGCGTCACGCTGGGCATGGGGCTCGAAGATGTCGTACATCATGGTCAGGCAGAGACTGCCCATCAGTTCACGGTAGAAGAGCAGGTGGCGATCGCCCATGCGATCACGAAGTCGGTGGAAGTCGGCAAGCAGAAGGCTGGCCTGTTCATCTGTGAGTCTGATGACAGGATCCTGGTTCAGTGAGATGCTTCCTCCGATGCTATAGTTGTTCGATGGCAGCAGGTTCTGCAGGAACTTATAGTCAGCCGCAAACCATTCCACTTGCATGTCGGCATGAGCAGCAATGTTACTGACGCGGGCGGGCATTGGTATCACTACCAGGTCGTTTTTCACAATGTGATAGCACCGCTCATTGAACACGAAACTGCCCTCGCCAGCCGTGCAGAGTAGGTGCATGCAAGTATCACTCAATTCAGGCGCATTCATTGCCTGGAAGTCAGTGGAATACATGAAATCTACCTTCATTGGCATCATAATTGGAGTTCTACGACGCAAAATTACTCATTATTTTATATATAAACGAATGAATTATGCAAAAAGTGAAAATTATGACGTTTTTTGTGAAACAGAAGTATGGAAAAATCATCGTAACTTAGCACCGTGAAACTTAAAAACGATTAGAACAATGGATATTTATGAAAGACTTCGTTCTGGGGCTGACGTCGATATGGCGACTCCCGAGTATGCACAGGCCATCAAGCACATGACCGACTGTGCCAACATCTGTTTCAAGATTAACACCACCAAGCCGGATATGGAAAAAATTCGTCCGCTGGAGGAACAACTCTTTGGCGGCAATCTCGACCAGACGAGTTACCTGATGCCCCCGCTTCAGATCGACTTTGCCTGTCAGATGAAGATAGGCCGTGGTGTCTTTGTGAATCACTCGTTGACCTGCATGGCCGCTGGAGGCATCACCATCGACGACGGAGTGATGATAGGCCCCAACGTACGCATCGTTACCGACAACCACGACTTCGAGAACCGTATGGTGCTGCGCTGCAAGCCCGTGCACATCGGCGCAAAGGCATGGATTGGCGTAGGTGCCATCATCCTGCCGGGCGTGACCATTGGCGAGAATGCCGTCGTGGCTGCCGGAGCCGTCGTAACCAAGGACGTTGCGCCCAACACCATCGTTGGCGGCAATCCCGCGAAATTCATTAAAAACATCTAAAACATCAAGCATTATGAAGAAGTTATTTGTAATTATCATCTCCATTTTAAGCAGTACAGTTATGAATGCACAGCAAGTAGAGGACCAATTGGCACTGAAGCGCCTCGTTGACACATTCTCGAACCTCGCCGACGTGAAGGATGTAGACAGTCAGATTCTTCTCTTCACCGAGGATGCAGAGGTTATCAGCAAGAGCGGCGAACAAGTTTTCACAAGTAAGGGCCGTGAGGAAATCGGCAAGGCTTTTTCGGGCTTTCTGGCATTGTTCGACGTAGTGTATCACTTGAACGGACAGCAAACCGTTGACATTAACGGCGATACCGCTACAGGCATCAGCTATTGTTTCGTGACACTCATTGGTGGCGGCAAGAAAAACCAGAGCGGCGTGCGCTATCACGATACATACGTGAAGCAAGACGGTCGCTGGCTCATCAAGAAACGCGAATCAGACTTTATGTTTACCACGATAGAGGATATGCCAAAATGAAAAAAATAGTATTAGCAATGGCAGCACTCATAACAATCAGTCTGAGTGCTTGTTCACAAAGCAACAAACCAAAGGAAAACAAAGGAATGGGTAAATCAATTGTTATTTTCTTCTCGCATGCAGGAGACAACTACGCAGTAGGAAACATTGAGGTGGGCAATACAAAGATTGTGGCCGACTACATCACGGAGTTGACTGGTGCTGACCAGTTCGAGATTGTTACGCACAAGTACGATGGCATGGCTTACACGCCGCTCATCAATCTGGCAAAGGAGGAGGCAAAGAACGGCGAACTGCCGGAGTATGAGGGCGACGTGGATCTGAGCCTGTACGACACTGTGTTCATTGGCGGTCCCGTATGGTGGGGCACCTATCCTCAGGTAATGTTCACCTTCTTCAAGAAGCATGGAGGCGACCTGAAGGGCAAGACCGTCATCCCCTTCACCACTCACGAGGGCTCAGGCCTGGCCAATTGTGTAGAAGATGTAAAAGCAGCCTTCCCTGGTGCTAATGTCACTAAGGGTTTCAGCATCTATGGTCACGAGGTGCGTAGCAATAAGGCTAAGGTAGAAAAATGGCTTAAGGGACTTGGATTTTA
>JAFYZT010000032.1 GCA_017548605.1 Prevotella sp. | reverse complement strand
TGTTAACACGGATTTTTGCACATTCTTGCATTCGCTGTGAAGCGAGTGCATTTGTGCTTCAATCGCTGTCCCTCCAAATAGCCTTTTCATGCTCATTTCTTTTCAGTTCTTTGCAGATGTTTATATTATAACGTAAAATCGCGCCTTTATATTGCTTTGAATTACTATTTATAACGTCTGTCCCTCGGGGACACTGTTGAGGTGTAATCTGTCCCTTTAGGGAGATGTAAGTCGTAGTCGGAAGATAAAAGGTTTAGTTTGAGTTATGGATATATAATATGGGGGTAAACTAAACTCCTTTTCTTTTGGCGGCAAATAAAAGTCGTAAAGTTCGGCAACAATTCAATATCATTGCCGAACTTATATAAAGCAGAAGGTATCTATTATCCTATCTTCATGATGGCTTCAAGTACCTTCTTGGGAGTTATCTTCGCGTAATTCTGTGTGCTTGAAACCTGCTTATGACCAAGAAGTGCAGCAATCGTGTATATATCAACTCCTTTATCCAGTAACTGCATGGCGAAGGTATGTCGGAAACAGTGAAAAGTGATGTGCTTGCGGATTCTTGCCTTGCTAATCCATCTGCTGACATGAGTCGTGAGAATGCTTTCAGTCAACATTGGAAACACCTTTCCCTTTGGCTTCTGTTCACCCAACACTCTGATAGCAGGAAGCGAAAGTGGCAATTGTATCTGGTTGCCAGTCTTCTTAATACGAAACCTGAGATATGCTTTCCTGCCACGGTCATGATGCACGTTTTCCCATCGGAGAGCAAGAATGTCACTTCTTCTTAATCCCGTGTAGATAGAAAACATGCCTGCTCTGTACACATCAGGATTCTCATCGTATGGAGTGCTTGCCAGCTGTTTGATCTCAGCGCGTGACAAATATTCCTTTGGAATGTCGTGGTTCCACTTGATTTTCTCGACCAATGCAGCATAATCCTCTGAGAGTATATTATCTTTGTAGGCAAAATGGACGATACTCAGAAAAGCATTGAAGTATGCGCTTGCAGAGTTCTTGGAAAGCCTGTTCTTCGTGTGCTGCAGTCCTTTGGCTCGGAGTAGATATAGCCGGAACCGTTCGCAGAGGCTTGCATTGATGTCCTTGAACAAGCATTGTCCTTTGCAAAACCTTTCAAAGTGCAGTCGGCTACTCTGATATTTCGCACCGTGACAATCGCCATTCATCCTGAAATATTCCAGAAAGTCTTCGTCAAGTCTTGCCTTTGCCAGAAAACTGTAATCATGCCTGACCAACTGGAGATATCTTTCACAACGAATAGTCTCTGCAATCTCTTCAATAGCCTTGTTCTGCTCCTGCTGTTGTGACGTCCCTGGATGAGAGAAGATTTCAAGGTTCAGACACTCGTACCTTACGCTTTTGCCCTTCACGTCATGAATGGGTGGATTGAACTCCAGATAAATGGACTTCATGACTCCATGAGCAATTGATCTGTACTTAAGAATTACCCTTGGCATAATGCACCTCCTTTCTTTTTCACGGCAAGAATGTCTGCCTTGTTATAGACATAGCTCTTGTTCAACTTCTTTACGCGTACTCTATGCAACGCCGCGAGTGCGAAGATTACGGAACTGTCCAAATCGAAAAAGGCAGAGGCTTCTTCAAGTGTCAGCCAATGCTTTAAGGCAATAGACTCATGTTTCCATGCTTCTTCACACAAAGACTTGTGGAACCGACGGTAAACACCTACATAATAAGATGGGATGCTGTTTCGTGTAACGAACTTCAGCACCCAGCATCTGCTCATGCCTGTATATCGCATCAGCTCTTTGAGGGAAAGACTCGCATAACCGATAGGGGAGGAAGGTGTGACTGGCAGAGCCGAATACCACTTGACGAAGTCCTTCCATGAAATCACATAGTTGCCCTCGTTGCTTCTCGCGGCAATGATACGACCGTTCGTTACAAGTCTGTTGATATACTGGCGGCTGAAACCAGAAAGGATAGCCGCTTCTCTTACAGAAAGCCCATCATGCGAGATTCTAGCTTTCCATTCTGCGTCCAAACTATCGTATGGATCGTAGCAGTGTTTTTTGAAATTGTAGTTCATATTATACAACCTGCTTTAGTGCAGATGTGCCTAATATAACTGACAAAACATCAAAAATGAGGGCGCATTCAGACTTTTCACCTTAATTTATAACAGTAAACGTCTCTTATCTCGTAAAAAATGAGTAATTTTGTTCCCGATATGGTACTATAAGAGAACTGATTCTTCATTGACATACGCTCTTCAATGACGCGGTCAAACAAACTTCTTGAATGGACTAAGAAAGAAATGAAGTTGGATTTGTACATCAACGAGGCAAACGACTATGCACGCGACATCCGTGTGCCGGTGCTTCATCCCCACGTCGCCATCATTCATTACGACGAGGCGGGCGAGATACGCCATTCGCTGAACCGCATCGACTGCTACGGCATCTTCCTGCAGCGAGAGTTCCCCGAGAACCTGACCTACGGCATCGGCACCTACCATGACGGCGACGGTTCATTGATTGCTTTTGCCCCAGGGCAGATTGGCGGCAAGCGCGATGATGGCACGCGGCGGAAGTATCACGGTTGGGTGCTTCTGTTCGACCCCGTGTTCATTCACGGCACGGAGATTGAGCGACGTATGAAGGACTATCATTTCTTCTCGTACAACAGCAACGAGGCACTTTTCCTGAATACCGAAGAGAAGGACACGCTTTCGGGGCTGATGTCGAATATACGAAGTGAACTGACTAACAATGCTGATGATGTTCAAGATGACATCGTGCGAGACTACATACAGCTGATTCTGGACTATTGCAACCGATTCTATGCCCGCCAGTTCAAGGAGATGACGGCTGGCAGTAGCGACATACTAGCCCGTTTTCAGCAGGTGCTTATCGACTACTACGACAAAGGCCGTCAGCGTACAGATGGGCTTCCCAGCGTGAAATACTGTGCAAGCGAGCTGTGTCTGTCGCCCGGTTATTTCGGCGACATCGTGCGTGGTGCCTTGGGCGAGAGTCCGAAAGACTATATCCGAAGTTTTATCGTCATGCGTGCCAAGAGCCTGATGCTTGGCGGTCAGAGCATCACACAGGTTTCCGATGCGCTTGGCTTCGAGTACCCCAATCATTTCACCCGTCTTTTCAAGCAACTGACGGGTCAGACACCCTCACATTTTTTCGCTGAACAGCGCAAAAAATAAACATTCCTCATTTTTGGTAGATTTATCCGTAATCCGTCTAAGCGGAGTATGGCTAAATCGTCGTACCTTTGCACCTAGTTAAGAACAGATAAACGGAACGACAATGAGACCATACGTAATTTGCCACATGATGGCTTCGCTTGACGGTAGGATAGACTGCGCGATGACAGAGCAGATTGACGACACGAACCGCTACTACGAGGCGCTGGCACAGCTCGACTGCCCCTCGACGCTGGAGGGCAAGACCACGCTGGCGATGCACTATGCACAGGACGGAGTGTTCCAGCCGCAGAAGGCGCATGAGGATGCCGGCCAACAGATGTATCGCGCCACAGAGGCCAAGGGTTATGCCATCGGCGTTGACACTTGCGGCACGCTGCTTTGGGACGACGACACCACGGAGCTATTCGGGCGTCCGCTGCTGATGATCCTGTCAGAGCAGGCCAGCCAGGAATATCTGGACTATTTGAAGAAGAAACACATATCTTATATCACCACGGGGCGGGACGGCATCGACCTTGCATCGGCTTTGGAGACACTGCGCACGGTGTTCAGCGTGGAACGTCTTGCCGTAGTGGGTGGCGGGCACATCAACGGCTCGTTGCTCGATCAGGGTCTGATTGATGAGGTGAGCATGATGTACGGCTACGGCATCGACGGGCGCGAGGGCATGGCTGCTGCCTTTGACGGCAGGCCGATGGAGCGAAAACCCGTTCGTCTGGCCTTCAAAAGCGTGGAGGAGCAGGACGGCATCGTGTGGATGAGATACCAGGTAAAATGAAGAGTGAAGAATGACTATGAAACAGATTGTAATGATTCTATCAGCCCTGCTTGTCATGTCGTGTTGCAGCGACGAGATCCAGGCGCAGACGAACTACGAGACAATGACAACAAAGATGTACATCACTATCGACGGCAGGACAGAGACCGTCACGCTGGTCATCAATAGTGCCACACAGGCGCTGGTCGCGAAGTTGAAAGAGGCCCCCGTCACGGTGACGCTCAACTCCAGTGGCGGCTTCGAGATTTGGGGAGCACTCGGATTCTCGCTACCGACAAGCAACGAACAAATCAATGCACAGCCGGGCGACGTGATTCTCTACAGCGGCAGCAACATCTGCATGTTCTACGGCACGAACTCATGGAGCTACACCCGCCTGGGCAAGATTGACGGATTGTCGCAGAGCGAATTGCGCACGTTCCTCAAGGCTGGCGAGAGCAACATCAGCGTAACACTGTCGCTGAACAATACTACAGGCATCAAACAGTTAAAAGCTGACGATAGCAAGTCGAGAGCTTATACGCTTAATGGTACTCTTGCACAGGCCGGACACAAGGGAATAGTCATTAAGGATGGTAAAAAGTATATAAAATGAAAAAGGTATTATTCGCAATGCTCGTTGGCGGTATGTTGACGGCTTGCACAAACAGCAAACAAACTAAAACAGAAGAAAATATGAGTAAACTTGAATTGACGCAAGAGTGGGACAAGGTGTTCCCGCTGAGCGAGAAGGTGAATCACAAGAAAGTGACGTTTGAAACACAGTATGGTTTGACTTTGGCGGCTGATCTCTATACTCCGAAAGAAGTTAAAGAAGTTAAGAAGTTGCCTGCTATCGCAGTCTCTGGCCCATTCGGAGCCACCAAGGAACAGTCGAGCGGACTCTATGCCATGCGGATGGCTGAGCGTGGCTTTGTGGCGCTGGCTTTCGACCCCTCGTACACCGGCGAGAGCAGTGGTGAGCCGCGTCGCACGGCATCGCCCGACATCAACACCGAGGATTTCATGGCAGCAGTCGATTATCTGTCACAGTTGGAAAATGTCGATGTCGAGAAGATTGGTATCATCGGCATCTGCGGCTGGGGAGGTATCGCCCTGAATGCTGCCGCTGCCGATACTCGTATCAAGGCCACCCTTGCCAGCACGATGTACGACATGACACGCGTCGCTGGTAACGGCTACTACGATAGCGAGGACAAGGAGGAGTCGCGCCATGCAGCCCG
>JAFYZT010000002.1 GCA_017548605.1 Prevotella sp. | reverse complement strand
GGCAACCTGAGCTTCGTGGGCTACTACGATGCCTGGGACATCACACCGGAGGAGAATTCCGACATCTGGTACCTGAAGGCGGACAACACGCTGACGCATACGGGTAAACCACGTACGCTGAAAGCCTTCCGCACCTACTTCGTCATTTCTGAAGACCTTTCATCGGGTGTCGACTCGTTCAGCCTCGACTTCGGCGACGGCGAGACCGCTACGGGCATCACCGAGATTGCCGACAGCTCCGCTCCCGAAGGCTACTACAACCTGCAGGGCGTGAAGTTCGACAAGGCTCCGAAGCAGAAGGGTGTGTATATCGTCAACGGCAAGAAGGTCGTGGTTAAGTAATCATCTTAAAGAAAGGAAAAAGTCATGAAAAAGATAGAAACAGATATTCGTGAGTATATCCGCCCGATGACCAAGGTTGTTACCTTGGAAACGCTGTCGGACACCATGGACGAGGATTGGACCATCTCCGCAGGCGATGACGACATCAACAGTAGTGATACGCCCGACGATGATGATGACGACAACCGCGCCAACTACTTCAATGCTTGGGACGACATGACACTGTAAACCATCTCATCTTCACATAATGCCCTTCGCCTCCGCGAGGGGCATTTTTATTTCCCCTACCGTAAAATTTTATGCCAAAACCGGAAATGACTTGAAATGCTTGCAGGATGCCAAAGGCTGGAACTTTCAGATTGTAAAAAGGAGGGGGGGGGTAAAATGAAGAAATTGTAGTTATATTGAAGAAAAACGGTTTTTAATGATTTTCAATTTGGTGGTTTGTAAAATAAAAACTAATTTTGCAAAATATTATTTACAACCGACAAGTTGACATTTTTATATTGATATAATTGATATAACCAATAATGCAGTTTGCTTATGAAAAAGCATCGATTACTTTTCTTATGGCTCTCCCTGCTGCTATGTGCGCTAGGAGCAAGGGCGGATGAAGTGCAGATTGGAGATGGCGATACGAAAAACTCGTACCTGCCGGGCTATAATTTCTACAATTATAGCTATACGCAGCAAATCTACACTGCCGAAGAGATTGGCGCGTCTGGTGCCATTACCAGCATCGCCTTTAAGAACACGGGTGCGGAAAAGACCCGTAACTATTCGATTTATATGGCACTTACGGATAAAGAAGCCTTTGCTAGTGGTTCCGACTGGGTGCCCATCAGTTCCAGTGGTTTGGTCTTTGAAGGTGAACTCACTTTTAGCGCGGGTGAGTGGACTACGATTGAATTAGACACTCCTTTCGAATACAATGGTAATTCGAACCTGCTTGTTGCCGTAGCTGACAATACAGGCAGCTACACTAGCTCGCCACACATGGCCTGTCTGGTGTTCTCGGCCACCAATCAATCTATCTATGCTTACCGTGATGCTTCAGCTTACGATATTGCCAATCCTGGCGTTTCCGGCAACGTGATGGCCGTCAAGAACCAAATTATCCTCAACATAGGCGATGCGCCTACATGTCTCAAGCCGAAAGGCTTGACGGCTGGCACGCCAACATCGACCAGTGTTGAACTCAGTTGGACGGCTGATGAGAACCAAGATTCATGGGAGGTTGTATATAGCACCGAGGAAGGTTTTAATCCCGATGAATCCGATGCAGTGGAATCTGCCCAGAGCAATCCCTTCATTTTGGAAGGATTGACACCTGAGACTACTTATTACGCTTACGTGCGCGCGGCTTGCAGCAGTGACGACCACAGCAAGTGGAGCAACATGGTGACTTTCACCACCGATGATGCATGTACAATGCCGAAAAACGTGACCATTTCCGACATCACCGCCATCTCTGCCAATGTGAGTTGGGAGGGCAATGCCGACAATTATGAGGTGCGTTACGCCGAAGATACTGGCTCATGGCTCCAATACGATGATGGTACCTATAAGAATAGTATAGGAAGTTCAGAATCGAATACTTGGACTTGGGGTGTCATGTATCCAGGTAGTATGGTAACTGTCGACAAATTGTCGAAGATCGCTATTGCAGAAAACCATAATAACTCAAATCCCATCACCGTAAAGATTTATTCTGGTGGCGATAATGCTCCTGGCACTCTTCTCTATACAGAGGAGGTAACACCAGTTAATACAGGGGTGTATAGCGATGTAAACATACATGAGGTAACTTTAGGTCAAGCCGTGTCTATTCATCAGGGTGAGAACTTGTGGATTACACTCACTGAAACGGGAACCTACGTCTTACATTTTTGTGAAAGCTCTGAGTCCAACAATGATTGGTACTTTGATGGAACATCATGGGGCCATATTGGTAATCTCGCCTCTTCGTTGGCAGGTAACGGATGGATGATTCGCGGATATCTTCTTGAAACAGATAGATGGACCACGGGCTCATGCACCGACAATTCCTTCTCGCTCGACGGACTGGATCCGGAAACGGATTATGTGTTCCTGGTACGTGCCAAGTGCGACGAGGAGAGTACCAGTAAGTGGGCAAACGCATGTTTCACCACAGAGAAGGCTGACAAAGCTCCTGAAATTGAGATTACCGAAGTGGCAGCGACAATGGCCACGGTTGACTGGACTGACAAGGGTGCGGAACCCTTATCATGGGACTTGTGGTACAGATTAGCTGGAGAAACATTTGAAAATGGCGAGTTACCCAATGGTTGGACAACCATCGACGCTGACAACGATGGATTTAACTGGGAGGTAAATAATAATTCCAGTTCACATAGCGGATCCTTCTGCATCTCATCGGCCAGCTATGATAATCCCACAGAAACCGCGCTGACTCCCAACAACTGGCTCGTATCGCCCGAAGTGACACTGGGTGGAAGCATGACATTCTGGGCTAGGGGACAAAATCCTAGCTATGCGTCAGAGCATTTCGCCGTGTATGTATCTCAAGATGGCAATGACAACCTGTCGAAATTCAAACAGGTCTACCCCAAATCGGGAGTGGTAACCACTACGGATGAGTATGTGCAGCATACGATTGACCTGAGCGCTTACAGCGGCAAGGGATACGTGGCTATCCGCCACTTCAACACCACCGATATGTACCGTTTGAACATTGATGACATCTTGATTCTCGAACCTGGACAGAATAATAATTGGGTTGAGATGAACGAACTAACCAGTCATCCCGTAACACTTGAAGAGTTGGATCCCGAAACCGCTTATGAGGTGCAGGTGCGCACGAATTTTGCTAGTGGAGATGTCAGTGAGTGGGTAAATGATTACTTCACCACTGAAACTCTTGTCACCTTGTTCGACAACGGCAACAACAACTCGGAAATCATTGGTGATAACGATGGAGCAACCGCCACAGTGGTTCTCAGCGGCCGCAAGCTCTTCCGCGACACAAAGTGGAATACCATCTGCTTGCCGTTCGACGTGACCCTTGAAGGTAGCGTCCTCGAAGGAGCTATCGTGAAGCCACTTGCAAACGCCACGGTGACAGATAAACACGTGAGTCTGACATTCGGCGACGCTGTGGACGAGATTGAGGCCGGCGTTCCCTACATTATCAAGTGGGAGGAAGAGGGTACCGACATCGTTGATCCAACATTCGTAGGAGTGACCATCGATGATGCTGAGCCAGAGGTTCAAGTCTTCGCTGACGGTAAAGTGAACTTCGTGGGTTACTACGATGCCTTTAACATTACTGCTGATGACACCGACATCTACTACATGAAGGGTGACAACACGCTGACGCACACCGCGAAACCGCGAACGCTGAAAGCATTCCGTACCTACTTCCAGTTCTCGGAAGACTTGGCATCGGGTGTCGACTCGTTCAGCCTCGACTTCGGCGACGGCGAGACCGCTACGGGCATCACCGAGATTGCCGACAGTTCCGCTCCGGAGGGTTACTTCAACCTGCAGGGTGTGAAGTTCGACAAGGCTCCGAAACAGAAAGGTGTGTATATCGTCAACGGCAAGAAGGTCGTGGTTAAGTAATCATCTTAAAGAAAGGAAAAAGTCATGAAAAAGATAGAAACAGATATTCGTGAGTATATCCGCCCGATGACCAAGTTTGTCAACGTGGGCCTGCTGTCGGACACCATGGACGGTGACAATTGGACCATCTCCGCCGGCGACGACGACATCAACAGTAGTGATACACCCGACGATGATGATGACGACAACCGCGCCAACTACTTCAACGCTTGGGATGACATGACACTGTAATACTACAGTACACTATTCAATAAAGAATCCCCGCCTCGGTTGAGGCGGGGATTATTAGTTCCAATTGTAGGAGTTAAAAGGAGTAAGGGGAAGTTAGAAGAAGTTAGAAGCCAATAGCCCAGATGGATGAGGTGTGCAGTCGGAGCGGTCGGATTGAAAATCCGCCCGAACGGAGAACCATCAACGGATTTGATTACTGACCCCACCCCTATCCCCTCCCCTACAAGGGAGGGGAACAAGTTCTTCAACTTCCCGACAACAAGGGAGGGGAACAGGTTATTCAACTTCCCAACAAGGGAGGGGAACTACTTAGTATGCGAAGAGTGGATAAGCCTTCATGCGCTCGTTTACCTTCTTGCGTACGTTAGCGATGACCTCTTGGTCTTCGGGAGCATTAAGCACCTCTTCGATGAGTGCCGCAATTTCCACCATCAGGTCTTCCTTGGCACCACGTGTTGTGATGGCCGGTGTGCCGAGGCGTATGCCACTGGTCTGGAATGCACTGCGCGTATCAAACGGCACCATATTCTTATTCACTGTGATATCCGCAGCCACAAGTGCCTGCTCTGCCACCTTTCCCGTCAACTCAGGATATTTATCACGCAAATCGACAAGCATCGAGTGATTGTCCGTTCCGCCACTCACGATGGTGAAGCCACGCTTGATAAGTTCTTCAGCCAGCACCTTGGCATTTTTCTGCACCTGTGCGGCCCACTCCTTGAACTCGGGCTGTAATGCCTCGCCGAAAGCCACAGCCTTGGCGGCGATAACATGTTCGAGCGGTCCACCCTGCTGTCCTGGGAACACCGCGGAGTTAAGCAGCTGGCTCATCTTCTTCACCACGCCCTTGGGAGTGGTCAAT
>JAFYZT010000031.1 GCA_017548605.1 Prevotella sp. | reverse complement strand
TTTCAATTATGAATACTTTCTTATCGAGGCCTCCGTCGAAAACCTCTCTGTTTGTAGTCCATCCATCAGGAACTTTCCCTTCAAACCTATTAGCCTTTGCTGAATCAAAAACATCCTGATGATTAATGTAAGTGCCAAAATTAACAGTGATAAGCCTCTTATTTGAAAACGCTCCTCCTTCCCTATAATAATTGCCATTTGTTTCTATATAGTAATCCGTTCGCAAAGTGTCAAAGTAGTACGCATTATGGATGTAAGCATAGTCCTTATTGTCTTTCCTGAAAAACGATATGTTAATAATTTTCGAGTGAACAGAATCCATAAATCCTTCCACACAATCACTTAACGCTCCGCAAAAAGGATTGTTTTTATTTTCCTTAGAACATGCCATCAAGGATAATGAACAGACAACAAAAAGCAAAACTTTGTTCATGGTTTCAATAAATCTTGATATCGTTTGACTACACCTCTGTTTATATTTCGTTTTCGTATTACAGTTCATAGTGCAATCCAGTTCGCAACGTTTTTGTAACTGTTTTTGTTGCATCTGTGTCTGTCGTATCTCTTTAAATAGATGGTTTTATAAGAATGAGGGGCCTCGTATCTCACCCAAGATGATGAATAATCCCTGATTTTCCTTCTGATTACTGGGGAAGAGAGACGAACTAATTCAATGCTGTCACCAATCAGGTTAGCTTCGGCTGTGATTCTGTAAACCGTGTCATTGGAGATAAAAAGACTTTCAAATTCTTGTCGGCAGATATCCTTGCCGCCATTCTCATGCCGTTCCCAATAAATGCCATTGGGAGTGATAATCTCATCTTTCAGAAGAGCTTCATCTTGAACGCTTGATGAATCCTCCATGGGCTGTTTGTTGCCAAGAATGATTCTTTCAAAGGCAACAGCAAGGATAAACCCACCCAACAGATATAATAAATAGGATTTCTTCATCATCAAATAGTTATAGTCAATCTACAAGATACTGGCCGCCATGACAATTCATAGCGGGTTGAAATAATTCAGGCTCGTCAGGTCTGACCTGTACTTTTAAAAAATTCTCAATAATCCGATTAACACTTCTCTTTGCTAATCTGTCATGATATTGGGAAAGGATGATAGTTTCTTTTATGCTGTCATTCAGATATACTATCTTTTTATTGTCCCTGGCGACAATCGGATAAAAGGACAAATGTGGCGGATAGTCGCATTCGCTGACAAAAATTAAACTGTCGTTCTCAGAATAGCTTGATATTTCAAAGTAGTCAGTGCCTTTATACAATGTGTCTTTTGTGATAATAATATACTCACTCCTTTGGTGTAAGATACTGGAATCTCCATATGGGTCATCCCAATGAGGGTTATTCTTAACAAACAGTTTTGCTTCTTTTTGAGATATCCATTTGCTCAGAGTGTCGGGATTAAACACTCTTAAATGTTTGTCGTTATTGCTACTCTCGGTATGAGAAACAGGGTCTTTTGCCAAGAATACTTTACACAAAAGCAATCCCAGCAATATCCCCAGAACGACAAACGCTCCTCGTTTTACTATTTCCTTTACCATCCAATAATACTCTAAATCAACGGAATATAATTATCTGTGGCGCATTTGTTTATGATTTATAAATACCATCCCCCTCTTCGTTATTATATGTTTTTGTTTGTCTGTGGCAAATATATGAAATAGTTTTCAAAGTTCCAAATTTGGATAATGGGATTTAACGTTGTTACATACAGATAACCATCTGTATCACAACACGTAGCACGTTTTTTACATGTTTTACATGTTACATTTGAAAACATGAATTTATGGTCATAAATAAGGAAAAAACCTCAAACAACAAAAACAAAACAAAGGTGGTGAAGTTATCAGAATCAATAATCCCCGATTCAGCGCATTGAACCGGGGATTCACTAAAAATAGTATGTTATGAAAAATTTGAGAGAAATTGAAACTTCACAGTTTCTTTTGTTTTACTAAAACATGATTATTTATAGAGAAAGCATAGAAAAAATATCTTATTTGATGAACGGTACGTCGCCTGTGATGGCGTTGAGCGTATCAATGCGTGCCGAGTCGGCCTTGGCTACCGACGGACCGTCGATGTTCTGCTCGATGACGGCTATCTCACCTTGTGTGGCCGCTGTCTCATGCAGGAATGCCATCTGTACGGCATTGCCCAGGGTGAGAATGATGGCCACCACTGCCGCAGCTTTGAAGAGCGGCTTGAGCCGTTCGGTCAGCTTGATGGTGCGTGCCTTGACAGGTGTCGGTTCGTTGATGAGTTCCATCATCCGACTGTCGAAGTCATCGCCCAACGCCACCTCTTCGCGCTCCTGCTGTTCGTAGGTGAACAGGTCCTTATAGGGGAGCAAGGCGGCCGGCACGTCTTTCTGGCTGAAGAACGTGCGGAGGATTTTCTCTTCCTCTACCGTGGTCTCGCATTGCCAGTAGCGTTCCAAAAGCTGTTCGATGTACTGATAGTTCATGTTATCGGAAATATGTTTACCGAATTATTGTCAATCTAATGATGCCAAATCCTGATACCGTTGTTTGACCGTTTGGCGAGCCCTGAAAAGGTTGATTTTCACCTGGTCTTCGCTGATGTCCATGATGTTGGCAATCTCTTTATAGGTCTTCCCTTCAAAGTCGCGCAGTTGCATGCAGGAGCGTTGTTTCTCAGGAAGGGCGTTGACGATGTTTTTCACGATTTGCAGCCTGTCTTTCTGGTCAATCTGTTCATACGGGCTTGCCGTGGCGTCGTGCAACGCGAGTTGGATGGTATCAATGGATTCGCTGTGGCGGTCTTTCCGTTTCAGCCGGTCGAGGGCAAGGTTCCTACAGATAGTGAGGCTGTATGCCTCTATCGAGTCGATGTCTTGCCATTCGTCGCGTTTGTTCCAAATCTTTATCAGTGTATCCTGCACGATGTCTTCCGCGTCCTCATGTTGAAGAGTGATGCGTAGTGCCAACCGGTAGAGTACGTTTTTCAACGGTAGCACATCGTTACGGAAACTGACGTTTTTCATCTTCTCTCAAAAATATCGACGAATGGGTTAATAGATAAGTTACAGTGAAACGGAGGGTTTTAACAAAATTTAAGGAGCCCCCCACTAACTCCCCCGAGGGGGAGAACAATTACCATGAGCATCTACCCCCTCCCTTCTGGAGGGTCGGGGTGGGTTTTGGCTTACTTACTCTATCACCGTGCCATGCTGTCCGTCGATGGCGGTGGCAAGGGTGATGATGACGCGGCGCACGCCCGCCTCCACGGCGGCGAGGGCATTCTCTATCTTGGGAATCATGCCGCCAGAGATGGTGCCGTCGGCCACATAGCGGTCAAAGTCGGCACGGGTGATATGGGGGATGACTGATGAGTCATCGTCGGGGTCGCGCAGTACGCCCGGTTTCTCGAAGCTGTAGATGAGTGTCACCTCATAAAACGGTGCCAGGGCCTGTGCAGCCACTGAGGCGATGGTGTCGGCATTGGTGTTGAGGATGGTACCGTTGCCATCGTGCGTAAGGGGTGCGAGTACGGGTGTGATGCCAGCCTCGAGGAGTGTGGCTAACCGCTCACCGTCCACCTTGTCTACATCGCCCACAAAGCCGTAGTCCACATCTTTCACCGGCCGGCGGTGTGAGCGGACGATATCCATGTCGGCGCCCGTCAGTCCGAGGGCGTTCACGCCATGTGCCTGCAGACGGGCCACGAGTTGTTTGTTCACTAGACCGCCATAGACCATGGTCACCACATTGAGCATCTTCTCGTCGGTGATGCGCCGTCCGTTGACCATCCGGCTCTCGATACCTAACTGCGAGGCTATCTGTGTAGCACGTCTGCCGCCACCGTGAATCAGCACTTTCCGTCCGGGAATGGCACTGAAGTTATCGAGCAGCATACTTAGCTGCCGCTCATCTTCCACAATAGCGCCACCAACTTTCACAATAGAGATACCCACCCCGGACCCTCCCCAAGGGAGGGAGGTGTTAGAGTTAGACTGGGGGAGGGGCTTGTCAGAATGTGGATTACCCACCCCGTGCCCTCCCAGAGGGAGGGGGTTGTTAGAGTTAGACTTGGAACCCACCCCGGACCCTCCCAAAGGGAGGGAGTTGCCAGACTGTGGATTAATATTATTATTCAAGGCTTCTTTTATTTTTGTGATTACAGCTTCTGTTTTTTGAAGAACTTCTTCATTTGTAAAACGAAGAACCCTGTAACCTTGACTTTTCAACCATTGGGTACGTTCTTCGTCTTTTTCTGGTTGTTCACCGTCAAGATGATACCCACCATCGACTTCTATTATTAATTGTTGTTGGAGACAAACAAAATCTGGAATGTATCCATAGATAGGATGTTGCTGTCGAAAATGAACCCCAAGTAGGTTACCTTTGAGGTATCTCCAAAGATGCTTTTCTGCTGCTGTTGGATTATTCCTGTTTTCTTTTGCTTTTTCAAGCAGAAGATGATATGTTGCGGCATCAGTTGTCTCGTAACCTCTTTTCATAATAAAATGTTTTTTTCCTATCCCCTCCCTTTGGGAGGGCCAGGGTGGGTATTTCCTATCCCCTCCCTTTGGGAGGGTCAGGGTGGGTATTCTATTCCAAATACGTATAACCGTAGAGGCCGGAACGGTAGTTGGAGAGGAACTCTTTGCCCTCTTCCAGGGTGATTTTTCCCTGCTTCACACTCTTGGCTACCCATACCTCGAGCTGACGGACCAGTTTCTTGGGGTTGTACTGCACGTAGTCGAGCACCTCGGCCACTGTCTCACCGTCGATAATCTGGTCGATGTGGTACTGGCCTTCCTTCACCGACACATGCACGGCATTGGTGTCGCCGAACAGGTTGTGCATGTCGCCCAGTATCTCCTGATAGGCACCCACGAGGAACACGCCGAGGTAGTAAGTCTCATTCTTACGCAGGGGATGGACGGGCAAAGAGTGTGAGTTATGGCGGTTGGTCACGAAGTTAGCTATCTTACCGTCACTGTCGCAGGTGATGTCCTGCAATGTGGCGTTGCGTGTGGGACGCTCGTCAAGTCGCTGGAGGGGCATGATGGGGAATATCTGGTCGATGGCCCAGGAGTCGGATAGCGACTGGAAGAGCGAGAAGTTACAGAAATACTTGTCTGCCAGCAACTTGTCGATGTTCATCAGCTCCTCGGGCACATGTTTCAGGTTCTTCGCCAAGGCATTTATCTCATGACATACGCTCCAGTACATCGCCTCGATGGCGGCACGTGTCTTCAGGTCGACGATGCCGTGGGAGAACAGGTCGAGCACCTCCTCGCGTATCTGCTCAGCATCGTGCCAGTCTTCCAGCACATTGCGGGCACTGAGGTTATCCCAGATGTCGTACAGGTCTTTCACCAGCTGGTGGGCGTTCTCGTCGGGCTCATATTCCTCGCGCATCTCCGGAAGCGAAGCTGTTTCCAGCACGTCGATGACAAGCACGGAGTGGTGTGCGGCCAGTGACCGACCACTCTCGGTGATGATGTTGGGGTGGGGGATATCATGTTTGTTGGCCGCCTCGACGAAGGTATAGATACAGTCGTTCACATATTCCTGGATGGAATAGTTGACGGAACTCTCCGACGAGGGTGAGCGTGTGCCGTCGTAGTCCACGCCCAGACCGCCGCCGCAATCGACGAAATCGACGTTGTAGCCCATCTTATGCAGCTGCACATAGAACTGTGAGGCTTCACGCAGTGCCGTCTGTATGCGACGAATCTTCGTTATCTGACTACCGATATGGAAATGGATGAGACGCAGGCAGTCGCGCATGTCTTTCTTGTCGAGCAGGTCAAGGGCTTCGAGCAGTTCGGCACTCGTCAGTCCGAACTTTGAAGCGTCGCCACCGCTCTCCTCCCATTTGCCGGCACCGCTGCTGGCCAGTTTGATGCGTATGCCAATATTCGGACGCACGTTGAGCTTCTTCGCCACACGGGCGATGGTGTCCAGCTCGTTGAGTTTCTCCACGACGATGAACACCTGTTTGCCCATCTTCTGTGCCAACAGTGCCAGCTCGATATAGCTCTGGTCCTTATAGCCGTTGCAGATGATGATGGAGTCGCTCTGGCACTGCATGGCTATCACGGCATGGAGCTCGGGCTTCGAGCCGGCCTCCAGACCGAGGTTGAACTTACGGCCGTGGGAGATAATCTCCTCCACCACGGGCTGCATCTGGTTCACCTTGATGGGATAGACCACATAGTTCTCACCCTTGTAATCATATTCCTTGGTGGCCTTTTTGAAACAGCTCCATGTCTTCTCGATACGGTTGTCGAGAATATCGGGAAAACGCAAGAGCACCGGAGCTGTCACGTCGCGCAACGACAGCTCGTCCATCACTTCGCGCAGGTCTATCTGTGTCTGGTCCTTGCAAGGAGTGACATAGACGTTTCCTTTGTCGTTAATGCCGAAATAGGAGGTGCCCCAACCGTTGATGTTATACAGTTCGCGGGCGTCTTCGATGGTCCATTTTTTCATTTTTAGTATATGAGGTTTTTAGATTATTAGTTGATGAATTAAGAAGTTAGGAGGTTAAGGAAGTTAAGGAGTTAGGAAGTTAAGGAGTTAGGAAGTTAAGGAGTTAGGAAGTTAAGGAGTTAAGCCATTACCCTGTTGGCATTTCTCTTGCCCCCTGCTCCTTGCTCCCTGCCCCTTCTTGCAACTAGCATTTCTCTTGCTCCTTGCCCCTTGCTCCCTGTCCCTTCTTCCCCCTCCCTTTGGGAGGGTCGGGATGGGTATCTCATATCCCCAGCATCTCGCGGATGCGTTGGACGGAGATTTTTATCTTCTCGTAGTTGTCGAGCAGGTTGACGTCGAGGGTGTGCTTGGCCTTACTGTAATAGGGCTCGCGCAGGGCCAATTGTTCGGCGATGAACCGTTGCATCTCCTCGGCACTCTTGCCTTTGAGTAGCGGCCGTTCGGTGCGTCCCATCTTCAGGTGACCGTAAAGCACTTCAGGCGACGCCTTCAGGTAAATGGTCTCCCCTTGTCCGTTCAGGTAGTCCATATTATCGAAGAAACAGGGGGTGCCGCCGCCACAGCTGAGCACCACGTTCTCGAACTCGGCCACCTCATGTAACATATTACGCTCCACCATGCGGAACCCCTCTTCACCGCGTTCGGCAAACAGCTGGGGCACTGTCTTTCTCATGCGGCCTTCGATATACCAGTCCAGGTCATAGAACGGTATGTCCAGTGCCTTGCCCAACTGCCTGCCGACAGTGGTCTTCCCGGCACCCATATAGCCGATGATGATGATGCGCGTCATGCCTTATTTCTTCTTCTCCGGGGTGGCCTTCACGATGTCCATGCACTCCTCGAAGGTCAGTTCGGCCACTTTGGCATGTTTGCTCTTTGGCAGACGGTAATTCTTCCCGTCGAAAGCGATGTAGGGCCCGAAACGACCATTGAGCAGCTGCATGCGTTGGTCTTCCTCGAAGGTCTTGATGTGGCGTTGTGACTCCTGCTCGCGTTTTTGGCGGATGAGCTCGGTGGCACGGTCGAGGGTGATGGTGTAGGGGTCGTCGGTCTTAGGCAGCGACACGTATTTCTTGTCGTGCAGCACATAAGGACCGAAACGACCATTGCCGATGACCACGGGCTTTCCTTCGAAGGAACCCACTTCGCGCGGCAGACAATACAGTTCGAGGGCCTCTTCCAGGGTGATGGTCTCCATGCTCATGTTGTCGGGCAACTGGGCGAAGCGCGGTTTCTCCTTGTCCTCGGCGGTGCCTATCTGTACGATGGGACCAAAGCGGCCGATTTTCACGAACACAGGTTTGCCACTCTTCGGGTCGATGCCCAATTCGCGCTCGCCAGCCTTATGCTCGGCGCGTATGTTCATGGTACGCTCCACCACCGGTTCAAACCCTTTGTAGAATTTCTTGACCATGGCTTGCCACTTCGTCTTGCCCTCGGCAATCTTGTCGAACTCGGTTTCCACATTGGCGGTGAAATTGTAGTCCATGATGTCGGGGAAGTATTTCAGGAGGAAATCGTTCACCACGATGCCAATGTCGGTGGGAAGCAGTTTGCCTTTGTCGCTGCCCACGAGTTCGCTCTTTTCCTTGGTGGTTATTTTGTTGCCCTTGAGCGTATCGACCAGATAAGTGCGTTCCTCACCTTTCTTGTCGCCGCGCTGTACATATTCGCGTTGTTGGATGGTACTGATGGTGGGCGCATAGGTAGAGGGCCGGCCGATACCCAGCTCTTCCATCTTGTGTACCAGACTGGCCTCGGTGTAACGCACCGGACCGAGGGTGAAGCGTTGGGTGGAGGTGATGTCTTTCCGCTGCAACATGTCACCCGCTTTCATGGCGGGGAGCATATTGATCTGTTCGTCGAGGGCGTTCTCTTCATCGTCCACCGACTCGCGGTACACTTTTAGGAAACCGTCGAAGATAACCACTTCGCCATTGGCGACGAACAGTTTGTCGGTGCCGCTCACGCTGATGCTCACCGTGGTCTTTTCTATCTGAGCGTCGGCCATCTGTGAGGCCAGCGTACGTTTCCAAATCAGCTCGTAGAGACGTTTCTCCTGGCTGTTGCCCTCGATGGCATGCAGACCCATGTTGGTAGGACGGATGGCCTCATGGGCCTCCTGGGCACCTTTCGAGCGGGTGTGGAAATTACGGGTCTTGCTATATTCCTTGCCGAACAGGTTGACGGCCTCTTCCTTGCTCTGACCCAGACAGAGGTTCGACAGGTTGACCGAGTCGGTACGCATGTAGGTGATGAGACCGTTCTCGTAGAGGTGCTGAGCCACCATCATTGTCTGCGCCACGGTGAATCCTAGTTTACGGGCGGCCTCTTGTTGGAGTGTCGAGGTGGTGAAGGGCGGTGCGGGCATGCGCTTGAGCGGTTTCTTGCTGATGTCGGTTACCTGAAACTGTGCGTTGGCACACAACTGAAGGAAAGCAACGGCTTCGTCGTGTGTCTTGAAACGGTGGTTCAGTTCCGCTTTCACCTCTGCCTTGTTTTCGTCGGTGAGCAGGAAGGTGGCGTTCACCCTGTAATAGGTCTCGCTCTCAAATGCCTGTATCTCGCGTTCGCGCTCCACAATGAGTCTGACGGCCACGCTCTGCACACGTCCGGCAGAGAGAGCCGGTTTCACCTTACGCCAGAGTACTGGTGACAGGCGGAAGCCTACGATACGGTCAAGCACGCGACGAGCCTGCTGGGCATCCACCAGGTTCATGTCGAGATGACGAGGGTTCTCTATAGCATTGAGGATAGCAGGTTTGGTAATCTCGTGGAAGACGATGCGGTTGGTATTGGCTTCGTCCAGACCAAGCACTTCGCAGAGGTGCCAGGAGATAGCTTCTCCCTCGCGGTCCTCATCGGAAGCAAGCCATATAGTCTTCGCTTTCTTGGCGTTGGCTTTCAACTCGCTCACCAAGTGGTTTTTCTCTTCGGGAATCTCGTAGTCGGGCAACATCGTGTCCATATCGACACTGATTTCTTTCTTTTTCAAGTCGCGGATGTGACCGTAACTTGACATTACCTTGAAGTCTTTGCCCAAAAATTTCTCTATCGTCTTTGCCTTTGCAGGGCTTTCCACGATTACTAAATTGTCTTGCATATGCTTACTTACTGTTATTTTACTGAAATGAAAACAGGAGTTAATTCGCTTCGCGATTTTTTAGAATGTTGAATATAATTATGGAGTTCAGGTGTGTAGGAGTTTAGAAGTGTAGACAATAGTCCGCGAGTAAGCTCTTGCTCCTTACTCCTTGCTCCTTACTCCTGCCACTAGCATATCTCTTACCCCTCTCCTCTCACCTCTTACCCCTTCTTTGCTCCCTCCCTTTGGGAGGGTCGGGGTGGGTCTTTTACTTCTTCTAACTCCGCTTTTGGGGCGCAAAAGTAAGCATAACTTTTTTATCACCTTATTATATAGGCGATTTTTTTAGTTTTTTTAAGAAAGCGCGCACACCGTTTCTGATGGATTCGAAAGCGAAGGCCTCGGGTTCCACCTCATCGGGTAGCAGCCAGAGTGTGGCATCAGCATCATCGGCGGCATGAAGTGTGGAAAAATCGTCCACACGACATAGAAAGAACAGGTCGAGGGTGGGAATGTTCATGCCTGAATAGAGGTAGTTGTTCGGGAAACTGAACAGGTATTCCACCTTTTTCACCGTCAGTCCCGTCTCTTCTTTCACCTCACGGGCAACACCCTCCTCTGCCGTCTCGCCGATGTCGGCAAAGCCGCCCGGAAGGTCGAGCATGCCCGCCTGCGGTTCTTTCTTGCGACGGATGGCGAGTATCTCTCCTTTTCCGTTGACCACGAAGGCAGCATTGGCCGACGATGGGTTGAGGTAATACTCATGTCCGCAGTTGGCGCAACGTTTACTCTTTTCGTCTTGTGTCAGGAAATGCGCACTGCCGCAAAACGGACAGTGCGTAAAAATATCGAGAATATGCATGGTGAGTTTTTGAATGTTGAGTGTTGAATGTTGAATTGTCGCTTCGCGATTCCGAATTATCAATGAAGAATTTATGGGGTATTCTCTTGCCCCTTGCTCCTTGCCCCCTGCCCACACTTCTCTCCCCCTCCCTTTGGGAGGGTTGGGGTGGGTTCTCACTCCTTGCCCCCTGCCCACACTTCTCTCCCCCTCCCTTTGGGAGGGTCGGGGTGGGTGCTCACCACTGATCCGTTCTGAAGGGGAACAGGGGCAGCAATGCCTGGTTGGCCACGTTGCCCAGTTGGAAATTGCGGAAGCAGTAGCGCACGGCTACAGGTTCCTTCACCTCAGGACAGGTGATGATGATACCTTTCGTCCAATAGTAGTAGGCGTTAGCCTTATGGAACACTCGGTCGGCACCGGCCACCTCGAAACCTTGTATGTCCTCATAGCGACTGATACCGTCGTAGTCGTCCTTCAGGCGCACGAAGCAGGTGTCACCTTTGATGGTCATCTCTTTGAACGACGGACTGTCGCACATGATGCTCTTCATGCCGTAGGTCTTGTTCAGGGCGATGAATGCCAGACGTTCACCCACGGGCTGTTTCTGACAGGGGTGAATCTGTTGGGTCTCCCATGGATAACACAGGTCGTTGGTACATACGATGTCGCTATTGGGGATAATCTGCGCGGCACGGAACTGTTGTTCGCGCAGCAGGGCTCCGCTGATGCCATTCACGTCGTCGTCATAGTAATAGGGGGCTATCTGTACGAAGTAGAAAGGTATGTCGCCCAGTCCGAACTGTTCGCGCCACTGACGAACGAGCAGTGCCAAACGGTCGGAATACTGATTGCCCGGATCACCCACGTTCGAGCAGCCTTGGTAGAAGAGGATGCCTTTGACGGTGTAGTTCAGGATGGGGTTGAAGGTGCCGTTACCCCAAAGCAGCGGACGGTGGTAGTCCCACGGGAAGCGGCGCACCATCTCCATCGAGTCGAGTGTCTCTTGGGTGTAACTCTGCAGGTTTTCACGGGTGAGCCAACTCTCCACACGTGTGCCACCCTTGTTAGCCATGACTAGTCCCACGGGGATGTTCAGTGTGCGGCTTACCAGACGGGCGAAGAAATAGCCGGTGGCGGAGGCCTCGCCGACGGTCGAGGGGTCGCAGACCTTCCATTCGCAATCGGCATCGTCGAGCGGCGTCATCGACATCACGCTGGGAATCTTCACATAATGCACACCACGTGAGTTAACGGCATCGGCCACGGCCAGGTTGTAACCTTCCACGGGACAGTTGCCGAATCCTTTCACGGGCATCTCCATATTACTTTGTCCGGCACATACCCACACCTCACCCGTCATCACACCTGTGATGGTCAATTTGTCACCATCATCGAAGGTGATGCTGTAAGGGGTGAAACTGGCGGCGGGCGTCTTCACCTTCACCAGCCAACGACCATCTTTGTCGGCGTTAGCAGTGACGGTATTGTTGTCCCACGAAGGGGTAACCTTCACTCTTTTACCTGCCTTTGCCCAGCCCCACAGACGCACTTCTGTGTTCTGCTGCAACACCATGTCATTGCCGATAAGATGCGGCAGTCGTACCTTGGCCTGTGTGCCAAGTGCCATGCTCATGAGTAAGGCAATGATTAAAAATCGTTTATCCATGCTTTTAGGTATTATCGGATTGTTAATATAATATTAAATAGACTGCAATATTACGAAAAAAACATTACCTTTGCAAAGAAACATTCTGATTTTTACTTTTTATCTGTCAAACGCAAATGAAACTACGTTATTTCTTTACCAGTATGATAGCTCTATGCACCACCATGGCTATGGCCCAACAAACCTACGAGGAGCCGTTGTGGCCCAACAAAGCACCCAACAAGAACGGCGATCCTTCCGATACCGCCAAGGTGTTTGTCTATCTACCTGAGTCACGGCTTGTCACAGGACGAACCATCGTTATCTGTCCAGGCGGCGGCTACAGCCATCTCGCCATGGACCATGAGGGACACGACTGGGCGGCGTTCTTCAACAACATGGGTATTACGGCTGTGGTGTTGAAGTACCGTATGCCCCATGGTAATTACAAAGTTCCCATCAGCGATGCTGAAGAGGCTATCAGGTATGTGCGTAACCATGCCTATGAGTGGCATATCGACCCTGAGCAGGTAGGTATCATGGGCTTTTCGGCGGGCGGTCACCTCGCCTCAACCATAGCCACACATGCCACGGGAGATGCCAAACCCAATTTCCAGATACTGTTCTATCCCGTCATCACCATGATGCCAGGCATCACCCACCAGGGGTCGCACGACAACCTTCTGGGTACAGGAAAGGCGAAAAAGCAGGAAAAAGATTTCAGCAACGACCAGCAAGTGACGCGCATGACGCCACGGGCATGGATAGCCCTGAGCGACGACGATGATGTGGTGTTGCCCGCCAATGGTGCCAACTACTACATGGAACTGTACCGTCATGATGTGCCGGCATCCATACATGTCTATCCCACCGGCGGTCATGGTTGGGGCAGTCGACTCAGTTTCAAGTACCATCTCGAGATGATCATGAACCTGAAATCCTGGCTTGAATCGTTTTGAGCACCCATCCCGGCCCTCCCAAAGGGAGGGGGTAAGAAGGGGCAGGGGGCAAGGAGTGAGAACCCACCCCAACCCTCCCAAAGGGAGGGGGAAGAGGGGGCAGGGGGCAAGGAACAAGAGAATACCCCATAAATTCTTCATTGATAAATCAGAATCGCGAAGCGACAATTCAACATTCAACACTCAAAATTCAACACTCATAAACTCATAACATGCGTTCTTCATTATTATTGATTTCGGCATTGGCCATCGCATCATTCGCCATGGCACAAACCACCGTACAGCAACCCACCTTCACCGAGTGGCACGACATGCAGGTGAATAATGTCAACCGACTTCCGTCTCACACTACCTTCTTCGCCTTCGACTCGGCAGACAAAGCGTTGAAGGGCGACAAGAAAGCGTCGGACCGCTATCTGTCGCTCGATGGCCCGTGGCGGTTCAAGTGGGTGGAAAATGCCAACGAGCGGCCACAGGACTTTTTCCTCACCACGCTCGACGACAGCCAGTGGGACACGATGAACATGCCGGCGATGTGGGAACTCAACGGCTATGGTGACCCTATCTATGTGAACGTGGGTTTTGCCTGGCGCGGTCATTTCGAGAACAACCCACCTGAGGTGCCCGTGCGCGACAACCATGTGGGCAGTTACCGACGCACCGTCAATATCCCCGACAGTTGGAAAGGCAAACAGGTCATTGCCCACTTCGGGTCAGTCACCTCATGTGTCTATCTCTATGTGAACGGACAGTTCGTTGGCTATAGCGAGGATTCGAAGGTGGCTACCGAATTCGACATAACGCCCTATATCCATACGGGCGACAATCTGCTGGCCATGCAGGTGTTCCGCTGGTGCGACGGCTCCTATTGCGAGGACCAGGATTTCTGGCGCCTCTCGGGTGTGGCACGTGAGAGCTATCTCTATTGTCGCGATGCCAAGTTGCACATCGACGACCTGCGCCTCACAGCCCAGCCCAACAGTGACTTTACTGAGGGACAGCTGCTCGTAGATGCTACCATCCAGGGCAAGGGAAACCTTCTCTTGCGTTTGGACGATGCCGAGGGCAAGGTGGTGGCTTCGGGCATGATCAGTGACAAGAGTGCCGTTGTGGAGACTACGCCGTCGGGTGCCGTGCGTCGACAAGCTACACTCACCGTGACAAATCCGTTACTATGGTCGGCGGAGACTCCCCATCTATATAAGTTGGTGGCCTCGTTGGCTCCGGCACGCAAGAAAGAACCCGTTGAGGCTATCGTCCAAAAAGTGGGTTTCCGGAAGGTAGAAATCAAGAACGGACAGTTGCTTGTTAACAATCAGCCCATCCTCATCAAGGGCGTGAACCGTCATGAGATGGATCCCGATGGAGGATATGTAGTGAGCCGCGAGCGTATGATTCAGGACATACAGATCATGAAAAGGTTCAATATCAATGCGGTGCGCACCTGCCATTATCCCGATGACCCACTATGGTATGACCTTTGCGATGAGTATGGTCTCTATGTGACCGCCGAGGCCAACCAGGAGAGCCACGGCTTCCTCTATGAGAAGGAACCGCGGTCGGCACTGCCACTCTTCGGCCGTCAGATATTGGAGCGTAACCAGCATAATGTGTCTATTCAGTTCAACCACCCCAGTATCATCGTGTGGAGTCTGGGCAATGAGAGCAAGGACTGTGATAACTTTACAGCCGCCTACCAGTGGATAAAGAGTCAGGACACCTCGCGCCCCGTGCAGTATGAGCCGGCAGGGTTGGGTGCCAACACCGACATTTTCTGTCCGATGTATATGTCGCAGGTCGACTGTGGCAGGTATGCGTCGAACCCGGCTACCACCAAACCGCTCATCCAGTGTGAGTACAGCCATGCCATGGGCAATTCGAGCGGTGGCTTCAAGGAATATTGGGACCTGGTGCGCCAATATCCCAAATATCAGGGAGGCTACATCTGGGATTTCGTGGACCAGGCACTGCACGGTAAGGACAAGGAGGGACATGCCATCTATACCTATGGTGGCGACTACAACAACTACGATGCGTCGGACAACAACTTCAACTGCAACGGACTGATAACGCCCGACCGTATACCCAGTCCGCAGATGTATGAGGTGGGCTATTTCTATCAGAACATCTGGGTGGAACCGGTGGATATGGAACAGGGACGTATCCGTGTGAAGAATGAGAATTTCTTCCGCGACCTGAGCAATGTGGCGATGCAATGGAACGTGTCTCGCGACGGCGAGATTGTTGGTGGCGGTATGGACTACGACCTAGATGTGGCTCCGCAACAGTCCGTGGAAATTACGCTTCCTGTGAATGAATTACAGGACGGGGGCGAAGGCTTCCTCAATATTGATTTCATCTTAAAAAATGCCGAGCCGCTGATGGAGGCGAACCAAAGGGTGGCGTACCAACAGTTGCCTTTGCCGGGATTTGAGGTCGTGCTGGTTGACACCGTTTTCATCGACCATCATATCCGTCTGGAAAACCCGAAGCAGGGCGACCTCGTCACTATCTGCGGCGACACCTGGGAGATGGCGTTTTCCAAACAAACGGGATGGATGACTCACCTCACCGCCAATGGTCAAGAACTCTTAGGCAAGGGTGGTTCACTGAAACCCAATTTCTGGCGGGCGGTGACCGACAATGATATGGGAGCCTGGAAGCATCGTCAGCTCAGTGCGTGGCGCAATCCGCAGATGAACCTTATCTCTATGGAGGCGAAGATGGTGGAAAAGCAAACGCGCGTGCGTGTAAATACCCTTTATGACATGCCTGACGTGAAGGCAAAGTTAGCTCTTGAATATGAGATTTCTCAGGACGGATTGATGGCGGTCACCCAGCGGTTGCTCACCGACACGGCGAAAGGTCCCGATCTGATACGTTTCGGTATGGTCATGCAAATGCCCTACGACATGGACCGTAGCGAATATTACGGGCGCGGACCCATTGAGAACTATATCGACCGCAAGGAGTCGCAACGCATCGGCATCTACCGCCAGACGGCCGATGAGCAGTTCTTCCCCTATGTGCGGCCACAGGAGACGGGAACCAAGGGTGACATCCGGTGGTGGCGACAGACGGATGCCCAAGGTCGTGGCGTTAAAGTGTTCTCAGGCATATTATCGGATGGCAGTTTCCTTTTTGACATTGAGAAGAAACCTCTTTATATGTCGGCGTTGCATTACGATGTATTGGCACTCGACGAGGGTGACGACAAGGAGCAACGTCACCAGTGCGACGTGCCGCGCTCCCCATACACCAACCTCTACATCGATAGTGACCATGCCGGTGTGGGAGGCATCAACAGCTGGGGTGCCTGGGCATTGCCCGAGCACCAGGTGCCTTTCGGTCCGAAAAAGCTATCGTTTATATTAAGATGGGATAGGAACTAATGCCTGCAAGGGATGGTTACCACCCCTCGGGCAATATGATATTCTCTACTTCGTGGGCTTTGGCGAAGAGCGGTGAAATCTCGCTGTCGCTAAAGCCCGCAATGCCACAGCCTATCCGTGTCACCAGGAAGGTTAGTTCCGGGTGCTCCTTCGCAAACTCGATGAACTCGTCCACGTAGGGCTTGATGGTCTCCACGCCGCCCTGCATGGTGGGGATGGCGTAGCTCTGTCCCTGCAAACCCACGCCCTGTCCCATGATGGCGCCGAACTTACGATAGGCGGCATAGGCGGCTCCTCCGCCGTGCATGCCTCTGAGGTTGCTGCCGAAGACGAAGATCTCGCCCGGTGCCAACGTGTGTATAAATTCTGGTGTGGTGCGTTTCTTTTCCATAGGTATATATTTTTTTCTTTGATAGTCGATATGATGAATAACATCCAAGGCTGACGTACTTTCGTCGTGGGATATACTGGCAGGGAAAGTAGGTAAGACATCGCAGTAATCTCTTTTCTCCATTACCTCTTCCTCCATCACCTCCTGCGTGTCGAAGTCCATGTCGAAATACTCCTTGAAATAGGGGATGATATATTTGTTTTTCAGTGTCTGGAAGCGTTGAGAAACAGCCGAGGGCGTGATGCCTATCTTTGCGGCAATGTCCTTGCTCTTGTAGCCTTCCACCAGCAACATCACCAGGATGGTTCGAGAGATGCGGTCGAGTTTGGCGGCATCGCAGATGTCGAGGATGAGTTTGTTGAAGTTCAGACGCAGGTCCTGGCTGGTGTCGAACGATTTGAGATAATCTTCGAAGGTCAGCGTACCGTATTCGCGCTTGTACCATTTCAGCGCATCGAGCACGATATAGCGGAAGCCGTTAATCATCCATGTGCGGAGTGACACGTTGGGCGAACGGTCTTCCAACGGTTTCCAGTCGTGTTCCATCAGGTAGATGGCATATTGATGCGCCAGCGACATGAAGTCGAGGTTTTCTTTCTTGCTGAGTTCATATCGCTTGTCGAAGATATGATAGGCAGTCCGGCAGTATTCATAGAAATAATGCCGGAAGAACCATTCGTCTCCACGGCGGAAGCCTTCAATGATGATACTGTCGCTTAACATGATTTGTTGGTGTTTAGTTTTTTTCACGGCAAATTTACAAAATAATTATCACCATGCCTTCATTTTTTCTTGAAATAGTCTTTAAAGGTTTAAAGAGCAATTCAAAAACATTAGTATTCACTTAAAACATCAGGAAAAATGAAAAGAGTATTTAATTTGATTATTGTTGACGAGAGTGGTTCCATGTCAGTCATCCGCAAGCAGGCGTTTTCGGGAATGAACGAGACGCTTTCTACTGTACGCTCCATGCAGGAGAAGTATCCTGATACCGAGCAGCATGTCACCTTGGTAACCTTTGACAGCGGACACATGAAATGGCACTACAATGATGCCTTGGCTCGTGACACCCATAACCTGGAATGGAAGTCCTATAACCCCTGTGCCGCCACACCGCTCTATGATGCCATCGGAAAGACGGTGTCGAAACTCAACGCACAGGTGAGGAAAGGCGATAATGTGCTGGTGACCATCATCACCGACGGCATGGAAAACTGTTCTCAGGAGTGGACGTTGAAGATGGTGAAGAACCTCATCGACAAGCTGAAAGGACAGAAGTGGACCTTCACGCTCATCGGTACCGATAACCTTGATGTAGAGGGTATGGCCCATTCGATGAGTATTGATGAGCATATGAGCTGGGACCAAAGCGAGGAAGGAACCGATACCATGTTCAGACGCGAACATAAGGCTCGTGAACACTACATTCTTTGCGTGGAGCATAATATTAGTATGCCTACCGGCCATTTCTTCGAAGAAGAAAAGGACGAAAACAAGGAAGAGACCCCCAATGCGTGATTACAGCTTCAACAATTACCGCCCACCTTCAATACTGATGGTGGGCGGTACTATTTGCATACAATAGTAACTACACCCATAAATTGCTTTTGTGTCTGTCTTGTCATACGGACGTACTGCCACGTCTTTATTTTTTGGCATTTTCTATTACTTTATCAGTTACACTCACATGGGGTGGTCTTCCAGCCACAGCGTCAGCAGAAGCACCTCTGCCCACTTCCTTGGCGGGAGCAGCCACGCTTCCTCCGGCATCTTGTCTTCCACGGTTCTTTCTGCCCTTTTCATTTCTGCTTTCAGTTGCTCTGGGCTGAGACTCGCTATCCACTCCAAAGCCTGTTGTATCCTGTTCATGTTTTTATATTTTTTTGTTTCACGTTTTAATACGGGCTGTTCACTGTCGCTTCGGCTCATCCGACATTTTGAGTGATACGGCAGTCGTGTAGTGCATAGAGCCTTGTAATTAGGGCATTTTTCTTCAGTTATTCCAGAGGATCAAGGTTTTTCATGAGAAAAACCATATCCATTAATAGTTTTAATTCTGAATCTTACAATAATCACCATAGATGTCAACAATTACTATTTTAGACACCCTTTCCCAGTTTTTCTCAACCCATTTCAGAATAGTATCATATGCAACTTTTGCTCCTTCCATATATGAGCCATCTAACGATGCCGAGCAATGGAAACCTATGGTTCGACTATTGTTGGGCAGAGTTTCCAGCATTTTTATTACAGTTATTCGTATATCTTCTTCTGAGATGGCTTCATTGACAAATACATATTCATACAAATTATCATGGTCTTTTTTATAACCTGCACAAGAACCATTTAATTCTGCATGTTTATTATCATGGATAATGACCAGACTATCAGGGTTATAATGCTCAATATCGAAAATATCTCCTTCTCCTATCCATACCAACTCATGTTCATATACTCTTTTCAGAATCATTCCTTTCAACATAAATGCAATTTTCCCATCATTAGCACAGCCCGTCCATGCACCTATGTTTTCAATATTGGTGTATAGTCGTCCTGCATACTTAATATCATTTCGGAAATACGAGCGGCCGTTACTATTTGTAGCCACCCTGAATGCAACGCCGTTGGCCACAGGAAAAGTGAACAAGAAGCTATCCTGCTCGTAATGCTCCGCCAGTCGAAACAATTTCGTAAAGAAGTCTTTTCTCGCTGCTTCGTCCATTCTCAATGCGCCATCGTCATTCGTATTGGTAACGAAAAAACTGTATTCGTTGACTGGAATCCTTTTAATGCTCGTATGATTCTCGTCTATACCCAAATAATATCCATCCACAGGACGGAACAACAATCCCATTTCAAGCATCTTGGTCTTAAGTTCCTCGTTTCGTTTCAGGTTAGCTTCCTCAGACAATTTACCAGAACCGCGAAAAGCGGTTATAATGGCGCAGTTCCATTTGTTGAGAGCGTCTACCAATTCATCCTTTGTCGGTTTCGTCTTACAGGAGAGGTCGTAATTACCAGTCATAGAAGGTTGATCTTTCTCCAATGCACAGGACAATTTATAGAACCTGTCTTTGAGTTCCATGTATATCCTGTCAAGTTCCTCCTCTGAAGTCAACTTATTGTTCGATTCACGCTCGAACAAACTACGATTGGCCCCAAAGGCTGGTGTATCAGAATCATCGACCTTGACCTCTCCGTTGACCAAACAAGATGATTCATTCAAACAATTTTCTTTTATATGTTCTTTTTGTTTCATTACGCTCTTTCATATGTAGACACAAAAATACACGAAAACTCTATTACATCCAAACAAAAACGAGAAACAACCCTTGCAACTATGGCGATTTTCTTCAGTCATCCCAGAGAATCTTTGTTCTATCGAGAAGAATACGCTTTGGTTCACCGCCTTTGCCGCTAACGTAGTAATTTTTGGCAAGATGGAATGTCACTTTGTCTTTAAAATAATATTATAGAGAGACTGAATATCTTGTTTAAGTTTCTCGAACCCTTCTGTCTTTTCGAGAGTATCCTCGTTCATATATAGTCTCTTGTTCACTTCTATCTTAACAGAATGATATTTTACAGGGACAGAGAACGTCTTACTATTGGAGAAAGGCTCATTGATGCCAACCTTGTAGCCACATGATTTGAAATACTGAATGATATTCCCAAGCGTAACACTGTACGGGTGTGTTCCATCGTTGTTATATCCAATGCAAATATCAATGTTCGGTGGTGTGGGGCATAAAAGATTAGGGTGGTTTGAAAAGCTATGACAGTCAATAACTAATTCGGTTCCATTAGCCTTCAACAATTTTAATGACGCCTCTGTATGAAAATCTGAATACATTTTAAAGACAGATGTTAATGAACTGAATGACCGATGTATTTCGCTATATTTATCTTTTTTCACCCACCTGGAATATGAGATTCCAAGTCCCTCTTTTTCAAGAGGGTCATTAAATAAACATTCTACATCGCAGTACAACCGGCAATATGGGAAAACTATATTTTCAATGTTCTCATAAGTTTGGGTTGGAATAAATAGTTCATCTGTATAATAATCTATAAGAAGACGTTCTTCTTCATCCAAATCATTGAAACTTACCATCGAACTATCGGGAAATGTTCTTGAGGAATGAGGTACATGAAGAAGTAAAAAATTGTAACGCCTATTATCACAATTACGTATATTAAAGAAATCGAAAATCTCTTTTACGCCACAGTACAAATTCTGTTCTTGAAGCAACTTCTTCATTGGAACCACAAAGCCATAATGAAAAGACCAAGCACCAATTGGACGGGCCGGTTTTAGGTTTATAACAGTGGAAAAGATAGACAAGAACTGCTCATCAGACAGTTCAAAACCCATTTCATCTTCAAGATGACGTTTTAGTACACGTAGGGCAGACTTCGTCGCTGCTTCCCCCAAAGAGGGAACTCCTTCAAAACCTTCTTGAAAAGTGTAGTAACGTAAGTTGCCGAAAGGATGTTTTTCCTCCCAGGTTAATTCTTTTTTCTTTTCCATTTTTATTGGCAAACTCTTGCCGCTTGACTTCATCTGCTTCCGGGTTGTCCCTGTCGATGAAGTAATCGAGTCTGATAAGTTTCTCATTCTGGTCTATGGTGAAGTCGCTAAAGCCGGCTTTCTCCAACTCTTCCAGGGCCTTGCTCACATCCTTCACGCCTATCGTGAACTCCAGAGCAGTGGTCTTCCAGCCACAGTGTCAGAAGCAGTTCCTCTGCCCACTTGCGAGGCGGGAGCAGCCACGCGTTCTTCGGCATCTTGTCTTCCACGGTTCTCTCTGCCCTTTCCATCTCTTCCTTCAGTTGCTCTGGGCTGAGACTCGCTATCCACTCCAACGCCTGTTGTATCCTGTTCATCGTCTATTTGTTCCTTGGTGTCACGTTCTAATACGGGCTGTTCACTGTCGCTTCGGCCTGTTCCCTGCTGTACCCGTGTTTCTCCATCAGCATCTGGATGGCTTTCTCCCTGAACTCCTCGTTGCTCATCTGCGATATTGGCTTCTCTGCCTTTTGTTCGCTGGAAATGCTCGACGTTTTCGAGGGCCTGCTGAATGAGACTACGTGTTGCCCCGTCTTGTTCACCCAGTTCACTGGAGGCCAACCGCGTTTGATATTGTCTTCGTCTATCTCCCGCTTCAATAAGTCGAGATGCCTTCTCCGTGCCATCTTTTCTTCGTCCGTCAAAGTTTTCATCTTCTTCTATTTTTGTAATTAATTATCGACTTTTCTTCTGTTTTGCAAAAGAACAGAAAAAACATTTCAATTCCAAACATTTTTGGGATACAAGCCTTGCAGTCCTATCGTTTTTCCTGTCTCCATCGATTTGGAATAATTGTTGGTCGCGTTTTGTGTTATAATATTATTCAATAGCGTATACCACAGACGTATTTCACAAGAACCTCTTTTTCAGTTTCCCCGATGATTACCGATTGGTCCTTTCGCTCTACCGGTATGATTTTTCGGCAGAAACCGCTCCAGTCATTCCAATAGCAAAAGGAAGCTACAGCCTTATCCCCGTCAATCTCAACCGAAGGCATGATATCCTCTCGGTCCAGATAAGATGCCAGTTTCTCATAATCAGATTCAGTAAAATCATACTCTAGGGTGGGGTTGGAATTGCCCATGGACTTGTAATAGGCTACCAGTCTTTTCTTGTCATATTCAGTAATGTCATTAATAAATCTTTTGCTACGCTTAATAATCAATTGCATGTCGTCTTTTGAAAAGACGTATTTATTATTAAGATAGTTGCCATGCCAACCCTTTGGGAACAATGATTTCGTTTCATTAAGCAGCACAGCCTGCCATATTCCTTTTTCTGTAAAAGGAACTATCAAATCTTTCCAGATAGTGGGTATAAATTTTGCGACATGGAAATTTAGGGTTTTATTAATTACCATTGTTTTATCATATGTGTTCGGTTCGGGAACTTTTTCTTTCTCATTGGATATGGAGAAATTGATAGTGCTCCCGACCGTTTTTCTGATACGGGGTTCTTCCAAGGGTTTGTCATATGCGACGTATGTATTTGCAGCGTTCTTGTTGTGAAAGTACAGTTCATAATACGAATCACCATGAGAACCATATTGAAATGCGTCAATCACGATATCAGCGGAATGACTGATGGAATCCAATGGCTCAAGAATCCATTCGACATCATCCCCTTTCTGCAGTTTATAATCTTTTATATGGTCTTCGATATTGCTGCGGAAGGCGCAGCCTATGTCACCTAAAAGTGTTCCTATGTTCTTGTCTTTCTGTTCCATTTTAGTATACTATTATCGATTTGAAATCTGCTCGGTTATTTGAAATGTTGAATTGTAATAATTGTGCTTTAACATCGGCTAATAATCTTTGAGCGTTTGCTTTCATTTTTACGTTTATTTATGCATTCTCTTTTACCATATCATATAGAATTGCGTCCAAGGCATCGGTAGAGGTTTTATGCTGTTCCGGCCTGAAAGAGCCAATCATCTCGTTGTAATAATCAGCCCAGCGGTGAGCATATTCAACTAGAGTTTTATCGACAACTTGCATGTCATGTTCTTCCCCGCTTTTCTTGATACGGAGCAGTTCATCAACCTTTGCCTTTATCATCTCATCATCGATAGTCGCGTCAAGAAGCTCTTTGAATGATACCGGCGGTAAAGTGCTGTTGCTCTCTATCCATTTGCAAGCCAATATACCACGAAGATAATAGAGGAAACGTTTCATGTCGCAATCCTCTTTCTGAAGATAACGCTCGTTGTCCTTGTTGTACATATGGTTATAGTGATACATTGACTTGACTGGGTTGAAATAATCCTTTTCCACCTCGCGGATTCGCCTGACAAAATCATCGTCGGCATAATACACTATCGGCGAATTGAACCATTCCAACAGCGACGGATTACTTTTCCGGAATAATGCCAATGCCTTTCCCAATTCCCAACCAACCAGGTCAACGTCATCTTCATACATGTGTTCGATGACATCACGTTGTTCCTCAACCTTGAAATACCACTCTGGTTTATGGACATAGATGAAACGGACATCCCAGTCGCTGTTGGCCGACTCAAAGCCCCAGGCACGGCTTCCCGACTCCACTGCAAGGAGGATTTTCACATGATGTTCTTGTTCAATGCTCCTCAGGTGGGCCGGTATCGCAAGCATTTCCATTTTCTCAGCATAGAGACTCGGGGAGTCTTCTCTGTATTCAGTCATGGTTGCAATTCAATTAGTTATTTGTATGTTCTGTTTCAGATATCTTGTTTCAGGTTTTCATAATCTTCCAGCATTGCCGGAACACTGTCTATGACTCTCTGACGGGGAAAGAAAGTATAATCATCCTCTTTTACCCCCTTGATGTAATTCTCAATCACACATGACTGCAACTTATTATATGTCGCCAATCTGAAATCCTCCCAATTACCATCATATCCGCAATCAAACCAATCTGTTTCATTAACACAAATAGACAGTAATCCTAAATAGAGCGAACGAATAAGCTGGCGAGAATCACACCATCCGAACATGTTTGGTGCCTTGCTAAATCCGTCTGGTACTATTGTGACTTTCGTCATGTATTTGTTGGTTGGCCAGTAATCGGAGTCGTATAGTTCTTTTTTTCTTAGTCGAATAATTGTGGGGGAGTCTTCATAATGAAGATTAATTTCAGAGTCTGCAAAATACGTCTGTAATGATTTCTCTATTTCCAACCTAATGCGATTAAAGTCATTTGACCAATCGGAGAGATAGGATTCGTATTTTCTGTTTCCAATCGTTATCTCAAAATGGGAGTCGAAATTATAAGGCTCGACAAAATTGAATGAAAACCGTTCGACGGTTATCTCATCCTCCCTTATTTGATAATAACTTCTTGGAATAATCAAGTCATTTAAACCGACTTTCATTTGTTCGGCAGTAGCTGTTACAAATCCTTTATATGCTGACAATTCCCCTTTAATCGTGGTTTCACATAGATTGTCAAGAGCCTTTAACGCAGATTCAACGAAGCTACTCCTTTCAAATTCTATGTTATAGAAACCGATAGCATTATCGTGGAAATAGCCACACACTTCATCTTTGAAAATTTGGAAATTAGCAGTTATTCCTCTGCTGAAATAATCTTTCCGGGAACAATCCCAGAGAAGATTATAGAGCACAAAAGGATTGACCAGCACTTCTCTTTCATGCAGTCTAAACCATATCGCCGGCTTATCAATTCCATTGGCGACCTTTAACTCAAATCGGTCTGTATTCTTCATTCCTCTTATAGCGGTTTATAGAAACATCATTCAGTATCAACGGTATACCTTTAGATGTCTTTCTCAGTCGTATTATCAATTACCGGTGAAGGACTCTGGATAGCTTTCTCCCTGAACTCCTCGTAGCGATTCTGCGAGACAGGCTTTTCTGCCTTTTGTTCGCTGGAAGTGCTCGACGTTGCGGAGTGCCTGCTGAATGAAACTACGTGTAGGCCCGTCTTGTTCACCCAGTTCACTGGAGGCAAGCCAAGACTGATATTGTCTTCGTCTATCTCCCGCTTCAATAAGTCGAGATGCCTTCTCCGAGCCATCTTCTGCTCGTATGTCAAAGTTTCCATCGTTTTCTATTGGTTTTAAATTGTCGACTTTTCTTTTATTATTGCAAAAGAACAGAAAATACAATTCAATTCCAAACATTTTTGGGTTACAAGCCTTGCAGAATTTCAAAAATTTGTATTTTCGCAACAGAATAATCAAAAAGAAGTATATGTTTTTCACCTTAGGACTTAAAGAACTGCCTTTTGAACAAGATACCAGACAGATTATCTATGTAGAGGGAGCTTATGATGAGGAAGTGAATCGACTCATACAAGAAAATTATCTCGACATCAGAGAGTATTTTTATTCTTGTGGTTATGAGTTTTGTTATATTCCTTTGATGAAACAAGACCTTTGCAAAAACGGTTCTCTTCAATATGCAGCGCCTTATGCAAAGGAAGGCAATCTCGGGGCGTTGGATGATAATTTTTTGCTTCAGTACATGGTTCATCCGGAAAATCGAGAGAAAATTCCACCTTCACTTTTGTATTATGATTCGAATTGCCGGAATGAGCAATATTCAGAAGCGATATGTCAGTACCGGGGTATATCGATTTCTGCCTCTTCATTTGATGAAGATGTTAGATTGAAAGGTGTTCTTCTTGATATCTTAAACGAGATAGAAAAGAATAGTCACAACATAATGTTTTGCGAAAGGGATGATGACACCATTCGTTTTAGCATTGCGAAAGAAGACGCCCCTTTATCTGCAGATGAGACGTTTGACAGAGAATCAACACAACTCTTGGAAGAGATTAAGGAAAGGATTGAGAAACTCAAACAAAAGGGTATTGGCGCCTATGTCCTGAAGACTCTAATCATGGATGAGAAAGTGGAGTTAAGCCGGCTTCACATAACCAGTGATTATCGTATCTTCTTGCCTGATTTCAACAACATAGAGATAACAATGACACCATTACCTAAAGCCGTGTTCTTGTTGTTCTTAAAACATCCAGAGGGTATCATGTTCAGTTACCTGCCGGATTACCGTGAGGAACTGATGGATATTTACAGGAAAGTAAAAGGGCCGTTCTTTAATAGGTTTGCAGCCAAAAGAAGTATAGAAGACGTTACAGATCCTCTCAGTAATTCCATCAATGAGAAATGCTCTAGAATCCGTGAGGCTTTCATCAGTCAGTTTGATGAGCGCCTTGCTCGCTACTATTTTGTTCGCGGAGCGAGAGGCGAAGCAAAGAAAATAGCATTACCCAGGGAATTGGTAGTATTTACATAGGTCCTGCAAGGCTTGTAATTCATAATTATTTGGAACAAGGGCGTTATTGTGTTATATTTGCACAATAATAGTTGAGAGAGTGTGTTTGATAAAGCTATTTCCTCCTATGTATTTTATCTTGTAAGGTATATGTCACATATTAATGACTATATAAATAATTATCCTCATTAGAATAATATAGCATCTGTAGAGTTGTCTGTTATGACACGCCAACCGAGCGGTTAGCCACGGTGGTCCAGATTGGATGTGAATTGTTTAACAATTAAAAAACAAATAGTTATGACTAGTATCTTTATTGATGAAGAGTCTGAGACTCTTTTTGATTACTACGAAGAATGGAAGCGACCGCAACTTCTGAGATATGCTCAGGAGTTAAACTACAAAATACAAGTAATCAAGACTCCATGTCCGCAGATTAACTATTTCTACAACAAAAAATATCACCCCCATATCGTTAACAATCCGTTATATGGACGTGGTGATCACATAAATGTATTACAGATATGGTTCATCGGTGAGAAATCCCAACCACTATTATCTAAAAAAGTAAGATATAAGATAGGCGTTTTCAAAATATGTCCTGTAACTTATAATTCAAAGAAAACAATGCTTTATGTGGAGAATACATACGATGGTTCATTTTTCTTTGTTGAAACTGAAGACAAGATAGTATACGCAACGATATATATAAAGAAGAACGAAGAGGGTGAGCCTATCATGTGGATTGAGTTTACTGGGCAATATCATGAGTTTTATATATTACCTCCCGAAGAAGTTAGGATAGTAAGAGAATTTGTTAATGAATTGATAGATAGAGACCCTATACCTCGAAGACGAGTAAGAGTCGAAATAATACGTCGTTGAGAAGGAGAATGGTACTAAGAATGCATGAAGTTTGCTTTTTTCATAAAAGAATGAACGACGGGCGGGGATGTATTGCACATTCCCGTCTATCGTTCATCTTTCAAATACTTGTAGTTAGGAGGAACGTTACCTCGGTGCGTTGCCGAGGGAATCGGAACGAACAACAACTACCGGTTAATCGTCTCCCGCTAAGTCCCAGTCGACGTCGAATTCGTCGCCTTGATCATCAGCAGAAACGTTATAGGTTACTTTCACACTGTCGTTTTTCGTGCCACGGGCAACGCCTTTGTAGTTGCCTTTGCCATCTTCGTTGAGGGTCATCTCTGTGATGACGAGAGTGCTGCCCTCATCACGCGCCTCTTCGAGCATGGCTTCCTTGATTTGGGCCTTCAGTTTATCAACAGATACTTTCTTTCCGCATGCCTGGAAAGTAATGCAGGCAATGACCAATGTCACGGCAATGATAATTGTTTTTTTCATGATGGTGTTGTTTATAAATTTATATAATAGGGAGTTAAAGTGGGAGTTAATTCGCTTCGCTCATGGAAGTTAAAATGGACATTACTCTGGTGATTGGGAGTTAAATTGGGAGTTAAAATTGAAGTTAATTCGCTTCGCTCATGGGAGTTAAAATGGACAATACTCATTCTCAGGCTAATGTCCTGCACGAAGTGCTTTACTTCCCCTTTTACTTCCTTCTATTACTTCCTTCTATTACTTCCTTTTTTATTTCCCTTTTTACTTTTTTACCCTTTTACCTTTCATTCATTTCAACCGAATAATATCACTCCACCGGGTGGTGGGGTTGGGGCTTCGAAAGTCGTGCTTGATGGCGTTGGCAAACACCTCGGCCTTGCCCTTGCCACCTTGACGGGTGTATTGTTGTGCACCGAGCACGATGGTCTCCGTGCCATGTATCTTATTGATGCGGTCGACGACGGTATCCAGTTGTTTGAGTTTCTGGAAACGGTCGGCATCGAAGTCGAGGAAATTCGTCTGCACATTGCTGCCGATATCCATGACGATGACCCCTGCCTTTTTGTAGCGGTAATGCGGCCGGTATATCTGTTGTAGGGCTTGGTGTGCCGCCTCGACGATGACGCTGGTGGCATTCGAAGGTGTCAACAGCCGCGTCTCATGGAAATTGTAATACTGTGGCAGGTCTTCGCGGAACGGGTTGGTGTGGATGAACACGCTCACGATGGATGCTGCCGTTTCCTGTCGGCGTAGTTTCTCGGCACATCGCGCGGCATAGTTTGCCACATGGGTGCGCAGCGTCTCAATGTCATCGACCATGCCATTGATGCTCCTGCTCGTGCAGATGCTCTTTTTCTTCGTCAGTTGTTCGTTGGGCACACAGTCCTCGCCATTAAGTTCCGCCCAGGTGCGGTAGATGACGATGTTATTGAATGTGGCCCGCACCCAGTCGCCATGGTGATGGGCGAAGTCGTAGGCCGTCTTGATGCCCATGGCTTCCAGACGTGCCGCATAGCGGCGACCGATGCCCCATACCTTGCCGACGGGATAAAGGCGCAGTGCCTTGTTGCGTTTCTCCGGCGTGTCGATGAGACAGCAGTGGCGGTAGCCGGGGTAGTGCTTGGCGAAGTAGCTCGCCATCTTCGCCAGTGTCTTTGTAGGTGCCAGTCCGATGCTCACGGGCACGCCCACCGAGCGGCGTATGGTGTGGTACAGCTGTTCGCCCCATGCCTTCAGGTCGAGGTGTTCCATGCCGTCGAGGTAGATGAAGCACTCATCGATGGAATAGCGGAAATAGGCGGGTACCTCCTTCCGGATGATGTCCACCACGCGCCCCGTCAGTTCTCCATACAGCTCATAGTTCGATGAGAACACGGCAAACTTCTGGTTGGGGAAGAGCTGCGCCAACTGGTAGTAGGGCGTTCCTTCTTTCACACCTATCTGTTTGGCTTCGTTGGAACGCGCCACCACGCACCCGTCGTTGTTGCTGAGCACCACCACGGGCTTACCGTTGAGGTCGGGTCGGAACACCCGCTCGCAGGATACATAACAGTTGTCGCAGTCTACGATGCCGTACATGGCTTTATGGCTTACGCCAGTTTTTGATGGTCCACACCACCACACCCCACACCTCGAAGTCGTCGCCGGCATCGATATGTATCGGTTGGTAACGTCGGTTGGCGGGGCGGAGCAGGACATATCCCTCTTCCTTATGGCTGAGGTCAAGCTGTTTGATGGTGAACTCCTCGTTGACGAAGGCCACCACGATGTCGCCGTGATGCGGTTCGAGGGAACGGTCGATGACGGCGATGTCACCGTCGCTGATGCCCGCCTCAATCATCGAGTCGCCGTCCACGCGTCCGTAGAACGTCGCTTCGGGATGACGTATGAAGTCGCGGTTGAAGTCGAGCGTGTCGTGTCGGTAGTCGTCAGCGGGCGAGGGGAATCCCGCCTTGATGCCCGGTGAGAACTGCAGGGGCTGCCGCTCGCCGAACTCGCTATTCAGTATATGGATTTTAGACATTTCTCATCTCCTCCTTCTTCTCTCAGGCTTTTTCCAGGCTCCTTTGAGGAATCTCACATATTCACTGGCGGCAAGCAGGAAGGCACCTGTTCCGAAGTTGGCTGTGGAATGACCGTCCACCTGTTGTCCGGGGAAGGCCCGTTCACCGATGGGTTGCACGTAGCCCACGGTGCCATCGGCTTGCACGGCCGTCTCGCTGAGATATCGCCATGCCCGTTCCACCACAGGTTCAAACTCCTCTTTGTCGAGCAGCCAATGGTTGATGCCCCAGAGGATGCCGTAGGTGAAGAATGCCGTGCCGCTGGTCTCTGGACCGGGAGCCTGGTCAGGGTCCATCATCGAGCGTGTCCAGTAGCCCTCGGGCTGTTGCAGCTCCGCCACCGCCTTAGCCATTCGCTGGAACTTCTCCTTGAAGAAATCGTAGTGCTCCCAACCCTTAGGCACGTCTTGCAGCACCTTGGCCAGTCCGGCAAGTACCCATCCGTCGCCACGTGCCCAGAAATCTTTCTTCCCCGAGGCCGTCTTGTGCTTGGGATAGACATATTTGCCGTCGCGGAAATAGAGTCCCGTCTCTTCGTCGTACATGATACTGTCGGTATAGAGCAGGTTCTCATAGAGCTTGTCAAGATAGATGTCGCGGTAGCTCAGTTTATGCATTTTTGTCATCACCGGCATGGCCATATACAGTGCGTCGGCCCACCACCAGTAGTCGTGTGCGGGATGGCTCACCATATAGCCCATCACCTCCCACGCACGGTTGGCAAACCAGTAATGCTTCGGCTCGGGCAGGTCGACATGTATGCCGTGTTCTGCAGCATGTTGGTACATCTTGGCCCGGGCTTCCCTGGCCGAATCCTCATCGATACGGTACAGGTCGAGATAGACTTGGAAACAGGTCTGCCAATCGGCGAAGAGCACATGTTGTTGGTCTTCGCCATACGTCTTGTATTCCCACTTGGCGGTGTCGGGTTCGGTGGCACCTTGGAAACGATTGTGCTCTGCCCAGATACGCGAGAAATTGAGCATCTTCTGTGCTTTCTCTTCGTAACCGGGTTCCTTGCTCAAGAGAAGATATGCCTCCACGTTCCCCGTGTGGTAGGCTGCCTCGTCCCAGAAGGCACGCACCTCAGGCGAATGGGTACTCTGCCAAATGGTGTTCACACGTTCAATGAGTCGTAGGGTGGAGTCGATGCGCGGATCGCGCTCTTGTGCCTGTGCCTGAACGACGACGGCACATAAGACAAGTATGACGTTAATGATTCTTTTCATGTTTAGGTCGTTTAGAAGTTTGGATAATAGATAAGGCATCACCACTTATCTGGCGTGGCGAGTTCCGATATTTGCCATGATTATTCTTCTGTTATAACATAGGAGCAAAGATACAGTGTTTTTTGATATTTCCAAATACGTAGGAGTATTAATTTTCAAAAAATTATTATTAGAAAAATAACGAAAAGACAATCAAGCCCGACTTCTATTCTGTGTCAAGAATGGATGTTCGCTTTTTTCAACAGGCTGAATTACAGACGGTTATGTAAATCGTTTGTGTCAATATCCGAGTGGGTATTGCAAAACAGTAATTGTCGGATTATCTTTGCAAAAGAAAAACGAACGTTGAAAGAAGAAAACATTATCAACCCTTATCAATAAAAAAGACATGAAAAAAATAATGATGATCAGTTGTCTGTTCGCCCTGAGTTGGAATTTTGCGGCAGCACAAGAAAACGACAGTATCAAAAACAAGGATACCCAGAAATGTATTATTTTCTGTGACTATGAACAGCAGCCTTCGTTTCCTGGTGGTATGTATGCCTTGCTTGATTACCTGAAAGAAAACATTCATTGGCCGCTTGGCCATGAAGAGGATTGTATTCAGGGCAGGGTAGTCGTCAGTTTTGTGGTGGAGAAAGACGGTAGTATCACCGAGGCCAAGGTGGTGAGAAGTCTGGACCCAGCCTTTGATGCTGAAGCATTACGAGTGGTCGCCTCCATGCCTAAATGGATACCCGGAAAATACAATGGTGAAGCGGCTCGTTGTAAATACTATATACCTATCCGTTTCATGTCAGAGGAGCCCCCATCATCCGTCAAACCAGAAAATGCGCCTGCAACAACAGAACCATCCCCCACCTCCCTTAACGAGATGCCTTCAGCAGACCCGCAGATTATCGTTTACGACCTGCAAGGCATCAAACGTTATGAAGGATTCCAGGAGGGTCTTTCCCTCCCATCCGGCACCTATATCGTAAAAACAGGCAATAACAGCAAGAAGATTATCGTTCCTTGAAAAAAAGAGATGGGAAGAAAAGGATGTTCAACCTTTTTTGGGGATAATCAATATTATTCTTTATTTTTGCATTCGAAAATGTGATGACTTAAAATGGTTCGACCACTTGTGCCGTATTTAAAACTAACGAAACTATGAAAAAGAACATGGCCTTTTTCTTCTATCCATTCTATCTTCTATCCGTTTTGACAGGTTGCAAGGTATCTCAGCAAAAGTCAGTAGTAGAATCAGTAGTGGAATCAGTAGTGGAATTAGCTGCAGAGACGCAAGAACACTATGGATTAATAGATGAGGAACGGATTTTAGTAAGCAATGGCAATGACTTCTCTATCAAGTTTTTTAAGGAGATTGCAGAGGATGAGGGAGAAAAGAATATCTTTGTCTCAACAATAGGAATGTTCTATTCTTTGAACATCATCAATAATGGCGCATCAGGCCTGACCCGACAAGAAATCTGCAATGCTCTGAACGTTGACACGACCAACATCGATAGCATCAATAAACTTTGTCGAAGATTTATGATAGGCCAAGCAAAGCCCTCATCATATATGCGGACAGCCACGCTATTTCAGGTGGGAAAACATATAAAAATAAATCCTTCCTTTCAGAAGGTTTTGGAACACGACTATTTTGCCGGAATTTTTAAAGGAGATGTCGATAGCGCCCAACAGCAAGAAATTGACAAATGGTGTGCAGACCAGACAGAGGGATTACTCAGCAGTTTTCCTGTCAAACAGAACGACGATGAGGCGGCAAACTTGTTCGTTGCTAATTATTTTAATGGCAGATGGGTGCAGAGGTTTGATGAAGAGTCTACCCAAAAGGAACCTTTTAAGGGTGGAATAAGCTCATCAGTAAACATGATGAATATGACGGATGCAGAGGAAGTTTTCTCATATGCGAAACTAGACGACTTCTCCATGCTTTGTATACCCTATGTAGGTGGATACAGACTCTATATAATCCTACCAGATACAATTGATGGCCTTACATCAATGCTTCAATCCCTTGATGAGGAGAAACTCAGTTCCGCCAAGAGTCAATTGAAGTCTTATAATTATACCTATGTCAAAATCCCCAAATTTGAGGTTGACTATACGTTCACGGCAAACAAATATCTTACATTCTTGGGAATCGGAAAAGTGTTCAGTAATCATGCCGAATTGAACAATATTCAATTCAAACCGATGAAGATTAAAGAGATAATTCAAAAGACCAAAGTTATTCTTGATGAAGATGGAACAAGAGCAGGTGCCATTACTTCAAGTTCATTTGCCACTTTGGGTGAAGCTATTAATCCGACTGAAGCATATTTCTATGCTGATCATCCTTTTGTCTATATTATCCAAGACCCATTTGGCAACTATTGTTTTATGGGTTCTTTTTGGGGTGATTCCTGAGAAAAAGGCAAACTATTCTTCAACCATGCCCTCGGAACGGCGTATGGCGTGATACAACTCTTCGCCTCTTGCTTGCAGAAGAAATAAAAGTTAAGTACCAATCAACCCTTATGCAAAAAGATATGAAAAGACTATTGTTCATTCTCGGCTGCTGGCTCACTGTTCATGTTGCTTTGGCACAGGACCAGCCACTTGCCATTACCAACGATATGCTCAACACAGAGTATTGTCATTTCCTCGACTCTGCAGCGACCGAGCGGTTTCTCAATAATGATTATGCCGCTGCATGGAGGCTGAATGCCACCCAAGCAGAGATTCTACTACGGATGAATGGAGAAAAAGATGAGGATTATATCCGCTGTTTAGGTATGCAGTCAAGAATACTCTATCGACTGGGGACAATCGAAGAGACCATTGCCGTGGCCCAAAAAACGGTTACACTATGGGGTGATAACATGGGAACTGACAATGAATATTATGCCATCTTCCTCGATAACCTGTCTTTGTATCAGGCAAAAGCCGGAAAGGTAGAGCAAGCCCTCGACAATGGCAAGAAAGCGCTGAAGGTGTATGAAGACTTGTTGAGGAACGATGGCGACTTGGCTGCCATCCTCATTCATTGTGCCGAATACTGCCATGATCTTGGATTGTTCGATGATGCCATCAAATATCAATTGAGGGCTTTGTCCATCATAAAAGAACAGAATGGAGAGTTGTCTGAGGATTATCTCAGCGAGTTGGAATACCTGAAACTATACTATACCGACAAGGGTGACCGTCAGAATGTTGAAAAACTGGATCGTCGTCTGGCCCAACTTCGTGAAAAGGCGAAAGACCGTTTCAACCTCAAAGATTTGGAGACAGTAGAGGGTTGCCACGAGCATAATCCCGAGGCTCTTGCCTGTGCAAAATACCTTCTCAATACAACTGTTGATGACTCCCAGCACAAGAACATCAGCTCCTATCTATTGGCATGGAGCACCACTTCCGCCGATGTCTCTATCGTAATAGATGAGAGGTTGGCGGGGTTGATGAAGACCCAAACAGACATAACTTACTATGTTACCGCCTTTCTTGCCGCTTCCATAGAGTATTGTCTTGAGAACAAAGTCAAGACGCTCGATGAGGAGGCCTACCTTTCTGTAATCAGGAGGTTGTTGGCCTATTATGTTGCCAACCGTGAAAAAACGGGCAAGAACGACCAAATGGAATCTTTGTTGGAGGCAGATGCCAACGGCAGTCTGAAAGAAATGCTGAAGAAAAAATAACTGTTTCTGCTTACAAAAAAGAACTGTTCTTTTTGTTTTGTCTTCATTTTGCAGTACTTTTGCAGCCACAAAGTAGCAAACAAGCAGAAAACCAGTTATTATGAAGATAGAAACCACAATAAGCAAGGCGGTGTTCGAGGCCGTGGAACAGTTGTATGGGCAACAGGTGCCCGAGAAGATGGTGCAGTTGCAGAAGACACGCAGCGAGTTTGAAGGACACCTCACCCTGGTGGTCTTTCCCTTTGTGAAGATGGCCCGTAAGAAACCGGAGGACGTGGCCGAAGAGATAGGAAAGTATCTGGTGGAGCATTGTCCAGCCGTGGCTTCCTACAATGTGGTGAAAGGCTTCCTCAACCTTGTGGTGGCCAACGCCGCATGGGTGGGACTGCTCAACGATATCCATGCCGATGCTCACTATGGGGAGCGACAGGCTAACGACGAATCGCCGCTGGTGATGATAGAATATTCGTCGCCCAACACCAACAAACCCCTCCATCTGGGTCATGTGCGCAACAACCTGCTCGGCTGGTCACTGGCACAGATCATGGCGGCCAATGGCAACAAGGTGGTGAAGACGAACATCGTGAACGACCGTGGCATACATATCTGCAAGTCGATGCTGGCCTGGCTCAAGTGGGGCAATGGCGAGACACCGGAGAGCAGCGGCAAGAAAGGCGACCACCTCATCGGCGACTATTACGTGGCTTTCGACAAGCACTACCGTGAGGAGGTGAAGGCGCTCATGGCTCAATACCTGGCCGAGGGCATGGATGCCGAGGCAGCGGAGAAAAAAGCCAAGGACGAGGCCCCGCTCATCAAGGAGGCTCATGCCATGTTGGTGAAGTGGGAACAGGGCGACCCCGAGGTGCGTGCGCTGTGGAAGAAGATGAACGACTGGGTGTATGCCGGCTTCGACGAGACATACCATGCCCTGGGCGTGTCTTTCGACAAGATTTACTATGAGTCGGAAACCTACCTCGAAGGTAAGAAGAAGGTGGAGGAAGGTTTGGCCAAGGGACTGTTCTACCGCAAGGAGGATAACAGCGTGTGGGCTGACCTCACCGCCGACGGACTCGACCATAAGCTGCTGTTACGCTCCGACGGCACATCGGTATATATGACGCAGGACATCGGCACCGCCGACATGCGTTTCCGCGACTATCCCATCGACAAGATGATTTATGTGGTGGGTAACGAGCAGAACTACCATTTCCAGGTGCTCTCATTGTTGCTCGACAAGTTGGGTTACAAATGGGGTAAGGACCTGGTGCATTTCTCCTATGGCATGGTGGAACTGCCCAACGGCAAGATGAAGAGCCGCGAGGGTACGGTGGTCGATGCCGACGACCTGGTGGCCACGATGATTGCCGACGCCAAGACACTGAGCGATGACAAGGTGAACAAACTGGCGGGCATCAGCGAGGAGGAGAAGAACGAGATTGCCCGTATCGTGGGTATGGGTGCCCTGAAATATTTCATCCTTAAGGTGGATGCAAGGAAAAACATGCTATTCAACCCCGAGGAGAGCATTGATTTCAACGGCAACACGGGCCCGTTCATTCAATATACGCACACACGAATCCGTAGCATCCTGCGCAAGGCGGAGGCGGAAGGGCTGACACTGCCTGAAGCATTGGCTGATGACATGCCTGTCAACGAGAAGGAGATGCAACTCATCCAGAAACTCTCCGAATATGGTGCCGCCGTGGCACAGGCAGGCAAGGACTACAGTCCGAGTGGCGTGGCTAACTACTGCTATGAACTGACCAAGGAGTTCAACCAGTTCTACCACGACTATAGCATCCTCGGTGCCGACACCCTGGAACAGAAGACCGTCCGTCTGGTGCTTGCCGCCAATGTGGCCAAGACCATCAAGAACGGCATGCGCCTGTTGGGCATCGAAGTGCCGGAGAGGATGTAAGGGAAAAGCCTCCCCCTCTCCCCCCTCCCAAGGAGGGGGCAACCTGTCAGATTATAAAAAGTAAGCGATGAAATTGGTGAATCCGCCGGATTACCGGCATGACACAGTACTGCCTTTACATCCCGAGGTGAAAGCGGCAGCTTGGGCTGTTGATGCTGGCTGCTCGGGTAATCCGGGGATGATGGAATATCAGGGGGTGGATTTGCAGACGGGGGAGCGCGTTTTTTATTTCGGACCGATGTTCGGCACGAACAATATCGGTGAGTTTCTCGCCATCGTTCATGCATTGGCACTGATGGAGCAGCGCGGCATACGCGACAAGGTCATCTATAGCGACAGTTACAATGCCATCCTGTGGGTGAACAAGAAAAAATGCAAGACCACACTTGAACGTTCCGAACGCACCGCGCAGCTTTACAACATCATCGCCCGCGCAGAGAACTGGCTCCGCACACACCCCATACAAGTACCCATCATGAAATGGGAAACATCGAAGTGGGGCGAGATTCCCGCCGACTTCGGCAGGAAGAAATGATTTTTTAAGGCTATAACTGCTAGCTGCTATAGAAGCTATAAATACTATAGTCGCTATAGATACTATAGCTATAAAACGATAGCCGCTATCATAGCTTCTATAGCTTTTTGTAATAGCAGATTTTATTGCCATCAATGGTTTTGTGGGCTATGGGCATGACTGTAGCTGGCAGCTCGGGTGCCTGTGTGCCGTCGCCCACAGTGAGTGGTGAAGTCTCTACGCGCAACTCATCCCACAGACCGGCATCGAGGAAGCTTTGCAGGGTGCGCCGTCCTCCCTCCACCATGAGCGACTGTATGCCCTCGGCATACATATCCTTGAGTAACGAAGGTATGGACATGCCGCCACCGAGCACATGGCGTCGCGGCGAAGGACCGCCCCACAGGCGGGTGTCGAGGCGGGGGTGCTCACGTTCGTCGGTGACGCGTCCCACGAGGATGGCCTGGTATTCCGAGCGCAACTGATGGACGAGCATCCGCGTAAAGGGCGTGGAAATAGCCGCCGCCTGACCATGGTCGTCGATGAACCCGTCGGCTGTCTGTGCCCATTTCAGCAAGATATATGGTCGGTGCTTCTCATGATAGGTGAAGAACCGACGGTTCAGCCACTGGCACTCCTCTTCCAAGACACCCACCGTCACCTCGATGCCCGCGTTTCGCAGCTTTTCGATGCCGCGTCCCTGTACCTTGGCGAAGGGGTCAACACAGCCCACCACTACTCGGCGAACTCCCTTGCTCACGATGAGGTCGGCGCAGGGTGGTGTCTTGCCATGATGGGCGCATGGCTCCAGACTGACGTAGATGGTGGCCTTATGCAACAGCGGTTCGTCCTCCTTCCGTACCGAAGCAAAAGCATTCACCTCAGCATGGCCCTCGCCACAGCGGATATGATAGCCCTCGCCGATGATGCGCCCGTCGTGTGCGATGACCGCACCCACCATGGGATTGGGAGGGGCGCCGCGGTGACCGCAGACAGCCAGTTGCAGACAGCGATGCATGAAGATTTCGTCGGTCGTTTTTTTGTTCATATTGTTTTTTTCCGTATTTTTGTAATCCATTTCAAAATGAATCATCCTATCCCGTCAGCGTATGGAATACCGAGAATTGTGGCTGAGGCTTACCCCCCTCTATGACGAGGGCGAGGCGCGAGCCATCGTGCGATGGGTGCTGGAGTCGGCTTTCGGTATGACTACGGCCGACATCCTCAGCGGCAAAATTACACAATTATCTGCAGATGACCATCATAAACTGGAAAAAATGATGGCTCGGCTGGAAAAGGCCGAACCGGTGCAGTATGTGCTGGGCGAAGCGGTGTTCTACGGCAGGTCTTTCAAGGTGGAGCGAGGGGCGCTTATCCCCCGGCCCGAGACGGAAGAGTTGTGCGATTGGGTGTTGTCTTCATGCGGCGACGCCGTTCCTTGCCGTGCGCTCGACATCGGTACGGGAAGCGGCTGTATCGCCATCACCTTGGCCAAGGAAATGGCGGCAGAGGTGGAGGCGTGGGACGTGTCGGAAACGGCCCTTGCCTTGGCTGAGGATAATGCGCGGCGATTGGGTGCTAACGTGCGCTTCCACCGTCAGGACGCGTTGAAACCTCCTCTTGACAGCGAACGGTGGGATGTCATCGTGTCGAATCCCCCTTATGTGGGTGAAAGTGAACGGACGGCCATGCATCCCAATGTGCTGCGTTATGAACCTGAAGAAGCCCTGTTCGTGAGCGAGGACGACCCCCTGCTGTTCTATAGAGCCATCGCCGACTATGCCACCGAGGCGTTGTGTCATGGCGGGCGACTCTTTTTTGAAATCAACCCACGTTTTGCCAGTCAGCTGACGACGAAGCTCGAACAGCATCATTTCACACAGATAGCAACGCGCAACGATGCTTTTGGCCGTTGCCGTTTCATGCAAGCCCTACGACCATGAGAGAGATGACAGAAAACGAGGCCCGGTTGCGCCTGGAGGCTCTTTGCGCCTCTTCGGAGCAATGTTCACACGACATGGACGAGAAACTGCGCCGGTGGCAGTTACCCGAGGATGCCCGTGCGCGTATCATCGCCCATCTTGTGGAGGAGGGGTATGTCGATGACGAGCGTTATTGCCGTGCTTTCGTCAAGGACAAGATACGATACAATAAATGGGGACGGCGCAAGGTGGAACAGGCACTTTTCCTCAAGCGCATACCCAGTGAGGTGTCGCGCCCCGTTCTCGATGCTGTCGATGACGAGGAATACCTGCGTGTGTTGCGCCCCCTGCTCGCTTCCAAACGACGTTCCCTGCGAGCCGCCGACGATTACGAGGCACGTGCCAAACTAGTGCGTTTCGCCCTTGGTCGCGGTTTTTCCTATGACTTGATACGCCAGTGCATGAAGGCCGATGACATAACGATTGACGAGGATGGCACAGACGACGAGTTTCTGGCATAGGCTCATCATGTTGATAGCGCCACGCGCCTGTCCGGTGTGTGGTGAGCGTTTGGCCATCGGCGAGGAGGTCATCTGTGCCCGTTGTAACCTGCACCTGCCGCGCACGAATTATGCCGCCGATGCTTATGAGAACGAGATGGCCAAACTCTTCTGGGCACGTATCCCCATCGAACGGGCAGCTGCCCTTTTTTACTATGAAGCTGGTTCCGAGGTGAGCCGCATCATCTATGACATGAAATACCACCATCATCCGGAGATAGGGTGGGAGATGGGCCGGTTGGCCGCACAGGAGTTTTCGCGTCATGGCTTCTTCGAGGGCATTGACCTCATCGTTCCCATCCCTCTGGCCAAGCGGCGTGAGCGACAGCGTGGGTATAACCAGAGTATGGAGATAGCGCGTGGTGTGGCTCATGTGACGAAGTTGCCCATCGGTTTGAAAGTGGTGCGGCGCACCCGTTTTGAAGGCAGCCAGACACAGCAGAGTCTGCAAGGACGGCATGAGAATGTGGAGGGGGTGTTCGAACTGCGCAAGAAGGCTGATGTGCAAGGTAAGCATATCCTCCTTATCGACGATATCGTGACCTCAGGAGCCACCATCCTGTCGTGTGCCAATGAACTGCGCCGGGGAGGAGCCGCCCATTTCAGTGTCCTTTCCCTGGGATTTGCCAAGCACTAAACGACTTTTTACCACCATCCTATTTATATCTCAATTATTTGTTGTACTTTTGCGCGTGAAATCTTAGGGCATCCAAGGAAGACTTAAGATAGCCAAGGTAAAAACCTATAACCCTCCAGAAATTCAAAAAACTCCATAACAATGAACGACCAGAAAAAAGTATTTGCCGGCAAACTGCTGGATGTGAAAGCCATCAAGTTGCAACCCAACGACCCGTTCACTTGGGCTTCAGGGTGGAAATCGCCTTTCTATTGCGATAACCGCAAGACGCTCTCCTTCCCAGCCCTTCGAAACTACGTGAAACTGCAACTCACTCATGCCGTGATGGCCTGTTTCCCCGAAGCCGAGGCGGTAGCAGGTGTGGCAACAGGTGCCATCGCACAGGGTGCCTTGGTGGCCGATGCTTTGAACCTGCCCTTTGCCTACGTGCGTAGTAAACCCAAAGACCACGGACTGGAAAACCTGATTGAGGGTGAACTGCCCCAAGGAGCCAAGGTGGTGGTGGTGGAAGACCTCATCTCGACGGGTGGCAGCAGCCTGAAGGCCGTGGAAGCCCTGCGTCGTCACGGTTGCGAAGTGGTGGGCATGGTAGCCTCTTACACATACGGCTTCCCCGTGGCCGAGGAGGCGTTTAAAGAGGCTGGCGTGCAACTCGTCACGCTCACCGACTATGAGCATGTGGTGGCTCAGGCGCTGGCTACTGGATATATCGCTGATGCCGATGTGGCACTGCTCGACGAGTGGCGCAAAGACCCCGCAAGGTGGAGACAGTGATAAACAACAAATACCCACCCCAGCTCTCCCGAGGGAAGGAGTAAGGGGTGAGGAGTCATTCTTCCACTCCTAAGACTATTGTCCAAACTCCTAAACTCCTAATAAATCATAATTATATGGACTGTAAATTTGAAAGCAAAGTTAGGGAGATACCCTACCCGCAACAACTGGTATATGACACGTTGAGTGACCTAACCAACATGGAAAGGGTGAAGGAACGTATGCCCGACGATAAGATACAGGATTTCACCTTCGACCGTGATTCGCTCTCCGTGGAGGTATCACCCATCGGACGTGTCACCCTGCGCATCATCGAACGTGAGGAGTCGAAATGCATCAAGTTTGAGACGGCAGAGTCGCCTATCCCCTTCTTCTTCTGGATACAACTGCTTCCTGTTACAGAAGAGACATGTAAGATGCGCCTAACCATCAAGACCGAACTCAATCCCCTGATGAAAGGCATGGTGTCGGGCCCGCTGAAAGAGGCCCTTGAAAAAATGGCCGACATCATCGCGGGAATAAAATATGAGTAAAATTAAAGGTAAAAAAGTAAAAGGGTAAAAGTCGGAGTAATGTCCATTTTAACTTCCATGAGCGAAGCGAATTAACTTCCATTTTAACTCCCAATTTTACTCCCACTTAAATAAATATCATCATGAAACTCTGGGAAAAAGACTATGCCATCAATGCTGAGATAGAACGGTTCACCGTAGGGCGCGACCGTGAGATGGACCTTTACTTGGCACCATACGATGTGTTGGGCAGCATGGCCCACATCACCATGCTCGAAAGCATCGGACTGCTCAAGAGTGAAGAGCTGGCACCGTTGCTCGATGCGCTAAAACGTATCTATGCGCAGTGTGAACGGGGTGAGTTCGTCATCGAGGAGGGTATCGAGGATGTCCACTCACAGGTGGAGCTGATGCTCACGCGCGACCTGGGCGACCTGGGCAAGAAAATTCACAGTGGTCGATCGCGTAACGATCAGGTGTTGCTTGACCTGAAACTCTTCACGCGCCGCCAGCTGATGGAGATAGCCGATGATGTGCGGACGCTCTTCGATGAACTGCAAACCCAGAGTGAGCGTTATGCCCATGTGCTCATGCCGGGCTATACGCACCTGCAAGTGGCCATGCCCAGCTCTTTCGGACTGTGGTTCGGTGCCTATGCAGAGAGTCTGCTTGATGATATGTATGGCTTGCAGGCAGCATGGCGACTCACCAACCGCAATCCCTTGGGCAGCGCGGCGGGCTACGGCAGTTCGTTCCCCCTCGACCGTTCGATGACTACTCGTCTGTTGGGCTTCGACTCGATGGACTATAATGTGGTGTATGCGCAGATGGGACGTGGCAAGATGGAGCGTAATGTGGCCTATGCCATGGCATCCATTGCGGGCACGCTGGCGAAGATGGCTTTCGATGCCTGTCTGTTTAACAGCCAGAATTTCTCGTTCGTCCGTCTGCCGAAGGAATGTACCACAGGCAGCAGCATCATGCCCCACAAGAAGAACCCCGACGTGTTCGAGCTGATACGTGGTAAGTGTAATAAGTTGCAAGCGCTGCCCATGGAGGTGACACTCATCATGAACAACCTGCCCAGCGGCTATTTCCGCGACCTGCAGATTATCAAGGAGGCGTTCTTGCCGGCTTTCGATGAGTTGAAAGACTGCTTGAGCATGGCTGCCTATATCATCCGCCGCATGGAGGTGAACGAGCGTATCATCGATAATCCGCTTTACGACCCTATCTTCTCCGTCGAAGAGGTGAACCGTCGTGTGGTGGAGGGTGTTCCCTTCCGCGATGCCTACAAACAGGTGGGCATGGAGATAGAACATGGTACGTTTAAGCCTAACCGTGACATTCACCATACGCATGAAGGGAGCATCGGAAGGCTCTGCAATGCCGAGGTGGCACAGTTGATGGACCAGGCCATGGCAGACCTGCATTTCGACAGGGTGCGTGAGGCTGAAAAAGCATTACTGCAATGAAAAGAACCGTTCGCCTGTTTGCTGCCGCGGCCTCTCTCTTATGGGCCTTGATGTTCTCGTCGTGTGGCGATGTGCAAAACGAATATACCGTGCGAACGGCCTATTTCATTTTCGACAACGCCGTGCATCAGAATATCGTGCTGTCGTCGGCCATGAACGTCAACGCACCGGGCACGTTCTGCAAGGTGAAACCCTATATGGTGTCAAGCGCCAGGGCTTATATCTTTGAAAACAACTACGGACAGTCGGAACCTTCCGTGGAGAATGCCATCGACCAACGGCGCACGGTGATATTGGGCTATAATAATTCCCTGATTGTGGGCTTCGGTAACCTCGACATTCCGGCTGTCTTCTATGCCTACGACGGGGAGTGCCCAAACTGTTTCGACCCCCAGGCTTTGCCCGTTCACTCTTATCCCCTCACGATGACAAGTGCCGGACTGGCCGTGTGTGCTACATGCAAGAGAGAGTATAATATGAACAGCGGTGGTAACATCGTCAATGGCGACGGTGGCAAAAAGATGACGCGTTACCACGCCTCCTGCACTGGCCCCTTGGGTACCTTGGCAGTGAATTGATGAAAAAATTGTGAATTTTCTTTGTCAATTCGACAAATAGGATTACCTTTGCGTTTCGTAAGCTGAAATGCTACGGCATATCATGCTTTACATCACATTGCCGCGATGGTGGAATGGTAGACACGAGGGACTTAAAATCCCTTGGCCAGGAATGGCTGTGCGGGTTCGAGTCCCGCTCGCGGCACACTATCAACAATCTTGCTTATGAACGACAGACCTGTTTCTTTTTTCTTTCTGAGGAGCAAGATTTTCCCGTTTTTCTTTCTCCTATCTCTTTCCATACTGTTTGCTGCCTGTGGTGGCCGCAGTGGCTTCTTCAAGTTGGAAGGACGGTTCGCCAACATGAACCAAGGAGAGTTCTATGTGTATAGCGAGGATGGCATAACGGATGGCATCGACACCATCAAGGTGAACGGCGGTCGTTTTGCCTATGAGGTGCCGTGTAGCAGGGCGGCGGTGCTGATGCTCGTCTTCCCAAACTTTTCTGAACAGCCCATCTTCGCCGAGCCGGGGAAGACTGTGACCATCAAGGGCGATGCGTCGCATATGAAGGAGATGGAGGTGAAGGGTACTGACGATAATGAGCTGATGACCGATTTCCGCTTGCAGATAGCCAATGCGTCGCCCCCTGAGGCGGTACGGATGGCAGAGACGTTTATCCGCAATCATGCTGATTCTCCGGTGAGCGCTTTCCTCGTACGTCGTTATTTTGTGCTCGGCGATAAACCCGACGTAACCAAGGCGAAATCGCTCATCGACCTGATGTTGAAAGAGCAGGAGAAAAATGGCATGCTCATGCGTATGAAACAGCAGGTGGACACGTTGAGCATGACAGCTGTGGGCAGTCGACTGCCGGCGTTCGCCGTCACTGACGTCAAGGGTGAGGCGGTGACGCAGGACGACCTCTCTTCGGGCGTGGCGGTCATCAATGTATGGGCGTCATGGCGTTATGAGACCAAGGATGTGCAGCGTCAACTCAAACAACTGTCACGACAGTCGGGTGGCCGCCTCCATTTGTTGGGCATTTCCATCGATGCCAGCAAGCACGACTGTGAGAATGCCATGAAACAAGATACCATCACCTGGCATAATATCTGCGATGAACAGCTCTTCGACGGCAAGCTGGTGCGCCAACTGGGCATCACGTCCGTTCCTTATAATCTCGTAATGAAAGATGGGTGTATCGTGGCCCGTGGCCTGTCAAAGACCGACCTGAAGAAAAAAGTGGAAGAACTGCTACAGGAATAACCACCAAGAACAACCTATCCCTACCTAATAATCTATACATCTTCAATCAATTTTTAATCTTATAATCTTTTCATTTTTTAATGTTTTAACATTTTAATTTTTCTACTCTTCCATGTTAGTAAAAACATACAGTGCTGCCGTAAACGGGCTGGAGGTGACCACGGTGACCATCGAGGTGTCGCTCACACGAGGGGTGATGTACCACCTCACGGGATTGGGCGATGAGGCGGTGCGTGAAAGTCGTGACCGCATCGCCGCCGCGTTGATGAACTGTGGATACAAATTTCCTGTGGCGGACATCACGGTGAACATGGCACCGGCAGATATTCGCAAGGAGGGGAGTGGCTATGACCTGCCCCTGGCCATCGGCATTTTGGCAGCCAACGAGAATATACGTTCCGACCGCCTGGCCGACTATATGCTCGTGGGTGAGCTGGGTCTCGACGGACTGCTGCAACCTATTCGTGGAGCCCTGCCCATCTCCATACGTGCCCGCGCCGAGAAGTTCAAGGGACTGATTGTTCCCAAGCAGAATATCCGCGAGGCGGCGGTGGTGAACAACCTCGATGTGTATGGCATGGAGAGCATCACCGATGTCATCAATTTCCTCAATGGTGATGACAGCTATGAACCGACACGCATCGATACACGACGGGAGTTCTATGAGCAGCAGAGCCATTTCGACCTCGATTTTGCCGATGTGCGTGGCCAGGAAAGCGTGAAACGGGCATTGGAGGTAGCTGCAGCGGGTGGACACAATGTAATTATGATTGGGCCTCCAGGTAGTGGCAAGTCAATGATGGCCAAGCGGTTGCCGAGCATTTTGCCGCCGTTGTCGCTCTATGAAAGTTTGGAAACGACACAGATTCATAGTGTTGCGGGAAAATTGGGACGGAACATGAGTCTTATATCCCAACGACCTTTCCGTAGTCCGCACCATACTATCTCACAGGTAGCTTTGGTCGGTGGCGGCACCAATCCCCAGCCGGGGGAAATCTCATTGGCGCATAACGGTGTGCTCTTTGCAGATGAATTGCCTGAATTCAACAAACAGACACTTGAGGTGCTCCGCCAACCCCTAGAGGACCGCAAAATCACCATCTCTCGCGCCAAATATACCATCGAATATCCGTGCTCGTTTATGTTCGTCGCCTCGATGAACCCCTGTCCCTGTGGCTACTACGGCGACCCGACGCACACCTGCGTGTGCACACCCGGTCAGATACAACGCTACATGAACAAGATTTCCGGTCCGCTACTCGACCGCATCGATATCCAGTGCGAGATAGCAGCCCTCTCCTTCGATGCCATTTCGAAGACGGCACCGGGCGAGCCTTCCGCCGCCATCCGCGAGCGGGTTGTCGCAGCCCGTAAGATTCAGGAGGAGCGCTTCAGCTCCCTTCCTCTTGGGGAGGGTGGGGGAAGAGGCCGCATCCATTGCAACGCCCAGATGACCGAGCGTATGATACACCAGTTTGCCGAACCCGACGAGCAGTCGCTCCAGCTGCTCCGCATGGGCATGGAGCGCCTGAAACTCTCCGCCCGCGCCTACAACCGCATCCTTAAGGTCGCCCGCACCATCGCCGACCTCGACCACTCCGAACGAGTGCAATCCCACCATATCGCTGAAGCCATAGGATACCGAAATCTTGACCGAGGTGACTGGGCCGAGAGAGGGATGTAATTATTATTTTGAAAAACTTGACGAATCGGCAAAAATCGCAATCTTTATAAACAAAATCCGTACCTTGTCCCCTGACCCTTGCCTCTGAAAAAGTAACAAATTCTTTGTTTTTTCGACAGGTAAAGAACAATGAGATAATCTACAACAGGTGATATGGATTTTTTTGCTTACCTTTGGGCAATAATCCGTATTACTTATCTTTAATCCTTTCATCAGATGAAAAGACCCATTGTTTTTCTCCTGTGTTCAATGTTCGTCGCCGTTGCACTGCATGCCGGCGTGAAGAACAGTCCAGTCGTTTTCGATGCTTACGAATGGAATTTCGGTTCCGTCAACATGGCCGAGGGAACTATTTGCCATACGTTCATGTTGACCAACACATCGCAGGCAACCGTGAAAATAGCCCGTGCCATACCGAGCTGCAACTGTATTTCGGCACGCTATGACAATACAGACATCGAGCCGGGGGCTTCTGTGCCCGTGATGGTGACGTTCTCACCCGTGGGAGGCAGAGGGAAGACCTATCGCAGTGTTGAACTGGTGGACAACAATGGCCGTACATTGGGAGCACTGTCCGTCAAAGCCACGGTTGACAGTGCCGCTGTCACCAAATATCCTTTCCAAGATACATCGCTTTCCAATGCCGAGAGGGTGGAGAACCTGATATCGTTGCTCTCCCCCGAAGAGAAGGTGGGACTGATGATGAACAAGTCGGTGTCTGTTGACCGACTGGGTATACCTTCCTACAACTGGTGGAGTGAGGCGTGCCACGGTGTGCGGCAGGGAGGCTATACGGTCTATCCGCAGCCCATCGGTATGGCTGCCGCGTTTAACCCACAGCAGGTGTATGAGGTTTTTTCCACGGTCTCTGACGAGGCACGTGCCAACTGGAACCGTTCTGACCATAACGTGTTCAATGTGCCTATGGGCGTGACGTATTACCCGGGCAATCCCGAACTGACATTCTGGTGTCCGAACGTGAACATCTTCCGTGACCCGCGATGGGGCAGGGGACAGGAGACCTGTGGTGAGGATCCTTATCTGAATGCCGTGCTGGGCGTGCAGACCGTATTAGGTATGCAGGAACCAAAGAGTTCAACCCTCGGCGACCATACCTATTACAAGACCCATGCCTGTGCCAAGCACTATGCCGTGCATAGCGGTCCGGAGCCGTTGCGTCACACCTATAATGCCTCCGTTTCGATGCGTGACCTATGGGAGACCTACCTGCCCGCTTTCAAGGCATTGGTGAAGAAAGGCAACGTTCGTGAGGTGATGTGTGCCTATAACCGCTATGAGGGCGTACCCTGTTGCACAAGCGACCGTCTGCTCGTTGATATCCTACGTCGCAAATGGGGATACGAAGCCATCGTACTGACCGACTGCGATGCCATCAATAATTTCTACAATAAGGGACAGCATGAGACGCACCCCGACCCGCTGTCGGCTTCAGTGGATGCTGTGCTCAACGGCACCGACCTCGAATGCGGTAAGGTGTTCATGGTGCTTACCGAGGCGTTGAAGCAAGGACTGATTCAGGAGTCGGTATTGGATGGCCACCTCAGGAAGACCTTGATGGGACGTTTCGAACTGGGTATGTTCGACCCTGCCGAGATGTCGCCCTGGGCCAATCTGGGACCGGAGGTCATCAGTAGCGAGAGCAATGATGCATTAGCCACACAGGCTGCCCGCGAGTCAATGGTGTTGTTGGATAATAATGGCGTGTTGCCACTGTCGAAGAGCATCAAGACGATTGCCGTTGTTGGTCCCAATGCCGACGATGCAGCCCTGCTGAACGGCAACTATGGCGGTACACCTACGGCCGAGCATACCCACACGCTATTGGACGGCATCAAGGCAGCCGTGCCCGGAGCGAAAGTGATTTACCAAAAGGCATGTGAACTGAACGATGACTATACAACCGTTCACCACTTGCAGGATTTCAATGATGGCAAGGGCGTGTTCGTGGAGTTCTTCAATAACCGCGAATTAGTAGGAAATCCTGATAATACAGGCTATTACAATGAACTACGCTTCTCTACCTTCGGTGCCTGGGGCTTTGCCGAGGGCATCAGTACCGATTCCGTTTCGGTGCGTGTGTCAGGCCGGTACAAGGCCGATTTCACGGGCGAGATGAAATATACCTTCAACAGTGACAATGGTTATGTGTTGAAAGTGAACGGTGAGGTGGTGGAAGAGGCCAAGCCCGGTGGTGGTCGCAGGGGCTTCGGCTTCCGTCGCCAGCCCGAATATAAATCGTTCGAGGTGAAGGCAGGACAGACCTACGACGTGGTGGTTGAGTACAAACGAGGCAATGGCAATTTCGCCATGTTCCAAGGTGACATCTGCGAACGTCGTCTGGTGGATTATACCGACCTGCAGAACGAAGTGCGCTCAGCCGATGCCATCATCGTCATCGGTGGCATCTCCGCACAGATGGAAGGTGAGGGCGGCGACAAGGAGACCATCGAGTTGCCCACCGTGCAACAGCGTCTGATACGTGCCATGCATGAAACAGGTCGTCCAGTGGTCGTTGTCAACTGCTCGGGATCGGCCATAGCCTTTGGCAGCGTCGAAGGTCAGTATGATGCGCTCTTGCAGGCATGGTATGCCGGTCAGGGTGGCGCACGGGCTCTGGCAGATGTGCTTTTCGGTGATTTCAATCCTGGTGGCAAGCTGCCTGTAACTTTCTATCGTTCCAACAACGACCTGCCTGACTTCAAGGACTACAGCATGGACAACCGCACCTATCGCTATTTCCGTGGCACACCGCAGTATGCCTTCGGTTATGGCTTGTCGTACACCACCTTCGACTGTGGCAAGGGCAAATTGTCGAAGAAATCGATGAAGCAGGATGGCAAGGTGACCATCACCGTGCCAGTCACCAATACGGGCAACCGTTACGGCTCTGAGACGGTGCAGGTGTATGTCAAGGCCCTTGACTATCCCGATGCTCCTATTAAGTCGCTGCGCGGCTTCCAAAAGGTGTGGCTGGAGCCGGGACAGACCACCAAGGCGGTCATCACCCTCGACGGCGAGGCATTTGAGTATTACGATGCTTCCATCGATGAGCTGTCCACCCGTAAGGGACGGTACCAGATTCTCTATGGCACCTCGTCGCGCGATAGTGACTTAAAGACACTTGACTTCGTGGTAAAATAAGTCTCACCCCTAACCCCTATCCAGAATGGCCGCAAATATACGATACTACCTCCAGACAGTAGGGATATGCTCGTTGATGCATTTCCTTGTGGATGGGTTGTGTGTATGCTGTCTTTACCTGTTGGCTTCGAGGATAGACTGGCACTATATCGTGGGCGTGTTCATCACCTATAACGTGTTGGCGTTCCTCACCCAACCGCTCACGGGATGGTATGTTGACAAAGTCGAGAGCAAACATTGGGTACTGTTGGTCAGCATTCTCTTCCTAACTATGGCTGTGACGGTACCTTGGTTGATGTTCTTATGGCCGTCGTTCGGCTCCTCCGCCATGGGACCGTTTCTTATGGCCACGTTGCTGGGAATAGGCAATTCGCTGTTTCATGTATGGGGTGGCAAGCAGACAGTGCTCAAGACCGACAATGACATAAGGGCGGTGGGCACCTTTGTTTCGACGGGGGCTTTCGGCCTTTCCGTGGGTATTGTGTTCCACTCCTGGTTCTTGCTCTATGCCTTCCTTCTGGCCATCTGTCTTTTGGCGGTGATGTATGTGCGTGGAGATAGCATCCCGGACAGTTTCTCAGACAGCCTTTCAGGGAATGGCACTTCGGATGGCAAAGGCTCATCGTATGCGCCTGTGGCTGTGTGGATAGCCATGGCGGCATTGATGGCATTCGTCATGTTTCGCTCCTTTTTGGGAGAGACGTTTTCCGGAGGCCATGGCAAGGAGGGTGTGGTTGTTTTGGCGGTGGGTGCCATATCGATGTTGGGAAAGATGATGGGAGGCTGGCTTTCGAAATGGTGGGGTATCGTGGCTGCCATGGTGTTTATCTTGGCGGCTGTCTTGCTCTGCTCTATGTTACGCGGTTTGCATGAGGCTTTCTCCTTCGTGGGACTGTTTATGATCAACTGCACCATGCCCATCACACTCTACTTGGCCAATGTGGTGATGAAAGGCAAGGAAGGTCTGGCCTTCGGCCTCTTGGCGGCGGCCTTGATGCCTGGTTATCTGCTGTCATTCATCTTGCTGGCAGCGTTATAGGATGAGAGAGGGATGGGTGTGGTGTTGACGCTGTTGATTGCCCTGGTGGCGACAATCCTCATCGAATATGGGGTGTTGATCATGCTGGGTGAGAAACGGAGGCGAGTGCTCCTCTCTTCGGTGGTCATCAATATATTGACCAATGTGCCGCTGAACCTCTATCTGCTCTTCGTGGGCAACAGCTGGACGGCGATTGCGGTGGGCGAGGTGTTGGTGGTCGTGGTTGAGGCTCTGTGGTACTTCTGGTTTGTGCGCGAATGGCAGCGAGCCTTCGTCTACAGTTTCCTCTGCAATGCCATCAGCTTCCTGCTGGGAGTACTCTTCCAGCTCATTTTTTAGGAAAGCCTAGGATAACCTAGGAAGATCTAGAAAGACCTAGGATAACTTAGGAAAGCTAAAATTTCAACCTTATAAAAATAAAAACAATGATGTTCAGATTATTAGACATTCCGCGAATCCCCAGGGAAGATGAATTTCTGAGATACCAAAGATGGCTTCGCAGACATTCACAGGATGTGGTGGACACCGTGAGCAACAGCGGTGGCGCTACCGACAGCGTCGGTTCTGGTTCCCAAGTGGCTGATACCCTCAATGCAGGTCAGGCCTACATGGGCAATATCGGTTCGGGTGGCGATGATGCCTCGACCATGGTCTGGGCCATCTTCGCCGTGTTCTTCGCCCTCTCATTATGCCTCTGGTTCGTTTGGTCATACCGCCACCGTTCTCTCACACCGAGCGTATGAGAAGAAGTTAATGGTGAGAGTTCCTTCTTACTTCCCAATGGCAGAAAAAGTTACCCCGCCAAGGCATTAAAAACCTTGGCGGGGTAATTCTGTCTCCCCCTCCTTGGGAGGGGGTAGGCGGAGCTTCTTATTTCACTACTTTCTTTCCTCCGACAATGTAAACACCCTTTTGGGGTTGTCCGTTCACTTGGCGACCATCAAGCGTATATACTTTCTGCTGTTTTTCAGAGGAAACAGTCAGGTCGGTGATGCCTGTTGTTGACGGGGTAACGGTCAGCGTGCCGGCAATGAAAGTGAAAGTATAACCGGCGGCCTTGGCACTCTCCACAATGATGGGATATTCGCCCTCGGGCGAGTCCTCATCGGCCGTGGTGGTGATGACGGGCTCTTCCACCCATACGGGTACCGTCTCATCGAGCACCAGTCCTTCATAACTCTCGATTTCGAACACGGGGTTGGGCTGTCCCGCTTCACGGGTATAGTTGCCTACAGTAGCTGTGGCTTCTACGCGTTGTACCACGAGGTAACCGTCGAAGAAGTCAACGTCTTCGCTTGATATGGTACCCGGCGTGATGGTGATGGGATAGCGTCCCGCCGGTGATGAGGGCGTGGCCTCACAGGTTAATTCAGGTGTTCCGTGTACGGGGTCGCCGTTGACGATGTATATCAAATCGGGGTTCTCTTCACCATAGTAGCGAATGGTGTTGCGCACTTTCACGCTCGTGCCAAATTCCGATGTGTTCTCCTCACCGAACTCCTTCCATTGCGCTGCTTGCATGTATTTTTTCTTCAAGCCACTACGCACATAGAGGTGGGCGGCACCGAAGGGCATGCCTTCGAACACTCTTGCTCCTCCCAAAGTGGGTATCTGCTTGCTGGGGATGCGCAGCGCTGAGAGATTAGAACATCCGCTGAAGGCCTCACTGCCTATCTGTTCAACACTCTTTGGCAGTTGCACACGGCGCAGGGATGAACAGCCTTTGAAAATGGCTTCAGGTAAACCGTTGCCAGGTAGTGTGGCATCGGTGAGGTCAAGGGTACGCAGACTGCCTTCCGTCTCCTGTCCTTCGCTGTCGCGACCGGCCAGATAGCGCAGATAAAGCATATCGTTCTCATCGAGTGGACCTGTGACGGACAGTTTACCAATCGGTCCTTCTCCCTCAAGGGATTCCACCTCTTGCTGCAACGTGCCCTCGGAGGCTACCGTTACCTCTTCGCTGCGCAACTGCAGGACATTGTCGCTCGTCACGCCAATGATCATATCTTGCTGGTACTTGAACGAATACCATCCCGGATTAAGCAGGGCGATGTCGTAGTCACCATCGTCGTCGCCGCTCCAACCCCAGTTCACACACACCATGCCATTGGGACGATAGCCATGGAGCACAAAGGCATGACCGCCAGCCCAGCCATCACCGCCGCCATAGTACAACGGACCATGTTCGCTGAGTTCACGGTAAACAATGTCCATCCAGGCACTCTCACCGTAGTTGTCGCGCTCCAGACATTCGGCTTCCTCGATGCCGAAATAGTCACGCAGACCTTGGGCGGCATCTTGTGAATAGGCACCACTACCTTCGCTCGGACTACCATATTGCATGTCGGCGGCCACACCGCAATCGCGCATGAGCAGTGCCACGGCATCTGCTTCCGCTTGGGTGTACTGACCTTGGACATAGATGTCGCGCATATTCTCCCAGTCATAGAAGTCATCATCGAAATTGGCCGTCACCGCCTGCCCTGAAGGAGTGTTGTAAGGGTAGTAGATGGTACGTTGACCCTGGCCATGAGGTGGCGTCTTGTGGTAGTTGAGCACCTGTGCCATGGCGGTGGCCACACATCCTGTCAGACACCTGGTAGAGCCGCTGGCGGTGGGACACATATTATTATATGGTTCTTCCTGGTCCCACTGTGTGGTCAGCATGGGCTCCACTTCGGTGGGATATTTGTTGGGGTCGGGCGTAGTGGTGTTCAGCCGGATGTTATTCGCCACGGCATAGCTCACCACATCTTCCATGGCGTTGAGCCACCATTGGAAATTGGGGTTCCTGCCCTCACTGTAAGTTGCCGCTGACACGCCCAGCACTTCGGGTACCAGGTCATCGGCGGAGATGATGGCGAAGCCTCCCCTCTCGTATCCTATGATTTCATAGCTGGAAGTTGACTTGAGGACTTTCAAAGCATCGGTACGCGGAGCCATGTGCTTGCCCGCACGATGTTGGTTGATGGCTGTAGCCGCAGCCTGTTGCATGCGTGCTTTTGTGCGTGGTGCCGCTGTTGCCGTAAGGGCAAGCAGGGTGAGCACTGCCAAGAGGTAGAATGATTTTTTTGCCATTTGCAAGTTGTTAAGATTAAAGGTGGAAAGATGTGTGTTTTTTCACCTAAAATGTATTTTTTTCGAATTTCGTTGCAAAATTAATATAAGGTAGGCGAAGTACAAAAAGAAAATCCGTTTTTTTTCATGTCGTTGTTAAATAATTTATCCTTTTTCCCCCTGCAAAAGTATGAATTATAAAAAAAAACAGAGAAAATTTTGTAAATTCATACAAATCTCGTAAATTTGCTGAATATTTGCAAATGTAGATGATGACCTAATAATATAAGGAATTCTTTGATGATTGATACATAGTAAGTTAGATGTGTTTATTGGGGCTTTAACCGCCAAAACCATCTGTGCTCGCTGTTCATGTAATATCGTCTATTTTCACATTACACGGTTCAACGGACCGTAGAGGGTTTTGTCTTTTTTTTATTTCTAACATAAATTATCTTATATGAGAAAAACATTTACGAACCTTTTGGTATTGGCAGCCTTTGTGCTCGCCGTACCGGTTCAGGCGCAGACGCTTCAGAAGAAAGCGGCTGCAAAGAGGATTGAGACACCTCAGCGCCTGACCTTACAATCGCCTGAAGCTGTGCGGGCAGCCCAGCTGAAAGCTACTGACACGCAGGAGGGTATCGCCTTCCGTGCACCGTCGCAGTTACAACAGACCCCTGCCCCTGTGGCAACACAGACTGAGGCCCGTCAGGAGAATGCTCCTGTAGGCAAGGCTGTTTCGCTCAAGGGACAGAGCATGCGTAACGTGAATATCCCTTCTACAGGCCGTTCGCCGCGCAAGGCCGGTGCCGCTGAAGGTGAGGTGACGGATGAACATGGTATTATCATTACTCCTGCTGCGGGTGAGTCAAAGACTTATTCCCGTTCCGGTGGTGGTTACTATGTCTCCAGCGGGACCTTGTATATTGGCGAACAGTCAGGCTCCGTGGAAGTTGTGGAGTGCAGTGACGGTACAGTTTACGTCAAGGACATCGTTGCTTTCTATGAGTCTGGTGTTTGGGTGAAAGGTACCAAATCGGGAAACACCATCACTATCCCCGCCAACCAACCGTTGTATTATGAAAGTACACAGTATTTTACTACGACTAGCATACGATGGGCCCATGTCGATACAGAAGGTAGTGTGTCGGTTGATGATGCTCATGCTGATGCTTTCACTTTCACCATCGATGGAGACAAGATTTCCCTGGAGGGTACGGCTGGTTATACCGAAGGAATTGAATCCTATTTCATGGGTGTCTTCTGGGATGATGACGACTCATGGTCTGGTTATGGCAACTACGAGACCGTATGGACTGCTCTCACCGTAGTTACTGAGGCTGAAGTTCCGTACAGCAATGGTTTCGGTGATGCTGGTGAGCAGGCCTCATTCACGATCATCGATGCTAATAACGACGGCAAGACCTGGCAGTTCAATGCCAACGGATATGCTTACAATCCCTATAACTCCAGTGCTGATGCTGACGACTGGCTGATTTCTCCGGCCATCAAGCTTGAGGCAGGCAAGACCTATCGCGTTGCTTTCGATACAAGGGCTCAATCAACTTCTTATCCTGAGCGTGTGGAGATGAAGATGGGCAATGCTGCTACGGTTGCTGCCATGACTACTGCTGTCATCTACTCAACGGATGTAACTTGGAAAGATGAATATAAGACTTTGGAAAACGTTGCCGTGACAGTTAGCGAGTCGGGCAATTACTATTTCGGTATCCATGCCATCTCCGATAAGGATATGTATTACCTTATTGTTGATAATTTCACTATCGAGGAATCCAATCCTAACGTTCCCGGTATGGTTACTGACTTGGCGGTTACTCCCACAGAGAATGTGGTAGAGGCTACCATTACCTTCACGGCACCTGCCACGAACGCTGTTGGCGAAGCCCTGACGGAGAATCTTTCCATTGACATCTTGCGCGACGGTGCAGTCATCACTACGCTGACCGATGTGGTTCCCGGTTCGGAGCAGACATTCGTTGACAACAACGAATCAGGACTTAACATAGGCAGCCACACCTATCAGGTGGTCGCTTCCAACGCTGCGGGTGCAGGTGCTTTGAGCGAAGAAGTGACCGTGAGCATCACGGGTATCATCGAAGTACCTTATACCGTTGACCTGACTCAGGAAGGTTGTCTTGATGTCTTCACTGTTATCGATGCCAATGCCGATGGTAAGACATGGCAGTTTAGCGGTGGAACATATTATTCCTATAGTGCTAGTGCAACAGCCGATGACTACCTTGTTACATCTGCTATCCGTCTTTATGCTGGCAAGAACTACGCATTGATTGTCAATGCCAATAGTTCTTCTGCCTCTTGGCCCGAGCGTTTCGAGGTGAAACTGGGTAAAGAGGCCACTGCTGCCGGTCTGAGCACCACGATTATGAATCCCACGGATGTGACTTCCACTGCTGCGGAAGACTTTGAAAGTTCATTCTCTGTTGCCGAAGACGGTCTTTACTATGTTGCTATCCATGCCATCAGTGATCCCGACATGTATAAGCTGTATGTGAACAGTCTGACGATTGATGCCGGTGCTGAGCCTACCGCTCCTGCCATTGCCGTGCTCGAGGTCACTCCCGATGCTACAGGTGCTTTGACGGCTGATGTAACTGTAACAGCTCCTACAACGGCTGTTGACGGCTCTGCACTGACCGACAACCTGACTCAGATTGAGATTTACCGCGATGACGTAGTGGTTTACACTGCTACTGATGTGGCTCCAGGTGCTACGGTAAACTTTACCGACAATGTGACTGCTGCTGGAACCTACACCTATCAGGCCATTCCTTACAATGCTTCTGGCAAAGGTGTGAAGAGCGAGAAGGTGACGGTATTCATCGGTCAGGATATTCCTGTTGCTGCTGAGAATTTCGCTGCTGCCGACAATGAGACCAAGGTAACCCTTACCTGGGACAAGGTAGGCGACGTTGGTGTCAACGGTGGTTATGTGAACCCCGCCGATGTTGACTATTACGTTTGGAGTACCAAAATTGAGGAAACTTGGTTAGGTCAGCAACTCGTGCTGGATGAGGTTATCGGCACCGTGCGCGATGGCGATACCTATGATGTTACCTATAACACCGACGAAGGTGAGCAGGGTTATGAGTATTGGGGCTTGCAGACAGCCAACGCGACGGGTGAAAGCCAAGATGTCATGGCTGCCTGGTTGCTCGTCGGTGCTCCTTATGATTTGCCAGTGATAGAAGGCTTTACAGGAAAACAGTTACATTACTACTGGTCTTCTGAAGCTGACCTCGGTGTTTCTGAAGATGCTACCGATGGCGACGATGTTGCCCTTATGATGTTTGTTGAGGAACCCGGTGAGGTAAGCTTCGATTCTGGTAAACTGAATCTTAAGTCCGCCGCTAATCCCACATTGCTCTTCGACGTGAAGGGTACTGGCATCACTTCTATGAAAGTGAAAGGCTCTGTTGAGGGTGCTGAAATGACCGATCTTCAGACCGTGTCTGTGACCAGTGAATACACCACTGTCAAGGTGCCGCTCTCATCGCTCAGGGATGGACGTTATGCTCAGATTGGTCTGAGTGCCAACTTCGTAAACGAGACCATCGTCGATATCGACTGGAGTACTTATGAGTATATTTATGACTATGGAGATTTGTTGTACATTGACAATATCCGTATTGCCGACCTCTATGAGTACAACCTCTCGGCTGCTGTCAATGCTCCGAAGACGGTGACCGCCGGTAAGACTGCCACCATCACCGCTACGGTGAAGAACGAAGGTGAGTTTGCTGCATCGGGTTATACTGTTACCGTTAAGGCTGGCGACAAGGAACTGTTGAACCAGACCGTCAGCGAGACACTTGATCCGTTCAAGACGAAGGAATTTACTGCTGAGTTGGCTACCTCCATCTTCGACGAAGCCGCCGATGTGGCTATCACCGTTGAGGTTGATTATGAGAACGACCTGGTTCCCGATGATAACGTGGCTGAGACAATCATCAGCATCATTGAGTCTACTAACGCAGGTCCGACCGATTTGACCGCTGTTGAGAATGAAGAAGGTGGTGTCAACGTGAGCTGGACTGCTCCTGCTACTGGTAGCAGCCAGGAAGTAACCGAAGACTTCGAGACTGACTTTGGTGGCTGGACAGCTGTAGATAAAGATGGTGACGGCTTCAATTGGAATCATCACATCAATGCCGATGATGGTAAGAACTTGTCTACCCACAGTGGTCTGGGAACTGTCTCATCAGAAAGCTTCAGTAATGATACAGGCTCAGCCCTGACACCTGATAACTGGCTTATTTCTCCGCAGGCCATTCTCAATGGTAACTTCACATTCTGGGCTGTCGGTCAGGATGCCAGCTGGGCAGCAGAGCACTTCGCAGTATTTGCTACTACCGGTGATCCCACTGATACCGATTCCTACACCCAGGTTTCTGAAGAATTCATTGCTACTGGTGAAATGACAGAGTACTCGGCCGACCTGAGTTCTTTCGCTGGTGCTAATGGCTATGTCGCTATTCGTCACTTCAATGTGACTGACCAGTTTATACTCGTGGTTGACGACATCACCTATCTGGTTGGTGGCGGAAGCGTTGACTCCTACAACATCTACCTCGATGGTGAACTGATTGGCACTGCCGATGGCGACGCTACAGACTACACCATTGATTCTGATGCTGTTTCGGTTGGCGATCATACCATCAGCGTGACCGCTGTCTATGGTGGTAATGAGTCGAAGCCCGTTACAACAACTGTTACCGTGGCAACAGGCATCGAGCAGATTTCTGTTAACGGTCAGCCCGTGGATATTTACTCCATCGATGGCAAGCTGGTACGCAGCCAGGCTAATAGCCTCGACGGACTGAGAGGTATCTATGTGGTCAATGGCAAGAAAGTGCTGGTGAAGTAATCATCACTTAGTCCAATATCAAACGGGGGATGCAAATCATTTGCATCCCCCGTTTTTCTGGTTCTTACTCAGTCCATGAAGTCTTTTACACCTTGTGCATTTGGCTTAACTCCTTAACTCAGTCCATGAAGTCTTTTACACCTTGTGATTTGGCTTAACTCCTTAACTCAGTCCATGAAGTCTTTTACACCTTGTGATTTGGCTTAACTCCTTAACTTCTTAACTCCTTAACTCCTTAACCGTTACTTCACCACCTTCCTGCCATTCACGATATACACACCTTTCTGTGTCGGCTCGCCGTTAAGTTTCCTGCCGTCAAGTGTGTACCAAACGCCGTCGTTCGATATTCGTATCTCGTCATTTGTAATTGACGAAGTCGTTTCATCCTCAATTTCCAGCATGATGCCGTTGGCCAGATTCCCTATAGACATGGTGGGCAGAGCCAAGTAAGCCTTCCCGGCATTGACGGTTACCTCCTTCGAGAGTTTGTAGAAACCGATACCGTGTGAGCCATTTGCCAGAATGAAATTCGTCATGTCGTCTGTAGTAGGTGCTAAGGAAATGTCTTCTGTCACGCCCTCGAGCAGGTTCGCGTAACACATCGAAGTTGCGTTCATCGGGATGGTGTATGTGCCTGCCGTGCCCTTGATGAATAGTCCCGTACCTGCTGGCACCTTTTTCACACGGGTGAGTACCAGTTTGCCCGTCTTCGGATTGAAGCCGCTGGCGATATATGCTTTCATGCCCGTGACATCCGTGAAGTCGAGGTCGTAGTTGCTGGCGAAGGTGGCCACGCCGGCACTACCGATGGTAAGTGTCACCTCTTCGTTCTCCTGCTCTTTATAGAGGGCAGGATATTTCTGTGTGCCCTTATAGCAGCGGAATTTCAGATAAGTGTTTTCACTATTGTATTGCAGGTAATAGTCGGGATGTTCCACATTCTTGATATAGGCTTGACCATCGGTAAATGAAATCGTCCATTTTGTTCCCGCTGCGGTAGCAGAGGTCTGTGTGGCAAGGGTGTTCCTGTCCTGGGTAAGAGCCAAGTAGAAATTGCCGTCCTTGATGGTCCAGTTGCCGTTTTCCGTCTGCTGCAAGACGAGCACATGGGCTTCTGCGTTGGCATCATCGTCCATGTCAATGGTGCCGTTGCTGATAGTCACGTTGGTGGACAGGCCCCATGTGTTGTCATAGCCGGCATAGGCCACGGGTGTGGCTTCATACACCAATAGGTAATTCTTGTCAGCCTCCAAGTCTTCGGTGCTGCTGATTTTCGCAAAGATGCCTTCGCCTGTGACGGGTGTCGTCTGCTGTGCGCTGACGATGAGCAGGTAGGTGGCATCCTCTGCTTCCATATAGGTGTCGTCGCCCTCGAACGAGGCGATGATGTTGGCTGCTCCCTCACCCACAAGTGTCACCTCGCCCGTCGTGGGGTTCACGGTGGCCACCTCGGTGTTGTCACTGCTGTAAGTGACGGTGATGTTGGCATCGCTCGGTGTAATGTTCAGTGTGGGCTCTGTGAAGTCTTCGCCCAGTGTGGCAGTGACCTCGCTGCTGCTGAATGCCAATTCAACAGGTATCAGTTCCTGTTCCACAGGTGCCACCAGGAGGAAATTATCAACGCGGGTATTACTCTTATTGGTTGTCTCGAACTTCAGTGTCATCGTACTGACACCTGCGGCCACCGTGATGGGGAAGGTATATTTCTTGTCGGTGGAAACATACGTATAGTTTTCGATGGTCACACCCTCGGTGGTTGTCGTCAATAAGAGGTTTTTGTTGTTGGCGTTAAATGTCAATGTAAGGTTGCCGCTTGCGCCACCGAGACTGATTTCGGCCTGGAAGTAGGAGTTGCGGTCGCTTCTTGGAACAAGCAGTTCAGGAGCCTCGCCACCGGCATTGTTGTCACCGTACAATTTTGTATATTGACCATTGTCGCCGGAGGAATATACGGCGGCGACATTCACCACATCGGCGACGTTGGTTTCTGCGGGATAGCCCGTGAAATCTTCTGACCAGATGGTGCCTTCCACAATCTCGCTGCCACCATCCTTGATAGAGATGACCACGGAGGCGATGCGACTGCTGGCATCGTTGAGAATGGCGATAGCTTTGACGACGGTGCTCTCGCTCACGGTGAAAGGCTCATTGTATATGTCGCTCGTTGCCGTGGGCATCGTGCCGTCGGTGGTATAGTGGATAGTGGCTCCTTCAGTGCTACAAGTAATGGTGACGGTCTGCTCACCAATGTAGGTGCCCGAGGTAGGATAGATGGTCGGTGTGGCCACCAATTCAACCGTGCCTGCAGAATAATTATTGCTGTAGAACGCCACGTCGGTCTTGTCACCCCATACCAACTGCTCCAGACCGGGGAAATCAACGTAGGGGTTGCGGTTCCCTTGCGCCTGATAGACGGCATTGTTGCGGTCTATCTCTTTCTGGCTCACGGGGTCTTCTTGCGACCAACGGAGCAACATCTGTAAGGCCCAATCCTGAAATGCGGGGTAGGCGCCGCTCTGGAACATGCCGCCACTCCATGATTTGCTTATGATTTTGTACTCATAGCAAGTGACCATGTAGAAATAGATACGTGCGAAGTCTCCTTTATATTCGTTGTTAGGCTCGAACACGGTGCCGCTGTAACCGATGCCGCTGTCGCAGGGACCTATTTTGCTGAACATATTGTTCGACCCTTTGGTGGGGTTGCTCGTCTCACCATAGGGCAGGTTGCTGCGCATGGAGTTCACCCAACTGTCCACAGGCACGATGTGCATGATGTCGGAATACATGGGTGTGTCGCTATCGAACCAACTCTTGGGAACGGAGTGCTCCTTGTTGTAACCTGCGCCCTCGGTGCCCGAGCCGGCATCGTCGATGGTGTAGTTGGTCTTGTCGGAATACATATCCCAAATCTTGCCATCACTGCGCAGGTCGGTCTGTGAATAGTAGTCGTTCAGACTACCGTAACTGAGACTGGTGTGGTTTTTGATGATGTCTCCCAAAGCGGTTTTCAATTCGCGTTCTGTCTTTCCGTTGGCACCGCCATAATAGGTGTCGCGGTCGTACGGCCTCTGTTGTGCCCAAACGTTTGTGAATGCCACCATGAGCACCACAAACAGGATATTCATTCTGTTTTTCATAATTGTTAGTAGTTATCTTTGGCCACAAAGGTACATGTTTTTTCTGAAAACGACTATTCGTGAGGAGAAAAAGCCATTTTCACTTTCCAATCCTTCATGTTCAATGTTTAATGTTTATTTTTCAACATTCAACGTTTTTACTATCTGGTCGATTTTCGCTACGCGGTCGAAGGAATAGGTCTTACCGTGCTGGTCGATGAAACGGAAGAGTGAAAGGGCGCGGCGAAGCAGTTCACTGCGTGTGGGCTCCGACTTCATGTCGGCCTCCACATAATACAGTTCGGCGAGCATCTCCATGCGGTGGATGCGTTGTTCCACGGGGAACTGTTCAAACGACTGCATCACCTCTTCCATCGTTGTGATATGATACAGCTCATATTCACCCAGATATTGGCGGTACAGGTCTCTGAGGGCTTCCTGCTTGTCTTCTCCCTCTTTTTTCTGGAGGAACCGTTGCAGGGCAGCCATGAATTCGCGGATAAGCCGCATGATATAGTCTTGTTGTAACATTGTTGAAAGGTAAAAAGGTAAAAAAGTAAAAGGGTAAATAGGTAAAAAGGTAAACAAGAGGATTTATGGACTATTTTCCTGCCCCTTGCCCCCTGCCCCTTGCTCCCTATCCTGCTCCTTGCTCCCTGCCCCTACATATTCATACAGTCGTCGATAGAAGGGGTGTCGGGTCATGGTGTGGGCATCGCCCAGGATGATGAGTTTCATGCGTGCACGGGTGATGGCCACATTCATGCGGCGCAGGTCGCGCAGGAAGCCTATCTGTCCCTCATCGTTGGCCCGTACAAGGGAGATGAGGATGATGTCACGTTCCTGCCCTTGGAACCCGTCAACGGTGTTTACGGTGATGAGGTGGCGGTAGGGCTTGAAGAATTCCTTCTTGCGTATCTGCCGTCTGAGGTACTGCACTTGGGCGCGGTAAGGTGAGATGATACCTACGTCGATGCGCTCGTCGAGGATGCGTTGCTTGCCTATCCTGGCGTAGTATTGTTCAAGGGTGTCAAGGGTCAGTTCGGCCTCTTCTTTATTGATGCGTCCGAAGGTCTCACCCACGAATGCCTCATGGAAATTGCGGTCGGAGGTGTCTATCCATGTGATGGCTTCATCGTAGTCAAGGATGCTGCGGTGGCTCACCTGCGGCGCGGTGGCTACCTTGCCGTGGTAGAACTCCCGTGACGAGAAACGCATGATTTCTTCGCGCATACGGTATTGCACCTGAAGAAGTGTCACCACTTCGGGCTTGTTCTCCACGATGCGTTCCATGAGTGTCTTGCCCAGACCGCCTTTCAGGGCGGCGATACTCTTCACCGTGGGCGGCAACTGGCAATGGTCACCAGCGAAGACCACGCGCGACACTCGTCGGATAGGTATCCAGCAGGCGGCTTCGAGGGCTTGTGCCGCCTCGTCGATGAACAGGGTGCCGAAACGCTGCCCGTCGAGCAGGCGGTTGGCGGCGCCCACCAAGGTGCTGGCGATGACGCGTGCACTGTCCATCAGCTCATGGTGTATGCGCAACTCAATCTCCGTGGCTCTTGATTTCAGACGGTCGAGCCGTTGGTGGTAGCTTTCGCCGTTCTTGCGGCGTTGACCGCGCATCTCGCGTATGGTCTTGCGTATACTCCACAGTTGGGGATAGTCGGGATGGGCCTCGAAACGCCTCTCGTACGTAAAGCTGAGCATTTTATCGTTGACGCGAGTAGGGTTGCCGATGCGCAGCACATTGATGCCCCGGTCCACCAGCTGCTCCGCTATCCAGTCCACGGCCATATTGCTTTGGGCGCATACCAATACCTGACTTTCGCGCCGCAGTGTCTCGTCGATGGCTTCGACAAGGGTCGTCGTCTTCCCCGTACCCGGTGGACCATGTATCACGAGCACGTCCTTGGCGCGGAGCACCTCGTTGACGGCCTGTTCCTGAGTGACGTTGAGCCAGGGGAAACGAAGCGGTTCGAAATGAAAGCGTTCGACCTGCTGATGTGAATAGAACAAGTCGCGCAGGTAGGCCAGGCGGTTGCCTTTGGCCTGCATCACACGGCCGAGAGCTTCGAACATCAACTTATAGGATGTCTCGTCGAAAAAGAGCTGTATTCCCACATGGTCGCGCTGCTGCCATTCCACCACGGTGGCTTCGTCGGGCAGCATCATCACCAAACGGTCGCCATCGACATAGTTCACCATGCCCGGATGCTGCGCATAACGTATCTCCGTCTTACCCTCATGCTCCTCCACACGGAACAAACAAACGGGTCGGCCGTATTCAAAGTTATGGGTGATTTCCTCGTCATCAGTACGGAACACCTCCAACGACAGTTGGTTGAGAGAGTTCCAATAGCTCTTACCCACGCGGATGGGATACCACGCATCGCCACGCTTCACCTGACGTGCCAGGCCCATCGTCTCGGTCTGACGACGGTAGGCCTCCTTTTCGCAGTTGTACTCTATCTCGAGTAACAACCGCTGGCGCTGTAGTTCCTGTATGGCGTTGTTGATGGGCATCACTTGTCGCTATGAAGAACAAATCGGGCCTGACCCCAAGGCCAAGCCCGATATACACAAGGTGTGAGTTAGGTTGATGATTACTTGTTGTTCTTCAGTTTCCAACTGCCATCCTTGGCCTTCACACACTGTACATCCTGTACGGCGGTAGAGTCGTTGCCGTAGGTAACGTTCACCTTCACAGTAGCGGTAGTGTCGGTCACGTTCTCTTCGCTGGCTGCCTTGAATTCCTTGATGCCACCGGCCTTTTCAACCGACTCCTGCATCTTGTTCTCCATCATGTTCACGTACATCTGTTTCTGTTGATCTACTTCCTCTTTCTTCATGGTCTCGGGGAAGTTCATCAGGTCAACATAGCCTTTGTAGTCCTTGTTCTGGATGCACTTCATTGACTGTTCAGCCAGTTCGGTCGGAGTGGCAGCACCATTAGCACCACCGCTGCAACTCATGAATGCCACAGCTGCGATAGCAGCGAAAAAGCCTAAAAATTTTCTCATTGTTGTAAGTGTTTATAAAGTTAAAAAAATATAGTCGTCTCTAAGTATGACGAGTTTCTTAAATCGGAAGGTAACCAGCAGACAGTGTTCACGGCGGGCAGGTGAAACTCATGTGTGGGTGCTCCCGTAAGCCGTATGCCTGCTGCTTCGTAGGACCTGACCACCAACTCGGTGCAGTAGAGCTTCGTGGTATCATTGCTGTCGTAGTCATGGTCGAAGAGCGTATGCCTGTGATAGGCTCGTAGCGCGTAGTCGGCTGCTTGTTTGGCCACCAGGGAATCTTTCGGTCGGCATATCTCACCGGCATTGGCGAACTGGTTGGAGAAAAACCACTCCGGGCGGTCCATCTTCACACGATCTTCATCACCCTCGAAATCGGGCTCTCCAGGAACGGAATGGACAATCATTTTCACACCGGCCGAGTCGACCACTATGCCACAATGTGAATAATGACCATTGCGGTCTGCCAACAACACGGCATGGCTGGTGAATCCGCCACCGCGACGGAAAACCACGTCGCCTGTCTGCAAAGAGGTGCCCGCTGGCATGATGCATCGTTCGCCGTCAATACCCCCGCAACCAATGACAATGGGCAACAAAGCCAAGAGGAAGAGGAGAATATTGATACTTTTTTTGGTGGTCATTTATGCTTTCTACTATAACTCTCGTTTATTAACTGCAAATATAAGGGAGTTTTGTGGTTTTCTACATGTATAGTATCATTAATTTAACATCATTTAACCATCAATGAGTGTCCTCTCTCCCTTTTGCCCCCTCTACTTATATTTTTCGCATCCAAGCAAGGCCATTTCACGTTTTTTTTGTAATTTCGCAGCCGAAAAAGAATGATCATTCCACATTCCATAATTCTTTATCGCGAAGCGACAATTCAACATTCAACATTCCAAATTCCACATTCAATAAAAACTTACAAACTCAATAAATATGGCAAAAAAAGCTCTTTTGATGATACTCGATGGATGGGGTATCGGCAAACATGGTGAGGGTGACGTGATTTTCAATACCCCCACTCCTTATCTGGATTATCTCAACGCAGTAAGTGCCCACTCACAGTTGGCTGCTTCGGGCGAAGACGTGGGTCTGCCCGACGGACAGATGGGCAACTCGGAGGTGGGACACCTCAACATCGGTGCCGGACGTGTGGTGTACCAAGACCTCGTGAAAATCAACCGTGCCTGTCGCGACGGGTCGATATTGAAAAACAAGGAGATAGTCAGTGCCTACACCTACGCCAAGGAAAAAGGCAAGAAACTGCATCTCATGGGCCTCACTTCCGATGGTGGCGTGCATTCATCACTCGACCATCTGTTCCGCTTGGTGGAGATAGGCAAGGAATATGGGTTGAAGCAGACCTTCGTTCACTGTTTCATGGATGGCCGCGACACCGACCCGAAGAGTGGCGTCGGATTCATCAGCCAGTTGGAACAGGTATGTCAGGCCAACGATGCGCATATCGCCAGTATCGTAGGTCGTTTCTACGCCATGGACCGCGACAAGCGCTGGGAAAGGGTGAAAGAGGCTTACGACTTGCTCGTTGAAGGTAAGGGCAAACAGAGCGACAACATGGTGAAGGCCATGGAGGAGAGCTATGAAGAAGGTGTGACCGATGAGTTTATCAAACCCATCAACAACAGTACCATCGATGGAACAATCCAGGAAGGTGATGTGGTTATCTTCTTCAATTTCCGCAACGACCGTGCCAAGGAGCTTACCCACGTGCTCACACAACAGGATATGCCCGAGGCGGGCATGCACACCATCGCCGACCTGCAGTACTACTGCATGACGCCGTATGATGCCAATTTCAAGGGCGTGCATATCCTCTTCCCCAAAGAGAATGTGGAGGATACGTTGGGCGAATACCTCAGCAAACTGGGTAAGAAACAGTTGCATACCGCTGAGACGGAGAAATATGCCCATGTAACGTTCTTCTTCAATGGTGGACGTGAGGCTCCTTTTGAGGGTGAGGACCGTGTCCTCGTGCCGTCGCCCAAGGTGGCCACCTACGACCTCAAGCCCGAAATGAGTGCCTACGAGGTGAAGGACAAACTGGTGGAAGCCATCAAAACAGAGAAATACGACTTCATTGTGGTGAACTTCGCCAATGGTGATATGGTGGGTCACACGGGTGTGTACCATGCCATCGCCAAGGCGGTATGGGCCGTCGACCACTGTGTACACGATGTGATAGAGGCTGCCAAGGCTGCCGGCTACGAGGCCATCATCATCGCCGACCACGGCAATGCCGACAATGCTGTCAACGAAGACGGTACGCCCAATACGGCCCACTCGCTCAACCCCGTGCCCTTCATCTATGTGACCGACAATAACAGCGCAAAGGTGAAAAACGGACGACTGGCCGACGTGGCTCCCTCCATCCTCCATATCATGGGACTGGAGCAGCCTGCCGACATGACGGGTGAGAACCTCATCAGTGACAATTAATCATAGTAGTAGGCACCCACCCCAGCCCTCCCAAAGGGAGGGAGTAAAAAAGGGGCAAGGGGCAAGGAGCATGGGGCAAGAGATATGCCTGCAGGGTAATGGCTTAACTTCTTTAACTCCTTAACTTCATAACTTCTTAACTTCTCAAAAACCATGGATGTGCGTATCGATCCTTCATGGAAGGCACGACTGCAAGGTGAGTTCGACAAACCCTATTTCACGTCGCTCACCGAGGCGGTAAGGGTTGAATACCGTACCCATGAATGCTTTCCTCCCGGACGACTGATTTTCAATGCTTTCGACCGCTGTCCTTTTGACCAGGTGAAAGTGGTGATTATCGGTCAAGACCCTTATCATGAGCCGGGTCAGGCCCATGGACTGAGTTTCTCTGTATGCGACGGGGTACCCTTCCCTCCGTCGCTGCAGAATATCTTCAAGGAGATACACGACGACCTCGGCTCCCCCATACCAACCACGGGTAATCTCACGCGTTGGGCTGACCAGGGGGTACTTCTGCTCAATGCCACACTCACCGTCAGGGCCCACCAGGCCAACAGCCACTCCCAATTGGGATGGCGTTCATTCACGGATGCTGCCATACGTGCATTGGCCACCGAACGTGAGCATATCGTTTATATGCTGTGGGGTGGTTATGCCAGAGGCAAGAGTTACATGATTGACAAAACGAAGAACCTGGTGCTGGAGTCGGTACACCCGTCGCCATTGTCGGCCAATAGGGGAGGGTGGTTCGGTAATCACCATTTTTCACAGGCCAACCGCTATTTGGCGGAACATGGCATGCAACCCATAGTGTGGTAAGCAATGGACAAACAACGAATGCTTCCTATCATGCAGGTGGGCGACGTGCTGCTCTCGTCTGACATCCTGACGGAGTTTTTTTGCTGCGACCTCGATAGTTGTCATGGTGCCTGCTGCGTGGAAGGAGACGCGGGAGCACCGGTGACTCTCGACGAGGTGGGTGAGTTGGAACAGGCTCTCGATGAGGCTTGGCCGCACCTTGCGGCTGAGGCACAGTCGGTGATTGACCGACAGGGAGTGGTTTATACTGACCGCGACGGCGACCTCGTGACGAGTATCGTGGGAAACAAAGACTGTGTGTTTACGTGCCACGAAAAGGGCTGTTGCCTTTGTGCTTTGGAAAAAGTATTCCGTGAGGGGAAGACGCGTTGGTGCAAGCCCATCAGTTGCTCGCTTTATCCCATTCGCGAAAAAAGGTTCTCTAATGGCATGGTGGGACTGAACTACCATCGATGGGCCATCTGTCAGGATGCCGTGACATTAGGCAGAAAGAAAAACATCCGCATATACCAATTTCTCAAGGAACCGCTCATCCGCCGATTTGGCGAAGCATGGTATAAACAGCTTGAAGAATTAGGAATGTTGAATGTTGAATGATGAATGTTGAATTATCGCGAAGCGATTACGAATGACGAATTATGAATTATAAATTCTTCATTGATAAATCGTAATCGCGAAGCGACCATTCAACACTCAAAATTCAACACTCAACACTCGTCACCCTTTCCTGTACTTCAACGGTGACATGCCAACGTGTTCCTTGAAATATTTGCCGAGGAACGACTGGTTGGGGAAATGCAGTTCCTGCGCTATCTCTTTGATGCTCATGGTGGAATTTTTCAGGAGCACGCGTATCTCCATGATGACGTAACGGTCTATCCAGTCGTTAGGCGGTCGCTTGCTCACCTGTTTCACCGACTCGCTGAGGTATTTGGGCGTGATGTTCAGTTGTCCGGCATACCAGTTTACCCTTCGCTCATAGCGGAAATGCTCTTGTAACAACTGTATGAAATCATAGAAAATCTTTTCCGCCCTTGTCTGCTTGTTGTTGGTGCTCAGTTGTAGCTGGTAAATCTCATTGCCGATGTCGTAAAGCATGCTCTTGAGCAACACGGTGACCAGTTCCTTGCGGAAACGGTGTGAGCTGTCTTTTACTTTCCGCTGTATCAGGTTGAAATATTCAACGAAGGTCTGTGCCGTTTCTTCCTTGATGTGGAACATAGGATGCGACTGCACAAAAAGGAAAAGTGAAGATATCTCATGTATCTCCATGACAATTTCTTGGAAAAAATTGTTCGAGCACATGATAGCGATACCCCGGCAGTCGCTGCTGAGGGTATAGTTGTTGGTGACATGACCGGCATTGATGATGATGACATCGTTCTTTTGTGCCTGGTACTCCAACGTATCGACCATGTATTGAGCCGTCCCCTCCAGACACAAGGCCACGAAGAGACAGTTGATGCGTCGTGGGTCCTTCGGTAGTGGAAGGTCTTCGAAACGGTCATAGAGCACGAGGTCGTCATCGATGTAATGGCCGCCTTCCAGCTCTTGCTTGGCCAATGCCACAGTGGCATTTGTCAGTTGATGATTGTTCATCGCTCAGGATATATTGAGAATGATTCTGATGTGTTTCCTTTCTTGAAACGGATGTTCTTGTGGGTGCCGTTGCCCCTGACGGTGACGCTGCCGGGATGTGTGTTGCGGAGGGTGACCAAGGTAATCCTGCCGTTCTCCCATGTCATGTCCACCTCGTAGCCGCCACGGGCACGCAGCCCTTTGACACTGCCCGACGACCACGATGAGGGCAGGGCAGGCAACAGCTCTATCACGCCCGGTCGGCTCTGGATGAGCATCTCGCATATTCCGGCTGTACCGCCGAAATTACCGTCTATCTGGAACGGCGGATGAGCATCGAACAGGTTGGGATATGTGCCGCCCGACCATCGTTTGTCGGGACCGTCATATTTGTCGGGTGTTACATAGGTAAGCAGCTTTCTGAAAACGCGGTAGGCGTGCTCCCCGTCGTGCAGGCGTGCCCAGAGGTTGATGCGCCAGCCGGTGCTCCATCCTGTGCTTGCGTCGCCTTTTATCTCCAACGTCCGACGACAGGCAGCCGCCAGATCGGTGTCGGAGTATGTGATGTGGCTGCCGGGATATAGACCGATGAGGTGTGACTGATGGCGGTGGTGCTCATCGTAGTCGGACCAGTCGTGGTACCACTCCTGCAGGTTACCGCGACGGCCTGTCTGGTAGGGGTGCAGACGGGACAGTGTTGCGCGTATCTGTTGTCTTAACTTTTCATCGATGGCCAGGACCGTAGCCGCCGCTTCCGTATTGGTCAGCAACTCGCGGATGATGGCCATGTCGGCAGTGCCCCCGTAACAGGTCATGCCGTGGTAGCCTTTGTCGGTGACATATTCGTTTTCTGGCGAAGTGCTCGGGGCGGTAATCAGTTCTTCAGGGTGGTTGGGGTTCGGGATAAGCCATGCCAGGCAGAACTCGGCGGCTCCTTTCATCAGGGGATAGGCGGTACGGCGCAGGTAGTCCTTGTCAGCGCTGAACAGATAATGGTCCCAGAGGGTGTTGACGAGCCATGCGCCTCCCATGTTCCAGTTGGCCCATTCGGGCTTCTCGTTTTTCTCACCCACGGGGTTGGTCATCGCCCAGATGTCGGAGTTGTGCGACGAGCACCATCCCTGCTCTATTCCGTAATAGTTCTTGGCGGTATGCTGTCCGTTCTCGGCCAGTGCACTCACAAATGCATTCAGGGGCATGGTCATCTCGCCGAGGTTGGCCACTTCGGCGTGCCAGTAGTTCTCTTGGAGGTTGATGTTCACGGTGTAGTTGCCGCGCCAGGGAGAATAGAGTTGTGGTGCCCATAGTCCTTGCAGGTTGGCCGGCACGCCCTCAGTGCGTGAGGAGGAGATGAGCAGGTATCTGCCGAACTGCATATAGAGCGTTTCCAGATAGGGGTTGCTTTCCTGTCCGTCAGTGTATGCTTTCAGCTGTTCGGCGGTAGTACGTGTGTTGTCTTCACGCGCCCCTTCAAGGTTCAGGCTCATGCGTGTATAGAACTGCCGATAGTCATCCACATGGCGCTGGCGCAGTTCTTCGTAACTGTAGTTCACCAGGTGCCATGCCTCGTCAATGGCTCGTTCCAGATAAGGTGCTCCTTGTGACACGGGGTGCTGTCGGAATCCGTTGAACGAGGTCTCGTTGACGAAGTAGAGGGTGAGGTCGGAGGCTCCTGTCACGTGGATGATTGAGTCTTTGGCATTCACCTCTCCGTCTCTACTCTTGGCGGTGAGGATGCCACAGAAATGAATACTCTCGTTAGGGTCACCCACGGCATGTCCCATGATGGTGAGCTGTGAACCTCGTCCCCGTGTGTTGTGTGGTACGAGCGAGGTGAGGGCGATGTCGCAGTTGATGGTCTGTGGGCTGTCACTGCACAGTCGTATGGCTATGCATTGGTCGGGATGGGAAGCGAAATATTCGCGATGTATGACATGTCCTCCTTGTGTGTAATGGTCGTGGCAAAGTGCGCTGTCGAGGTCGAGCGTGCGGCGGTAACCACTCACTGCACCGGGGTTCTTGTCGGTGATGAGCAGGGTGGCCAGAGGTTGATAGAACTGCGAGTTGTGCCCTTGCACATGTAGCTGCAACGAGTCGGCCTTGGCATAATCCTCGGCAAACAGTGCTTCGCGGATGGGAGCAATCCATCGCGATGCACCTTTGTCTTCCTCTTGGTCCACGGGCTTTCCTGTCCACATGGTGATGTCGTTCAGTTGTATGGTGTTCACGTCGGTGCCACCATATACCAATGCGCCCAGTTTGCCGTTGCCCAGGGCCATCGACTCTTCGAAATACGTGGCTGGTGCCTTGTCCCAGATGCGCATGAGGGCTTGCTGTGCTGTGGCGGTAAATGCCAGGAGCAGGAAAAGGATAACTGATGTATGTCGTTTGTTCATATTGTTATAAAAATCTGCAAGTTGGTGCATGTCGGCAACGATTGTCTCCCTCAAAGAGTGGATGCCATGCCTCCTGTTATATTGTCGGTTGATTCTCGTTCTTTTTCTTCTGTTTAAGGAGTTCCTTCGATGGTTTTACACGGATGATTTTCGGAGCCTGACCATGATAGGGATGTACTGGCATGATGATGTGTGGCTGGCATCCTTTGGCGAGGACGATGGTGGTGAGCGACTGGCATCGGCTGACATCCACCTCCTTTAACAAGAGGTTTTTGGAGAGGTCGAGCGTATCGATATAAGTCGTTCCTGTGCGAAGGGTGTGCAGTCGGGGGAAATAGCGCAGCTCGCTGAAATCGGTGTTGAGTGTCGGCCCCCCGGTGCTTTCTGTTTCGTTGAAGTCAAGCGTGCCTACCAGTTCCGCTTCGTAAGAAGTGATATTGTAGTCGTTGTTGCGGTCGGCACCTCTTGCTAAGCAACTGAGTCGAAAGGCATCGTCTTTAATGAGGATACTATTGACATCGACACTGTATTTAGAGAAGTCTTCACCCTCAATGACGATACTGTCGCTCTTGACACGGTAGCGGTAGGAGGGCAGGGCTTCAGGCTTATCCGCGAGGTCTTCACGTACAAAAACATCAGGCTCGTCGAAGAAATCACGGTCTCGGGACGGTTTCTGCACCATCGTCAGCCCCTCCGCATATCTCACTTCCTTCAGGGTATTCCTGTCACAGTAGTAGAGGTTCACCTCCTTCAACTTGGGGTTGTGACTGAGGTCGATTACTTCTACGCGCCACGACTTACCGGCGTGGAGATATTCCAGGTTGGGAAAGAACCGCAGGTCGTCATAACAGGAAATAACAAACATATCTTTTCTATGGGGAAACATCAGCCACAGGCCGATGACCGTTTCCGCTTCGCCCACTGTCAACTCGCCGTCTTTGTTCCCGTCCCATGCCAGCGCACACCTCTTCACTTTCGGGTCTTTGAACAGAAGTATCTGTTCCTTGTTGTTGAAGTCAACGACAAACGAGTCCGCTGCATTTCCGCCTGTCGCGGGCTCTTCTCTGGGAAACAACTCTTCTAATAACTGACTATCCCCCTGGATGCAGTCGGGTTTATGTTTGTCAATCGGTTCGCCGCAAAACGCACAAACCGGCTCGTTAACCACCTGTGCCCGTCCCTCTTTTGGGAACCACACGAGGAGGATAAAAAGATTCAACAAGATGATGATAACTCGTTTCATATATGAGGGGCGTTAAGAGAATAGTTTGTTATAATAACCATTTGCAAATATACAACTATTTCTTAAAAAGCGATACTTTTATCTCGATAATTGTATAACACAACATGGTTGCCTCGCGGCAACCATGTGTGAAGATAACAAAACTTTACGCTTAATACATTTGCTTAGTGTCTCTAACTAAGAAGAATCTAAATATATGATAAAAGTTTCAGCAAGTAACACAACACCTTTCTTCGGTTGTTGTTTTCTGCTGCAAAGGTAGGGCGAAAAATGCCAATTCAATTGGCAAAAACGGACAAAAACTTGTATTTTTCGGACAAAGTAGGGGTAAGGAGGTAAAGAGTGAAGTTAAGGAGTTAAAGGAGTTAGGAAGTTAAGTAGGGGTGGTAAGAATTTAAGGAGTTAAGTAGTTAAAACTAAAACCAACAGAGTAATGGCTTAACTCCTTTAACTTCCTAAATTCTTCCATAAGAACGTTATGCCTTTCTCCTATAGTGTGTTGGGGTAAGGTTGAAATATTGTTTGAAGGAACGGGCGAAATGGGCATTGTCTTCAAATCCGCAGCGTAGGGCGATGTCGCCGATGTTCAGTTCGGGCGCATTGTCGAGCAGGTGTTTCGCATGGTTCAAGCGCAGGTGCATGATATAGGAGGCCGTCGTCTCGCCGGTGATGGCGAATAGTTTACGGCGCAGCTGCTTGCTGCTCATGCACATGGCCGAGGCGATGGTTTCCACATCTACATGTCCCTCTTCCAACTCTTTCATCACGGTGGCATTCAGTTTGTCGAGGAGTTGTTGGTCGATGGCATTGAGTTGTTCCTTGGGTTGCTCCTCATGTTCCTTGATGGCTTGGCTGAACCGTTCACGCAATTGGCGGCGCGAGAGCAGCAACTGTTCCACACGCACTAACAGCTCGTTGGCGATGAAAGGTTTGACAAGGTATGCGTCAGCACCGGCTTTCAATCCAAGGATACGGTCGTTGTCTTCGTTCCTCGCTGTCACCACAATCACGGGGATATGACTGAGGAGGGGGTCGCTTTTCACCTGTTGGCACAGTTGCAATCCGTCGATTCCCGGCATCATCAGGTCGGTGACGATGATGTCGGGGATGATGTTGCGTGCTTTTTCCAATCCCTCGTTGCCATTGCCGGCCATATATACCGCATAGTCGCTATTGAGCAGTGAACGGATATAGCCCATCACATCATCGTTGTCCTCGACGATGAGCACCCGCTCGCGTTGGTCCGAAGCCAAGGCGTCGTCATGTTTATCCTCATCTTCCTTGATAGGGGTGTATGCCTTTTCCATCTTCTCTTCACCGGTGAATGAGGGCCATTGCTGTGTACCATGTTTCAAGGGCAGATGGATATGGAACGTGGTTCCTTCATTTTCTTTGCTCGTTACCTGAATAGTTCCTTCCACCACGGAGACAATCTGTTTCACGAGGGCCAGACCCACACCCGTGCCGATGCTCGAACTCTCTTTCTCTGAGGTGTAGAACTCTTCGAACACATGAGGCAGGTCTTTCTCCGCAATACCCACGCCGGTGTCTGTCACCTCGATGAGGGCATGGCTGTCGTCTTTGTCGAGGGAAAGGGTGATGCTTCCTCCGGCAGGTGTGAACTTGATGGCGTTGGAGAGCAGGTTATACAACATGGTATGGTACAGGTCGGGCACGAAGTCGGCCATCAACGGTTGTTCCTTATGCGTGAAATGTAGGGTTAGTGCGTTCTGGTGTGCCAACTCATAGAATGTCTCCACAATCATGGTGGTATAAGGTACGAGGTCGCCGTGTTGCCATTCGGGCTTCACATGGTTGGAGCGCAGACGCGAGATGTTCAGCAGTTGGTTGGTGAGCTTCTGCATATGGTAGCCGTTACGCATGATGATACGTCCCGCCTTCCGTGTCTCACTCTCGTCGTTGATACGTCCCTCGGCGATGTTGTCGCTCATGCCCATAATGACGGTGAGCGGCGTGCGGAACTCATGGGTGATTTTCGTGAAGAAGTCCTGACGCATCTCTTCCACCTTTTTCATCATGGCGTTGGCTTTCGTGCGCATGCGCAGGGCATAAAACAGTATTCCTAGCAGCACGACGAGTGCCAGGATAGCACATACGGCGGCGATGTTCAGGCGTCGCTGCATCTCGTTCTGTTGGCTGAGATCGTTATTCTTCTCCTTCAGCTCATCGGCATGGTAACGAGAATGGAACTGACTGAGCAGCTGGGCTGTTTCAGAATGGTAGATGGAGTCGCTCAGTTGGCTGTATGCCTTCAGTTGGTCGAGGGCCCGTTGCGGGTCGCTCTCACTGAGTGCTTCGAACAAACCGTAGTGGGCAGTCCGTTCCAGATAGCGGTTGCCCAGGGATTGCACTTTTGCCAGGGCCTGCTCGAAATGGTAGGTGGCTTGTTCCTTCTTCCCTTGGAGCAAGAGGAGCCTGCCCATCTGGTTGTGGCAGATAACCGTGGAATTGGTGTTCTTCGCCGCCTCAAGAATGGGCAGTGCCTCGTCCATGGCTTTCCGTGCCTCCTCGTAGCGATGCAGTTCGATGAAAGCGTTGGCCATCATGGTCTGACGTATGGCGGCTTTTTCCGTCCTGCCCTCAGAGTGGTCTATCTCGTAGGCCTCCTGTGCCAATTCGAGGGCTTTTTCCGGTTGATGCAGCTGCAGGTAAATCTCCGATGCCACGCCCAGACGGATGGCCAGCCGGTCTTTGCGTCCCAGCTCACGTTCCAGGGCAATGGCTTTGTTAGCGAAGTCAAGAGCTTCGGCGGGTTGCTTGGCCGAGAGGTAGAGTGTCGCCAGGTTGTTCAGCGACGAGCTGATGTCTTCTTTGTTGCCGGAGGCCAGGTCGAGCTTGTAGCACATCTCTTGGTATTGGATGGCTTCATAGGGGTTACCCATCCGTTGGTAGATGATGCTCAGGTTGAACAGGCACGAAGCATAGCTCTCGTCGTCGATGTCGGAAACGTAACTCTTCAGTGCTTTCTTGCCGCATTCTGCCGCCTTGCCGTATTGGTTGGTATCGAAATAATAGGATGCCATGCCGCTGTACACGTGGAACGGCATGACCATGATATTGGAAGCATCAAAATGCAGCAGGGTATCGACATGTTCTCCGTCATGCAGCAGTTTCACCAGGTCGTTGGCTGTCTCCATCTGCTTGGAGCTGCTCTCCTGGCGGTATTGTTGGAAGAGACTGTCAATAACAATATCGTCACTCTGGGCTATGACACCCAGGGTGACGATACTGGCGATGAGTATGAGTACTGTCTTCCGCAAGCAGGACATGACCTAATTTCTTAACTACAATCTACTTTACTACTTGCGGATATAATGAGTCTGTTAAGCGTCGATATTGGCGTAGGTGGCGTTCTTCTCGATGAATTCGCGGCGTGGCTCCACATCGTCGCCCATGAGCATTGAGAAAATCTCGTCGGCCTCGGCGGCATTCTCTATGGTCACCTGCTTGAGCAGACGGGTCTTCGGATCCATGGTCGTCTCCCAAAGCTGTTCGGGATTCATCTCTCCCAAACCTTTGTAACGCTGCACGGTGATACCGTTCTTGCTATCTTCCTGACCATTTCCGTATTTGTCGAGGAACATCTCGCGGTCGCGTTCGTTGTAGCAGTATTCCTTCACCTTGTTCTTGTAGGTGCAGAGATAGAGCGGTGGGGTGGCGATGTAAAGATGCCCTTCCTGAATCACCTTTGGCATGAAACGATAGAAGAGGGTCATGATGAGGGTGTCGATGTGTGAGCCATCGACGTCGGCATCGGTCATGATGATAATCTTGTCGTAGCGCAACTTCTCGATGTTCGCCTCTTTGTCACCCTCGCCGTCAACACCGAAACGCACGCCGATGCTCTGGATGATGTTCATCACCGACTCAGCTTCGAACACACGGTGCCACTGCACCTTCTCCACGTTCAATATCTTACCGCGCAGGGGAAGGATAGCCTGTGTGTAACGGTCACGACCTTGTTTGGCCGAGCCACCGGCGGAGTCACCCTCAACGAGGAATATCTCACATTCCTTCGGGTCTTTGTTTGAACAGTCGGCCAGCTTGCCGGGCAGTCCACCGCCAGACATCACATTCTTGCGCTGCACGCTCTCACGTGCCTTGCGTGCGGCGATACGAGCCGTGGCGGCGAGCACCACCTTGTCGCATATCTGACGGGCCTCCTTGGGGTGTTCCTCCAGGTAGTTGGCCAGAGCCTCGCCCACAGCCTGCTGCACGGCACCTGTCACCTCGCTGTTACCCAGCTTGGTCTTTGTCTGTCCCTCGAACTGCGGCTCTGCCACTTTGATGGAGATAACGGCGGTCAGTCCTTCGCGGAAGTCCTCACCGGCAATCTCAATCTTCGCTTTTTCAATCTGCTTGGCGATGGTCGGGTCGTTGTCGGCATATTTCTTCAGCGTACGGGTGAGGGCCATGCGGAATCCCATCAAGTGAGTACCGCCCTCGATGGTGTTGATATTGTTGACGTAGGAATGGATATTTTCCGAGTAGTCGGTGTTGTACATCACGGCCACTTCGATGGGGATACCTTGCTTCTCTGTCTTCAGGTAGATAACGTCATCGAAGAGATGGCTGCGGTGGCGGTCGATATAACGCACGAATTCTTTCAGACCTTCCTGTGCGTGGTAGATGGCTTCCTTGGTCTTGCCTTCCTCATCGGGACGCATGTCACGCAGCGTGATGGTGATACCGGCGTTCAGGTATGCCAGCTCACGCATGCGGCGGGCTATGATGTCCCACTGATAGGTGGTGGTGGTAAAGATTGTGGGGTCGGGCCAGAACTGCTGGCGCGTACCGCGCTGGTCGGTCTCGCCTACCACCTTGACGGGATAGAGGGGCTTGCCCTGTTTGTATTCTTGTTGGTATATTTTTCCGTCGCGGTACACCTGTGAGAGCATGTGCGCCGACAGGGCGTTCACACAACTCACACCCACGCCGTGCAGACCGCCGCTCACCTTGTAGGAGCCCTTGTCGAACTTGCCGCCGGCATGGAGCACGGTCATCACCACTTCGAGGGCCGACTTATGCAGTTTCTTGTGTTCATCCACGGGGATGCCGCGCCCGTTGTCGAGCACGGTGATGGAGTTGTCCTCATTGATGGTCACTTCGATGTGGGTACAGAAACCCGCCATCGCCTCGTCGATGGAGTTGTCCACGGTCTCGTTCACCAGGTGGTGAAGACCTTTTTCACTGATGTCACCGATATACATGGCCGGGCGTTTGCGCACGGCCTCCAAGCCTTCCAACACTTGTATGTTGCTGGCTGAGTAATTCGTTTCGTTGTTTTGTATTTCTGCCATTTTGGTTATTAAGTTCTTAGTCAAGCAGGATAAAGGAATTCTTTTTTCCCGTAGGGAAAAACCTATCCCGAAAACACAGGTGCAAAGTTACGAAAAAATGAGGGAAAAGCGAAAGAAATGCCTGCTTTTCTTTCGCTTTTCCGAGTGAAAGTAACATCAATAAAGAAAAATTAAGAAAATATCATTTTCTACCCTTTTACCTCTTTCCTTTTTTACCTTTTTACCCTTTTACTCTTTTACCTTTCCCTGCCATTCTTCACCCCTCCCTTGGGGAGGGGTCGGGGGTGGGTATTCAGTCCAGCAGCACAAAGGCGGCCCAGAACTCGGGGTGGTCGAAGCGTCCGTTGTCAATGGCACGGAGATAACGTTGTGCCCCTCGGAAGGCCTCGCGTTTCGACTGCCCTGAGAGCAGATGGTCGTAGAACGTGGTCATGAGAATCTGCGTCGCTTCATCAGCCACTTCCCACAGACTCATGACGATGGTCTTGGCACCTGCTTTCTTAAAGCCGCGTTGCAGACCGAACACACCCTCACCTTGGTTGATATCACCCTGTCCCGTCTTACAGGCGGAGAGCACCACGAGGTCGAGGCCGCGCAGGTCGAGGCGTGAGATTTCCTGTGCTGTGAGTATGCCGTCGTCGGCATCCATCGGCATGGTCTGTCCTTCCAGAGCATTGTTTGCTCCGGCGAAGAGCAGACCGCTGCGTGTGAGCGCTTTGTCCTCGGACAGTGAAGCCTCCCCCTGTCCCCCTCCCAAGGAGGAGGTGGCGAGTCTGGCGTTGCCCTGTGCGTCATGCTGTCCCAGGAAACGCAATTTGTTCTGTCCCTTCGCCTGTTGCGCGGTGAAATAGAATCCGTGGGTGGCCAGGTGGAGGAGGCGTGGGGCGTGTCCGCTCTCTTCTTTCACCGATGTCTCGGTGGCATCCTTTCCCGTGTGCATCACCGCCGGTTGGTGTTGTCTGTCAAGGGACTGTTTGATGGCTTCCACCTCGCTCAGTGTGCCCGGCAGGTATTTGGCGGAGAAGCCGCGCACATCCAGACTGTCTATCAAGGCGCGATGGAGGTCATAAGATACATTTAATGCCTCCTCGGAGACCTCCTCCATTCCCCCCGAAGGAGGGCTGCTGGCAAGGGAAGCATTGTAATCCACGCCGCCATATAATACAGCCCCTTTCTCCCCTCCTTGGGAGGGGCTGGGGGAGGTCTCTATCTCCCTCGTTGATGTCAGCCTGTACATCTCATATTCCTCCATGCCCGGCGCATATTCGATACCTATATTATGGAGTGCTCCGGCAGGGGAAAAATAGATGCGGTGTATCCCTTTTAGCTCCTGTTGCAAAGGTTGCCACACCAGTTGGGTGAGCTCGGGACAGTGGTAATACACGGGGTCACTCACGCCTTGTAGCTGTCTCTGCTCGAAGAGCGGGATGAATTTCGGCTCCTTGTCGTCCTTGCGCAGGGTGAGAGCCACCACCATGGTGCTGTCGGTGCCGTAGATATTGAACGACAGGAATTCCACGGCTATCTCGTCGTTCTTCAGTGCCCCCTGCACATCCTTCCACGTTGAACGCAGTTTCATGGTGAAGTCACCGTAAACCTTCGACCGTCGTATGAGGTCGCGTTCCATCCTGTTGATGGCTCTTGCCAGCGAATCGGTGTTGACCTGCCGCTGGGTCACAGGAGTCTCGTAGAGCCGTTGCAGCTGCAGGCGGTTGAGCTGCAGGTTCTCGAACATCTTCACGGCCTCCTTGTCGCCGCTCTCCTGAATGAGGCGGTTCATCTCTATCTCTGTAGATAACAGCAGCCCCTTGGCGAAGAGAGCCGCCTTGTCATAGAGGTCGGGTGCCGTGGTGGCCTGCGACCGGAAGACATAGGTGGGGTAAACGACCGTGAAGTCGTCGCTGATATTGTTCCAGAACAGCGTCCGCCGTTTGGCGGTCAGTCCGGCGAACTGTTGCAGCACGTTATCGTAGCTGATGCTGATGCTCTGGCTGAAGAAGTCGAGGCTTTCGTCGTAATGTCCGAGCATGGCATGGTAGCCGGCGAGGTTACTCAGTGCCGTGGCGTAGTTGGGATGGTGCTCGCCGAGACTCGTTCGGCTGGTCATCATCGCTCGTGAGCCCGTCTCTTTGGCCCGTTCATACTCACCGTGGCGGAAGAGGAGCGAGGCAAGGTTGTTGAGCGACATGGCGTAGTCGGGATGTGTGGCACCGAGCACGGCCTTGCGTATCTCTGCGGCCTGCACGCACATTTCCACGGCTTTGTCGGTATTGCCGAGAGCCGAATAGTAGTTTGACAGGTTACTCAGACAGGCGGCGTAGTCGGTGTTCATCCCGTTAGCCTCCCGCTGCCAGATGGCGAGGGCCTGTTCACCATATTCCACGGCCTTGCCATTGTCGCCGAGGGCGGAGAAATAGTGCGACAGGTTGCTCAGCGACTGTGCGCACAGCGGATGGTCTTGTCCCAATGCGTCCTGTCGGATGGTCAGTGCGCGTGTGCCCATCTCGATAGCTCGGCGTTGGTTGCCCAGCAGTGAGGTGGTGTTGGCCTGGTCGCTCAGCACGGTGGCGTAGTCGGGATGTGCGGTGCCCACGGTATTGCGGAGGATTCGTAATGCCTGCAAGCACAGTTCCGAGGCTTTGCTGTAGTCGCCTGTCGACGCATGGTAGTTGGCAAGGTGGTCGAGAGTCATGGCATACTCGGCATTGTCGGTCTGTCCCTCCGAGAGGTAATGCTCCTGAGCCATCATCCCATATTCCAGGGCTTTCGCGGCATCGCCGAGTTGTGAGTAGTAAACGGACAGGTTGTTTAGTGATGTCAGGTAGCTCTCGTCTTTGTTTCCAGAGGCAGCCTTGAAAATTAGCATGGCCATCGTCTCCTGCTTCACGGCCTCGCTGTAGTTGCCTACCTCGGAGTGGAATCGTGCCAGGTTGCTGAGTGCCTGTGCGTATTTGGGATGTTGTTCCCCCACGGCCGCTTTGTAGGCTTCGGCGGAGGCACGGCCACAGTCGAGTGCCTTGGTGTTATCGCCGAGACGGGCGTAATAAACTCCCAGGTTCTGCATCGATGTGGCAAATTCCTCGTCGTTTTTTCCGTATAAGGCCAATGTGACGGCGGCTTCCTTCTCACCGTACTCTGCAGCTTTAAGATAATTTCCGGTATTGTAGTAGCAACGTGCCAGTTTGAAGAGCACTAGGGCGTAAGTGTCATCCTCCTGCGAATAGTTTTTGGCATAGCCTTCGAGGTATAGCTCATAATTGCTGATGGCTTCGACATATTGCTTGTCGTCTTCAGCCTGTTGCGCTCGTTGACTCCATTCGTTCATCTGGGCCACGGTCTGGGCGGTTACCGTCGTCAGGGAGGCAACCGTTACTATGATGAGGAGAGTGAACAGTCTTTTCATGGTGTGAAGGGTTATTTTTGCAAATATATCCTTTTTTTTGGCATCCACCAAGCATTACGCAGTTTTTCCATCACCATTCATCTTATCCATCCATAATCCAGCCATTTACACCCTCCCTTTGGGAGAAGGGGGAAACCCACCCCTGCCCTCCCAAAGGGAGGGTGTAAATGGTTATGGTCAGGCAGGGGTGGGTAAAAAAATGCCGCAACTGCACGAAGCAATTGCGGCACTCATTTATCGTGTCGTATACCTATTAAGCCATCTTGTTGATTTGGCGCGTCAGACTCGACTTCAGGTTCGCGGCCTTGTTCTTGTGAATAATGTTGGTCTTAGCTAACTTGTCCAACATCTTCTGGACGCTGGGATAAAGCTTCAAGGCTTCTTCCTTGTCGGTAATAGCGCGTAGCTTACGCACGGCATTACGCATAGTCTTGGCGTAATACCTATTGTGAAGGTTCTTCTTCTTGTCCTGACGGATTCTCTTAAGTGCTGATTTATGGTTTGCCATCTCTGTTGTTAGTTGTTTTTGTTCTTAATTTGTAGTCCCTAGCAGAGTCGAACTGCTCTTTAGAGAATGAAAATCTCTCGTCCTAACCGATAGACGAAGGGACCATCGACTTAATTTTGCGGGTGCAAAGTTACACCATTTTTCAATACCCACCAAATTTTTTCAAGATTTTTTCTTTTCAACATGCTTTTTTCCTTGTTTTTATGCCGCCATTCCTCTCTTTTTGGCTATTTTTGCAGTCGTATGTTGCGGAAAACGAAGGCCATAGTGCTGCGAACCATTAAATATGGAGAGCAAAAAGTGATTGTCGATCTCTTCACTGAGACCGACGGCAGACTTTCCGTCGTGGCCCGTCTGCCCAAGTCGCAAAAGGGGAAGTTCCGCAAGCCGCTTTTCCAACCGCTTACCTTGCTTGACATAGAGTACGACCAAAGACCCCATGTGTCGCTCTTCCAACTGCGCGATGCAGCGTTGTGGGTTCCTTATACGCTCCTGCGCATGGATCCAGTTAAAAATGCCCTCGCACTCTTTCTCGCGGAGTTTCTCTACCACGCCACACGGGGCGAACAGCAGAACGTGGCACTTTTCCATTATGTAGCGCAGAGCATGGAATGGCTTGACGCGGCAACGGGCAGCCTGGCCAATTTCCACTTGGTGATGATGATGAGACTGACACGTTTTGTGGGTTTCTTTCCCAATACCGAGGATTACCGTCCTGGTTGTTTCTTCGACCTGCAGAACGGTTGTTATAGTGTGGAGATGCCTGGTCATCGCGACGTGATACCTCCCGACGAGGCGGCACATATCGGGACGCTCATGCGCCTGAACTATGAGACGATGCACCTCTTCCAGATGACACGCGCCGAGCGCAACCGCTGTATCGATGTCATCACCGATTACTACCGTCTCCATGTGCCCGGTTTCCCTGAGCTGAACAGTACCCCGGTGATGCGGGAAATGTTTGAAAGGTAAAAAAGTAATAGAAAAAAAAATCCTTATAGAAGAGTACAATGGTTATCAGATTAGAACAACCCAATGAATATCGTGAGGTAGAGAACCTTACAAGAGAAGCATTTTGGAACGTTTACCGTCCGGGATGCACAGAGCATTACGTTCTTCATCAGTATAGAACAAATCCTGACTTTATTCCTGAGCTGGATTTTGTTCTGGAGGAGAAGAGCATTATCGGTCATATCATGTTCTCAAAGGCTGAGCTGCTGCATGACGATGGTCACCGCACGTCATCATGGACTTTTGGCCCCATCAGCATCCATCCCGACTACAAACGCAAAGGCTATGGACTGAAGTTGCTTCAGTATGCACTGGGTAAGGCCCGAGAGATGGGCATTGGTTTTCTTTGTATGGAGGGTAACATCGAGTTTTACAAACACGCTGGTTTCGACCTTGCCAGCAAGTTTAACATCCACTATCATTCAGAGCCGAAGGATGCCGAAGTACCTTACTTCCTTGCCCAGGAACTCATTCCCGGTTGGCTGGAATCAAATGACATCACTGAGGCCTGTTACTGCCCACCCAAGGGCTATTTCGTGGCAGATGATAATCCAGAGGCTTTCGAGGCCTTTGAAGCGACATTTCCTAAGAAGGAGAAAGCGTTTCAGGAGGGCCAACTGCCTCAGTTCTGCCATAGTTTCGGCATGCCCTTAAATCGTATTGAGGACTGCGGAACCAATGCTGACGGCAGTACAAACTTCAACTATTGCCAGAACTGCTACAATGATTTGGATAAATAGTGACATCCATATTTGCTTCTTGATAAGCGTTTGTATTTGCAATATCGGTGATATATATATCGTTCCAACATACTCTCCATCTTCACATAATGAAATGCAAGAGGCAAAGGAAAAGGATAACAATAAATAAAGATTCTTCATTCGATTGATTACATTAGTTATACAATAACCTACTAAGAAAAACCAACGCATAAAACAGCAAAGGAAGTACCATGAGTGATATGCCTAAGACTCTTCTTATTTGCCAATTGCCGCAATGCTCAAAACCAAGAGAGTATGCACGTTCGATTTCTTTTGAAAAGAATAAGAATAATAATCCATTTGTAAAGAGAATTATGAAAATGTGAAAGATATTGTCAACAATAGGTAAAAAAATCAGACCAATTGTAACAATAAGATGATTGTTGCTCAATCCTCTAAACATTGTTATAGAAACTTTTCTCTTACAGGAATACCTGTAATCTCTTATTAAACCTATGAATTCTAAGTATCCATAAACCAATAAGAAAAAACATATAATTATTTGAAAAACTCTTAATTTTGAATTGTTATGAAAAAAAGGCAATGATATGACAAACATACAACCCATTATGTCAAGGCAACAGGAATGCCTAAGGCTATTTTTTAAAATTTTATATTTTAGTAGGCTGTATTCCATACATTATGTATTGTTACAAATCTTATCAACTTCCTTAGGCGTAATCGTTGTTGGTGGATAGTTCATTAAACCAACCCTGTTTTGAGAGTATATGGAATTAATAGATGAGAGCATCAATAATATGGTAAAGATATGTTTAATCATTTCGTTTTTTTCCTCCAATTCCGTTCTTCTATAAATGGCACAGCAGTATCTATCAAACCTTCCAAGTCTCCTTCTGCCTTACTTTCAGTATAATTGAACTTGGAAAAATCCAAATGGTGAACAATAAAAAAGCACCAATCTTTGTCAATATTTTCAATGACAGAAAAATCAGAATAAGGAATATAATAAGTTCTGAAATAATAATCTCTTCTCGTATTCAAAAAGTCTTCCACAGCAATGACTCCACGAAGAAAAACACCCCTGATGAATGATACATATACTTTCACGGTAGATTTTCTTCTAAATGGCCTTTCAAATCCGTAATAGACACCTTCCCTTTTTATCCACTTCTTTGTAATCTTTTGAATGAAGTAGCTGTTTTTAGAAAGAATGTCGTAAAACTCGTTGGGATACTTAATACATTCGTCACTTCCCAAGAGGCTGCCGGAATAAAAAATAGTGTCACCTGCCGAAAATTTGTCGACGGTGTACAGGCTTATAGGTAAATCAGACTTATAGATGGGGTACAATTTAAACCCTTCATCATTGATAGAATCCATTTCGACAATCCAATACAACGTGTCACGACCCATTATGTCTTTTTGTTGAAATGACAACACAACATAATCCCTCATCTCTAATTTCTGTGAAAGAGAAATTAGAGGACAACATAATAATGTAAATAATACGAACTTTTTCATAATATCTTCTTTCAAATGCATTATCCCACATCTTATCTACTTCCTCCCCACTATTCTAATGAATGGTATGGAATGAATCAACATGTGCTTTATTCGCTGAAGCACAGGTAAATACTATTAATTTGCATGTTTTATATAATCATTCATACGAGTATTTTATTTTCGATTTCTTCCGTTCTTTCTTTATCTTTTTCCATTCCCTCAGATACTGCTTCCTGGCCTTTTTGTCATTCCATAAAAACCTTTTGGATTTGAAAGGATGATGGGAGGTAATGGGGATGGAACATGATAAAAATACTAGTTTGTGATGTCTATGATTATAATACATAGAAAGAGTAGTGTCATTGATTATTTCGAAAGAATCTTTGCTTAGTTCATATGGTTCAATAAGAGTATTCCGAATGTAATCCTCAACATAAATCTTTTTTTTATTTAAAACAGAATATAGCCCGAATGTTTGCCAATAAATCTCATTAATAGAAAAACCTTTCAGTTGTTGTTTTATACTATCATAATCATTCCCATATAGTGTTATCCTTATAAATGTACCATCATCAAAGAATTTGAAAGCACCTAATGTGGATACATGTTCTTCTCTCGGACTCAATAAACCTAAAAAGGAAAGCCCACCTTGGGGGTCTTTCATGAAACTTTCATAAATATAGATGCCGTTAGTATGAATCTCACCTTTGGCTTTGTCTGTTCGCCCATCAAATCTAATAATAGAATGTTTTTTCCTATTATCTATCATTTCCGCATTATCATATAGGAATGTACAAGAAAGAAGAATAAGTGGAACTAATAGCGAAATAATCTTTTTCATAAGGTTGGTAGTTAATGTTTCATGCCACAAATATATAATATGTTTTTCAATAATGCAAGTATTTTTATCATGAATTTTCAATGTAACATGAACGTAACTGACTAAATTACAACAAGTAGCACGTTTTTTACATGTTTTACATGTTACATTTGAAAACACGTATTTTCTGGTCAATTGACCTCGTCTGCACCTTTCCGCCGAACAATTTCTGCGCTAGGGAGCTTCTCAGGTTTGACAGCGACTGTGAGGAGCAGTTGAGCAAAACGGCCATGTGCTTGTTGGAAAGACCCAGGCGTATGAGCAGACAGACCTTACTTTCCATGTCCGACAACTTATCCACCCCATCCTGTATGGATGAGAGGAAGTCGGGGTCGTTTTCGGTGAAATAGGCATCCACGTCTTCCCATTCATAGTCGGACATGGAACAATTCAACAGACTCGTCCTGTGAAGGCTCTTTGCAATGTCCTCCTTGGGCCTCATCCTGTTCATTTCCGAACGGAGCGTATTTATCTGCCCTTTCAAGGCCGTGATTTCCTCTTTCGTGGTATCATTCCTTTGCTCGGCTTTCTCCAGTTCCCGCTCACGGTTGCCCAGTTGTTGCCGCATTGTCAACAGGTCCATTTTCATCGTCATGAGACGCAGTTCCTTCCTCTTCCTGTATATCCAAAACAGGAAAAGGGTGAGCAACAGGGCCCCCAGCAGAATGATGGCCATCTTTTGAAGGCGTTGCGCCTCTGCCGTTTTCTCAAGGGCCTCCTTTTCATGGCGCGAATAGTCGTAGAGCGACTGCATGTTGAGCATGGCCTCAGAATCGCGCATGATGTTGGAGGAATCGTTGAGGTCGTTATAGGCGGCAGTGTACTTGATGAGAGAGTCAATAATAATCTTCTTGGAATAGAGATGGTACAAGCCGCGTAGTGCTCGCACTTGATGACCAATACCCTTTCCTTCGGCCAGTTCACTGCGGAAATGGTATTCGGCAGAATCTAATTGACCAACGCCAAGGTAATATTCCCCGAATAGATAATGATATGCAACACTTTGCCTCCGACCACTTTCTGTAGTGTCTGAAATGGAAAGATATTTATCCAATAAATCTTTAGCTTTAACATAATTGCCACGTTCAAGCCATAAACGAGTGGCGGGGCTTAATATCTGTGCTGCTATTTCAGGATGGTGTAAATCAATAAGCAT
>JAFYZT010000030.1 GCA_017548605.1 Prevotella sp. | reverse complement strand
GAGACAGGCTTCCTGTACTACTTCTCTGTCTTCATGTAATCCTTTCAAAGAACTCCTTCATTACGCCCCCGGAACCCAAATTTTGGCCGAAAGCGGATGCAAAAGTACAACCAATTTTAACCACAACCAAATTTTCTTGCACTTTTTTTTCAAAAACGGCAAAAATTTTCGGATTTTTTGACAAAACTCATGTTTTCGCATCATCATTTTCATTCAAAAAAGAGAATATTAGTAAAAAAGGGCGATAAAATGGACAAAAAAAAGAGACCGTTTATGCAACAGTCTCTTTCCTATTCACCTTATATTATATTAATAGATATTATCGCTTCGCTTGGATGTTAAAGGGTCCTTTCATTTTTTCTCAAACTCGACGGTTTGGATGAGTCGGAAGTTGATAACCTCGAGGTCTGTCATGTCGAGTGTATGCGACCCCGTTGGTTTATACCACGGACGGTTATTAAAATAATCTTTGTATGCCGGGTCGCGTATGGGCAGTCCGTGCCGTGCATACATCTCCCACTGCATCAGTCGCAGCGCGTTCTTCGGAAATCGCTCGAGCATACCCCGTGTAAGAGGCACCACCGATGCGAAGCTATAGAATCCGTCGAGTTCAGGGTAGCCGTCGTCCACCTTGGTGAGTGTAAAATAAGATCCGCAGAAAGGATTATAAGCCACACCCTCATGGAGGTGAGCCACCACGGTCAGTCCCTGTTCACGCAAGGACACATCCCACTGTGTAGGACCAGGCAATGAGGCATGTCCACCCCTTCCCCTTTGCATGCTTTCCTCTCGTGCCTGTTGGAATTCCTTTTCCGACACCTCACGTCCATCAACGAGGAACACATCCTTTCCCGCTCTTTTTTCCACGTTCAGAGAAGGCATCCTCACCTGTTTAATACGACTATCACCGAAGAATATGCTTTTACCATCTAAAGAATACTCACCGGGATCAGTGCCCCGTTCCACACTCTCTCCATAGATATTGCTTCCGAACAGCAGTTTTGACCCTATAGGAGCGAGTGTGTTTGGATAGGCAACCTCCCCTTCATCCACAGAAAAGAGCTCATACACACCGTCATAGACGATATGAATGTCGCGTTCCACCATTTTGTCGAAGGAAGCCGTTTTTTCCGTAAAGCTCACGAAAGTGTTTTTCGTCTTCTGGTTTTTGTCACGGAATACCAACAAGTCCCACCCTCCAATAATCTCATGGCTCACAACGTCCTTGGAACTTTTCTCCGTCAGTTTGCCATTTTTCCTAACCAACTCTATGGTTTGCGGTTGTTTTTCCGGCAGCAATTGCATGCTGATGGGTTCGAGGTATATCTTACCTTCTGTTGATTGAAGCACATAGACATAAAAGCCGTCGGTCCACATTGTCTGTGAGGCGATGAAAGCGTCAGAAAGATCCCCTATTTGCGCGAACTGCTGGCTCCACTGTATCTGTGTAGCACGATCAGCCCTTCCCGACACCTGTGCCGTGATAGCTGATGAAACACACATCATCACCACTGTCATTACCCCTGCAAGCAAGTACTTTTTCATATCAAGTAAGGATTGGTTGTTTTGTGCAAAGTTACGGAAAATCGAGTGAAGAACAAAATAAGCTGCTTATTTTTTATTCCGAGATATAGTAACTTATCCATAGTTAGCAAAAAATAATAAAGGTTTAACACTTTTCCGCAAAAAAAAAGTATTTTTGCAAGGTGAAACGTTTATTCGTTCTACTTATCATTTTTGGCGGTATGCTGCCCGTTCATGCACAGATGTACCGTTACAACCTCGACTTCGAACTGTCGGCTCAGCATTTTGTTGACACCATCCCCATCGAGTTTGAGGACGATCAGGTATATATCAGTGCCATCATCGACGGTCGGCGTTACCGGTTTAACCTCGACACCGGTTCGAGCCAGGGTATTGCTTATTCCAACGGCGACATGCCTTACGGCCGTGTGTTGGGTAAGGTACAGTCGCGCGATGCCAATGGCCATATCGACACCATCCAGGCAGTGTCCTTCCCCACTTTCCGCATCGGCCATCTCACCATCAGAGGTTACAGCGGTTCGCTGCTTCGTCATCATACCACTCATCCCAAATACGATGCCTGCATCGGTTTCGACCTGTTCAATAAAGGGCTGAACGCCAAGATTGACACCCGTCAGGGCTATCTTATCCTAACCGACATACGCGACTTTTTCGACCAGGAGTCTGGTTACCGTTTCAAATACCGATTACTGCGCTTTGTACCCAATGTCCGTCTGACGCCCTACCCCGGCTGTTCCGATGAAGCCCTGTTCGACACTGGCAGCCGTCGTCTGTATGTAATGGGTAGCCGCAGTCTGTCTCTCTTCGAGGAAAAGGTTCCCGCCATTGCCAGCCAGGTGGAAGGTCGCAGTCATGGTCACCGTGCCATCGGCACCTTCGGAACCGAGCGTGCCGACCAAGTATCCTTTCTGTGGCTCGATGGTTTTCAGTTGGGTGATTACTTTTTCAACGATTACCATACGATGACTACTCAGGGTTATTCACGCATAGGTGGCGAGCTGTTCCGCTATGGCAGTCTCATCGTCAACCCCAGGCGCAAGCGTTTCACCTTCCAACCTTACAATGGCGAGCAAGCCGTGATGGTGAGTAACAAACAGATGGACATCGCTTTCGTGCCCAAGAACGGTCTCCCCTGCGTGGGTCTGGTTTGGGAAGGCAGCATCCATTACAGTAACGGCTTTCGTCAAGGTGATGTGATAGTACAGATTGACGGACGTCCCATCCGTTCGTTTTCCGAATTCCAGCGTTATCCCTTTATCGAGGGCAGGGAACACACCTTCTTGGTGCGTGATACGCAAGGACAACTGCATGAGGTAGTGAGTGTGAGGTAGTGATGAGTGACGAAGAATTTCAAGATACAAATGACTGATAGAGAATTATTCGAAAAGAATGTGTCCATTTTATCACAGGATGCACCATTTGAGGCGGAGCGCATACCTTGTGCTACCACGTCATTGCCGTCGGTGGAGACCCTTTCCGCCATTGTTGGATTGGTGCGTGAGCTTGTCTTTCCTGGTTATTTCGACCAGCGCCAGGATCAGGAAGCCATGCGTCAGTACCACACCGGCGTAAAGTTGGAGCGACTGTGTACCCTTCTTGAAGAGCAGATATTGTTTGCCCTACGTTTCCTTCAATCCGACTGCGCATGTATGAAAGACATGGCTGCAGAGAAAGCCTTGCGTTTTATTGATCGTCTACCCGAGGTAAAGCGGATGCTGTATACCGACGTATGCGCCATCTTCGACAACGACCCTGCAGCGCATACAATGAGCGAGGTTATTTTCTGCTACCCCGTGGTACAGGCTATGCTCCATTACCGTATGGCCCACGAGTTACATGTGATGGACGTGCCCGTGTTGCCCCGTATCATCACAGAAATGGCCCATTCCGCCACTGGCATTGACATCCACCCCGGTGCCACCATCGGTGAGTTTTTTTCCATCGACCACGGAACTGGTGTCGTCATTGGCGAGACTACCGTCATCGGCCACCACGTGACCTTATACCAAGGTGTCACACTGGGAGCACGTAGCATCCAAGGCGACCCCTTACGTCGTGACGACGACACTCCGCGCCATCCCATCATCGAAGATCGGGTAACCATCTATTCCAACTCCACGTTGCTGGGACGCATCACTATCGGCCACGATACCATCATAGGTGGTAACGTGTGGCTTACTCACAGTGTGGCTCCCCATTCGCGCCTGTTACAAAGCAAGGCGCAGGACGTGTCATTCACCGACGGAGCAGGAATATGATAAAATTAAAAGATTAAAAAATTAAAAGATTAAAAGATTAGAAAATTAAAAGATTAGAAAGGTAAAAGAGCAAAAAATCCCAATAGGTAGGAATGTCTATTGGGATTTTTTTTGGAGTTTCCGCAAGGGGACATCAACTCTCAGGAGCCTGTTCGATGAGTTCCATGAACTGGTCGAGTTTCGGCGTGATGATAATCTGCGTACGGCGGTTGCGTTGGCGGCCCACATCGGTGCTGTTGTCGGTGAGCGGGTTATATTCACCGCGTCCACCTGCTGTTAGACGTTTCGGGTCTACGCCGTAATTATTTTGCAGGAACTGAACCACGCTTGAGGCACGCAGACAGGAGAGGTCCCAGTTGTTACGGATGTTCTCTCGTGAGATGGGCACATCATCGGTATTACCCTCTACGAGCACATCGTAGTCCTTATAGTCCATGATAATTTTGGCAATCTTGCTCAAGGTCTCTGCCGCGCGGTCGTTAATCTCATAGCCACCACTGCGGAACAGCATGTTGTCGGCCAACGAGATATACACCACACCTTTGAGCACCTGCACATCCACCTCGCGCAGTTCCTCCTTACTGAGCGACCGTGTAAGATTGTTAGTAAGCACCATGTTAAGAGAATCGCTCTTGCTCTTCACCTCCACAAGGTGACGTATGTACTGGTTCGACTCATTAATTTGATCGACCAATTTGTCAATGCTCACATTATTCTGGCTGGTATTGGTCAGGCTCAGGTCAAGTGTGCGCTGCAGTCGTGCATAGTCACGTTTTGCCTGTGCCAGCTGTTCTTCGAGGCTGGCCACACGTGTGGTAGCCGCTGCAAGCTGTTCTTTCGCGTCTTGGAAATTGTTCATGATGGTTCTGTTCTCCTCCTGGCATGCCAGCAACTCTTTGCTACTGGAGCAGCCACTGAGTGCAATGGCACCTACCATCAACGACATGATAAATACATTCTTTTTCATACTTCAATTTTTGTTGGTTGATAATCTGTTTCGCTGCAAATGTACACATATAACGCAGAAAACCGCAAAACAGGTGTGCAGATTATAGATTTTTAACCAAGAAGGGGAAAGATTAGAAAATTAAAAGATTATAGGATTAGAAGATTAAAAGACAAAACAATTCAGATTGCACGAATCCGATGATGGACTCATGCAATCCGTTTAAATATGATCTGAGGGTTAGAGGTGATTCCTGAGAATCAGTTCTCTGAGAATGGATTAGGATTAGAAATAGTCTCTTCCTCCCATAAACTATTGGAGTTTCCTAATATCTCAGCTTCACTACCTATTGGCTCGTCATATACGCCTGCAGAGGTCGTTTCTGCACCTTCATCATCCATCAATGATGGATAGAACAAGCAAATTTTAGATTTCGGTTCTAAATACTCTTTTTTCATTGTTTTCTAAAAGCCCTCTTTAACTCCCCCGAAGGGGAGAAAAGGTATTTTGGGCATTGTTTTATTGGTTATTTATTGATATTTTGGTTATTTTACTACTTGTTTCTTTCCGTTCACGATATAAACACCTTTCTGCGTCGGTTTGCCATCAAGTTTCTGACCATCGATTGTGTACCAGGTACCTTCATTCGGTGATAGACACTCAGTGTTCGTAATTCCTGTAGTCTCCTCATCATCAAATTCCAGCAAGATGGGACCAGCCTGAGCAGACACCGCCCATGTGGGTATCGTGAGGTATGCTTTTCCTGCTGGAATTTCTGTCCCGCTCGGTGACGCCGGGTAGAAACCTACCTTACCACTCTGTCTGGCAAAGATATAGTTGGAATAATCGCCGGTGGCATCGGTGGGATATACTACGACAGTGGTACCCGTCACGCCCACAAGCATGTTGTGCAGATACATCGACGTCTCCTGCACAGGAATGGTATAAGTTCCTTTCGTACCCTTTACGTAGAGGCCCGTTCCCGCAGGCACCTCAGTGACACGTGTGAGCAGCAGTTTACCCGTATCGTGGTTGTATCCGCTGGCAATATATGCTTTCATGCCCGTGACATTCGAGAAGTTCAGGTCGTAAGGGCTGGCGAAGGTGCCTACTTCCGCATTGCCAATAGTAAGGGTCACATCGGTGACATCACCTATTGATACGATATTCCCGAAGTCTTGCCAATAGGGAGCCGCCTGATACGTTCTCTTCGAACCATACGGCACATACAATGTTGCGTTGGCAGCATTGCTGAACGTATTCCCGCTGATTTCCGGTGGTGTCATAGCATAGCTATACACCGTTGTCAGGTTCGAACAGTTGTAGAACGCATTGTCACCGATGTATATCACCGTCGATGGGATGATAGCTGTGTTCAAGTTTTCGCAATATGAGAACGCGCTTGTTCCTATCACCTGCAACCCTTCTGGGAAGGTTATTTCCGTCAGGCCCGTCCCAATGAAGGCACTTTCGCCGATGACTGTCACGCTTTCGGGGATGTTTATCTCTGTCAGGCCGGAGAAGTCGTAAAAAGCCTTTTTGTCTATTATTGTCACGTTGTTAGGAATGATAGTGTTTGGGCATCCCTGTATGAGAACATCTCCCTCCTTCTGTATGATAGCGTTGCAGTTGTTGCGTGAGTCGTAATTGGGGTTATTGACATCGACCTCTATTGATGTCAGATTATTACAGAATGCGAAGGGTGCCACACCGATATTTGTCACGTTTTGGGGAATGGTCACGCTGGTCAGTCCTGTAGTTTGGAATGCGCCGTCGCCGATGGTGGTCAAGGAAGCGGGGAAGGTGATACTGGTCAGTCCTAAGCAAGAATCGAACGCCATCATACCGATGCTTGTCACATTGGAGGGCGAACTCGAGGTGCTACTAAAGGTGATACCTGTCAGATCGCCGCAATTAAAGAATGCCATGTCGCGTATGGCCGTCACAGGCATACGAGTTACGTTACCCGTGATTCTATCTCTCTCAAGAACTAACTGTGGTATGGTGATGACGCCGGAATAGTCGTCGGGCAGCACCTCCAAGTGGTCATCGGCAACATAATGCAGGTAACGTATTCCGCTCCTGGTCATGTACGTCACGTTATCATCCGAGACATTTAAATTGCCCCAATTTGCCGCCGTCTCGAAGGCTTCCTTACATCCACTTGGTACAAAGAGGTCGATTGGTTTGAATGGCGTGAAGAATACGTTTGCGGGCAAGTCGATGGGTGTCTGCATCTTGCAGATGATGGTTCCTAATCTCAGACACAAGAAGAAGGCCATTTCTCCGATGCTCTCCACGCTCGACGGGATCCACAAGTCATACAGATTCATGTTGAAACTGAATGCATTCGCTCCGATGGTTTTCAGTCCGTTGGGGAACGATACGTGTTTGATGTCATTGTAACAGAACGCTCCATCCCCGATGGTCTCCAGACTTGTCGGCAGGGTGATGCTTGTCAGTGAATTGTTCGCGAAAGCGTAGCTACCGATACTCTTGATAGTATTGGGTAGCGACACGCTTGTCAGTTTTTGGTATTGGAATGCTGCATCGTCGACGCTTGTCACAGAATAGGTATCGGTCTGATACCAACCTGTGCCTAACAGAAGTTCATTTTTGACGATGGTGGCGGGTACGGTTACGTCGCCCGTACGCGGACACGCTGTCACGGCAGCCTCGTTCGTCTGGTCGTCATAACTGAATATCAGACCGTCAACCACGTTTGGTGACAACAAATCCGTTTCTATAGGCCTCGTCACCATGAAACTGATGTCATCAAAATAATATGTGTTCGAGTTTGGATCTACATTCAATTCGAAAGCGATGGTCTGTGGATTGCCAAAGTCCGAACCATTCAACATTTCTTGAGTAAGAGTTCCCGTATAGGTAAACGTTTGCCATTCGGTGGTAAGGTTCATATCTCCTACCGCATTCCAGTAAATATACTGGCCGGGCTCACGTTGGAACTGACTGGAAATACTCGCTGCCCTGCTGGCCTTGGCCCGCATGGAGAAAGTGTAACTGTCACCCACCTTGACCTCATCGTTCAACTTGATGAAGAACATGGTATCCCATGCATTACCGTCTGGATCATCGGAATTATCTATCAACACGATTTTCACAAATGAGTTGCCCGACTGGGTAACGATGTCGCTACTACTTATGGGTTCCGGACCATTGCCGACACTCTTGGAGAAAAGCCAGAGGTCTGTTCCTGTGAATGAACCGTTCGTCACCAGTTCCACAGGTTCCGGCGTGGCTGGTATTAACGTTTCGAAAGTGAAGTCATCGAAATAATAGGTGGCAGTGCCGCTTAAATTGAAAGCGATGACCTGTTTCCCAGCCATATCGCTATCTACGACACCCGTACTGACGAACGTCTTCCAAGAAGTGGTCAGGTCAAAATCTCCCACCCCTTTCCAAGTCTCATACCTTCCCATTTCAGGTTCAAGCCAACTTCCGATGGTCACATCTCTGGTGGCCCTTGCCCGCATGGTAAACCTGAAACTGGTTCCCTCCGTCAACGTTTGGGGCAGAACGACGAAAAACTGGGTGTCCCAATTGCTCTCAGCATCATCTACAGAGACGATGGTCGCACATGGATTATTCGATATCACAGCGATGTCGTCGCTGGTCAAGCCGCTTAATACACTATTGGCTACCTTATAGAATGCCGACAGGTCGGTGCCGGAAAAATCGCCGTTTACGATGATGTTTTCCGCCATCACTGTACCCCCGAACAGCAATCCGAAGAATAATACGGAGAGTAGTTTTTTCATATTTTCCATAAGTTTGTGAGTTAATAAGTTTGTAAGTTTCAGAATATGTAAGTTGTTAGGTTGAGAGATAAAATGAACAGTTGTTACATGTATGTTTTTTGTACACTATCTCAATTGCGCGACAAAATTAATACAAATCCATTCGAAGAGCCCTACCCATACTGTTAATATGTGTTAATTGGTTATATAATAGGTGGAAAACAGTATAAAGAGTGCTGATTGGGGGGTGAAAAAGCATCAATCGGACTACGTTTCCAATAAAAATAAATCGATTATTTTTTTGTTCTGCTCCCGTTTATTCGTAACTTTGCCAAAAAATAAGCAAACATATACATTATTTACATGATACGTTTTTTTAAAACACCCTCTGACAGTATTATAGGAGTAGGTTCGGAACAGCCTATCCACGTAAATGACATCGAAAAACTCTGCTGGCTCTTCGGCGAAGCGCAGGTTATTGACAGCGAGACGATGGAAGGTTTTTTCATCGGTCCGCGTCGCGAGATGATAACCCCTTGGAGTACCAATGCCGTGGAAATCACCCAAAACATGGGAATCACCGGCATCAGCCGCATCGAGGAATTCTTCCCTGTGAGCAGCGAGGACGCCGACCATGACCCGATGCTCCAACGCATGTACCGAGGTCTGGACCAAGAGGTGTTTACCACCCATCGCCAGCCCGAGCCTATCCGTCAGGTGGATGATTTGGAAGCGTACAACGAACAGGAGGGCCTGGCTCTCTCTGCCGAGGAGATTGACTACCTGCACCATATTGAACAGCAGTTGGGCCGTCCGCTTACCGATTCCGAAATATTCGGCTTCGCTCAAATTAACAGCGAGCACTGCCGCCATAAGATTTTCGGCGGCACCTTCATCATCGACGGAGAAGAAAAGGAATCGTCGCTCTTCGCGATGATCAAGAAGACGACAAAGGAAAACCCCAACCGCATCCTCTCTGCCTACAAGGACAATGTGGCCTTCGCCCGTGGGCCGAAGGTGGAGCAGTTTGCCCCTAAAGACCAGTCCACCGCCGATTTCTTTGAGGTAAAAGAGGTGGAGAGCGTCATCTCACTGAAGGCCGAGACCCATAATTTCCCCACTACCGTGGAGCCATTCAACGGCGCGGCCACCGGTACGGGCGGCGAGATACGCGACCGCATGGGCGGTGGTGTCGGTTCCTGGCCCATCGCCGGCACGGCTGTCTATATGACCGCTTATCCCCGGTTGAAAGACGATGCGGGCGATGACATCATCCTGCGCGACTGGGAAGCCATTCTCCCAGTTCGCCAATGGCTATATCAGACACCCGAACAGATACTCATCAAAGCGTCGAACGGAGCCTCCGACTTCGGCAATAAATTCGGCCAGCCGCTCATCTGTGGCTCCGTGCTCACTTTCGAGCATCAGGAGGGCGAAGAGAAATACGCCTACGACAAAGTCATCATGCTGGCTGGCGGCGTGGGCTATGGCACTCGTCGCGACTGCCTGAAGCGTGAGCCCCAAAAAGGCAACAAGATTGTGGTCGTCGGTGGCGACAACTACCGCATCGGTCTGGGAGGTGGCAGCGTGTCGTCAGTGGATACCGGACGTTACAGCAACGGCATCGAGTTGAATGCCGTGCAGCGCGCCAATCCCGAGATGCAGAAACGCGCCTATAACCTTGTGCGAGCCCTCTGCGAGGAAGAGGTGAATCCCGTGGTGAGCATTCACGATCATGGCTCAGCCGGTCACCTAAACTGTCTCTCCGAACTGGTAGAGGACTGCGGCGGTCGCATCGACATGGCCCAGTTGCCCATTGGCGACAAGACCCTTTCGGCCAAAGAGATTATCGCCAACGAGAGTCAGGAGCGTATGGGTCTGCTCATCGATGAGCAGCATATCGAACATGTCAGGAAAATTGCCGAGCGTGAGCGCGCTCCCCTGTACGTGGTGGGCGAGACCACCGGTGACGCCCATTTCTCGTTCGTGCAAGCCGACGGTGTGAAGCCCTTCGACCTCGATGTGGCCCAGATGTTCGGTCACTCTCCGAAGACTATCATGCGCGACGAGACCGTAGAACGCCATTATGAAGAAGTGAAATATGCAGAGGGTGCAGAGAACCCTGAGAAACTGGATGAATATGTGGAGCGTGTGCTCCAGATGGAGGCCGTGGCCTGCAAGGACTGGCTCACCAACAAGGTTGACCGCTCCGTGACTGGCAAGATAGCCCGTCAACAGTGTCAGGGACAGTTGCAGTTGCCCCTCTCCGACTGCGGTGTCGTAGCTCTCGACTATCGTGGCAAGAAAGGCATCGCCACCGCCCTCGGACATGCCCCGCAGGCCGGCCTGGCCAACCCGGAGGCAGGCAGTGTGCTGTCCGTAGCCGAGTCTTTGACCAACATTGTGTGGGCACCTTTGGCTGATGGACTACGTGGTGTGTCGTTGTCAGCCAACTGGATGTGGCCCTGCCGCTCACAGAAAGGTGAAGATGCCCGTCTGTACCGTGCCGTGGAAGCCCTGAGCGACTTCTGCTGCCAGTTGAAGGTGAACGTCCCCACAGGCAAGGACTCTCTCTCCATGAGTCAGCAATATCCCAACGGCGACAAAATCATTGCCCCGGGCACTGTCATTGTCACCTCCGGTGGTGAGGTGAGCGACATCCGCAAGGTAGTGTCGCCCGTCATCGTCAACGACAAGAACTCGTCGCTCTATCATATCGATTTCAGCTTCGATGAGCTGCGCCTCGGCGGTTCCGCCTTCGCCCAGTCGCTGGGTAAGGTGGGCGATGACGTGCCCACCGTGGCCAATGCCGACTACTTCGCTGAGTGCTTCGAGGCCGTGCAAGACCTTATCCGTCGTGGGTGGGTGATGGCCGGTCACGACATCAGTGCCGGCGGCTTGGTGACCACCCTGCTGGAGATGTGCTTTGCAAATACCACGGGTGGTATTCACATCAACCTGCACGACATCAATGGCGACATCGTGAAGATTCTCATGGCCGAGAACCCCGGCGTGATTATCCAAGTGTCCGACAAGCACAAAGACGAGTTGCGGGCCTACTTCGAGGAATTGGGTATCGGCTATGCCAAGATTGGCTACCCCACCCCCAAGGAGCGCACATTGACCGTGAAGAAAGGCGACTTCGAACATTCGTTCGACATCGATGCACTGCGCGACGTGTGGTATCGCACCTCCTACCTCCTTGACCGCAAGCAGAGCCGCAACGGCCGTGCCCGTATGCGTTTCGACAATTACAAACAGCAGCCTGTTGACATCGTGCTGAACCGCCATTTCAGTGGTCGCCTGTCGCAGTTCCACCTCAGTGCCGACCGCAACAAGCGTAGCGGTATCACCGCTGCTATCATCCGCGAAAAAGGTACGAATGGTGAGCGTGAGATGGCCTATTCGCTTTATCTGGCCGGCTTCGACGTGAAAGATGTGATGATGACCGACCTCATCAGCGGTCGTGAGACCCTCGACGACGTGAACATGATTGTGTTCTGTGGCGGTTTCTCCAACAGCGACGTGTTGGGTTCTGCCAAGGGCTGGGCGGGAGCTTTCCTCTACAACCCCAAGGCCAAGGAAGCCCTCGACCGTTTCTATGCCCGCAAGGACACCCTGTCGCTGGGTATCTGCAACGGCTGTCAACTGATGGTGGAACTGAACCTCATCAACCCCGAACATGAACAACGGGCCAAGATGTTGCACAACGACTCTCGTAAGTTCGAGAGTGCCTACCTGGGACTCGACATTCCCGAGAACAAGAGCGTGATGTTCGGCTCGCTCAGCGGCAGCCGTTTAGGCATCTGGGTAGCCCACGGCGAGGGTAAGTTCCACCTGCCCGAGTCTGAAGACAAATACCATGTGGTGGCCAAATACGCATATGCCGACTATCCCGGTAACCCCAACGGTTCGGATCACAGCGTGGCAGGTATCTGCTCTGCCGACGGCCGTCACCTGGCGATGATGCCCCACCTGGAGCGTGCCATCTTCCCCTGGCAGTGCGGCTGGTATCCCGAACGCCGTCGCAATGACGAGGTGACACCCTGGATTGAAGCTTTCGTCAATGCAAGAAAGTGGATTGAGAAGGAAGGAGCAAGGGGCAGGGAAGATTAAAAAATTAAAAAATTAAAAGATTAAAGGAGCAAGTGGGCTGTTGTCTAAACTCCTAAACTCCCAAATTCCTAAATTCTTAACTCAATAACTCTTCATCGCGTAGCGACCATTCAACACTCAACATTCAACACTTAACATCCAACATGAACATATATTGGGACTGTTTTAAGACCTTCATGAAGATAGGTGCCTTCACTTTGGGAGGCGGCTATGCCATGATACCCATCATCGAAAGCGAGGTGGTAGAGAAGCATGGGTGGGTGTCGAAGGAAGAGTTTCTCGACCTCATTGCCATCTCACAAAGCTGTCCCGGCGTGTTCGCCATTAATATCAGCGTGTTCATTGGCTACAAGCTGCGTAAGATAAAAGGGGCGCTCTGCACTGCACTGGGCACCGCCCTGCCCTCGTTCCTCATCATCCTGCTCATCGCCATGTTCTTCGTGCAGTTTAAGGACAATAAGGTGGTAGCAGCCATGTTCAATGGCATCCGTCCCGCCGTGGTGGCTCTCATCGCCGTTCCCACGTTCAACATGGCCAGAAGAGCCAAGATTACCCTTACCAACTGTTGGATTCCCATCCTGTGTGCCATCCTGATTTGGCTGTTGGGCGTGAACCCCATCTTCGTCATCCTGGGTGCCGGTCTGGGAGGATATTTGTACAGTAAACTCATCAAACCCACCGAGTCATGATATTCCTCAAACTGTTCATCACGTTTTTTGAAATCGGACTCTTCGGGTTCGGTGGCGGCTACGGTATGCTCTCACTCATCCAGACCGAAGTGGTACACCACCATGCCTGGGTGTCGACGGCTGAGTTCACTAATATCGTGGCTGTGAGCCAGATGACTCCCGGACCCATCGGCATCAACTCGGCCACCTACTGTGGCTATTCGGCCATCCATAATGCCGGGATGGGCGAAGGCTGGGCTATTTTGGGCAGTGCAACTGCCACCTTCGCACTGGTGTTGCCATCGTTCATCTTGATGATTCTCATCGCCAAGATGTTCATGAAATATATGAACACGCCCATCGTGAATGACATCTTCAGTGTGCTCCGTCCCACAGTAGTGGGATTGCTCGCCGCCGCTACACTCCTGCTCATGAACAGCGAGAATTTTTCTACGCCGAGCATCAACCCCTGGCATTTCTGGATCAGTGTGGCCCTGTTCGCAGCTACATTCTTCGGAACAATGTTCTTAAAAATCAACCCCATACGAATGATAGGCTATGCAGCCTTTGCCGGTCTGCTACTCCTCTACTAACCAATTAACCGTTACTCCTATGAAAAAAATCCTGTCCACCCTCCTACTGTTCTGCATGGCAATGACGCTCCATGCCCAAGATAACGACACCGAGACTCCCAACATGCTGCGTTACTACCTGCATGACGGCACCATCTACGACGTGCCTATGTACCGACTCGACCGCTTACAACGTGTGGGTACCATCGGTTGGAACAACATTTTCAATGATGGCGAGCCCAACGTGAGTATCTTGTTCAGTCAGTTGGACAGCGTGGTATTTGTTTATGACCCGTCAGCCGTCAAGCCCTTTGACAACAACATCAACAAAAATACCGACAGACGTGCCACGGGACTGGAATTTCCTCATCTCATGGGCGATGCCATGAATATCATCTCACAGCCTTCCACCCAGCAACTGGGCATCACCTATTCCCTGGAATGGGACTGTTCGAAACGTGCCCAGCGTTGGACCTGCTACCAGATGCACAACGGACTGCCCAACAACAATGTGGGTCGCAATGACTCTTGGTCCGTCGACCCCAACATCCCCTCGCAGTACCAGACTGACAATAGCGATTATAAGAATTCTGGCTTCTCGCGCGGCCACATGTGTCCCTCGTCGGACCGTCAGACAACAGTGGAGCAGAACAAGCAGACGTTTTACTACAGCAATATGCACCCGCAATACCAGAACCATAACGGTGTGCTCTGGGCCAAGATGGAGCAGCAGATTACCAACACTTGGGACAAATCTTCGTTCCGCGACACACTGTATGTGGTGAAGGCGGGCACTATCCGCGACGACCAGATTATGCAATATACGGCATCGGGCATCCCCGTTCCGCAATATTTCTATATGGCTGTTCTATGTCTGAAGAACAACCAGTATAAAGCCTTGGCCTTCTGGACCAAGCATGAAAACAAATCGATTAAGAACGCCAATCTGGCCGACTATGCCATCAGCATCGATGAGTTAGAAGAGAGGACAGGCATCGATTTCTTCTGTAACCTACCTGACGACATAGAAGAGCAGGTAGAGAGCAATCTCGATGTGAGTAAGTGGGGATTGTGATTTTGCCTTACATTCCTATAGCCTGACGATAGTCGATGATGCGGTTTTGGTAGTCGGCAAAGGCATCGGTGCGTTTGTCCATGGCCTGTTGATAAAGCAACTGCGCCTGTAGCAGGTCGTTCATCGTGGAGGTACCGGCGCGATAGTAGTCACGGTTCAGACGCAGGTTCTCCGATGCCTGTTCGATGCTGCGGTCGGCGATGGTCAACTGTTGGTACGCCTCCTCTACATCATTCCATGCCTTTTGCATCCTGATGCGTAACAGTTCGGAGTTGTCTTCGAGTTGTTCCTCTGCCCTCTGCTGTTCTATCTTACGCCGTTTTATGGCATGTGAGCCACCCCACCAGTCGGAAATGGGTACGCTCACCGTGGCGAACACCATGCCGAAGGTATGGTCGCGGTCCATGAGATTGTGATAGTTATACCCTGCTCCTACTGCCACCTTTGGCAGGTTCTTGCCTACCTCCATGCGTCGTTGCAGCTTAGCCGCCTCCACCTGTTTGCCGAGGAGCTGGTATTCAGGTGTGTTGGCCAGTGCCGTCTGATGGTCGTGACGTTGGATGAGCGATGCGGCGGCTTGCGCATCGTAGCTTAGTTCATATTCCGTGCTCTTCAGTCCGCAATACTGCGCCAGAGTCATGCGCAACAGGGCGATGCCATTTTGCAGTTTCACTTTTTGGCTCTCCACCTCATTCTGTCGCAGTTGCACCTGCAGCAGGTCGTTGCGCAACGTCAGTCCCGCCTGTACCGCCAATGTCACATCTTTGTTGATGCCACTGAGCAATTCCTCAACGACTGCGATGGTGTTCATCTTCTCCTGCAACGATGCCAACTGCCAGAAATACCGCTCGGTAGTACGCACCACCTCATTTTCCGACAGACGCAGTTGCAGCTGTGCCGCTTCTTCTCCTACCTTGGCCAATTTATGTCCGTTGATAATCTGACCACCCATAAACACCGGTTGGACGGCCATCACACTGCCAATGGTGCCGTTTTTCATCATCGACAGGCTGATGGGACTGGCCAGCGGTGTCAGTGCACTGATGATTTCCGGCGGCAACATCTGGGCATAGGCCGCCATTGTCTGCTGCATTTCCTGCGGCACGAAGTCCTTCGGGTCCAGCTCCATCTTCGCCATTCCTTTGTCGGCATTGAACCACAATCCTGTGGCACTCACCACCGGGAAGAACTTTGTGAACACCTCTTTGCGCTGTTGTTCAGCTGCATCGATACTCAATTGGGCACTATGTGTGGCATAGTTATTGGCGAGTGCCGAATCGACGAGTTGTTCGACGGTATAGGTTTGAGCCGCTCCATGGAGCGACCATAACAGTGCAATGGCAAGTATTATCTTTTTCATGAGTTATTCTTTTTTATAGAAGCTATAGATACAATAGAAATTATAGATATGATAGAGGCTATAGTGGCAATAGGGACAATAGATTTTCCCTTTTTACTCTTTTACCTTTTTCTATTTCACCCTTTTACTTTTTTACCTTTTTACCCTTTTACCTTTCAACGACACTTTCCAATAGATTACAGGCAGCATGGTGACCACCATGATGAGCGAACCGATGCCACCGGCGAAGATGGTCACACCCACCGGCATCCAGAACGATGAGCCGGCGATAATCATCGGCACCACGCCCACCGCCGTCGTCGCCGTGGTAAGGAAGATGGGCACCATACGCCGCTTACCAGCATCGTATGCCGCCTGTCGCACCGCCTCGTTGTATTCGTCGGTCGGTAATGATTCCCGTTTACCCCTGAGAAGGTCGATGGCGTGTTCGAAGATGAGGATTTCGTTACGCATAATCATACCCATGAGCGTGATGACACCCATGACCGAGGTGAGACCCAATGTGCGGTTCATCAGTCCCAGACCGATGAGTACCCCGGGTAACATCAGACCGAGCGCTGCCATACATACCAAGGTGATACCGTATTTCTTGAAGTTGAACAGCAGGAAGAAGAAGATGATGACCAAGGCGATACCCACACCACCGAATATCTGCGGGAACGACTCGGCATCATATTCCACTTCGCCGCCCACTTCGGCACGCACCCCTTCAGGCAAATGCAGTTCGTTGAGCATGATGTCGGCGATATGACTCTCTACAGGTGCGGCATATACACCCTGGGCAAACTGCCCCGTCACCGTCATGCAGCGTTCACCACCACGATGCATGATACGGCTCTCGCTCCATTTCGGCTGCACTTTGGCCACCTGACGAAGGGGCACCGATGATGTGGTGGCGTTCGCAGCCCCTGAAATCATCGTCACGGGCGATGCCAGTCCCAGGTTTTCTATATCTGAAAAGGTCACATCACTGCTATCTTTCAGTACGATGGGCAACTGGTAGTCGTTTTCCCAGATTGAGCCCACGGTGAGGTCGTTGGCCGCCGCTGTGAGCGACAGTGCCGCCGTAGTACGACTGATGCCTAATTGTGCCGCCGCCACGGGGTCGAGTTCTACGCTCACCATCGGGAACGGCTGCAGGAAGTCGGTATGCACCCACTCCACCTCTGGCATCTCACGCATCCGCGCCATGAGTTGTTCAGCCGCAGCATTCAATGAATCGATGTTCTCCCCATAGAACCGGTATTCCAGTTCCGGCACTGAAAGGTAATCTAGTCGTTTGAACTTCACGTAAGCATCGGGGAAAGCCTCGCTCCAAGCCGGTTGGTACTTGGCCAGCAATTCGAGCGTAGCATCATGCGACGAGGTGTTGACGATGAACTGCGCGAAGTTCTTCCCCGCCACCTGAGGTGCATAACACGTCATAAAGCGGGGCGACGAGCAGCCGATGAACGAGGTGATGCCCGTCACCCGTTCATCCTTGGCCAACACGTGGCGCATGGAGTCGGCCACCTGCCGTGCATCGTCGATACCCTTTCCGTCGGGCAGGAACATCTCCATGGCGAACTGTTCGCGGTCAGCGTATGGGAACATACGTATCTTCAGCGTCGGCACAATGAGACTTGAAAGCAGAACCAGTCCTATACCCCCGAAAATAGTCATCCACGGATGGGCGAAGGTAAGATCCAACACCTTGTTATATGTCCGTTGCACCCAGTTGGTAATGGCATTGCCTCCCGTTTTTACCTTGTCGGGCCTGATGATGAGAACCTCGAGGAAGGGGATGACGGTAACGGCGAGGAAAAGCGACACCATCAGGTTGATAAGTATGGTCCATGGGAAAGCCTCCATGGCATCGCGAAACTCCCCCCTCATGGTGAGCAACAACGGAAAGAAGATGACGCATATACATAGCGTAGCCAGCATCATAGGCATAAAATACTGTCGTGCTGACTCTATGGCCGCCTGTTTTGGCTCATGTCCCTTGCCCAGGTATTCGAGATATCCGTCGATGACCACGATGGCATTGTCGACCACCATGCCGAGCACGACGATGAGTGCCGCCAAGGTCACGGTGTTCAGTTCGATGCCCGCGATGCACATGATACCCACGGAGATGAAGGTGGAGAGCGGTATGGTGATGGCAGCCACGATGGCCGAGCGCAGCGGGAAGAGCACCATCATCACGAGGATGATGATGACCATCGAAATGAGGAGGTCGCGCAGGAAGTCCCTCACACTCATGGCCACCACTTTGGGCTGGTCGGCAATGCGCGTGATGATCACATCGTCGGGCAGGATATTTTCACGGAAATCGTCAAGCACCTCATCCACCTCGTCACCATATTTCACGATATTATTACCGGGTGTCATCTCCAATGACAGGAGCACGCAGGGATGGCCGTCCTGTTCGATAAATCCGCCCGACGTATCGAACTCACGCACCACCTGAGCCACGTCGCGCACTCGTACCACTTTTCCCGTGACAGGGTCGCTGAAGATAATTTGGTTGGCTATCTCCTCCTCACCTCTTTGGGTTGGTTCTATATGAATAGGTATCTGCTGGCTATCGTTGCTGATACTGCCGCTTATGGTGGTGATACCCTGCTGCTGCAACTGCGACAACAACAGCTGTTGTCCTATGCCATACGCTTCCAGCCGTTGGCGGTCAACATACAGGCTTATTTGTTCCTTCTGTTCTCCATACACACGCACATTGGCCACTGAGGGTATGCGCCGCAAACGGTCGCTCAGGCGGTCGCTGTAGTCGTGCAATTCGCGGTAACTACGTTCAGGGCTCTCTATAGCGATGAGCAGTGCCGAGGTCTTCCCGAAATCATCGTTGGCGACGAGTGCCAGCACACCGGCGGGCAGACTCTGCTTGAAGAGCGCCAGTCCATGTTTGATTTTGCTCCATACCTCGTCTTTGTTTTTCACGTTGTCGTTGAGGCGCACCATCACCAGACACATTCCGTTTTGCGCCGTGGTGGTCGTCTTCGTACGGTTTACCTCGCCATAGGTAAAGAGGTAACGCTCCAGCGGCTTGGCCACCTGTTCCTCCACCTCCTCGGTAGTGGCGCCTGGATAGACAGCCACCACCACCCCTTGACGGATGGTGAAGGCAGGGAACTCATCCTTGGGCATGAGGTCCATGCCCACGATGCCGAAGACGAACAAGATACCCACCAACAAAATGGTGATGGAATAGTGTTCAAGCGGCCATTTCAGCCAATTCATTTTTTCTTGCATGGAAATGTTGAGTGTTGAATGTTGAATGGTCGCTACGCGATGATGAGTTATTGAGTTAAGAATTTGGGAGTTTGGGAGTTTGGGAGTTTGGGAGTTTAGACAACAGCCCACTTGCTCCTTTAATCTTTTAATTTTTTAATTATTAAATCTTCCCTGCTCCTTGCTCCTTTCTCCTTGCTCCTTCAGACACCCTCCCTTGGGGAGGGACGGGGTGGGTATTGGATGTTTAGTGTTCTTGAACCGTCTTCGTTCCTTCGCTGAGTTTCTGGTAGCCTTCGACCACCACTCGCTGTCCCTCAGACAGACCGTCGGTGATGAACACGCGGTTACCTTCGGTCGGGCCTATGGTTACCGTGGTGCGATGCGCCTTGTTCTGTTGGTCAACCGTCCACACGAAGAGTGAGCCGTCGGCGCGTCGCTGCACCGCCGTCACAGGCAAAGTATAGGTGCTGGAGTGTGTCGCCGCATCGGCGTTCGACTTATAGCCCGTGTACAGACTGACATCGGCCACCATTCCCGGAAGCAGTTTATGGTCACCATTGGGCACATTGACGCGGATATCATAGGTGTGTGTCATGGCATCCGCCGCCACGCCTTTCTCTATCCTGCCGCCCGGAACCTGTCGTCCCGCCGCCTCGACACGGATAAGCGACCGTGTGTTTTCGCTGATGGCAGCCATCTCCGCTTCGGGCACCGACACCTTCACCTTCACCGTATTGATATTGAGGATGGTGACCACCGCCTGCGAGGGCATCGCCGTTTCCCCGGCACTCACCTGCCGTTTACCTATGATGCCGCTCACGGGAGCGATAAGGCGGGTGTCTGACAGTCCTTTGCGTGCGATGCGCTCCGTGGCTGTGGCCGAGCGTACGCTCGACTGCGCTGACTTGAGCATGGTCTCCGCCTGCTGCAGCTTCGTCTCCATCTCAATCCATTTGATTTCGGGCAGCGAACCATTGTCATGGAGCAGTTTCATACGGTCGTAGGCATCTTTGGCCTGGTTGTATGTAGCTTGCGCCTGTGCTACCATGTCATGGGCCTGACTGGTAGTGGCCTGTGCCGCCGTCACCCCATTGCTCATGGTCGTAGGATCCATCTCTGCGAGGAGTTGACCGCGCCCCACCGTCTGTCCCTCGTTAACGAAGATTCTGCGCACCACGCCCATCGATGTGAAACTGACTGCCGTGGCTTCACTCTCCTCGACGATGCCCACATACGTCTGTCCGGCACCATCATAGGATGGCTTCACCACTTCGGTCTTCACCTTGATAGGTGCTTTTTCCTTTTTCTCGCTTTTTTTGCCACAGGCGGTAATAGTTAGCACCGCCAACAAGGCAAGACAGATTCTTGTTTTCATTCGTTTATCAGGAAATTTGATGCAAAGATGGAGAATATTTCTCAATTATAAATGTTCTATTTTGACTTTAGAATCATAAATTTTTCCTAAATATACAAAATAGAACATTAAAAAAGCGTTTTAGGTCATGAATAATTCATTTTTTATTGCCATATTTGCATCGCACAAACCAAATAAGGACATTCATGAGCATTGATGCCCCCCTTTTGAGCCAGATAGCCATCAGTCCCCACGTGGAAGCAGACGTCCAGGTGGGCTATTCTGATGAGGACATTATCCTGATAGACAATGTGCGCCTACTGAGCGAAGCCAGCCCCACCCGTCTTCAGATGAATGCCGTGGTGTTCTGTACCAAGGGCAAGGCACAGGGAGATATGAACGGACAAAACCTCCGCCTAAGCGAAAACGAACTGCTCATCAGTCCCCCCAATGTGCTCATCAGTGATTTTATGCTCAGTCCCGACTTCGAGATAAAGGCCATCTTCGTATCAAACCGCATGATGCAACGTTTCCTGCGCGAGAAGATGAGTGTCTGGACCGATATGCTCTATATCCACAAGTTACATGTCGTTACGTTAAGAGCCACCGACATCGAGTTCCTTACCCGTTTTTACGAGTTGCTGGTCATGGTCATCAACAGCGATTTGGAGCATCCTTACAAAATCGACGTCCTCCACTCGCTGCTACGCGGTGGTTTCCTTGCATTGTGTGGTTTGCAGAAGACCATTGCACTCACCCGCGACGGTACCGTCGCGACCACAGGACGACACTCCGACCGTCTCTTCCAGCGATTCATCGAACTGTTGGGAAATACCCCCGTCAAGCACCGTCCGGTGGAATCGTATGCTAACGAGTTGTGTGTTACGCCGAAATATCTCTCCACTATCTGCAAGAAATATTCTGGCAAGACCGCCAACGCATGGATTACCGAGCATGTGATGGAAGACATCCGCTATTTCCTTGTTTCCACAGACCTGAGCATCAAAGAAATCTGCGTGCGCCTCAGGTTCCCTAACACCTCGTTCTTCGGTAAATATGTCAAGGAACATTTCGGTGTCACCCCGACGCAGATGCGAATGACGAACTACGAGCGATGACGAAGCCATCCATCATATCACCACATGAAGAAGAGCCCCGCGAGGAAGAACGTTTCGTGGCCAGCGGAGGTACCTGCGCCTGCTACCTGCTGCGAAAGCACGGACGGCTGTTGCTGAAGAAACAGTTGCTGCCCGCCTTCGCCCATGATGAGCGGCACCGTCAGGCATTGGAAAAGGAGTTCGAGGTGGGTTTCCCACTTGACCACCCCAACATCCCGCGCTATCTGGAATGTCACGACGACTGGCTCCTCATGGAATATGTGGACGGCGTGACGCTGACCGAATTCCTGCGTCAGCACCCTGGCTACTTTAGGAAAAGGCAACATGCGCGACAGTTTGCCGACGAGTTGCTCTCGGCCGTGGCATACCTCCATCAGCACCAAGTGCTCCATCTCGACCTCAAGCCCGACAATATCCTCATCACGCGCATAGGCAGCCATGTGAAACTCATCGACCTGGGATATTGCTACCAAGACAGTTACCCGTTCACCACGGGCGGCACAGCCGACTACTCCGCTCCCGACGAGGAGAAGACTCCCGCCAGCGACATCTATTCCTTGGGACGAATCTTCAGCGACTTGGGCATCGGAAACAAAACTGTGGTGAACAGATGCCTCAGTGCTGACGCAGCCGAAAGATACCAAAGTGTCGACAAACTGGCCAAAGCCATGAGGAAATCACGTTCCCCGTGGCTGGCAACGACAGCCTTACTCTTCCTGCTGTTGCTCGGCGGCCTTTCATGGTGGGTGTTAGAAGACTACTCCACCGCCGACAACACGGCAATCTGCACCAACGACGGTTTCACTAATTTGGCAGACATCAGTCCGTCGGATTGGAATACCGAGCGTTCGAGATTCCGGACGATAAGGCTCGACCTGTCGAGTGCGCACACGAATACAATCGGCCACTATGTGTCGGTAGTACTTCACAACCTGACAACTGGGGCGACCGACTGGTTTAGGAACCGCATCCAGACGCTGCCGAAATCGATGGGCCTACAGATTAGGGACGACTCATACGTCGACAGATCCATTACCGATATAGGCATTCTCGTTCCCGAGTCCGACAATCTTTACGAATACATGTTCAGTGCCGAAATGGAGGTTTACACAATAGACGACAATGTGGACAAGTCGATGGTGTGGTTGAAGTTGTCGGCCCCACAAGCCGGTGACAGAGACATGCAGGGTGCCCCATAACCCCTTCCTTCATCAACGACATTATCATTATACATTACAACCATGATATTAGACCCATACATCCAAAAACTCATCCGTGAGCGCATGGCGTGCGACCTGTCACGCCCCTCACAGTTTGATGCCCTGGCCCTTGACATCGAAGCGCGAACCGGCGAACGTATCGGCGTGAACACCCTCAAACGTCTGTTCGGCCTCTTGCCGGAGGTGAAGCCCACCGAATCGACGTTCCAAACCATAGCCCGCTATCTCGGCTATGGCAGTTGGAGACTGCTCTGCAAAAGCGCCGCGGGCAAGAACTCCGAGATTGACGGCGACAACGGTGCCCTCTATCCTCCCGACTTGCCTGCTAACACCCGTATCACCGTCAATTACGAGCCGCGCCGCCATGTGGTGCTGACCACCATGTCTGATGGTTTCTGCCGCGTGGAGGAAGTGAGTGGCGGCAAACTCATGGTAGGCGATATGCTCGACGTGCCCATGATTGTCGCCAGCCAACCATTCATCGTCCGCCGCCTCTTCCGCCAGGGCAAGGACATCGGCAGTTACACCGGCGGCATAGAAGGAGGCATCACCCTCATCCATCTTAACTCCTAACTTCTCCACTCCCAAATAAGTTGATACTTTCAGGACCTACAATTGTACAACATGAAACGATTCTTTTCTTTTTTCATTTTCCTTCATATAGGTTTGTCAGCATTCACACAAGATAACCTTGTCAATAACCGAGAAGCGGTTGACCTCAACTTGCCCAGTGGAAAACTATGGGCATCATGCAACATCGGAGCCGACAGCCCCGAGCAATTCGGAACGTATTACAACTGGGCAAACAATCCCGTTCAGGGATATTGGGACGAAGTATGGCGCACACCGACAAAGGAGGAGCGTGATGAACTCACACAAAACTGTACGTATTCTGTTGAATACGTCAATGGAGTAATGGGAGCAAGATATACGGGAAGCAATGGCAATTCCATATTCCTGCCTTTCGCAGGATACTATCAATCATCCTCGGGTCCCTTTAACGTCGGCATAGGAGGACAGTATTGGACTTATACGCCTTATGGTGAAAGTGATGCACATTGGATCTTGGCAGCCAACAGCCCTCAGCAAGATGATGACAGTGCCTATTATTGGCCGCTCAGTTATTTTTCTTTCCCTGTACGCCCAGTATGCGACGGCAACATCGAGATGGTTGAAATCGATGCCCACCCCGATCCAGAAGCACCGTCCGACTATTACGCCACATTCTTCAGCAGCGACCGTAATTACACCTTACCTGAAGGCTCAACAGCATATACCGGAAAGGTAATAGGAAGTGAACTTATCCTAATAGAGACGGGCACCAATGTGATACCCGCTTCTACGGCCGTAATCATTAAGTCAGATATGACACCTGTTACGCTAACTCCTACAACAGAGAATGCGACCGTGGAAAAAGGAGATCTTCTCGGCTATGATGAGGAAACCTCGTGTGAGCCTCGCAGTATGTATGTGCTAAGTGCTCTCAATGGTATAATGGGGTTCTATCTCTATAAGGGAACGACGCTTGGTGCGCATAAGGCCTTTTTGCCTATAGATGCAGTTCAAGCAAACGTCAATGTTATTACATTCTTGTTCGATGAAGCAACAGATGTAGAGCAAATTTTGACAAGACCTCATACTACGCAAACAGCGATATACAATATTTATGGTCAACGCATTGCTCAACCTGCGAAAGGTCTTAATATTATTAACGGGAAAAAAGTCTTAATAAAATGAATTCTAACATGGAAAAACGTAAATACACCTCGCCCCAGACTAAAATAGCACAAGTAGATGCTTCGGAGATACTTGTGATAATAGCGAACTCTGAAACTGATACCCAGTGGGCTCCTCAGCATCACTATGATGAAGAATCCTCTGATTCTGAAGGAAATGATGATTGTGATAATAGAACCATAAGTGTTTGGGAGTGATATGGTAATCAGGCGGAAACCGGATGATGTTTCCGCCCGATTACCGTCTGAAAAACTCTTATGATGGATTTTCTTTCAACTAAGAATCAGTTCGCCAACTAAGAAAAACCGTTATAAGCTGCGCCAACTCGCTTTTTTTACGACTTGTCGCAGGTTATAATGAATTTTAGACCTAAAAAAACAGAAATTACATATTATAAGTTGCGCCAAATCATTTTTTTTTCGAGTTGTCGCAGGTTATAATGATTTTTTTGTAACTTTGCCGAAACATAATCATTATCATCATGATAGGACGCGAGAGAGAACAAAAGGTTTTGTCTGAAGCATATACATCTACTAATCCTGAATTTGTAGCAGTGTATGGTCGACGACGTGTAGGAAAGACATACCTCGTGAGAGAGACATTTAGCAATCGGTTGACATTCCAACATTCCGGTTTGGCCAACTCGTCCATGCCCGATCAGTTGGCAGCATGGGTTGATTCCATTGGAGAAGCAGGATTACAAGTGAGGCGTAAGCCAAAGAATTGGCTTGAGGCTTTCGGGTTGTTGAAAGAGGTCATCAAATCATCGAAGGACAAGAGAAAAGTCATCTTTATTGACGAAATGCCATGGATGGATACACCCCGTTCTAAATTTGTCATGGCTTTGGAGCATTTCTGGAATGGGTGGGCTTCAGCCCGCAAGGATGTATTGCTCATCATCTGCGGATCAGCCACTTCTTGGATTGTCAACAATATCTTCAAAAACCATGGTGGATTGCACAACCGTGTTACTCGCCGCATACACCTCTCGCCTTTCACTCTCCATGAGTGTGAGCAATATGTGGAGCAGCATCATTTGGATATGTCACGGTATCAACTATTGCTGGGATATATGGTGTTGGGCGGCATACCTTTCTATTGGTCGCAGTTGCAGCGCGGAATGAGCATAGATCAGAATATCGATGCATTGTTCTTTTCAGAAAACGGTTGTTTGCGATATGAATTCGATGAGTTGTACGCTTCGCTTTTCAGGCATCCTGAGCCCTATATTGATGTCATCAATGCACTTGGCAAGAAGAAAGGTGGAATGACGCGCGAGCAAATGGTATCAACAAGCCGTTGCCTTACAGATAACGGGAAACTGACACGTGTTCTTCAAGACTTGGAATACAGCGGATTCATCCGTGCCTACCACTCTATCGGCAAGAGAGTTCGCGATACCATCTATCAACTCATTGACAACTTCTCGGTCTTCTATTTTGTGTATTTGGCGAACAACAAGGAGAACGACCCGCATTTCTGGACTCATCACATTGATACGCCTATCTACAACTCATGGTGTGGATTAGCGTTCGAGAGGGTTTGTCTGCTCCATATACCGCAGATTAAACGGGCACTGGGAATCGATGGTATAGCAGCGAACGTATATGCGTGGCAGTCGAAAAGCCAGAAGGAGGGGACGAGGGGCGTGCAAATAGACCTGCTGATAGACCGTGCCGACCATGTAATCAACATTTGCGAGATGAAGTTCTCTTCGCGTGAGTACCGCTTGGATAAAGATGAGGCAGAAAAACTGCGCTATCGTAAAGCGCGTTTCTCAGAAGAGACGAACAGCCGAAAGGCACTCCACCTGACTATGATTACGACCTATGGTCTGCTCCACAATTCCCATTGGGGCGACATCCAGAAAGAAGTCACGGCTGCAGACCTGATCAGGGATTGAGAACAATAGACTATTCTGGTTTCCTGCATTTGGAGTCCAACTGGCGTTTACGGTCTTGCTCCTACGAGATAGACGAAGAATTCATTAAGTTCAGAGTTCAAAATCTTCATCCATCTCATCCATCTTTGGCATTTTTCGGGCGTGACATTTCTTTTCCCCCGAAAAATGACGTATGTTTGCAGAAACTATTGGCGCGTAAGGACATGGTGTCCCTTGTGTGCGCAAACACAACTATAACCGAAAAAAATCAGCTCACGATGATGACAGTTTCAAGAAAAATCTCTATCTTTGTACCGCCGTCCTGAGAAAGGGGCAGCAGACATCGAGGAGAGCTAAAAACTTTAACCCGCTGGAGAATCTGGAAAATTCTTATGATGGATTTGCTACGGCAAATACATGTGAAAGGGGCAAAAGTCTGAAGGCTGCTTCTCCTGTAGCGTTTATATCGCGCTGCCATGCTGTTGCATGGATGGCATATATATTCCTACAGGTGTGAGCTGATTTCATTCTTTCTTTCACGGGTATTCCAGAACCTTCCAGCAAAGGATGCAAGGAAGGCTCACACCTTCGTTGTGTGGAATAATTATTGGATAATAATTTATATGTAAAAATAACACTTAAAATTATGAAAAAAACTATTTATGTACTTACAGCGACATTATTTACAATTATGATTGTTGCATGTCAATCCAAGGAAAGGAAATATGTCAGTCTTCAAGAGGACTATATAGAGTTACTTGAAGAGATAACGAAATCCGGCTCCATTAGTGTTTCCGATTCGAAAGCAAAAAAATGTGTCGCATTGAATGACGAGTTAGAACAATTGGAAAAAGAATGTGACTTTTCCGGCAGAGACAAGAAGGAAATAAGAAAGGAGAAAAGAAATAACCAAAGAAAAATTCGAAGGTTAGAAAGAGCGACCAAAGGAACCCGTATCGTTGATAGTGATGACGAGGAGGACAATGACGAGGAGGACGACGATGAATGATTGATATAATTTCAGTATTTAAATAAAGTGTTAAACAAACCCGTCAAAAAATGAAAATAGCATTATATATTAGTTTATTTGTACTGATCACTACAGCCTCCTGCTCCCAAAAAGCAGAAAAGGCAGGTGAATCAGAAGAGCCAAAAGAGAAGACCGAAGTAAAAGCGCAACCCAAGGAAGTTGATCAAAAGGCCATCTTATCGGGTCTCATTGATGGCCGCTATGGTATAGAAATGTCTATTGAGTGTAAGGGGCAGATGGTGTCGGGAACTTACTATTACCACAGTCAAGGCCCCAATAGCCCATTGAAACTGAATGGTGTTCTTAACGATGACGGCCATTTGGAACTTCATGAGGTAAACAACCAAGGACAGCCAACGGGTCATTTTGATGGAAGATACGGCTTTGGGCATGGCTACAAAGGCGTTTTTGTAAATTTCCGAGGTCAACAAATGTCATTTGAGATTGTTGTAAAAGATGTGGAAGATGTCACTGGTGACGGTCAAGGTCGTGGTTTCCTCTACGACTATGAGGACAATGACGGTTATGAAGGCCCTCCTTATAGTGGGGTTCCCAACTCACCACAGAGCATGCCACCATCAAGTGGCTATGAACAAGTAAATGAGCCAGTTACCAGTCAAGGCGCCAGCAGAGGCAGTTCATCAAATATTGATGCCATGTTAGATGCCTATGAGAGATATATCAATATGAGTGCATCTTTAGCGAGAAGAATCCACAATGGCGATCATGCTGCAATTATTGAAAATGCAAGATTAGCAGAACAAGCGGAAGATTTAGCAAACAGATTAGATGCCTGTAAAGGAGACATGTCTCAAGCGCAATTAACTCGGCTCAACAATTTATTAGTTCGTTCGTTACAAGCAATACAACCTTAACTATAAATGAAGAAAACAACTAACCATGGATATAATTAAACTATATTTTTACAAATTTCTTCAACTTATTGATGATGGTAACTTTCTCATCAAACCGACAAAATGGTTTTATCGTCTGAAAGGAATACCTCCGTTCATTTTACCAATACTAATCGTCTCCATCATTCCTGGATTAAAATTTTTCAGGCGAATCGACGGAACTCTGGCGTATATTGTACTTATACTTTATACTATTTATTTATTGGCGGTATCTATCTTCGTCTTTGCACTATGGTGGAACCGATCCAACAATTTGGAAAAAAAAATAAAGCCAGGGGATGACTCCGTGGCTATTCCCCTCTTTGCCGACAACATTAAAAGTAGTGGGGAGATTGGTGCCATTTTATTCTGTCTGTTGGTAATCGGTACAAGTTTTTTCCTATATCTTTTGTTGGCAACGACCAATAAAGAAATCATTGATGATGTACACATGTACAGACATGGGACATGGCTTATACTCTTCTTATCTCTCATTCCGCTCTGGCTATCCACAGTACTCATTTCTTACGGCATCATTTTCATTACACGTTATATCTCAGAAAGAATGCGATTGATGGCCACCATAAACAATAACATCAGAGACATTGCAGACATACATAGGGCTGCAATAATGGTAGAAAACTTCAATGCTTTGAACCATATCACAGAAGAGAAAGAAGAACAATTAAATCAAGTTCAAACATGAAAATATTAACATTATATCCTTGTATAAGATGTGAAATATGCGGTCATTTGAAACCTCGTATCTTTCTGAGTTGTCCTTATTGTGAACAATGGGAACCTCTTAGGAAACTGAGAAACGATTTACCCATATTTAAATAACCGACAAAACAAGAAAAGCCGAAGCGCTTGAACCATCAATCTAAAGTTCGCAAAGCGAAGGAAAAAAGGCAGTAGGCAATAATAAAAAATAATCGTAATGAAAAGACTATCATTTTTTGCAATTATTATTGGCTCCATGGTTTTATCATCATGCGGAGGAGGAGGAATGAAACCTTCACAAGTTAAAATTACTGGTCCCCTAAGTGACTATTTTGAAGTTGTTGACAGGGAGTATATGCTGAAAGGACATGACATCAATGTTGAAATAAGACGCATTAAGGAAGGATTACCTGCGCCATGGCACGAAGGGATTGAATACGGTTGGCCGAATGGATATGAACCACAATTTACCATTGAAATTAGAGACGACAAGGGGGATGTCATATATAAAGATGAAACTGACCACATATTAGATGGCGATGAATTAAAAGCTATAATGGCTCTTGGCGTTGACGAAACGGCTTCCATAAAGTTTGATGTACGGGAAGAAGGTGGTGAAACATTTAAAATTGGGAGCACTTTTAAAGTGAATGAAGGAGCAGGTGGTAGACATTATAGCCCGTCAACAGCCCAAAGCGGCAGTTCGTCAGATGAAGGAGAATATAACGACGAAACATCAAGCGATGTGCCGAGTATTCCCAGTGCCGGGGATTTTGGAAGAGAGATGAGAAGAGCCCAACAACAGGTGAGCAGTCAAATGAGACAGGCTCAAGAAGATGTACGTCAACAAATGCAACAGGCACAAGAAGAGGTGCGTCAACAGATGCAACAAGGTATGGAAGATGCAAGAAAACAGATGCAGCAAGGCATGGAAGATGCAAGAAGGGCGTTGGGATTATAATGATTTGTTTTCTGGCTGCAATCTATTCTGGTTGCAGTCAGAAACAACTTTAACAATAAACTTCATAAGACGAAAAAAGAACATAAAATGCAAGGATTTATACGTTTTATTATTTCATTAATTTGGCTTATTATATCGATAGGTATTGATGCTTTTGCCATTACCACGAGAAGTTATCTCGTTGGTGCAGGGGCAGAATTTGCCTTTTTTCTCATCACTTTTATAATTCCATACTTACGAAGAAAAGGAAGTTATACACGTTATTGGGGCTGGTTAGCCTTATTTCAAGGTTTTTTTCTTTTATTTCTACAATTCAAAAATAGTTCTTTCTGATACAAAAAGAACTGTATCAATTTATAAAAGCAATTATTACTGTCCGCTAAACCTATTTCACCCTCCATATTTACAGGATTATCCGCTTGACAAGCCCCCCTTTTGAACTCCATCAACGGCTGTCCGCTAAAAAAGGGCTTTGTATTTTACGTTGAAGCTATGAAACTTGGCTTTATTTGCACTTCTTGAGCCTTTTCCTGAGGTTTTAACCCTGAAATAGGCTATCTATATGTCTAATACATCGGCTGTCCGACAAAACAGATATTTCTAAATGGGCTTGATTTTTTTAGCGGACACAAATAAAAAGCAATAAAGATGAAAAAGAATTGGATAATTCAGGCCGTTATGGCCATTGCTCTCTCCCTCGTGATGCCGATTTTCGCGTCACCAGTTAACGCCCCCTTCAATGGTGTGGAGACTGTGGAACAAGACAAGGGATTCTACGTTGAAATCACAGCCACCAACTTCAAAGCGCGCTGGGATCCCAACTCAGCAAGCACGGAGATAGACTGTCCCTTCAACAAAGGAGATCGTCTGAAAGTGTCAGATCAACGTAACGGATGGTATGAGGTTGACTATGGTCAGGAATATGTGTGGATTCCTTCACAATATACCAAGCGCAGTACCAAACAAACGCCGGACTGGGTGACCGTGTCTTCTGCCAATGATGGCGGCGTGCGACTGCGTCTCGGTCCAGGCGGCAAAGATAGTGGACGGCGTGCTTACTTTGAAGACTCATTCAAATACCTTGGCGAACAGGGCAACTGGTATAAAGTGTCACACGAAGGTAAAGTGTATTGGATTAGCAAGGATGTCAGTTATGCGGAATGATGGATGCGTGAGTGACGAGTGACGAATGACGAACAAAAAAAGAGACAATAGTATCAGCGGTAAGTCATAAAAACAGCGATAGATGATGGCTGTTTCAGGGAAAAATGCTATATTTGCAGAAAAATCTAACTAGACATATTATGAAGAAACTACTGACATCCATTCTATTATTGTTCGCTGCCATGACAATGCAAGCACAAAGTATCAGTTATATTGAGACCTCGGGGTCGTGGTATTACATCTACGACCAAGATGGCAAGAAAGTGAAGACGCTCCCCACTAACATCGGCGAGTTGCAAGGCTACAGTGCCTCTCTCTTCGTGGTAAAGAACGGTTCATGGTACTATATCTATGATGCCAAAGGTAGCAAAATAAAGACCATGAGTGTAAGTACCGTTGGAGAGGTAGTGGCCGTGACGGGCGAGACGTTCACTAGCCGCCTCGGCTCCTGGATTTACATATGGAACAAAGAGGGTAAGAAAATCGGAACCAGAGCGGCACATTAGGATAGCCTCCCCCTAACCTCTCCTATGGAGTGGAGAAGTTAGCTTACTTCGGAAAGGGAGAGAGGTTTCCTTTTTCAAGGAAACCTCTCCTAGCCTCACTTGTAAGAGGGGGAAAATATGATAGCTGTAAAGGGAATTCTAGACGAAGGTTAGAACTCAATGATGAGGGTTTGGCGGGGACGCAGGTTGAGGTCGTGGTCGAGACGGACGTTGCGGCCAGTGATGACATCCTTGGCGACGGTGGTGGTGCCGATGACCTCAGCATAGCGTTTCACGGGCATAACGGCAGTCTGCGTGGTGCCATTGAGAATGGTAAGTACCGTGCGTCCGGCATAACGACGGGCGATGACATAGACACCCTGATATGGGATAAACTGCGTCTGCTTACCTTTTGTAATCACCTCGTTGCCCTGTCGCCAATGGAGCAAACGACTGAGCCAGTTGAACATCGCATTCTCCGCCTTCGTGCGTCCCTCCGCAGTGAAAGCATTGTGTTTGTCACCCGGGAAGCCACCGGGGAAATCCTTACGCACATTACCGTCGGTCACCTCTTTAGTGCCGTTCATGAGAATCTCCGTACCATAATAGAGCTGTGGTGTGCGGTTGATGGTGAGCAAGAGAGCGAGTGCCTGCTTGAGTGCCAGCGTGTCGCAACCATTGCCCAAGAATCGGTCGGTGTCATGGTTCTCGATGAATGCCATGACGCTCGATGGATTGGGATAGAGATAGTCATAGACCAGACTGTTATAGATGCGGTTATATCCGTTCCACCACGCATCGGTCTCCTCGTTCTTCGCCTGCGATAGTTTCTCAAAGAAACTGAAGTCCATCACCGTCTTAAGGTAGCTGTTACTGTCGGACAACCGCGACCCTTTCTGCCATGCCGCCGTATAGGCCGGCTCGGTAACCCATGTCTCACCCACGGTATTGAAATTGGGATATTCCTCGTCGAGTTCCTTCATCCACCGTGCCATGCCCTCGCGGTCGGCATAAGGATAGGTATCCATACGGATGCCATCGATGCCCACAGTCTCTATCCACCATTTGCTGTTCTGGATGAGATAAGTCATCACATGCGGGTTTTTCTGGTTCAGGTCGGGCATAGACGTTACGAACCATCCCTCGACAGTCTCTTTCATATCCACCTCAGAGGCATAGGGATCCATCACCGGCGTCAGTTTATAGGATGTTTGCAGGAAACGGTCATTCTCCCTTCCCTCGGGGTTGCCATCGAGCCACTCCGGCAGGTTAAACCAATCGCGTGACGGCATGTCGGACACCCACGGGTGGTGGAAGCCACAGTGGTTGAATATCATGTCCATGACCACCTTCAGACCATGTTGGTGAGCCTCGTTGATGAGTTGCTTATATTCTTCGTTGGTGCCGAAGCGCGGATCAACCCGGTAATAGTCGGTCGTGGCATAGCCGTGGTAGGTACTGAAGCCATTATCGGTGTCGGGTGAGTCGTTCTCAAGCACGGGCGTGAACCACAATGCCGTGACACCCAGTTCGTTGAAATAGTCGAGGTGCTGGCGCAGTCCCTCAAGGTCACCGCCATGGCGGAGTGACGGCTGCGAACGGTCGTTCTTATAGGCCCGCATGCCCTTAATCTGGTCGTTCGCCGTGCTGCCACTGGCGAAACGGTCGGGCATGAGCATATAGAGCACGTCGGCATTGGAGAAACCTGTGCGCCGTTCTCCAGACATCTCACGGGAGAGCAAGGGATAGGCTATTTTCTTGGTCTGCTTGCCCACCTTGAACGTGAGGTTCATGGTGCCAGCCTGGGCACCTGACAGGTTAAGATAGACCAAAAGGTAATTAGGTGATTCAAGACGTACCACGCTGTCAATGCGCACACCGGGATAGTCGGTGCTGACCTCGGCATCCTTGATACCCTGACCATAGACCATCAACTGTAACGACGGGTTTTTCATGCCCACGAACCAATTAGCTGGCTCCACGCGGTCAACTTTCACAGCTGCTTTCATCACGACATTCATACTTAACAAAAAGCATATAAACAAACAAAATCTTTTCATAATATTAAGAGGGAGTTTGGGAGTTTAGGAGTTTGGGAGTTTGGACAAATGTCTGTTTGGGAGGGAAGTTATAAGAGGGAGTTTGGGAGTTTAGGAGTTTGGGAGTTTGGACAAATGTCTGTTTGGGAGGGAAGTTATAAGAGGG
>JAFYZT010000029.1 GCA_017548605.1 Prevotella sp. | reverse complement strand
GACAACGCTATATGCTACCTCACGTTGGCTAACCTGCTTATACACGAGGTGAACCCGAAAGCCATCACCATCGCTGAAGAGGTGAGCGGCATGCCGGGACTGGCAGCGAAATTCGATGACGGCGGCTACGGATTCGACTATCGCATGGCCATGAACATCCCCGACTATTGGATAAAGACCATCAAAGAGGTGCGCGACGAAGACTGGAAGCCGAGCTCTATCTTCTGGGAAGTGAAAAACCGTCGACCGGATGAGAAGACCATCAGCTACTGCGAAAGCCACGACCAGGCTCTCGTAGGCGACAAAACCATCATTTTCCGTCTCATCGATGCCGATATGTACTGGCATTTCCGTAAAGGCGACGAAAACGAGATGGTACACCGAGGCATCGCACTGCATAAGATGATTCGTCTGGTAACGGCTGCAGCCATCAACGGAGGATACCTTAACTTTATGGGCAACGAATTCGGACATCCCGAATGGATCGACTTCCCACGTGAGGGTAACGGATGGAGCTATAAATACGCCCGTCGCCAATGGAACCTGGTTGACAACAAAGAACTGTGCTATCACTGGCTCGGCGACTTCGACCGCCAGATGATAAACATCATAAAAAGCCAGAAGAATTTCCAAAAGACTCCTGTGCAGGAGATATGGCATAACGATGGCGACCAGGTGCTGGCGTTTATGAGGGGCGACCTCATCTTCGTGTTCAACTTTAGCCCCAACCGCTCGTTCACGGACTATGGCTTCCTCGTGCCGACTGGTTCTTACGAGGTACTCCTGAACACTGATGCCAAGGAATTTGGAGGCAACGGTCTGGCCGACGACTCCATAACCCACCTCACCAATTACGACCCGCTGTATGTCAACGACCATAAGGAATGGCTTAAACTGTACATACCCGCCCGCTCGGCTGTGGTGCTGAGAAAGAATTAAAGAATGAGAAAACAAGGCCAACTGATAAGAGCAGCGTGCTCGCTGCTCTTTTGCCTGTTCACCTTTTATTATATATATAGCTATCAGTGCGACCTGATTGCTTATGCGCAAATGGTGCTTTCTGAAGGAAAGACCCATTTCGATAGGACTGTGGGCGCACTGCTCATCACAGGTGCACTCTATGTCGTTCATCTGTTCGTCTATGGTATGGTACGGCCACACGACCGTTATATCGCACTGACCTATTTCCCTTCGTTGCTTATCCTGACGGTGCTCACCGATATACCCGAGACTATTGCTGAGCATTTCTCGTTTGGTGCATGGATGTGGGTGGTGCCGCTACTGCTGCTACTCTTCGTGGGACTGGTGGCGTTCCTAAAACAGTGGTCGGCAGTATGGCAAACGGGAACGGCGACTTTTTTTCACGACGCATGGGTTAATCTGTTCGTGATGGCGGCGATGTTTTTTCTGATGGGGTGGGTGAGCAATGGCGACGAACTGTTCCACAGGCAACTGAGAATGGAGCGGAAAGTCATCAATGGCGATTACGAGGCGGCTCTTGAAATAGATAAGCTGACGGCTAAGCGCGAGCCGGCCATCACACAATTAGCAGCTTTTTCCCTCTCTCAACAGGCAGCACTCGGTGATCATTTCTTCGAGTACCCGGTCACCAATAGCTCCATTGCTCCTAATCAGCCCAGTCAATTCTTCTTTGTTCCACAACAAGTCATAAACTTTGTACGTAACGCGGATTGTTGTAAAGATGACTATGAACTGACGGATTTGCTTCTCGAACGACGCCTCAGCGATTTCGCCAGAAAAATAAAGGATTGCTATTCTGATAGTGTCATGCCGAAACATTTCCGCGAAGCATTGGCCATCTTCCGGCAGACAAAAGGGGTGGAACTGTTGGCACAAGAGGAAGAAGCAAAAATAAAGGAAGAGATGGAGAAGGCAAAAAAGGAACGGCGCTCAAAACGCAGTTCCAAGAAAAGTGCAAAAAAGGAAAAGAGTGTCCATCCTCTCGATTCTGTCATGTCCCAGCAATACCGCACCTACCAGCAACTGCTCGAATGTTCCACCGACAAACGGGTGGTATATAACCTCTCACGGAAGTATTTCGCCGACACTTACTGGCATTATTACCACTTCAAATAAGCTCGGCAAGGACTACAAAATCCTTTACAATTCGATGGAAAAAAATAATTTGATTTTGTGCATAATTTAGAATTGTTCTAAATAAGAAAAATCGCTTTTTCCACTTTATCAAATCGCTGCAAATAGTTGAAAATAAAAAAGATAAATGCCTTAAAATTTGGTTTAACGATACTTTGACGAATAATTGAAATATTTGATATAATACACTGATTTCCAAAAGGTTGCAAAAATGCAAATACCTCTTTTCACCTTGTCTTTAGACAACTTGCATAAAGTACCATCACCAAGCAATTTACATGTTTGCGCTAACAAAAAACTAAAATGGTGATTTGTGCTTCCAAGAAAAAAAAACGAAATTTGCACTCGTAAAATAACAACAGTCCTGATAACGTCTCTTTAGACCTTCTATTAAACTACGAGGTGAATGAATGTAAGTCCTAACACGCTCTGGCAACGTTGCCTGCAAATTATACGCGACAACACCACAGAGCAAACATACAAAACATGGTTCATGCCGCTGGCTTTCGAGTCGTACAACCCGTCGACGAAAGCTGTGGTATTGCGTGTGCCCAGCCAGTATTATTATGAATACCTGGAGGAGCATTTCGTGGGCTTACTCGGAAAAGTGCTGAACAAGGTCTTCGGAAATGGCGTTAAACTGCTGTATAAGGTTGCTACGGTTAGTAAACAGGGTACTGACGTGTGCATGAAGTCGGACAACACACCCGACACCATCAAGACACAACGACAGACGAAAGGCAATATGCCGCCGACTATTCTCGATGTGGCAGGACAACAACTCGACCCGCAACTCAATCCTCACCAGACATTCGACAACTTCATCGAAGGAGTGAGCAACAGACTGTCACGTACCATCGGTATCAATATCTCCAAAAACCCAAATACCACGCAGTTCAACCCGATGTTCGTCTTCGGACCTTCTGGGTGCGGAAAAACACACCTCATCAATGCAGTGGGGGTGAAAACCAAGCAGCTGTTCCCGGAGAAAAGGGTGCTCTATATCAGCGCACGTCTGTTCCAAGTGCAATATACCAATGCGGTAAGACAAAACACAGTCAACGATTTCATAGCTTTCTACCAAACCATCGATCTGCTCATCGTCGACGACATACAGGAGTGGATGACGGCGAAAGCAACACAAGACACGTTCTTCCATATCTTCGACCACCTCTTCCGTAATGGCAAACGCATCATCCTGGCTTGCGACAGACCACCCGTCGATCTCAAAGGAATGAACGAACGACTGGTTACCAGGTTCTGCTGCGGACTCATCGCTGAACTGCAGAAACCGGACAGACAACTGTGCGTTGATATCCTCAATGATAGAATAGCACGCGATGGATTGAACATTCCGGAAGATGTAATTACTTACATAGCCGGCACGGCAAATGGAAGTGTCAGAGACCTCGAAGGAGTCATCAACTCACTCTTGGCATACTCGGTCGTCGATAATTGCAAAATCGACATGCGTCTGGCGGAAAGGGTCATCAAACGGGCCGTGAAAATCGATGATAAACCGCTCACCATCGATGATATTCTTGAATGTGTGTGCAAACACTACCATGTTGACACTGAGGCGGTGAACAGTAAGAGCAGAAAACGCGAACTTGTCATACCACGACAGGTGTCAATGTACCTCGCACAGAAACATATTAAGATGCCGGCAGCAAGAATAGGTAAACTGGTGGGTGGAAGAGATCATTCCACGGTGCTCCATAGCTGCTCTCAGGTGGAGGCTAGACTGAAAACCGACAAGGCTTTCTCTGAAGAAATCCACTCTATCGAAACCTCCTTCAAGCTGAAAGCCTAACCTTTCAGTTTGATAGCGTAATCCTTTCTCCTTTTCGGATCCTCGTTCCCCCTCCTTTTGAAGGTAATTTCATTCCCCTCCTTTTCCAAAGGCGATTTAGTCCTTAAGCGGACAAAATCTTCAAGCAGGGGTGGTTTGTCACATAAAACTCCATCCTCATAAATGTTCAACGTTCATTTTCCATTCGGTGCAGGGCTGGCTTGTAATCCTTGTTCCCCCTCCTTGGGAGGGGGTTAGGGGGAGGTTTTTAAAAAAAATCGCCATGTCTCACGACATGGCGATAATTATTTCTTTAAAAACTAACTCAAAGCATCTACTCTCTCGAGCCAATCCTTTCTTGTTTATGAGAATATAGCGAAAAATATATGATATGAATCAATCTAAATAGGGTCTTTATTGAAATGAGAATCTCTCTTGAAATGAGTTATCTCTCACCCTTATTTTATACTGCAAATATATACTCTTTTCATACTACTTCCAAATATTTCAGTACAAAAATTATGCTGTATAACATAAAATAACATTGTGTGCGCACACATTTCGTCGTTCTTTTTCTTCTTCGCGAAGCGACCTCTCCATATTCGTAACTCATCACTCGTCACTCATCATCCTCTTCCACTTGAAATATCCCAGGACGGCTATTATTACGTACAGACCATACAAACTCGCCTTGAAGGGGATGCCTTTGTATGCATACAGCGCACAGCACAGTGCATCCACAACCAGCCAGATCAACCACTGCTCAACATATTTCCGTGACAGAGCCCAGAGGGCAACAATACTCAATGCATTGATGAAACTGTCACTAATGGGCACGGTGCTGTTGGTGAAGCGGGCCAGAATCTCATATACGGCCAGCCACAAAAACAGAAAGACGATAAATGCCCAAAATGTCTGCTTGCGGGGGATATGACTGATATGCGGCGGCTCCTTCTTGCCACTGTCCTTGCGCTTCAACCCCCATTTCCATACGGCATAACCGTAGATGGCGGCCAAGGCATAGTAGATGGCCATGCCGAAGTCGGCATACAACCCAGCGGAGAGATACAGCCACATATCCACCAGAGGCATGATGATGCTCACCAGCCACAGGTAGATGCTGGCGCGGTATTCCAGCAGGATGTAGATGATACCTAACACTGCCCCCGCCACATCGAGGATGCGGAGGTGGTGGGCAGTGAGGAAATCAATAATCTGGTCCATACGTGTCAGAACCTGAGGGTGAGGAAGCCCATGGCGGTGAAACCGGCACTGGGAACATAGCCTATCTGGTAGTAACGGTTGTCGTTGCTATGGCCGTAACTCTCGCAGATGGCGGAATAAACCCAGCCGTTGGAGGCGAAACGACGTGCGAATACATTGTTCACGTTCATGCCGATGACCACCTCCTTCAACGGACAGACTTTCGTCACTTTAGAGGTGTAGCTCACACTGAAGTTGCTCACACTGAAACACGGCAGCGAACGTTGGCTGTTCTCGCTGTTGTCTAAATACTGACGACCAACAAAGTTGGTGTGCCACATAGCTTGCCAGCCGTTCTTGTGAAGGGTGACGAAACCGTTCAGGAGCACTGAGGGCGAGAAAGCCAATGTCGACTCGTCGTAATGGAACGAACGCAGGCCGTCGCCGTCACCGTCGCAGTGGTAAGCGGCGGCATCGGGATTGCCCTCCCAGTCGTCCCAGTCTTCCACATACTCGTCGTAGTCCTTAATCTTGTTCCGGCTCAACGAAGCATTGCCTTCCAGTGTGAGCCAGGGGGTGACATCCCAACCGGCAGTCAGCTCGATACCGGCACGGTAGGAGTCCTTGATGTTCGTGGTCAGAGGCTCACCTATGTCGCTCAGCAGACCGGTCTGCACCAACTGGTCAGTATATTGCATCCAATACAGGTTGATGCCGCCGCGGAAGGTGCTGCCGCTGAAGTTATAGCCCAACTCATAGTCAATCATCTTCTCGGCTGTCGGCGCAGGGCTGTTACCATTGTCGGTGAAATTGTTACGCTCGGGCTCACGGTGGCTGTTGCCCACCGAGGCAAACAGGTGATGGCTGCCTGTCACGTAGCTCACACCGCCCTTCAAGTTCACGAAGTCGTACTTCTTGTCAATGTCCAGCGGCTGGTTGGTGTAGGTGCCGTCACTGTTCGCATAGAACTTGTCGTTGTAACCGTCAGTATTGTAGCGCACATGGCGGTACTGGGCGTCGCCGAAGACACTTAGCTGAGGTGTTATCTTATACGAGGCTTTCATAAAACCGCTGTAGTCGTCTTTTTCGGCATCGGAGTCGTAATAACGGTACTCCCCGTCCTTCATAATCTGACTGCGCAGCGTCTCGTTGGCCACGTAGGTGAGGAAACCGAAATGGTTGCCCTTGAAACGTTGCAGCGACAGACCGCCGATAACGTCCCAGTGCAAGTCCTTGAAGTTGATGTTCCACACCACGCCGTAAGTATCTTGTTTCAGACCCTTCTTGCGGACGAAGTCGGTGCGTTTCAGCTTGCTGCCGTCACTCAGGGTGATGTTGGCCAGACCAAACTTACTCAGCTTGTTGTTCAGACGGAACTCGTTGTAGTAGCCGTAGCCGTGGGTGTAATGCAACGCACCGCGCATCTTCCACCATGGGTTGATGTCCCACGTGGCGGACAGGATATTGTGGTTCTGCCAGAAATTATCAGTGGCCTTGTTCCACAGACTGCCGTCTGCCATACGGAAACGGCTTGTCACATAGCTGTCGCCGTTCATCATCATATTGCCGTCGGCATCATAGGCGATGGTCTCGTACAGGGTGTTGTACTTGCCCAGGCCGGCCTCGTACATATCTTTGTAGTCGTGGATGCCCGTCGCCATGCCGTAGGTACCATCCATGATTGACAGGTCATTGTCGCCGGCAGTCACACCGTTCCATGCCTGACCTGTCTTCTCGAAGTTGCCGATGTTTTTGTAGCTCAACAGCCAGTGGTCACTGGCGTAGCTGATGCCGCCGTAGTAACTGCCCGAACGGCCCGAGGTACCGTGAACATATCCGTCGGTATTGGTCTCGTGGTAGGCACCGTCAATCACCACGTGGTTCCATAGCAGACCGGTGGTGAACGAACCGCCCACGTTATAGGTGTTGAACGACCCATACGCCCCCGTCAACTCCAGTGAGGGGGTAGGGGAGGCTGCACGGGTCTGCAAACTCACGTTGGCACCGAAGGCACCGTCTCCGTTGGTCGAGTTACCCACACCGCGTTGTATCTGCACACTGCCCAGCAGCGAGGCATAGCTGTTCATATTCGCCCAGAATACGCACTGGTCCTCGGGGGAGTTCAGTGGCACACCGTCTATCGTCACGTTGATGCGGGCATCCCTCACACCGCGGATTCGCATGTATGACGTACCAGTGCCCACACCGTTCTCACTCCAGCCCATGATGCCGGGCGACTTCGCAAAGAGGAATGGCAGTTCCTGACCGCTCTTTGAGAATGATTGTAACTCCGCCTTGCTGAAATTCGAGATGGCGTAGGGCGCATCTTTCTGAGCGCGTACACCGCTCACTACCACTTCCTGTAACTCCTCCAAACGCAACGAGTCGGGAACCTGCGCCATCATTCCAAGACTGGTTAGCAGACTCGCTAAAAACAAATACTTTCTTTTCATTGTCCTTATTGTAATTTTTTAATATTTTAATCTTTTAATTTTTTAATCTTACACAATAAGGGGGTACATGGGATAAAACATTTTCCTCCGCCGGCATTACCCGGATCAGGTTCGAGGGTGTAATCTCAGCCCAAATGGTAGGGCACCCCTTGACTTACT
>JAFYZT010000028.1 GCA_017548605.1 Prevotella sp. | reverse complement strand
TCATAATCCGTTGATGTGGCGGGTGTCACCTCCATCGAGGTCTGTCCTTTCTGCGTTGAGTCATTCTTGAGGATTAAGCCGTTATGGTGGCTATAATATTGATAGTCTGATTTTTTTCTGCCGCATCTTGCCGGAGCAGGTATGGGGGCGGCATCGAGCATTGTATGTAACATAGTTTTAAAAGTTTATTGAGTTACTGTCCCACCACGACGAGACCGCCGTTGGTAGGTATCGACACTTTCATTCCACCTTTCTTGTAAGTGACAGCCGTCTTATTTCCCGTTAGTTGCTGGTCATCGGCATAGACAGCCAATGATGCTCCTTTCGTAAACATCGGCAGTAACAACGTCTTCGTGACCGTCGTCTCCCCAGCATTCACGCCCACGACATACCATTTGTCGCCACTGCGTCGGGCCAGGATGACGTAACGTCCCGGGTAGCCGTCGATAAAACGTGTCTCGTCCCACGTCGTGGGAACCTGTTTCATGAAGTCGATGGCCCATGCCGGTGCATCTGTCAAGTTGTTGGGTGCCAGCGCAAAATGTTGCACCGAACTTTGGAAGAGCACCGCCGTAGCCAAGGCGAACACATCGCTGGTGATACGTCGTGTGCCGGAGTTGTTGTCGGCATTATAGCGTTTGTTGAGAGCAGAGCCACCGAAATCCATCGACCCCACGGCATTGCGTATGAACGGGTGCGTCGCCGCGTTGCGTGCCTCCGCATCGCATGCCCCCTGTCCAAAATGCAGGTTCTCACTGGCCAGCACCGCCTCAGAAGCCACATAGTTGGGATACATCCGTTCCCATCCCCTGGGCAGTGTGCATCCGTGGAATATCACCTGTAGTCCGAAATCGTTGGCATCGGTGAGGATATCCTCGTAGAGCTGCATCGTCGTTTGCTTATCGCCGCCAAAGAAATCGACCTTGATACCCAGGATGCCATTGTCCTTCATCCACTGCATCTCCTTGCGCCGTGCACCCGAGCGGTCCATCTTTCCTTTCGGAGTCTGTGGTGCATCATTCCACACGCCGTTGGAGTTGTACCAGAGGAAGAGTCCCACGCCCTTCTCACGGCCGTAGCGTGCCAGTTCAGCCATCTTCTCATAGCCAATCTGCACATCCCACAGCGCATCGACTAGCACTGAGCGGAAACCCATGGCCGCCGAGAAATCGATATAACGTTTTTGCTCATCGAAGTTGCAGCTCTGGTCCATGCCGATAATCCACGACCATGACCCCTTGCCATAGGTATAATCACGCGATGCCGCATATTTCGGTTGTACCAGATCGGTAGCCACAGTCGTTTCCACAATATTAGCCAATGTAGTGCCTATGGTGATGGTGCGCCAGGGTGTTTCCGAGGGTAAGGCAACCTGTGGTGTCGTCGATCCCACCCCATTGTTCTCACCAGCTTGCGGAAAGCCGATGCAATAGGCATTGTCCGTTTCATTGATCAGGCGGCAACCCACATAGGAGCCGTCGGTGCCTGTCTCGCTGATGAGCAGCCATCCCTTGTCGCCGTTCTTGAACAGGCACGGGAAGGTATAGCCCTCGCCCCAGCCGTTCTTTCCCATCTCATCATCGAGGGTGTAGGATGTCTCATAACTTGGCGAGGTGCGGGCGAAACCACCCATGGGTTTCGACTGCGGGCAAAGGAATGTGGTGGTGCCTTCGGGCATCACAAAGCCCGATGTCTCATATTCCACCACCGCCACACGGGTGTCGCGTTTGGGATACAATTTATAGCGGAATGCCACGTCACGGTCGCTCACGCGGAAGATGACATCCATGACATGTCGTCCGTCTTTCTCCACCTGACATACTGCCTCTGTGGCAACATAGTCAACATGGCGTTGCTTGATGGTCTTCAAGTCGTATGCATCGTTTACGGTTGTCGTTGCACAGCTTTTCAAGGAGAGTCCCTGCGTCAGGTCATCGACATTGGTTTTCAGTCCCAACGATGACGGTTCGATAAACACCACGTCGTTGTGGCTTACTTGATATGACAAGTGCCCGTCGTTCACATCTACGACGACTGTTGTCTTGCCATTAGGACTCTCTATTTTTTCCGCCGCTTTAGTAGTTGGGCAGGAAAAGCCCATCAAGAGGAGAAAGTAGAAGATTTTCGAAAATTTCATGGGTTGTTGTTCTTATTAATTTATCTGCGAAGGGTCTTGTCCTGATATGTCATCTTTTCTCCTTCCGCCGAACAGCCTGTATATCCATCTGATGTTACCAATCCACTGTATGATGGGACCGATAACAGGCACCACACGCAGTCCACCGAATTTCAGTTCACGCAGCGGTTCCGGCATGGCTTGTACAGCAGCGATGTGGAGTTCGCGCTCAATGCCCGACTTCACAGCCTCTTTCGCCGCGCTCGCAGCCGCCTCTTTCTTCATCGTCGAGAGGTGCTCGCTGGTGGTCTGTCCATCGATGACATAATATTGTGAATACTTTGCTATCAAGCTGTTGTATTCCTGTGACAGCGGACTGGCAACCATTTGTTGTTCAAAGGTTGCTTGGTCGCTACATTGCATTGCCAGTTGTTCCATTTTCGAGAAGAGAGCGTCCACTTCGGCGGTGCCCTCTGGCGGCAGACGGTAATTATTGTCCAATATCTGCCTGCGTGAAGTAAGCCAAGGATGTGCCATTTTTATGAGGTTTGAGGTTTTT
>JAFYZT010000001.1 GCA_017548605.1 Prevotella sp. | reverse complement strand
AACCATTGAAAATAGAATCAGTCTTTTCATTTTAATATGATGTTTTACTCATTATTGTATACACACAACAACGCAAATCGTTCAGCTTTTAACATTAGCGAGTGCAAAGGTACTGTCATTTATGCCTAACAAACGAATTTTCTTCCTGACATTTGTCTGACATTTGCCTGACAGGGCCTATTTCACATCTGATACACGCGGCTCATGCCGTCGGCTTCCATCGGGGCTATCGGCTGACGGAGCAGGACGAGGTAGAAGCGGGGGAAGGTCTCGACGGGGGGATGGCTGGCGATGTAGCGGTCTATCTTCTGTCGGGCCTCGTTGCGCAGTGCGTCGTCGTGGCAGGGCACGAGGCGGTCTTCATCCACAAAGGCGATGTGCCAGAAGGCCATGTAGCCGATGACGTAATGCTCCACGGCTGCGGCCTCATCCTCATCGATGCCAGGGATATGAACCAAAAGGGGCTGGTGGGGATTCTCACAAATGCCCACCACAGCCCAAGAGAGATTTATGTATTTAAAGTTATTCTGCATAGTTGTGATGGTTTAGAGTTTATAATATGCTGTGAGTAACAACTCCCGTCCACGGATGCAGTTGGTGGAAGTGCTGCTCGTGAGGTCGCTGGTGATGACGTATGAATAGGTGTCACGATTCAGCAGATTGTTGAGCGAGAGGGTGAGGTCGAGCCGCTTGGACTTATAACTGGCTTTGATGTCAGCCAAGAAGAAGTCTTTGTAGTTGCCACTGGTAATCTCGTTGCGGTAATACTCGCCCCGGAGGTCGATGGTGAATGGATTTATGGGAATGATGATGGAAAGGTCTTGTTTCCAACCGTCAATCTTATGTGAATAATCCATAGACTGGATCTTCATTCTGTTTTGGCTGAACGTGATGCCATAGCGCAGATGCATGTCCTTCCAGAAAGAAAAGTCGAGACCCATACGGGCGTTGATCATCTGACTGTTGTAATCTGTTATTGTTCCGTTCTGCACCATCGAGGCATCGCTGTTGAGATACAAGGCACGGAGATTAACCACTCCATTCCAGAGGTTGATGCCCTTGCTGGCTATCAGGTTGGCTTGCCAAGAATCCGACTTACTTTCCTGTTCTACAGCAGAGAGGATAATATAATCGCCCACAAACTGGCGTGTCGGTGTGTAGGGCGAGGTGCTGAAAGTACGCGATACGGTCAAGATGGTGTGCAAGGCTTTCAGCGCATCGTTATAGTTGATGCCGCCACGTATGGCATGTGTATGGTTATGTTGATAACCCGCATAGCCTTGTTTGATATACTGGAAGTCCTGCAATATTAGTGACCGGTAGAAACGACTGGCATCCAAAGGCTCCACAGAGGCAGAACCTCCCAGTGAGAGGCGCAGGCGGGGCGTGACATACCACTTTACACTGAGGTCTGGTGAGAAGAGTATTTGGTGATGACCATTGTCGTGGCTGTATTTCTCGTAGAGATATTCCGTTGTTGGGCTGAGTTCCACATTGATGTCACGCGTCTTGTAGGTCAGATTGGGCTGCACATATAGACGGGCGAAAGAGAAACGGCTGTCATCTGCCAATAGTCCGATGGTATCAGGCATTCCTATTAAGTCCGACTCCAGACGATGCAAGGCTGCATTCACACCCGCTTTCAGTGAGAGGCTGAAACGTCCGAGTTTGATACCGCCCATAGCGTAGGTGTCGGTGCTGTATCGCTGACTGCTGACGTACTGATAAAGTGTGTCAACAGACAATGACTGTGGACGGCTGATGATGCGGTTATTGGAATAGAACGACACAAGGCGATTGCCGTACTTGCGGATGATATACAGATTGTCCTTGATGTCGTATTCGGGCTTGCGGGCAAACTGGTTGTGGCTATTTGTTCCATTCTCGTTAAGCCACTGGCGGCTCCATGTGAAATCGCCCGACAGCGAATTCTTCAGATATTGGTTGGTGCTGTTACGCTCATACTTCACCAGTGCGTATAGTTCGTTATCCTTTTGCAGATAGTCCTTGCGGTTGTCGATGATGCGATTACCGTTTGGCCGAAAATACTCCGTGCGCCTTTCGCCCTCTGCCGTCTCGCGGTTGTTATTATAGATTATCTGTACGTTCATCTGCGATGATTCATTAAACCGTTTCAGTGTATTGAGCGTGACAGCATGACTGCGGTTGAACAGGGTACGGTTTTCAGCAAGGTTGGGTGTCGTAGGCGGTGACAGTTGGACATAGTCACTACGGCTTTCCAAATCGTCGAAGTTAAAGAGGCTCGTTGTTTCCTTGCTGATGTCCTGCCCCGTATTGTTGGTCTTGTAGGTGAGCATGGTCTGGAAGTTGGACTTCAATCGCAGGCCAAAGCCCTCGAATTTCCATAATCCTGTATGGCTGCTGATGCCAGCCCCGCCGTTGAACGAAGTCACCCAATGGCTCTTGGCCCCCTCCTTCATGCGGATGTTCACTGCTGCCTCGTCGGTATAGGTGAAGTCCTCCAGCACGCGGATGGGCTGATGGTTTCTCATCACCTGCACGGAGCCTACATCCACCTGTGGCAGTGAATTGGTGGCTATGCCGTATTTGTCGCCCAGCATATCCAAACCCTCAATATAGAACTTGCTGATGGGCTTACCCTCATACTTGATCTGTCCGTTCTGCTTGTTCACCTCGAAACCAGGAATGCGGGAAAGCACGTCGCCGATGTTGCGGTCGTTCTGGTCGGCAAAGGTCGCCACATTGTATGTCAGCGTATCGCCATGCTCACGCACCTTGCTGGCCTTGACTGTCACCTCTTTCAGTGCAACGGCTTCCTCCTCCATTACAATCCGCAAGGGGCTTTTCCCCGACAGGTTGCTGAAGCGCTGTTTCTTGAAACCGAGCATCGAGACTTCCAGATAGCTGTCGGCTGTCGCTTCGATGGAGAACTGGCCTTTGGCATCGGTCTTGCCGAAACGGATCATCTTGTTCGTGACATTGCTGCGTAGTTGGATGATAACACCCGTCAGCGGATCACCTTTTTTGTCGGTGGCCGTTCCCGTTATCCGCATCTGCGCCATTGCCAAGAGCGGAAAGAGACTGCATAATATAATAATAAGGTGTCGCTTCATTCCAATTCCATTGGCGGTGTCATTATTGTTCCCGAAGGATAGGCATTCGGATTGTTCTTCATCTTCATATATTTTTCCCGTTCCACAGGTTCAAACTTATGACCAAGGAAATTGTAGAAAGTAACGGGTGTCAGGTGGCTCGTCGTAATGCTACTTGCAGTAATGATAATATAGTTATTGCACTCTGCCTGTAATATCATACCTGGCAATCCGTTTAGTTTCCAAGGCCCAAGGCTTACGGGAATATCCTCGGCATACCATACCGTCCAAACCCTTCCACGGAATGCGGTTGTTGCCTTATGGCACTCATAGCCGAGAATAGTCTGTACAGAATCCTCTGCAATTTCCCAATCCATCACGGGTATGCCTTCCTCCACGAGATACTTGCTGCCAAAAATACAGGTATAGACTGACACTTTACCTTCCGTAAGGTTCCAATACAAAAAATCACCATGACCAGGAGAAGTAGGCCGCTGTTTAGTCGGATCGTCCCGATGCATGACAGCTTCCAGTGATTCATTCAGCGGGATAGCACTAATTGATGGGTCTGGCGAAGCCCTCAAAGAATCGTCACGCAATTTGTTCAAACTGAAATACTGACTCACATTCTTTCCGCAACGAAGGGTGTACACATCCTTGTTCTTTCCCTGCTCTACCTGATAGCGGGCTTCGAGAACAGCAGGCTCAATGGTATGGGTCTCCTGTGCATAAGAAATGGCACATATAGCCCATGCTGATAATAACAATGTCTTTCTCATCATCTATAATCTGTTTCTATATAATCCCGATGCAACATTCTTTCTGAGTTTCTCATTCCCAAATCAATATCAGTCTGCGATTGTATAATCATTGCTGCGTTTTCCTCAAATTTTCTCTTTGCCCTGAGAAATTTGATTCGCGTAGTCTTTTTGTATTTCTCCTCTGCCACCTTATCCGTTATAGGAAGTTTTTCAACCTGCTGAATCCCATTAATGGTAAAATGATGCTCCTCGTTATTGTCATAAGCCTCCATGATTAAGCCTGGCAAACCGCCAAGTTTCCACGGCCCGTTATTCACAGGTATTTCCTCAGTGAACCATGCGACCCAATTACGTCCATGATAGTAGCATTTGGCCTGTTGGCAAGTGTAGCCAAGAACAGTTTTCGCCGAGTCTGTGATTTCCCACTGTTGAGCATCAAGAGTGTCGGTATAGACAAAAAGCGAGTTGTTTACATCGTCATAGGTCGTAATAGAGTTTTTGGCAAAGTCCTTGTAAATATAATAACTTGCCCTACGAAAAAAGAAATTGGTTGTCGCAACTCCGTCTTTTTGGAGAGCCGCAAGGAAAGCCTGCCGCCATTTTGTAACGTAGTCTGGTGTCTGTTTCAGCGAATCCACCTGGAAAGTGTAAAAACTGTAAAACGCAGAATAATTCCTGCCTACTAACAGCAGCATCAAATCTTCCCTCTGTTGTTTCGTAGTACTGTCCTTAACAGCCCGATATTCATAAGAGCATTTTATGGATGCGTGGTCCAGTACATTATCTGCAATGACTTCCGACCCCCCTCCTGCAATCATGGATAGTAGCAAAAATCGACTATAGTAATTTATCTGCCTCATTATTCTAATTCTATATAAGGTTTTGCTTGAACGACTTTCTCTGTATAAGGAATTGTCCTCGGACGATTCTTGTACCTCAGGAACTTCTCCCGCGTCATCTGGTAGAACTTTTCATCGCCCCAGTTATAGAATGTAATGGGATTGATTCCGTCGCTTTTGACGCTGATAGCGGTTAATTTAATAAAATTGTTATCTGCCGTAGCCTTGAGTATCAAACCAGGCAAGCCACCTAACTTCCAGGGACCAAGGCTAATGGGGATTTCTTCAGTAAACCATACCTCCCAAACACGTCCTCTGAATTTTGTCGTGGCTTTGTGGCATTCCATACCAAGAATCGTCATCACAGAATCCAAATTGATGGCCCACTCCTGCTTGGGAATGACCTCTTCGTAGGTATTATAGGCACTGGCATAAAAACTGTAGAGTGCCAACTTGCTCGTCGCCAAGTCTTGGTAGAGCCATTCGTTGCCGATAGTACTGGTCTTCAGTTTCTTCGCGCGGGGTACATTCTTTCCAGAAGAGTCTATGAACTCTTGTATGGCTATCTGCATCGTGGCCGCGCTGGTGTACATCAAACTGTCATCCCGATAGCGATAGTAACTAAAGAACTGGTTGGCAGTCTTACCAACCCTCAGAATGTAGGAGTCGTCATATTCCTCCTGCCATGAATCATAACGGACTTCAAGGATAGCAGGTTCGATGACGTGAGTTTCCTGTGCATAGCCATATACCCATAAGGCCATTGCAATCAACAATAATTTTGTCCTTTTCATCTTCTTTGCATTTTATTGTTTGATGATGCAAAGGTAAGACAAAAAGAGTAAAGCCGCAAATACCTATTACATTATTGCTAACAACGAAAGACTGATAATCAGTTTGTTACAAAAACGATAAACCACGAAATAGGCTTATTTTGTAATCAGGTCATCAAATGACTCTACACCTGAATCGGCCTTGATTCGCGATTTGCGGACTCGGATGTTCGCCAATGTGTACTGCAGAATCTGCATCACCTCATCGTCCGTCTTGCCAATATGATAGAGGATGCACAAAAGCCGCGACGATGGATTGAGGTCAAGTTCAGACAGATATTGTGAATAGCTTTCGTCTATCAAATGGAAACTGTCAAGGAACTGGTTAATACCCTGGCGACCTATCTGACTGATATTACGATTCTGGAGTATTTGCGAGTAAATCATCAGCCCCTGACTAATATTCTCCAGATGCGCAATCTCCTCCTTGTAGTTGGCGATGTCTGTCTCACGGCGTTTTAACCGTCGCAACTGGTTGTCAATTTCATGGCTCAGCGTATCGCATTGTTCTGAAAGTGCAGGGTTTTCTACATCCTTCAGTTGATGGACTGAGGCATTCAGCGATGCAATCATCCTATTGGCTCGTCTGATTCTGCGTATATGCCACCAAGCAAATGCCAATAATAGCAGCAACACCCCAATGATGCCATACATCACGTAGGTCTGTGCCTTCATGTAGCGGAAACGGGTGTTACCGCCCTCATACATCAGACCGATTTCTTTATTTTCCCGGTAGTTTTCTTCCTTGTCGAAGACATACTCTATCTGGCGCAGTTCACGTTGGATGCTGTCTGCCGCCTGCTTGTCGCCGTCTTTCAATGCCACATAGTACATATTCGACAGCAAGGCGTAGGTGGATGGCGAGGCAAACACCGTTCTGTGGTTTCCGATGTCGAAGACATCAGGACCGTGACGCAGCAGATAATCCTTGCTGAAGTCGGGATGGCTATGCTCATAGAGGTATTGTGATGCTGTAGTATAACCAATAGGATTTTGGGTTGCTATTTCTGGCAGATAACGCATGATGACAGAATCAGGAGCACTCTTGTCAATAAGTGCCTGAACGTATTCGGTGCAAAGTTCTCCCCTGGCCTTTTGAGGCTTCACAGGACTGCATCTTTCCACAATGGCGAAGGCTTCATCGGCCAGATGAGTGCGGTCGGTGGCGATGGCCTCGTAAACTAGTGAACGGGCTAACAGCAGTGAATCACCTGCCAACATTGAGGCTTCACGCAGTTTTCCAATGTACGTTGTATGCCCCATCTTGCAAAGTTTGTCATAGACCAAGGCCATATTTCTATCGTCATGGCTTCCGCTGTAAGCACTCCCGAGACTGTCAATTCTGAGGAGCAGATTTACTGCTGTAGCTGTATCTCCATAATACTCATGCCAGAGAACGGCCTTATAATATAGGGCCCGCATCAGTCCGGCGGTGTCCCCCTTTGCCTCGTATAGCCTAGCACATTCCTCGACGGCATCCTGATAGTCATGGATGAAAGACTTTTGGTTGCTCAGTATTTTGATGTCGAGCAGTTTGTAGTAGGCTTTGTTCTCGTTGCTGTCGGCCCTGTTCAGAAACACTCTCGCCTGTGCTGGATAACTGTCTGCAAGGGTGTCTATTTCTTCCAATGATTTATGATAGGTACCTCCCTTACATCCGAAAAACAAGAGCAACACCAAAGCATAAAGAATCCTTTTCACAACTATAATATACGCGAAAGCCTGCGCCGCCTCCACATAAGGCTGCGCCCGCTGGTAGTCGGCATCGGTGATGCCCTCCACGCGGTTCTCGTACATAAAGAAATCGTCTATCTGTGTCATATTGCTCTTTGTTTTATTCAGTTATACTGCTAAACGTGACGGCCTTGCGGATGCGTGACAACTGTTGGGGAGTGACGCAGAGGAACGAGGCGATGGCATTCAGGGGGAGATGGCGGGCGATGCCCGGGCAGCGGCGGAGCAGCAACTCGTAGCGTTCGAGGGGCGTGGCGCGGTGGAGGTCGGTGTAGCGGGCGCGGGCCTGACCAAGCAGGTGCTCGGCAACGAGACAGCGCAGATCCATCGACTTCTTATCCTGACTGAACCGCTTCACCAGCTGTTCGCCGCTGACACGGATGATGCGGGTGGGCACCATCGCCTCGATCGTGGTCAGCGCGGGGCCACCGTCGAGACAGGCGGGATAGTCGCCCGCAAACTCACCCTCGAACGAGAACCATGTGATGTGTTCCTTGTCGTCGCTGATGCCGTATGTCACGTACTTGAAGCACCCTTCGGTGACGAAGCCGAACCACCGTGCGGGGTCGCCCTCGCGCTCCAGCTGTTCGCCCTTGCGGTACTCCACCATCTTGCCCTCGCGCTCGCAAAACTCGCGCAGCGCCTTGATGTCAATGCTATTT
>JAFYZT010000027.1 GCA_017548605.1 Prevotella sp. | reverse complement strand
GTGGGTGGTAGCCGTATCATAGAATACACCATCGATGCCTTTGAACGTCATCCGCTCATCGACGAGGTGGCTGTAGTCTGTCATGCTGACCACCTGGCCGAAATGGAGAGTATTGTGGCCTCCAACCAATATAGCAAGGTCAAAAAGGTACTTCCCGGTGGCAAGGAACGTTACTATTCCAGCCTTGTGGCCCTTGCAGTGTATGACAACGATGAAGATTGCCTGCTTTTCCACGATGCGGTGCGTCCGTTCGTGAGTGAGCGCATCATTACTGACTGCGTCAAGGCATTGGAAAGCTTCGACGCTGTGACCGTGGCTGTTCCCACAACCGACACCATCTACCGTGTCGATGACAACCAGATGATTGTCAACATCCCCCCACGCTCACACCTTCGCAATGCACAGACCCCGCAGGGTTTCCGTGCCGGCACTATACGCCGCGCCTATGATGTGGCACTGGCCGACCCCGCTTTCGTCACCACCGATGATTGCGGCGTGGTGCAACGTTACCTGCCTGAAATACCCATCTATGTTGTTGAAGGAGACTCTCGAAATATCAAGGTGACTTATCCAGAAGACCTTAACGCCATCAAAGAGAAAGTTGTAGACAATCTATCCTCTTAATTAGTTGTTTGTAGAGATAGATTTGCGGAATTTGAAATATATTAATACCAAGTTCTTTAATATCACAAAAATTATGAAGATTTCAATAGTAGGCTGTGGCAATTCCGGTTTGATACATGCAGCCAAACTTTATGAAAAAGGTCATGAGGTAGCCTTGTTGAAGACCTCAAATACCAACGGAAGATATTTCGACATTATTAAAGAAGAGAAATGCTTCCGTGCCAAAGACGATACCATACAGGGTAATGGGCGTGAATTTGTTGTGAAACCTGTTCTTATCACTAGGGATGTAAAGGCGGCTATTCGTTTTGCAGATGTTATCATGGTGACGACAACCACGTCGCAACATGAATTTGTCGCTCAATTAATCGCACCATTTGTAAAAGACGGCCAAACCATCATTCTCGTTCCCGGTTATATGGGCAGTCTGATTTTCAAGAAATACATCAACAAGGATATCACTTATAGCGAGTGGGAAACAACGGCCTATAATGGCCGAATAGTTAATTCGGAATATGTGAGGATCTCTTTCTATAATCCGAGAAATGCCATTTCTGTCTTGCCGGTGTCTCGTACTCAAGAGGTTGTTGACATGCTTTCAGCCTGCTTCGACAACACTAAGTACACCCGTAGGCATATTCTAGAGTCTGCTTTCCACAATCCCAACATGATAGTACATCCTATAGGTATCCTATTCTCCGCTTCGAGAATAGAATATAGCAATGGCGAGTTTTGGATGTATCGTGAAGCTTTCACTCCATCCGTCGTGAATGTAATCAAGGCATTCGACGTAGAGAAGAACAAAGTCTTACAAGCTTTCGATTGCGAGCCGTTGGACTATTTCGAGGCTGCCAAATGGCGCAATGAGGAAGATTTGAGTATAGATGCCATGACGGTGTTCCGTTCCTTTGCAGACTCATCTAACAAAGGTCCTTCATTTATCAACCATCGTTATTTAAACGAAGATGTTCCTATGGGGTTGGGGCTATATATATCAGTTGCCAAGTTGGTAGGTGTTGACACTTCTATTCAAGAAGGAATTGTTGCTTTGTCTTCCGCCTTGTTGAACAAAGACCTGCGTTATGGGGCAAGGACGATACAGTATTTGTTGGGCAAGGACAATGTGACTGTAGAAGATATCAAGCAAGCGATAAAAGGATAATACCTAAACCGCAAGAATGCCTCGAAAAAAGAATCTCAAAAAGAAAGCCGCTTCGGGAATGATCTGGACTACCATCCAGAAATTCTCGAAGATGGGCATTCAGTTCATCTCGGGCATCGTGCTCGCTCGTCTGCTTACGCCGTACGATTATGGTTGCATCGGGATGCTAACTGTGTTTATCACTTTTGCGGATTCATTTATTGACGGAGGTTTTGGCGCCGCATTAATTCAAAAGAAGAAACCTACTCAGGCGGATTATTCTACAGTTTTTCATTGGAATCTTTTTTTAGCTGTTATTTTTTATATAGCTTTGTTCTTGTCGGCTCCTGCCATCGCAAGGTTCTACAAAATACCTGTGTTGTGTGATGTGTTACGTGTACAAGGAATCATTCTTTTCATTTATGCCCTTAATCTTGTGCAACGTAACCAGCTTAGGAAACAACTAAAATTCAAGGTGATAGCGGTAACAAGGATTGCCACTTCCATTATTGCGCTTATTGTCACTATCATCATGGCATATTTGGGATTTGGTGTGTGGGCCTTGGTTACTCAATACCTCATTGGCGCAGCCATTCCAATGGTAGCGTTTTGGTTTTATACTAAGTGGAGGCCATCTTGGACGTTCTCTTGGAAATCGTTCAAGGAACTATTCAGCTTTGGAATATATATGTTCTTTACCCATCTGTTGAATAGTCTTAGTGGTCAAGTTCAAAACCTTTTAATTGGAAGATTCTATAGAGCAGACACATTAGGTTACTATTCGAAAGCGCAAAGTACCGAAAAATTGGCATCGCATACCATTTCCGGTGTAATGATCTCGGTTACATATCCACTATATGTTGAAGTGCAAGATGATATGCCTGCGATGCGTAATATGATTAAGCGTATCACAACAACCATCGCTTATATCACCTTCCCTTTGCTTGCCATCCTTTTATTGGTGGCGCGCCCCCTCTTCATCATCCTCTATTCAGACCGGTGGGTGGAGAGTATACCCTATTTCCAAGTTTTATGTATTTCAGGATTGGGCGCATGCCTTACTGCCGTTAACACCCAACCTATTGCTGCTATAGGGAAAAGCAAGACTATGTTTATTTGGACAGTAGTAAAGCGTGTGTTAGGTGTGACCGCCGTACTGGTGGGATTGTTGGTTTTTGGGATGTATGGCTTGTTGGGTGGGGTTATTTTTAATTGTTGGTTTTCTTACTTTATTAATATTTGGTTGGTATCTAAGCATATAGGATACAAATGGACTCAGCAACTTATGGATCTTCTTCCCATAAGTGTAGCTGTCGTCGTGGCGGGTATCATTAGCTATTTATGTGGAACAATCTTACATTTGAACTTGTATGCTGACGGCGCAGTAAAACTAATCATTTTTGTAGTGCTCTATATTTGTTGGTCGCATTTCTTTAAACCAGAGTCTTATCTCTATACAAAGAGTATTGTCACCCCCATTTTAGCAAAATATAAGAAGAAATTTACTTCATAGTGTTTTTTCATTATTTCAGAAAGGATGTCCATGATAACAATAACCTGTCATAATGATAATATCCCAGAGCGTACATACGCAATTGATATTCTTTTTCAAACATTGCTGGAAATAAGCAAAAACGATTACAAAATTGTTTTTGATGCCACAGCAGAATCATATATGATCCAAATTGATGACAGGCAAATTATCATCGAGGACCATTTCTTCAAAAACCATCCCGAGCCCTTATCTTATCTTGACAAGACCAACATTCCAACAGAATTGATTTTTCTCCATGCATTAAACAACACAATACCCATCATTTACGGCAAAGACAGGTTTGAAAAAGAAGGAAATACAATAACGATTGGGTTGGACGTTTTTGCATCTACTTTTTTTATGGTATCTAGATGGGAAGAATCTTTGTTGGGAAGAGAAGAAAAAGGAGATTGTGATGAAACAAATCTTTTTTCCGTTAAGAACGACATATATTCGCGTCCTATTGTGCATGAGTATGAGGAATTGCTTCGTTTTATACTTTCTGATTGTGGAGTCCTATTCAAGAAAAGGGAATACAAGGTTGTCATGTCACATGATGTGGATGGGTTCTTGACTCCTTCTTATGGAGATATCGCAAAGAGTATTGTGCGTCATCTTAGGCATGGGCCTCCTAAGAATAAAGTCCTTAATTTGACATGGACAGAAAAGATTAAATACAAGAAGGCGTTTAATGCGTTCAGTCAGTTCCTTTTTTACACGGAATTATGTAAGAAGTTTGACATATATGAATGGTTTTACTTCAAAGTGTGTAATAAGGGAGAAAAAGAGTGTACTTACAATTATGATGCGGACCAAACGATAGAAATAGTAAAACGCCTTAAAGAAATGAACAATCCGAAATTGGTTTTGGGTTTTCACCCGTCCCAAAACACCTTTGGAAATGAAAGGCGATGGGAGAAAGAACGCAATAGAATTACTACACTATTAGAGATTACCCCAGAAATAGGACGTAACCATCATTTGCTTTACAACTATGAAATGCTTAGGATGTGGGAAAAGATGGCTGAAAACACTTTAGGTGGGGTCTTGGAAATCAGTAATTGCGTGTTCCACAACAAATTGGGATATAGAAGTGGCGTGGCTGTTCCTTATTTTCTTTTTGATATATATAGAAGAAAGCCTATGAATTTACGCGAACATCCATGCCAAATTATGGATACTGTTATTCGTTACCATCGGAAGGAGAAAACAGAAGAAGAAATTTGGGAGGAGATAAGGCCTGTGGTCGAGTCGGCAAAGAGATATAATTGTGAATTAATACTCACGTGGCATATATACATCCGGAACAAAAAACTAATTCATGACTACTATAAATGGTGTGAAAACGTCGTCCAATATGCAAAATTACAGTAAAATAACCATATTCTTTGCTGGCGATTTTTGCTCAAAGCCATCTACCGCGCCTATCAAGGTGTCGGAAGAATTGAAAGGTTTAATTCAATCTTGCGACTTCAAGGTGGTCAATTTTGAAGTTCCCCTGAAACCAGAAAATGTTCATTTACCCCACCAAAAGCAGGAACGTTTTTTTCAACATGATGACGCTCCGGCTTTTTTGAAGGACTTAGGTTTTAATTTGTTCCAACTTGCCAACAACCATGCCTTTGATTGGGGAGATGAAGGGTTCAAGAAAACCAAGGCAGTATTAGGTGATGCCGCATTTGGTGCTGGTACATACGAGGAATCTTACAAGATAAAGGTAGTTGAGAAAAATGGCGTTAAAATAGGCTTTCTAGCCTTGTCGTTTGCTGCTTATAAAGGCGTGTTTGATGATGTGTTGAACCGCGAGGGTTTGGGCTGTGCTTATATTAACGATTTGAAAGTGAATCATATTATCATCGAGGCCAAGAAGAGTGTTGATTTTCTTTTCGTTTTGCCTCATGATGGTATAGAATACATTGATATACCCATGCCTGAGACCATGGCACGTTATCGTGATTTCATTGATTATGGCGCTGACGGCGTGGTGGGTACGCATCCACATTGTCCTCAAGGATGGGAAGTATATAAAGGAAAACCTATCTTCTACAGCCTTGGCAACTTCTTGTTTAATAGCAAAGTAGGCTATGATTATCGTGCTTGGAATCGCCCACATTGGTATGAAGGGTGGTGCGTGTTAATGACTCTTTTAGACGGAAAAATGAGCTGGGAAGTGGTTAACACCAGGAATGTTGATAATCTAGGAATAGAGATAGATACTTCAGAAAAGCGAGCAGAACATAATGAATTGATAGTGTCATATATAATGGATAAAAAAAAATATTTGGAATGCTTGCAAACAGTTTGTAAAGATTTGGGAAATAAAGAAATGTATATTATAGACCGAACTTTTCATTCTAAATCCTTTAAACAAAGCACAAAAACATTGTGGAATAGTTGGTGGAATGTTCTTCGTAAGAGACCCCAAAACGACTATCCTCTTAAAAGGTTGCTTACCCATGACGCAAGACGGAGCTTGTTGATGTGGACAATGAAGTTAAAGAGCAAATATTAATAGTTAATTAAATAATAACAAAAAATGTCGAAACTTTTAGATTCGCTTGTTTACAAGGCGATAGAAGTGCTTACTCGTTCCAGGGAGAAAGCCATTATTAGGAACAAGATTGATCAGATTAAATCGAGTTATTCAAAATTAAAAGTTAAAAAGACTCTTTCAAAAGAACAGAAAGAAGAGATTCAAGATTTCTACAAAAAAACACTTGGATATAAGGTTCCTTTGGAGTGGCATGAGTATTTTAATTCTAGAACGGGAATCTATTCTAAACTCTATATTCCTACAAGCGAATATAAGCTTCATATTATTGGCAGGTTGAACACATATCCACTTCATCTTGCATACAACGACAAAAACATGACCGATGTTACGTTGCCCAATACTCATCAACCGCATATTTATTTAAAGAACATGGGAGGCTATTATTATGCCAGCGGCAATCCCATTTCCCGAGAAGAAGCATTGGAATTGTGTAAAAATCTTGGTGATGTTATCATAAAACCTTCCTTAACGGGAAGAGGAAAAAAAGTGAAGAAAATCCATATTGAAAACGGTATTACGGATTATGACGGAAAAACATTGTCAGATGTGTTTGATATATATCGCGCGGATTTTCTCGTCCAAAGGGTTATCAAACAACATAAGGATATGGCCGCTCTTAATCCTAGTTCCATCAATACGATAAGAATTGTTACTTATAGACATGACATGGATGTCGATTCTGTATATACGGTGGTTAGAATAGGTCGCAAAGGAATGAACGTTGACAATGAAAGCGCCGGGGGTATTAGTGCTATTATCAGGCCTGATGGGACTATTGGGAAATATGCATATGGCGCCCCAGGTGTGGATAAAGTTGAATATACAGACTCTGGTGTCCTCTTGGAAGGATATGCAGTGCCTTCATACGACAAAGCAATTGAACTCGTTAAGGAAAGCCACATGCATTTACCATATTTTAATTTGATAGGATGGGATATCGCAATTGAAGAAGATGGAACTCCTATTATGATAGAATTAAACTTGAATCCAGATCTAAGTCAGTCAGCCAATGGGCCAGCTTTTGGAGAATTTACGGAAATGATTTTGAAAGATGCTATGAGTCGTCGGAATTCATGGACACCTTCTACCATGGCGATTATGAATATGCGTAATTATCGATTAAAATAGAATTTGCCAATATGTATTCGTCAATACAAATTGTCGAAAAGCCAGATTGGGTGTCATGGGATGAGATTAAACAGTGTTTAGAAGATGCGCATTCTATTAACCGTGACAAGGGAATCAACATGTCACATTATCATTGGCCCAAGGAGAAAATCATAGATTTTTTGGGAAAAAAGGGGGTGATGCTAGTCGCATTGGATGAAAGAAAGGTAATAGGGACCGCTGCAATAGCTGACAAGGCTGGGAACGCTTGGTATGCTAAAGGCAATTATGCTTATATGTGTTTTGCTGGTGTCCTACCTCAATATCAAGGTCAAGGCATTTATCGTAATTTGCTAAGGAAGCGTGAAGAAATCGCGAAGAATTTGGGGTATAAGGTTTTTATGATGGATACAAATGCAAAGAACAAGGTTATTCAAAAAAATGCCATCAAAAATGGTTATCGCATCGTGCGTTATTTCCTGACTAGAGACAAAGACCATTTCAGTGTTATTTTGGTTAAATGGACAGAAGGCTTCCCTTTTTCCAAATACTATAGTTGGATGAAGTATCGAAAAAGCAAAATTAGAGCAGTTGTTTCTAAGATGGTTTCTCGTTAGTTCTTCTTTGAAATAAATGATTAAGGACCATGCCTTTTTTCACTGGCATTCTTTTTCTGTAAAATAATCTGATAAAACAGATATTAGAACCTAAAATGAATAATATTCTCATTGTAGGCGATTTCTTTCCAGTTCAGTCGAATCTTTCTTTCTTTGCCGATGGCAATGTTGGAGAATTGTTCGACAACGAAATCATACAACTATTCACTAACACTGATTATAGGGCTTGTAATTTGGAAGGGGCATTGACGGACAGTTCCATTCGAATGGAGAAGACGGGTCCTGTTATTGTGGCGCCAACCAAGGTTGTCAATGCCTATAAGGCCTTGGGAATTGACTATTGCCTCTTAGCCAACAATCATATTACAGATGCAAGAGATCAAGGGGTTGTTGACACCATGACAACCTTGGAAAATGCAGGGATTCAATATGTCGGAGCGGGCAAGGATGAAAGTGCCATTCCACATCATTTTTTTATTTCCGTTGGCGGGAAGAAAATATGTATATACAATGTGTGCGAAACAATGTACAATAAACCATCGTCCATTCATGCTGGTGCTTGGTTGTATGATGAGTATGTAGTTTGTAAGGAGTTGGAGTCACTTAAAAAACAGTGCGATTTCATTGTTGTGGTATATCATGGTGGTATAGAGAAATTCCGTTACCCATCCCCCGAAACAAAAAAACGTTTTCATCGGATGGCTGACAGTGGGGCTGATGTCATTCTTTCACAGCACACTCATTGTATAGGGTGCGAGGAATACTATAATGGTTCTTATTTGCTTTATGGACAAGGTGATTTCCTTTTTAATAATTTCCGTCCCAAACTTACTGATACGGGAATCATTGTGGAATTATCTTTCAAAGAGGGACAAATGCAAATTAAGAAGCATTTTGTAAAATGCACAGACAATTATTGTTTGCAATATGTTAAGAATTACGATTTTTCCGAATTTGAAGAACGCTCAAGTCATGTAAATGATGACGCGTTTCTCGATGCTCAATTTCAACAATTCTGTATGAAGGAGCTGCGACTGTATTTGACTGCTTTTAAAAGTCCTGGTTTGGTCCTTCGTGCCTTACGGAAGGTGTTCCCCAAACGTTTTAACAAATGGCTTCGTTCTAAGGCATACCGTCGTAAGGATTTGATGTTTGCTCTTCATACACTTCGTTCCGAGCAAAATAGGGAAACTGCAATTGTCGGGATGGAAAAATTATTGGAAATAGACACATGAAAAACAAATAAGATATGAAAAAGATTAATATTATATGGATCTTTACCTTTGCCATTTTCTTTGTCATCACCTCGTGCTCGGCAGAGGATGACAATGAAGTAAAACCAAATAGAAAAGAGGCACAACAGCATTCCTTCACCAAGGAAGTCCATGTCCTTATTATGGGGGATTCTTTCAGCCGCGACGCTTTTGGATATGTTCCTGGCGTCATGGCGGACGTTCGGCCAGAGATATACTTGGATATGGAGTTGTTGTATTTGGGTGGCAAAGGCTTGAAATATCATTGGGATTACATAAGCAATGATAAAAATAATTTCATTCTCGATGAATATTCACCGAATAATGATAAATGGTATTCTTATGCCAATATTTTTGGAGGTGATATTATATCTTCTCAAAACTGGGACTTGGTCATCTTACAAGAAGGAAGTAGTACCGCTCGAAACAGCGAGTTGACTTTGGAACATGTCCAGACAATAGGTTCCTATCTCAGGGAAAGGCAACCGTCTGTTAAGTTGGCTTTCATGTTGAGTCCTGCTAAACCGGAAGGTTCGCCCGCATTGGGCAATTACACTAGCGATGATGTGTGGAATCTGTATGTGAAAACATCGCAATTGCTCTTGGCCAACAATGCAGTTGACTATATCATTCCATGTGGAACGGCGATACAAAATGCGCGGCAGACTTCGTTGGACAATTATGGTGATTTCGGACACTTGAGTTATGATGGCAACCATTTGCAGGAGGGACTTCCTTGTCTGATAGAGGCGTATGTGGGGACTCAATTTTTGTTGGATTTCATTGAAGAAGATGCTTCCATTGAAAGCAGTACTTTGAGAGTAACGAAACAATGGGTGAACAGTCTTGCTGTTCCAGGCATGCATGGTTCGGTGATTGAAGGTAACGACGAAGAATACGCTATCTGTAAGCGAAGCGCCATGTCGGCTTTGGAAAAACCGTATGAAATCTCAAATCCTTTATATTAAAAAAGGGGAAACCTTTTCAAAAAAATAAATAGTATTCAATTCTCTTGTTTGACATGAATATGCCTCCAAAAGTCATTGTCATTGGTATTGGTTTCACATCCCGTCTGGGAATGATACGTGCCGTGGCAGAAACAGGTGCGGAGATAGATGTCATCGTGGTTGGTCACGGACGGTTTAAACCTGTTGACTGCTATAGTAAATACATTCACCGCTACTATTATGTCAAGGGAAACGATAAGGATAGAGTCTTGCAGATCCTACAAGAGCAATGTGCTGAACCTAATCGAAAAGGTATCCTTATCCCCATCAACGATTTCGCTGCTACCGTCGTAGACCAAAATGTCGATACGCTGAAAGAGCATTTCCTTTTTCCCCATATCCATGGTAGGCAAGGTGCCGTCACGGAGTGGATGAACAAGGAAAAGCAAAAGGAAGTAGCCAAGAAGGTGGGGTTGAGTGTGGCCAATTCAGTGAATGTGGAGTTGAAGGATGGCCATTACCGACTGCCCGAGGGAATCAATTATCCCTGTTTCACCAAAACGCGGGCTTACACAAAGGGGTATAAATTCACCCTCAATCGATGTGACGATGAGGCCGCTCTGCGCAAGGTGTTGGATCGTTTGGCCGGATGGCATCGCCCTCTTACCATCATGGTAGAGGATTACAAAGAGATAGAGACAGAGTATGCCGTGGTGGGATTCTCCGACGGTAAAGAGGTCGTCATTCCTGGTATCTTGGAAATATTGGTCATGGCTAAGGGCGATGACAGGGGCGTGGCTTGTCAAGGAAAGGTGATGCCTATATCGGGCTTTGAGGTATTAGTGGAGAAATTCAAGCAAATGATTCTAACCGTCGGTTTCGTCGGTCTGTTTGATATTGATTTCTACTTAAGTAAGGGGGAATATTATTTTGCGGAAATCAACATGCGCATGGGAGGTTCGGGAACAGCAGTGCTGAAAATGGGCGTGAATCTGCCTGCCATGTTTGTCAAATCTCAGCTTGGAGAGTCGATTGATGACATGAGAAAGGAAGTTGGGGGCACAGCTACTTATGCAAATGAACGCATTTGTTCTGACAACTGGGGAGCGGGCTTCATTACTAAGCGGGAGATGCGGGAATTGTTCTCTTCATCTGACATCAGTTTTGTAAGAGATGAACAGGACAAGAAACCTGAGAAAATGTTCAAATGGGAACTAAGGAAAATATTCATAAAAAAAACCATAAAGAAATGCTTGAAGAAGAAATAATTGCCAATGGCGGTGCAAAACCATTAGCCATTGTCATGGGACGGCTATATACGACCCGCTTGACATTGGTCCGTGCAGCAGGTATGGTAGGTTGCGATGTGGTGCTGATACAGACTCAGGAAAAGGGTTATTACCTGAAGACTGATAGTAGCAGTAAATATGTGACAGCATGCCACCATTGCCCGGAACCCGACGACAAGGCGTTGGTGGAGTTGATATTAAGCTATGCCGATAAAGGTCGCAAAGTGGTGTTGTTGCCTGCTGATGACTGGGTGGCGTCGGTGTTGGACATTCACTATGACACGCTCTCCAAATGTTGTCTAGTGCCTCATGTCCATCAACAACAGGGTGGTATTTTACGGCTAATGGACAAGGATTATCAGAAGAGCATTGCGAAAAAAATAGGGGCCCGGGTGGCTGAAGGTTGGTTATGCCAAGAAGTGAATGGCGAGTATCAGATTCCTGAAGGTGTTACTTATCCTTGTTTTACCAAGCCCCAAGAGAGTTATCCCCGTCCTTTGAAATACTTGCAGAAACGATGCGACAACGAGCAAGAGTTGAAGGTGGTGTTGGATAGAATACCCAAAGGTTCTCACAAAACTATGCTGGTGGAAGAGTTTGTGGATATTACTCAGGAATTCGGCGTGCAGGGAGCCACGTTCGATGGCCGCGCAGTGGCTCCAGCGGTTGTGGCAAAGGATAGTAGCCGTCAGGGTATCACCGCAACAGGAAAAATACTCCCCATCAAAAATATGCCGGAATTGCAAGCCCACGTGAATGCTTTCTTAAAGGAAACAGGGATGACGGGCATTTTTGACATGGAATTTTATATAAATAATGGTAAACTATATTTCAACGAGTTCAATGTACGTTTGGGAGCCAATGGATTTGCCCTAACATATGGGGTGTCCAATGTCCCAGGTTTGTATGTGAAATATATGCTCGGCGAAGGTGACGGAACTTATGATGGACCAACAGATTTCGAGGAAAAGACATTTGCCAGTGAAAAAGTACTTCGCGACTTTTTTTATGACAAAACAATGTCGATGAAGGAGTTTAAAGAGGTCGTAAGGAATTCGGACATCTTGTGCCTGAAACACAATGACGACAACAAACCGTACAAGGAGTTTTCCAAAGTAGATTGTATCCTTCCCTTGTGGCGTTGGTTGAAGGAAATGAAAAAGAAGTTGAAATAGTAATTTCGTCTCGGCAGAAGGAAGATTAAACGATAAAAAATGATTCGCCTGGCTCCCTTGTTTATGTGTTTTCTACTATCCTGTTCGCTGAGTAATCAGGGACTGGAAGAGGAAGAACTAAGCATCGTTATCCCCTCTAAGGAGAAATGCAACGAGGCGAGCATGATAATTGCCCATCAAGGGGCATGGAAGGCGGCAGGTTATCCCCCCAACTCTCTTTCCGCATTTAAGGCAGCTCTCTTTCTGGATATATATGGGTCGGAGTGTGATGTCAGACAGACGAAGGATGGGTGTTTGGTTGTATGCCACGATGAGACATACAACGGCATGACGATAGCTGACAACGACTATGCCACGCTCAGTGGACATTTTTCGTTCAACAGAGAGCCGCTGCCCCTTTTGGAGGATTTCCTCTTAGCCTTAAGTCAAGACAAGGGAAAGGTTCGATTGGTATTGGACCTGAAAATGTGTGGCGTTGCCAAACTGCTCAACTTGATTTGTTCTTACGGCGTTCTTGATAGGGTGGATTTCGTGTCGGGCAATGGTACTATATGTACAAAATTGATAAAATACGGCTTGGGCTATAAAACTCTTTTCCTTGGAGGGGGAATGTCGCCTGAAAACGCGAAGAAAATAGGGTATGGTGGAATTGACTATAAAAAAGATGTTTTTCTTTCACATCCCAACTGGATTAATGAAGCCCAGGCACTGGGCCTGAAAGTATGGGTGTGGACTGTCAACGATGTAGCCACCATCCAGAAATACATCGAACAGGGCGTTTATGTGACGACAGACAAGCCTGAACTGGAGTTGAAAAAACAATAGTATTCATTTCGCTCCTCCAGCGGGAAGACAAGATGACACTCTTGATGCTTAACCCATGCATGTACAATGAACAATAAGATATGAAAAAAGTAATCACTTACGGAACTTACGACCTGTTGCACCAGGGGCACATCAACTTGTTGAAACGGGCGAAAGCTTTGGGCGACTACCTGATTGTGGGCGTGACGAACGATAATTTCGACCGCCTGCGCGGCAAACTCAATGTGAAGAACAACGTGTTGGAGCGCGTGGAGGCGGTACGTGCCACGGGCATCGCCGACAAGATTATTATCGAGGATTATTTCGGACAGAAGATTGATGACATCCAAAAGTATGATGTCGATATCTTTACCGTTGGCTCTGATTGGGTGGGGCACTTCGACTATTTGAACGAATACTGCCAGGTGGTGTATTTGCCTCGCACGGAGGGTATATCGTCAACGATGCTGCGTGAGGAACAAGACGATGAGGTGAAGATCGGCATCGTGGGCGCAGGACGTATCGCTCGACGGTTCCCCAAAGAAGCAGCCGTGGTAAGCGCCGTAACCATCAATGCCGTCTATGATACTGACATGACGAAGGCTGAGGATTTGTGTGGAATGATAGCTCAGAAGAAAGAAAACGATTCCTTATCTCTCATGGCCTCTTCCTTCGAGAATCTGGTCGAACGTGTTGACGCTGTGTATATCGCAACACCCCACCTTTGCCATTATGAGCAGGCAAAATACGCCCTGGAACACGGACGTCATGTGCTCTGTGAGACACCGATGGTGCTTCGCGAAGACCAAGCACGTGAACTGTTCGCCATCGCCGAGGAAAAGCATTTGGTGCTCATGGAGGCCAACAAGACGGCCTACTGTCCTGCCTTTAACCATCTGGTGACGCTCATCAAGAGCGGTTGGATAGGCGAGGTGGTCGATATCGAAGCGTCTGAGTCGAAGGTGTGGGGCGATCCTACATTGCGTGAACTAGACCCGAAGCAGGCTGGTGGCTCGTTCTATGAGATGGGCTCGTATCCTTTGCTGCCCATTTTTCGACTGATGGGCACCGACATTGAGAATATGAATCTTTATTCGCGTATGGAGAATGGCGTGGATATTTACACCAAGGGTGTAGTGCGCTATCCTAAGGCCGTTTGTTCGTTCAAATTGGGCCTAGGCGTGAAGACCGAGGGCAACTTGGTGATTTCCGGCACGAAAGGGTATGCTTATGTGCCTGCCCCTTGGTGGAAAACGGATTATTTTGAGTTGCGTTACGAAGACCAGAACAAGAATCAGAAATTCTTCTATTCGTGGGATGGGGAGGGTTTGCGTTACGAGGTGCAGGAGTTCATCTCATGCATCTACAACCACCGTCTCACATCTGCCCGACTGCGTCCGAAGGAGAGTGTCGTCATGGCACGGCTCATGGAGCAGTTTACACGTCGTGAGAATTTCATAGAAATTTGATAAATGTTTAGTGTAGAGAGTTTTGGGGTATTCTCTCACCCCTTACCTCTTACCCCTCACTTCAACAAAAAATTATGAAAAATGCTATTGTAACAGGAGGAACCTCAGGCATCGGTCTGGGAGTAGTGAAAATGTTGCTCGCTAAGGGCTATCGTGTGATGTCAACCTATGTGGGACCGGACTTCACCGAGAAGATAGAGGGCTTTATACCAGTGAAGGTAGACCAGACCTCGCGCAAGGAACTCTATGGGTTCATCGAGCAGGTGAAAAAGGAGTTTGAAACGGTTGACTGTATAGTGTGCAACGCTGGTTTGACCATACGCAAATCGTTCACAGAGACCACCGACGACGATTGGGACAAGATGATGGAGGTGGCAGTCAATTCGCATTATATCCTCATCCGTGAGCTTTTCAGCCTTATCCCTCAGGGATCGCGCATCCTATTCACGGGTTCGCAGATGGGTTTGCACCCTCATGCCACAGTGCTGGCCTATGGCGTTACGAAATCGGCCGTCCATGCGTTGGTAAAGAACCTGGTAAAGGAATTTGAGGGTTCGGGTACCACAATCAATGCCGTAGTGCCGGGCTTCGTGGAAACACCTTGGCAGAAAGAGAAACCCGAAGAAATCAAACAAAACATCTATCGGAAGACCGCTATCCACCGCTTCGCGGCGGTGGAGGAGATTGTTGATGCCTTCCGTTTCTGCATTGACAATCCTTTCGTTAACGGCAGTCTGATAGAAGTGAACGGAGGGTATTGTTATAAATAGGGGAAGATAGAAGGATGTAATCCGGCTTAGTCAGGTACTAATACCTGATTTACCATTATGACAGCAGCTACAACCACGTGTTGTAGCTGCTGTCATTGTGATGATGGGTATGAATCATGTCATTCCTTGATTCGGGATGCTCGACACTGAACACCCTCCCTTCTCTGCTCGGTCTCCCTTCCCTAGGGGAGGGCCCTGGGGTGGGTGCTCCGAGTTACTATAAGACAGGGAGGATATGGTTCCAAACAAGGTTGAGTTCGCCCTGCAGGTTCTGCACGTTCGAAGTGATGGCGATGACAGCTTGTTTCTCGGGAACAACGATGATGTACTGACCATTGGCACCGTCGGCACGGAAACAGCCGGGACGACACCGCCACATCTGATAGCCGTAGCCTTGCATCCAGTCACTCGTCTCAACAGTCATGCCGCGTTCTGCCGCTTGTTCCATGCGGGTGCCGGGGTTGACGCTGTCCACCTGTTTCTTCGACATCTCGCTCACCCAATCGGCAGGGATAAGCTGCTTGCCGTTCCACTCACCATTCTGCAACAACAGCTGTCCCATCTTGGCCAGGTCCTCGGTCTTGAGGTAAAGCCCCCAACCGCCGGTATTGATACCCTGCGGACTCTCTTCCCATTTGGGCTTGTTGATATGCAACGGTTCGAAAAGACGTGTGTTCAGGTAGTCGACGACTTTCTCGCCCGTCACCTTTTGCACGATGGCCGATAGCACGTAGGTTCCCAGACTGTTGTAGCAGTAGAACGTGCCGGGCTTGTGTTTCACGGGGTAGGCGAGGAAGGCCTTCACCCAGTCGTCACTGGCATTGCGTATGATGCCCGTGGGGTCATCGTCATGTCCGCACGACATTGTCAGCAGGTCGCGCACCGTCATGGCCTTCAGGTTGTCGCTCGGATTGGCGGGTACCTTGTCGGGGAAGAAATCGATGATTTTGTCCGTTAGCTTCATCTTTCCTTCGTTGATGGCGAGACCCACTGCTGTGGCGGTAAAGGTCTTGCTCACGGAATGCAGCACATGGGGCACCGTGTCCACACCTTCGCTCTGCCAACGGCTGAAGATGACGTTGCCGTCTTTCACAATCATCACACTGTGGACATCCATTGAGTCCTTGGCAACTTCTTGGAAGAAGGTTTCCAAGGCTTTGGCCACACTGTCGGGTGTCTCTGCGCGGGGCAGGTCAATGATTTCGGCCTTTTCCGTTGCACTGTTCTTGCAACCCATCAATACTGTCAACAAGATGGCCGCAAATAAATAGATACTTTTTCTCATGGTTCAAAAGATTGAAATTAGTGTTCTCCAATAATTATGCCACAAATGTAATAAAAATTCTTCAATTAACCGATTCTTATCCTTTCTTTTTTATGCAAACTTAGAGCTAGCTTCTTTGCCTTAAATTATTACTGTGAGATTTTGTTACGTTTCCACATGCCTGTTCCTTCCTAACAATGATTCTCGCAAATATTCAGCTCGTGACCTCGCAGTTTCTCCAATAATTACTTGCATATCTCGAGTTTTTTAACGTACTTTGCGTGCAATTTGTGTTCGGTCGTATTTACGACGGTTATAGCACATCAACCATATTTATCACCAACAATAATGACTCATAAAATGAAAACCTATGCCATACAGAGAACGATGAGAATAGCGATAATGCTGTTGTTGCTGGCGTATGCTCCAGCATTGTGGGCTCAGCACCACGGAAGGGGCAGAGCTGCTTTCGACGAGGTCTCTATCGACCTTCGCCAACCGGGCAAACTGGAAAATGAGTTCCCCAAAGAGAAAATGGAACAGGTGCGCGCGCTGCATCTGCGGGGACCGCTTAACAGCGACGATATGAGATTTGTGAAACGTCTGGCAGACCGTTCGAAAGTGGTCAACGATAAAGGAGAAAAAGTGGAGGCTTACTTTGACCTTGACATGGAAGAGGCCCGCTTGGTTCGTGGTGGCCTGTTAGGTGGCCATTCCGACAGCCGTGCCGTGTGGTCTTCGCTCTTTTCCAACTGTCGTCTGCTGCGCTACGTCGTTCTGCCCCGTACCACAGAGGAGATTGGTGACCGTGCCTTTTACGGATGTTATCAGTTGGAACGTGTGGATATGCCTCGCGAAGTGCGTATCATCGGCGATGCCGCTTTTTCGGGATGTCGCCGGTTGCACCATATAGCATTACCCCGTCGGATACAAACCATCGGTGACAACGCTTTTTATGATTGCGAGCGGCTTGTAGATGTTTATCTGCCTGACGAACTGACATCATTGGGGAAAGGGGCCTTTGAAAGTTGTGACCGATTGGAAAAGGTGTCAATGCCCGAACAACTGAGCGTGATACCTGAAAGGGCTTTTTCCGGCACGGCACTCAAAGAAATAACTTTACCTTATCATGTAGTTGAGATAGGGAAATACGCATTCAAAGGCACCTCGATTACTGAATTGACGATACCTGCCTCAGCCACCTTCTTCAGCACGACAGCTGTGGAGCGCTGCGACCGACTTCAAAACATCTTCGTGGAACAAGGCAACGCCCAGTATGCCGACATCGATGGGGCGCTGTTCAGTGCCGACCTTGCACAACTGCTGTTGGTACCGTGCAAACGTCAGGGTATGTTCAGCATCCCTCAGGGTACCGTTGCCATTGGCGATTATGCCATGAACAACTGTCGGAACATCACCATGATAGACATCCCCGAAACGGTGGCGTCTGTCGGAGCTTATGCTTTTAGTAAATGCACATCCTTGACCACGCTGACACTGCCCGAGACTGCGACACACATCGGCAAGGGAGCTCTCAGCGGTTGCTCGTCATTGACAACGGTAACTCTGCCCTCAACACTTACTCAAATTCCTGCGGAGATGTTTGATGAATGTGGAAAACTGACAACCACGTGCATGCCAGAGGGCGTGGTCAGCATTGGTGAAGAAGCCTACCACAAATGCACCTCTCTCACTGAAGTGACTTTGCCGCGCGGTGTCACGACCATTGGCGACGAGGCATTTCGCGGCTGCAAAAACATGACGATGTTTAAGATGTATGATGGTGTGACAAAGATGGGTGACAAAATTGTTTACGACTGCAAAAATCTCAACACATTTTTCAGCCTGTGTCCCACACCGCCAGAAGTGAGCAAAGTGACTGACGGAAAAGTGGCCTTGGTGGTGCCCGCCGCCTCTGTCGATTTATATAAGAAGGCGAAAGGATGGAAGAAATTCCGCACAGTAAGCGGCATTTAGTCGTTTTTAAGAATACCCAAATAGTTATAGCGCCTGGCTGCGAACATTGTGTTCGCAGCCAGGCGCTAATTTTGCATTGCTTTCTCTTTTTCTTATCAACAATTTTAACCTTTATTTCTTCTCGTCGTAGGCGTGGACGGGGTAGTCAATGGTGAAGTGGAGGCCGCGGCACTCCTTGCGTTCGATGGCCCAACGGGTGATGAGATAACCCACGTTAATCATGTTGCGCAGTTCGCAGATGTCCTTGCTGGCCTTGACACGCTTGAACAGGTTCTCCGTCTCTTCATAGAGCATGTCGAGACGGTCCCAGGCTCGTTTCAGACGTAGGTCGGAGCGCACGATGCCTACATAGTTCGACATGATTTCGCCCACTTCTTTCACGCTCTGGGTGATGAGCACCTTCTCTTCGTTCGACATCGTGCCCTCATCGTTCCATTCCGGCACCTTGTCGTTGAAATCATAGAGGTCCACATGTTCCAGCGAATGTTTGGCCGCGGCGTCGGCATAGACCACCGCCTCGATGAGTGAGTTCGAGGCGAGACGGTTACCGCCGTGCAGGCCTGTGCAGGAGCATTCACCGATGGCATAGAGCCGTTCAATACTCGAACAGCCGTTGAGGTCAACCTTGATACCGCCGCACATGTAATGCGCTGCGGGACGTACGGGGATATAGTCGGTGGTGATGTCGATGCCCATCGTCTTGCATTTTTGGTAGATGTTGGGGAAGTGGTGTTTGGTATCCTCGGCATCTTTGTGTGTCACGTCGAGACACACATGGTCCAGACCGTGAATCTTCATCTCCTTGTCGATGGCACGTGCCACGATGTCGCGTGGTGCCAGCGACAAGCGTTCGTCATATTTCTCCATGAACGACTGTCCGTTGGGCAGGCGCAGTATACCGCCATAGCCTCGCATAGCCTCCGTGATGAGGAAGGCGGGATGCGTCTCGGTAGGGGAGTGAAGCACCGTGGGATGGAACTGCACAAACTCCATGTCGGCCACCGTTCCCTTGGCGCGATATACCATGGCGATGCCGTCGCCCGTGGCGATGACAGGGTTCGAGGTGGTCTGGTAGACGGCACCGCAACCACCTGTACACATCAGTGTCACCTTGCTCAGGTAGGTGTCCACCTTCTGCGTGTCGGGATTGAGCACGTATGCTCCGTAGCAGTTGATGTAGGGCGTGCGCCGTGTGACACGGGCTCCTAAGTGGTGCTGTGTGATGATTTCCACGGCGAAATGGTTCTCCTTGACTATGATGTCGGGGTTGGCTCTGACGGCAGCCATCAGTCCACGTTGTATCTCCGCGCCCGTGTCGTCGGCATGGTGGAGGATGCGGAACTCGGAGTGACCGCCCTCGCGGTGAAGGTCGAACTCGCCGTCTTCGTTACGGTCGAAATTCACGCCCCAGCGCACCAGTTCCTCTATCTGTGAGGGAGCGTTGCGTACCACTTGCTCCACGGCGGCGCGGTCGCTGATGTAGTCGCCGGCAATTATCGTGTCCTCGATATGTTTGTCGAAATTGTCCACTTTCAGGTTCGTCACACTGGCCACGCCGCCTTGGGCAAACGAAGTGTTCGCCTCATCGAGCGAAGTCTTGCATATCATACATACTTTGCCTTTCTTGGCGCGAGCTATTTTCAATGCGTAACTCATGCCAGCCACGCCGGCACCGATGATGAGAAAGTCGTACTTGTAAATCATGGGAATAAAGATGAGGTTAGTATTATGTGCAAAAGTAGTCATTAATTTTGGGAATTGATGAAATAGTAGGCAGGATTTTTAGTCCTGCTCCTTTTTTTTCGCACATTTTTCGTACATTTGCAGAAAAATAATACGTTTTGGACCGTTCTTTTCATTCTCGTTTAACCATTCCAGCCATCATGATGGTGGTTGTCATGGCTGCACTGGCATTGTTCTTCTTTTGGCAGCGGACGGGTGTGGCGGCACTCCTTGGCATGGCTCTTTTTGCCCTCACCGCCGTGGTGGTGGAACGTTTGGTGCATACGGAGTATGTGCTTACCGGCGATGGACGGTTGGTAGTGCGTCGTGGCCGGTGGCTCAAGGAGAAGAACATCCCTTTGGCCGACATTACTGAGGTGAAAGAGGTGGGGGCGATGTTTGGCATCGTGAAGTATGTCCTCATTTCGTATGGTGCAGGACATCATGTGGCCTTACAACCAGCCAATGCCGGCGCGTTCATCGGGGAGATGGCGAAGCGGCAGGTTCAATACAACTCTGATAACGAAATAAAACAATACGAAATATGAAAACAAGAAAGTTCCTTTGTTTCTTGGCCGTGGCATGTACCATGGCCCTGCCAGTGTCGGCTCAGCTTACCGAAGAGGAGTTGGACCGTTATGTGAACGACACCGTATATGCGCCATCAACTGTGGAGGAGTCCAACTTCTCCGGCTCGGCCTGGGCGGAGCGCATACGTGAGGGATTGGACCGTATGTTGCGTGACGACCTGTTGAAAATCTCGCAACTGGGACTGATGGTCTATGACCTCACCGACCAGACGGTGGTCTATCGTCACAACGAACGGCAGCGTATGCGTCCGGCCTCGACCATGAAATTGGTGAGTGCCATCACGGCGCTCGATATGTTGGGCGGCAATTACCGTTTCCGCACCTCCCTATTCCGCAACGGTGAGGTGCGCGAGGGCGTCCTTTATGGCAACCTCTATTGCATGGGTACCATGGACCCGACGTTTTCTGCCGACGACATGGCTGAATTTGCCGATGCCGTCAAGAATGAGGGAATCACACGCATACAGGGTCAGGTGGTGGCCGATAAGGGAATGTATAGCGGAGACAAATGGGGCGAAGGTTGGTGCTGGGACGATGACAATCCCACACTCTCGGCTTTGCTTGTTGATCGCAAGGATAATTTTGCTGAACGGCTGGTGCAGATGCTGCGACAGCGTGGCGTGACGGTCACGGGCGGCTCCGACCAGGGACGTACGCCACAAGGGGTGACCATTGTAAAAGAACACATCACCTCTATCGATACGGTGCTCAAACGCATGATGAAAAACAGCGACAACCTCTATGCCGAGGCGGTGTTCTACCAAGTGGCTGCCGGTGAGGGCAAACCAGGTACTGCGAAAAAGGGTACCACGGCTGTGAAACGGCTCATCAGCCGCCTGGGCCTTCCGGCTGGCATGTATGCCGTGGCCGACGGCAGCGGTCTCTCGTTGTATAATTACGTCACTCCCGAACTGATGGTGCGTCTGTTGCGCCATGCCTTCTCCACCCGTGAGATTTACGACCACCTCTATCCCGTATTGCCCATCGCCGGTGTTGACGGTACGCTGCAAAACCGCATGAAGGGCACCCGTGCCGAGGGTAATGTACATGCGAAGACAGGTACGGTGACGAGTGTGAGTGCATTGGCGGGCTATTGTACGGCCTCGAATGGCCACAAAATATGTTTCTCCATCGTCAACCAAGGCATATTGAAAGCTTCCGATGGACGAGAGTTCCAGAACAAATTGTGTGACTTGTTGTGTCGGTGATGGAACGGATTAAGACATACGTAGAGGAACTCATCGGATTCCTGGGACTTTCAGGAACACCGCTCACCGTGACACGGCTCTTGCTCATGGTGCTTGTAGCCGTTGTCTTGGCATGGATTTCTTATTGGGTGTGCCGACGGTTGTTCGTGCCGCTCGTCGTTCGGCTGACGAGGAAAACAGATGTGAAGTGGGATGAGGTGCTTTTTAATCGCAAGGTTCTCATTTCTGCTTGTCATATCGTGCCTGCCATCGTAGTGTGGCAGCTGTTACCCTTGGTGTTTTATGAATTTCCCTTGGTGCGTGAGTTGTTGACCCGGGCCACGGCCATATACATCACGGTGATGAGTGTGCGCACAGTGGTCGTATTCATCAATTCCTTCAAAGACCTTGAGGAGGGACGACGCACGTCAGCGCAACAGTATTTCCAGTCGTTCATCGGTGTGCTGAAAATAATCATCATCTTCGTGGCTGCCATTATCGTCGTGTCGATAATCTTCAACCGCAACCCGTTGGCCATTTTTGCGGGACTGGGTGCCACCTCGGCGGTGCTTATGTTGGTGTTTCAGGATACCATCGAGGGCTTGGTGGCAGGTGTCAGGCTCACCAGTAACGATATGTTGCACAAAGGCGATTGGATAACTGTGCCCAAGGCTGGTGCCAACGGCATCGTCGAGGATATGTCGCTCACCACGGTTAAAGTGCGCAACTTCGACAATACCATCATCACCGTGTCGCCCAAGACATTGGTAGATGATTCCTTCCAGAACTGGATTGGCATGGAGGAAAGCGACGGACGGCGGGTGAACCGGCAACTGTATGTTGACTTCCAAAGCGTGACATTCATTGATGACGAGTTGCGTAGGCAACTCATTGACAGAGGCTTTTTCAAGGATAGTGAACTGAAAGGTGAACAGGTGAACCTCACCCTGTTCTGTCAATATATGGAACGCTACCTTGCCAAGAGACCGGAAGTGAATGAGAAGATGCTGCTCATGGTTCGACAGTTTGAAGCAACTAATACCGGTCTGCCTATCGAGTTCTATTTCTTCCTTCATGAAAAGGAATGGAAAACATACGAACACCAACTCGCCGAAATACTCAATGTGATATATGCTACCATCCCGGTGTTCAATTTAAAGATTTACCAACAATCTTTTGAAAAATGAAAATCATTGACGACGACCCCTGGAAACCGATCATTACCCCTTTGACGGTAATCGAGGGCAAGGAACCCATCATGCAAGTGACCCTTGACGATGAGGACGACTGGCAGGCTTTCGGAATTACCGAGAGCGACGACTATGACTGTATCTCCTTGGAAGAGGCACTGGCACTTGACCCGACTCTCGCCAGCCTTCCCGATATGCGTCGAGGACAAAGCGCATGGCGTGACGATTTGAGCTCAGAATGGCAAGTAGAATGATGTTTTGTCAAACCCACTTGTCAAATGGCCGCTTTTCTGTCAGGTATCAAAACAACGATGTCTTTTTAGCGTATTTTAACCACGAAAAAGAAGACGATAATTTTGTATGTCGGAAGAATTTTCGTAATTTTGCGCTCGTTAAATAGTAAGACATTCAAAACTTTAATATTTAAATTATTATGGTAGATTACAAAACCCTCGGCTTGGTGAACACCAAAGAAATGTTCGCCCGCGCCATCAACGGTGGATATGCCATCCCCGCTTTCAATTTCAACAACATGGAGCAGTTGCAGGCCATCATCAAGGCTTCGTCGGAATTGCGCTCACCGGTCATCCTGCAAGTGTCGAAAGGTGCACGCAACTATGCCAATGCCACACTGCTGCGTTACATGGCACAGGGTGCCGTGGAGTATGCCAAGGAACTGGGATGCGAGCATCCTGAGATTGCCTTGCATCTTGACCATGGCGACAGCTTCGAGACCTGCAAGAGCTGCATCGACTCTGGCTTCTCGAGCGTGATGATTGACGGTAGTGCTCTCCCCTATGAGGAGAATATCGCCCTGACCAAGAAAGTGGTGGAATATGCCCATCAGTTTGATGTCACCGTCGAGGCTGAGCTTGGTGTGCTCGCTGGCGTGGAAGATGATGTGGTGGCTACCGAATCGCACTATACCAAACCCGAGGAGGTGATTGACTTCGCTACCCGTACTGGCTGTGACTCACTGGCTATCTCCATCGGTACCAGCCATGGTGCCTACAAGTTCACTCCCGAGCAGTGTACACGTGACCCGAAGACGGGCAAACTCGTTCCCCCACCACTGGCATTCGACGTGCTTGACGCTGTGATGGAAAAACTCCCCGGCTTCCCCATCGTGCTCCATGGTTCATCGTCAGTTCCCCAGGAATATGTTGACATCATCAATGAGTATGGTGGCAAACTGCCCGATGCAGTGGGTATTCCCGAGGAGCAGTTGCGCAAGGCTTCAAAGAGCGCCGTTTGCAAGATTAACATCGACTCTGACTCACGTCTGGCCTTTACCGCCGCTGTGCGCAAGGTGCTCGTGGAGAAACCCGGCGAGTTCGACCCGCGTAAGTTCTGCGGTCCCGCTCGCGATGAGATGGAGAAGATGTACAAGCACAAGATTGTTGAGGTGCTCGGTTCCGACAACAAACTGGCTGAATAAGCAGAAGCATTTATTCATTAGCAATTAATTATAGTAAAGCGAGCGGTGTCCTTGGGAGATACCGCTCGCTTTTTTCTTTGTTGTTGACGGTTCGTTTCGTTTTTTTTCTTATCTTTGTGGCGTATTTCCTATAGGGTAGGAATACGGTACAGGTATTTCTACGGGTGATGATTGATAAAACTGCGCAAGACTATGATAAGAATGAAGTTTTTATTATTGGTGGCAGTCCTCGGAATGAGTGGTGTGGTGGCAGCCGAAACCATCGATGATGCCGACTTACCTCAGCCATCAGTTTCCGAATGTCTCAGTGATATTCCATACTCCCTCCCTTCGGGAGGGCCGGGGTGGGTTTCCGAATGTCTCAGTGATATTCCATACTCCCTCCCTTCGGGAGGGCCGGGGTGGGTTTCCGAATGTCTCAGTGATATTCCATACTCCCTCCCTTCGGGAGGGCCGGGGTGGGTTTCCGAATGGGCTGATTCCCTGGCATCGGCCATGGCTCCTTCACTCATATCCTGGGAGTCGAACAACCGTTCCGAGACGGCGATGACCTTGCCTGTCACAGTGCCGGAGACCGACGAGTACCGCATCACATGGATGCGCACCAATGAGGGCGTACAGCCCTATAAGTTCATGAACGACCTTACTTTTGCCGGCGTGCCCTTGTTCGTGGCGGGTATCATCGCCAAGAGCGAGAAAAAATCGTTCCGCCAGAACGTGAAAGATAATAAGCATACGCTGGTAACCGAATTCAAGACGGAGATAGACAATTATACGCAGTTTTTCGGACCGACGCTTGCCACGGGACTGAAAATAGCAGGTGTGGAGGGTCGCTCTGATTGGGGGCGTTACTTGGCTTCCACGGCCATGTCGTATGGCTTCATGGCTCTTTTTGTCAACAGTATCAAATATACGGCCAAGGAGATGCGTCCTGATGGGTCGACACGTAATTCCTGGCCTTCAGGACATACTGCCACGGCCTTTGTCGGTGCCACTATCTTGCACAAGGAGTATGGACTGACACGCTCGCCTTGGTATTCCGTGGCGGGATATACCGTAGCCACGGCAACGGGCGTGATGCGTGTGCTGAACAACCGCCATTGGGTGTCGGACGTGCTCTCGGGGGCGGGTATCGGCATCATGTCGGGCGAGTTGGCCTATGCCCTGAGCGACGTGATTTTTAAGGGACGTGGGTTGTTGCGCGGCGACATCAGTGGTGAAAAGAGCATCATCGACAATCCCTCGTTCTTCTCCGTATCGATGGGTATCGGAATGGGTTCACGTGATATGAAATTCAACATGGAACATTTTGATTTCACTGATGATGAAGATAAAGCCTTCAACCTGAAGTTTGGTGCTTCCACCGTTGTAGGGGTGGAGGGAGCCTATTTCTTCAACAAGTATTTTGGCGTGGGTGGCCGTTTACGTGTCAACAGTTCACCTGTTAAGGGATGGGATGGCATAGAGCGATATGCATGGAAAGATATGGTGGAGGTATTGGCTGGTAATGCCAGCAACGAAAGCCAATTCGTTCAAGATATGGTCAACGGATATGGTCAACCGGGCGACCCCAACTACAGTCCCAACCTTATTACCGAAGCCAAATTCACCATTAAGAGCGACCATTTGACGGAGTTCTCTGCCGACCTGGGCGTGTATTTTAACCTGCCGCTTTCGGACCGTTTTGCCCTGGGTTCGAAATTGCTCCTTGGACGTAGTGTCATGCAGGATATCGACCTGAACGCAACCGTGGAGGGTGGACGTCGAGATGTCATGATAGATGACGATACTAACGAGATGATGGTAACACACCTGCCAGAAACATACATATCGAACTGGGACTATTTCACCGTTGGGGCGAATAACACGATGAAGTTCGGCACAGGTTTATCATTGACTTACGCCTACAAGGAGAACTATGCGTGGAAGGTGTTCTTAGACTATGACTTCAGCCGCAAAAAATACACCATGACATACAACCCTGGAGAGTTTATGTTGGATGCCACCACAATGTTAGGATTATCGTTAAGGGAGTGGTCTTCTCTTGCTGATTTTACTGAGTTAAGCGACTTTGATTTCTCTGAAACCCAAAGTGTTAAGAAAGACCGTCATACCTTTATTCTCGGTGGTGCTTTTACCATCTCATTCTAAGTGAGGGCTTGGTGTTCTGGGGTATTATCCTCTCTACCTTTTAATCCCCTCTTTAATTTCAAAAAATAATAGTATATGAAGAAGACACTCTTTGCCGCCATCCTTTTAGTTTGTGGCGTTTTCAAAGGCTTGGCACAAGATGCCGTGAAACCATATTTCACTGTAGGGCAATTGCCCGACCTTATAAAGTGCCTGCCTCCACCTCCGGCATTTAACAGCCCCGAATTTGCCTATGATGTGATACGATACCAGTGGGGAAAAACCCAGCGGCTCAATCCCGAAAGAGCTTCTGTTGCCCAACGCGACGCCATATGGTCGTACGACGCGTTGTTCGCCGAGTTCGATGTTCCCTTCGGATTGCATATTTCAAAAGAGGAGACCCCCGAGATTTGGAAATTGTTGAAGACGAGTCTTGTTACCACCGACCAGATGCGTGTCGCACCAAAGGCTCATTACCACCGCATGCGTCCCTTCGTGATGTACAACGAGCATATGCTCTCGCCTCAATTTGAGGATGATATACGCGGTGAGGGTAGTTATCCCTCCGGACACACCGCCCGTGGTTGGACCTGTGCCCTGTTACTGGCTGAGATTGCTCCAGCCAATAGCGACACCATCTTTGCCCGAGGTTGGATGTATGGCGAGAGCCGCGTCATTGAGGGCGCCCACTGGCAGAGTGATGTGGATGCCAGCCGTGTGGCTGCGAGCATCGGATACTGTGCCCTGCAAAACAGTCCCGCTTTCCGTGAGCAGATGGCTAAGGCCAAGGCTGAATATGCTGAGAAGACGGGCTCCTTGGGACGTGTGGCTACCGATGATTCAAGTCAGTTTGTGACACTTACCGATGCCGTTCCCGACGCCATTTTGGAGATTCGTTATTTCGGTACTTACAACTTCGTGGGCGACCGTATCGATGGTTATCTGGAGCCTACGGCATTGCTCACGAGAAAAGCGGCTGAAGCGTTACGTGCCGTGAGTGACGATGTGATGTCATTGGGCTATCGCCTGAAGATTTACGATGCCTATCGGCCGCAAAAGGCTGTCGACCATTTCGTGAGGTGGTCGAAGAACGTTCCTGATGTCCGTATGAAAAACTATTTCTATCCAGACCTTGACAAGGGAGTGCTTTTCGATCAGGAGTATATTATGGAGAAGAGCGGCCACACACGTGGCTCCACCGTTGACCTTACCCTCTTCGATATGGCCACCGAAAAGGAACTTGACATGGGTGGTACCTTCGACTGGTTCGGTCCGGAGAGTCATCCCGATTTCTGCGGCAATCCTGACACGGGTCAGTACACCGGCAACAACAGCAAGTCGCCTACGGGTCGCAGCATTACCGCTGAACAGTTCAGGAACCGTATGATTCTGCGTCAGGCCATGCTTCGTCACGGTTTCAAGCCCCTCGATTCGGAGTGGTGGCATTTTACACTGCGTGAAGAGCCCTTCCCTGACACCTATTTCACTTTCCCAGTCAAGCAGCTTCATAAATAAGGACTTAATAAGAGAGATGAAAGGGACAATAGCATGAGTTGGATATGCCATTGTCCCTTTATATTTCCCCTTTTTGTATTTTTTTAGACAAAAAATGGGGAGATATTGTTTTTTTTCCTATTTTTGCAAGTTGAATAGGTTCTTTTTGTAAAACCAATCACTTAAACAATATGAAAATCCTGAAAAAACTGTTTGTTATGATGGGACTGGCTGCATTACCCGCTACCATGAGTGCCCAAGACGAGAATTTCTACATCTTCCTGTGCATAGGACAGTCGAACATGGTGGGACAGGGCGATATCTCCGATGCTGACATGCAGGTGAGCGACCGCTTCCTGAGCCTGTCTGCTGTTGACGGCAAGGACCGTAAACGCGGACAGTGGCGTAAGGCCGTGCCACCACTCTGCCGCCAAGATACTAAACTGTCGCTCGTCGACTATTTCGGACGTACCTTGCTCGACAACCTGCCCAAGAACGCCCGTGTGGGTGTGATACATATTGCCGTTGACGGCTGTGGCATCGACCTGTTCGACAAAGACGCTTACCGCAGCTATATCGCCGGTGTGACGGAAGACTGGAAAAAACGTGAGATTGCCGCTTATGACAACAATCCCTACGGACTGCTCATTCAACTGGCAGAGCAGGCCATGGATGAGGGTGAGATACGCGGTATCCTGATTCACCAGGGTGAGACTGATGCCTACGATGCCCGTTGGTTGCAGAAGGTGCGTAAGATTTACAACGACATCATTCGTGACCTTGACCTCGAGCGCAACAAGGTGTCGCTCCTGGTAGGTGAGGTGGTGGGAGAAGACCAGAATGGTGTTTGCGCCCGTGCTAACCAAACCATCAACCAGATTACCCGCGGATTCCAAGAGGCTTACGTCATCTCTTCGAAAGGTGCTCCCGCTGCTGCTGACAGACTGCACTTCAATGCCGACGGTTGCCGCGTGATGGGACAGCGTTACGGAAACAAGATGCTTCAGGCCATGGGCTTCGAACTGTCGGAGCACAAGAGCTATTCGTCGACCATCGTGCCGCAGGGACCGACCTTCGACGTTACTGCTGCCACCGACGATAAGGGACTGCTCTTCGCACAGTCCACCGAGCCACTGAAGAAAGTCGACATCGTGAGCTATTCGGGACAGGTGCTGAAAACCATCAATTGCAATGGTAAGACGACGGTGAACATCAATACCAATGATTTCCCCGAGGAGAGCTCGCTCGTCTTCCTCTTCACCGCCCAGAATGGTGACACCGTGTCGATTGAGATGCAAAGACAGTAATCTCCCTTTCCCTTCAGGGGTAACCAGAAAGAGGAAAAAGTATTAACAAATAATGAGGGCATGCCGCGGCACGCCCTCATTTCATTTTTATCATTGGGTTCTCTGGATAGTAATGCACTGGTTCAGAAAAGCTCTTACAGATTGGGCGAAACAACGCAAATCCAAGTGTCAATGGTGTAGTGTGGTTTGCAGAAAGGACGATTGATAACCCTTGCCCCTTGATGATAGAGAACATCTTCTAACTCAATTACCTTTTTGGCATAAAAACTGTCGGAAGGTACGTAAAGAGCAAAGCATTTGCCTGTCAAGTCCATATCACGGAATGTGCAAAAGAATTCTACCCATTCCTTTTCCGCCCCTTCAGCATTGAAAGAAGGAAGGCAGAGAACGATATTGTCCACACCGTTCATGATGGCCTTGTTAATGTGATGGGTGCAGGTGGTCTGTGCTCCAAGATAGTAGGCAATGTGCTTGGCGTCAGATTTTGTCAGTTTGGACTCATGTCCGTAGATAACTATTGTAGATTTCATCTGAATCTTCTTAAATAGTGGTAAAAAAGGGAGATGCTGTCTCACGACGGGGGCTCCCCACATAACCTTTTAATACACGCTTTACTTGTTATGAGTCAAATAACGAGAGAGCTTCAAATAAAGTGCACAAGCCCCATGAAATAGAGCAGTACGTATCCCAATATCATAGAAATGATGCCTGTAAAGATGCCGATGCGAGCCATGTCGCGCTGTTCGACAAGGTTAGTGGCGTAGGCAAGTGCGTTGGGTGGGGTACTGATAGGTAATACCATGGCGGAGCTGGCAGCCACTGCTACACCAATGAGTATGGTAGGCGTGCCGCCGATGGCGGTGAGCTTGTCACCCATGGCCGAGCATACCACCACAAGAATGGGCATGAGCAATGCCGCCGTGGCAGAATTGCTGATGAAGTTCGATAGTACGTAGCAGATGATTCCCGATAGAATCAGAATGATGATGGGCGAGAAGTCACCGAAGGGGATACTCTTAACGGCCAGTGCTGCCAGTCCTGACTGGTTCAGTCCGTAACCTAAGGCGAATCCGCCGGCTACCATCCAGATGACACTCCAGTTAATTTCTTCCAGGTCACGACGGTTGATAACACCCGTTAATGAAAAGATGACAAAGGGGATGAGTGCCACGGTATAGGAGTTGATGCCTGTGACAGAGTCAAGCAGCCACAGTGCAACGGTAACGATAAATGTCACAATAACAATCTTCGTATGAATACCTGGCTTCATGCCGCCCTCGATGCTCAGTTCTATCCGCTTCTGCGTGAAGGGGAACATCTTGCGCAACAGAAACCAGCTGATAAACAACAATACGATGACCAAAGGAACCATGAACAACATCCACTGACCGAAACCTAAATTAAGGTTCAGCCCCTCGGGGTCATTTAGGTATTTCAAGGCAATGGTGTTGGGAGGCGTGCCGATAGGAGTGCCCATGCCACCGAGGTTGGCTGCCACGGGTATGGACAATGCCAGTGCGATACGTCCTTTGCCCTCCGGCGGTAACTGACGGAAAACGGGAGTGAGAAACGTCAGCATCATAGCCGCTGTTGCCGTATTGGAAACAAACATGGAGAATAAGCCCGTGATGAGCAGAAAACCTAAAAGCACCGTCTCACTTTTTGTTCCAAAGGGCTTGAGCAGGATTTTTGCCAATTGTGCGTCGAGACCCGTTTTGGTGGCAGCAATGGCCAGTATGAAGCCTCCGATGAACAGCATGATGACTGGATCGGCAAAGCAGGCCATCACCCCCTTGTATGACAACAGTTCCCCCACTTCGTCGGGATTACACATGGGCTTTAGACCGGAGTCGCTGCAGAAGAGCAACAATAAAACAATGATGGCTACACTGGTGGCCCATGACGGCACTACTTCCAGTATCCACATCAAGGTGGCAAATGCAAAGATGGCGATGATGCGTTGCTGCACCACGTTCAAACCCTCAATGCCGAATGAACTACTTGGCAAATTCCACAGCAGCAGTGTAATTAAAACCACCACAATGGCCATTGCCGATTTCTTAATCACCATTCCAGACTGGATCCATTTCTCCAGACGCATACTGTGATATGCATCCACAAGATGGAACCCGTTGAAGTTCTTAAACATAACGGAATATTTATAACTACTAAAAATTTAACTTGCACTAACCGGAGCCATGCATCGTGGCTTGAAAGTGTCTTTTCCGCAAAAGGCTGGTCTTCTGACTTTCCTCCACCCCCAAGCGCCTTCTCGTCCAAATGGACAATGGCTTGTCTTGCTTCGGAGCCATAACGGAGTTCACAGCTGCGGGACAGTCGGAGATTCACACTCACGTTCCCAATTAAGCACAGCTAAGTGCACCTAAGCGGGCAACACATTTCTGTATTGCCGTGCAAAGGTAAAAACTATTTTCCTATTGACCAAAAGCATGGATGAAAAAATGAGGCCACCGGGAAATTGTTTCCCAGTGGCACGTCAATATTCATTCGTTATTCTTAATTTGTCATTCAATTTAACCTCCCAGCATCTTGAAGGCGGTGGGCAGGTAAGTGATTAAATCGCCTGCCACGAGACTCTCTTTGCCGATATCAGCAATAGCCAGGTCACCGGCTAGTCCGTGCAGGTACATGCCGATTTTACAGGCATCAGCCTGACTGTAACCGCGGGCCAGCAGGCCGGTTATCAAACCGGTGAGCACGTCGCCGCATCCTGCCGTGGCCATGCCGCTGTTGCCCGTGCTGTTGAAAACAACATTGCCGTCGGGCAGACAGAGGGCACTGTAGTGACCTTTTAGGATGATATATGCCTTGAGGTGGGCGGCTAACTCACGCGCCTTAATAAACAGTTCGTAGTCGGTGTTATAACGGTTGCCGTCCAAACGCTCCATCTCCTTGAGGTGGGGGGTCATGATGATCTCCTTGGGCAGTTGTTGCATCCATGCACGATGGCTGGCCAGGATATTCAGTGCGTCAGCATCGACGACGATAGCCGAGCGCGTGCGGCGCAACTGTCCTATTAAGGCGATGGCGGTGTTTTCGCTTTGTCCCAGTCCGGGACCGATACCCAATGCATCGAACGGCTCGGAGTCGACTGACTCGGCGAAGTAGTTGGGGTCGCTGCCAATTTGTACCAATGCCTCAGGAACGCTCATCTGCATCACCGCATAGTTGTTGGATGGTATCTGGACAGTCACCTTTCCCACGCCACTGCGTGTACAGGCACGTGCAGCCAGGATGGCGGCACCGGCCATGCCGTAGCTGCCGGCAACAAGCAGGGCGCTACCCATGCTACCCTTGTGGGCGAAATCGTCGCGTGGCTGCATGAGCTTGCGAACATCCTGCTCTTCCAAAATGGTATATTCGGTGTTTGTCTGCTCAATAAACTCTTTCGACAGGCCAATGTCGAGCACCTTCACCTTGCCCACATATTGTTGGTTGTCGGCAAAGAGGAAAGCCAATTTCTTTTGGTGGAGCGTGAGGGTGAGATCAGCACGGATAATATTAGAATGGATATTGTTGCTGTTGTCTTCACACAGCAGACCCGACGGCACGTCGATGCTCACTACGGTCGAGGGCGTCTGATTGATGAATTTCACCAACGAGGCGAAACCGCCGGAGAGCGGTTTCATCAAACCACTGCCGAACAGACCGTCGATAACGAGCGTCTCGGCAGTGAGAGTGGGCAGTTCAAACTCACCCCGTGTTACTTCCGTGAATTTGTTCACGCGTGAAGTGAGACGGTCGCGGTTGATGGCACAGTCCTCAGACAAGTGATCCTTGGTGTTGAACAGATAGACCGTTACGTTATAACCCTGTTCTGCCAACATGCGTGATACGGCCAGCGCGTCGCCGCCGTTATTTCCGGGACCGGCGAAGGTAACGATAGGCGTGCGCACGTTCCACCGTTCACTGATGGCGCGTGAGATGGCTTTGGCGGCTCGTTCCATCAGGTCGATAGACTTGATGGGCTCGTGCTCTATCGTATATTCGTCCAGCTCATGCAGCTGAATACTTGTAAGTATTTTCATTATCTTTCCTCTAATAGACTATAGGCTTCTATAGTACATACGGCGGCAAAATTACAAAATAATGCTGACGTGGCAAAACGATTTTGCAATATTCATGCAGTTCGACTGTTTTTTCCGCCTTTCTTCTTTTTCTCATCTTTTTGTGTTATCTTTGCAAATATTATTATTCTAAACAGACTATCATAAATAAAATGAAAAGGAATCTTATTTGGCTGCTATCCGCCATGCTGACGTGCGGCCTCATGCTGACATCGTGCAGCGATGATGACGATAAAGCACCAGCCCCCGCTGAACAAGTTGTTCTAAACTGTGTAAAACCAGATTATCTGAAGACGGGCGACAAGGTGGCACTGATTTCCCCTTCATACTTCACCCCGATGGAAAACGTGGAGAAAACGGCAGCCTTGTTGCGCTCATGGGGATTGGAACCCGTCATCGGCCCCAACGTGGGTAAGAAGGTTGACGGACAGTATGCCGGGACTGTGGACGAGCGTGTGAGTGATGTCCGCTGGGCTCTTGAAGATCCAACCATCAAGGCCATCATCTGCAACCGTGGCGGCTATGGTACTATCCAACTGATTGGCCAGTTGTCGCTGGCTGAAATGAAAGCATCGCCAAAATGGTTAGTTGGCTTTAGCGACATTACTACCCTGCACGGACTGCTCACTCGCGCTGGAGTGATGAGCGTCCACGGAACTATGAGTTCTTTTTTGGCGAAGGGAGGCACCGATGAGACCAGTACGTTGATGCGTGACCTGCTCTTAGGACAGGTGCCTTGCTATGAGGTCCCGACACATAAGTATAATATCCAAGGCCATGCCAGCGGTGTGCTTGTGGGTGGTAACATCTGTACCTTCGTGCCCAACCTTGGCTCACAAGCTGATGCCACCAAGGGTAAAGACCTGATACTCTTCGTTGAAGAGGTTGAGGAATCGATGCACAATATTGACCGCCAGATGCGCATCCTGCAGATGAATGGCGTGCTAGACCGCTGCAAGGGCATTGTGCTTGGTGAGTTCACCGACTGCGGTTCCGAGTTCACATTTGAGAGTGTTGAGGCGATGCTTCATGAGGTGTTGAAAGAATACCATATCCCCGTGCTCTGCGGCTTCCCTGCTGGTCATGGTGACGTGAACCTTCCACTGGTGATGGGTGCTCCCGTAACGATGGATGTGCGCACTGATGGAGCAACCCTCCAGTTTGACATTGAGGGCCAGCAGCGTGAAATTCGTACCGCCGACATTACGGCTCCCACTACTCCAGTCTCTGTTCGCAAGCGTTTGGCTGGAAAAATGGAGTAATAGCTTGATGATTCAAGTATAATTGTGTGAAAAAAGAGAGAAAAGGGAACAAATTCTATGATACAAAATCTCGGAAAACGAAAAAAAATAGTATTTTTGCACTGATGAAAGGTGAATTTTCCACTTTTAACTTTCAAGCCTTAAATAATTAATCCAATGAGTACTGTAAGAATCAAGGACAAGACATTCCGCACGTCTATTCCTGAGGAGGAAATCCTCAAGCGTATCCAAGTAGTGGCCGACCGTATCAATAAAGACATGGCCGACAAAAATCCATTATTCCTCGCCGTGTTGAATGGAGCGTTCATCTTCGCCGCCGACCTGCTACGGCGCATCACCATTCCATGCGAGATTTCGTTCGTGAAGTTGGCTTCTTACCAAGGCACAACCTCCACGGGTAAGGTGACGGAGGTGATAGGCATCAATGAAGACCTGTCTGGACGCACCATCATCATCCTCGAGGATATCGTGGAGTCGGGATTGACCATGAAGAAGATGATAGAGACGTTAGGAACACGTAACCCCGAGTCGGTGCATATCTGTACACTGCTCCTCAAACCTAAGGAACTGAAGGTAGAGCTCGACATTGAATATGTGGTCATGGAGATTCCCAGCGACTTCATCTTGGGCTATGGCCTTGATTATGACCAGCAAGGACGCAACCTGCGTGATATATATACTTTAGTAAAAGAGAAGAAGATTATGAAAAACATTGTTATTTTCGGTGCGCCAGGCTCAGGCAAGGGCACACAGAGTGAGCTGCTCATCAAGAAATACGGGCTGAACCACATCTCCACCGGCGACGTGCTTCGCAATGAAATCAAACAAGGTACTGAACTCGGCAAGACAGCCAAGGCTTATATCGACCAGGGGCAGCTCATTCCCGATGAGTTGATGATTGACATTCTGGCCAGTGTTTACGACACATTCGGAGCAGAACATGCCGGTGTCATCTTTGACGGTTTCCCCCGCACTATCCCACAGGCTGAGGCTTTGAAAGAAATGTTGGCCAAACGTGGACATAAGGTGGCTGCCATGATTGAATTGGATGTGCCTGAGGACGAATTGATGAAACGTTTGCTCCTGCGTGGTCAAATGAGTGGCCGTTCCGATGACAATGAGGAAACCATACGCCAACGACTGAATGTGTACCACAAACAGACCTCGCCGCTCATCGAGTGGTATGAGAAGGAAGGGATACGTAAGCATATTGATGGCTTCGGTGACCTCGACCGTATCTTTGCCGACATCTGCCAGGTGGTAGAGGCTGTTTAATAGTGACGAGTCGCGAGTGACGACTGGTCGCTGACGCGATGACAAACGATGAATGACGAATGGAATCCAATTTTGTAGATTACGTGAAGATCTGTTGCCGCTCAGGTAAGGGCGGCAAGGGTTCTATGCACCTGCGCCATGTGAAATACCAGCCTAACGGTGGACCAGACGGCGGTGACGGCGGACGTGGCGGACATGTTTACCTGCGTGGAAACCATAATTATTGGACCTTGCTGCACTTGAAATACCAACGCCATGTGTTTGCTGGTCATGGTGGAAACGGTGGACGTGACAAGAAACATGGAACCAATGGCAAGGACGAGTATATCGACGTACCTTGTGGAACAGTAGTTTACAATGCGGAGACGGGCAAATATATTTGCGACGTAACTAAAGACGGGCAGGTGGTGATGCTTCTCCGTGGCGGTCGCGGCGGCCTGGGGAATTTTCAATTTAGGTCAGCTACCAATCAGGCTCCGCGTTATGCACAGCCGGGTGAGCCGATGGAAGAGATGACCGTTATCCTCGAGCTCAAGTTACTGGCTGATGTGGGACTGGTGGGGCTACCAAATGCGGGAAAGAGCACTTTGCTCTCCGCCTTGTCGAGTGCCAAACCTAAGATTGCCAATTATCCTTTCACAACCTTGGAGCCGTCGCTGGGCATCGTGGCCTATCATGAGCGTCAGTCGTTTGTCATGGCCGATATTCCGGGTATCATCGAGGGCGCTTCGGAGGGAAAAGGCCTCGGCCTGCGCTTTCTTCGCCATATTGAGCGTAACTCGCTGTTACTGTTCATGGTGCCAGGTGATACCGATGACATTGGCAGGGAATATGAGTTGCTGCTCAAGGAATTGCAGAATTTTAGCCCCGACATGCTTGACAAACACCGCGTGTTGGCCGTGACAAAATGTGACTTGCTCGACGATGAGCTCATCGAGATGCTCCACGAAACTCTTCCTACCGATGTGCCGGTGGTATTCATTTCCGCTGTTACGGGAATGGGCCTTGATGAACTGAAAGATATGCTCTGGCGTGAACTGAACAGCGAGAGCAACAAACTGCAGAGCATCATGTCAGAGGATACCCTTGTCCACCGTGACAAGGACATGACACGGTTCCAAGCCGAGATGCTGGCCGAAGGCGAGGATGGCGACATCGAATATGTGGATGTGGAAGATGTCGATGACTTGGAGGATTTCGAATACGAAGATGACGACGAAGAACAGTCACGCTAAGCGTAGGCCGCAACTACATCACTATAATTTGCCCGATGGTGTGCTGGCATTCAGCACCACCCGTCTGGGCGGTGTAGGGATAGGGCCGTATGCTGAATTCAATGTCAATGACTATTGCGGTGATAGTCCCGCAGTTGTGGCAGCCAACCGCCAAGCGTTATGCCAAACGTTACATTTGCCATCATCCCGTCTTGTTTTTCCTCATCAGACTCATGGCGTGGAGATACGCAAGATAGACCATTCTTTCTTTTCTCTTTCGCCGACCGACAGGGCCTCGATGCTTGAAGGTGTCGATGCGCTCATCACCGATATGAAAGATGTATGCATCGGAGTATCGACGGCTGATTGCATACCCATTCTACTTTATGACCCTGTTCACAAAGCAGTGGCGGCCGTACATGCCGGCTGGCGGGGTACTGTGGCCCGCATAGCTGTGAATACAATTCGTCGGATGGGTGAGATGTTCCATTCCGATTCTTCAGACTTATACGCTGTTGTCGGTCCGGGTATCTCGCTGTCACGTTTCGAAGTGGGCGACGAGGTGTATGAACAGTTTGAAGACGCTGGTTTTGACATGTCGGCCATTGCTTGTCGTTATTCGAAATGGCACATTAACCTCCCCCTGTGCAATCAGATGCAGCTGTTAGGCGAGGGACTGAGGGAAGACCGGGTGTTCGACTGTGGCATCTGTACTTATGACCATGTGGAGCGTTTCTTTTCCGCCCGTCGGATGGGTATTCAATCGGGGCGTATCTTGACCGCTATCATGATGAAACAATGAGAGCGAAAAGCCATAGATAAAAATAGGGATTTGAAACTATAAAAATAGGGTTTTTCCTTTTGCTTATTTGTGGGAAAATAAGTATCTTTGCATATACTAAAAAATCAGCCTTATGAGACAGAGAATTCTTTGCATCATTTCTTTTTTCGCTTTCATGTTTTTGGCGGTCACGCATGCTCAGGCACAGGACATACGTAATTCGTCAGGTTCCTATATGGGAAAAATAGAGAGCAGTGGACGGGTATATAACAGTTCAGGGTCTTATTCCGGTCGTTTCGATGGTGATCGGGTATATAATTCTTCTGGTTCCTACATCGGACGTATTGAAAGTGGCGGACGTGTCTATAACAGTTCGGGCTCTTACATCGGACGCATTGAGAGCGACGGACGTGTCTACAACAGTTCGGGCTCTTACATCGGACGCATTGAGAGTGGTGGGCGTATCTACAACAGTTCCGGGTCATATATCGGTGAAGCTCGGGGGGTAAATCCGCAGTGGGCGGCTGCCTATTTCTTTTTCTTCAGATTTTAATTGTCAAGTGAATGAGTGGACGAGTTGACAAATTAAAGAGTTGTTACTCTCGACGCTTATTACTAAACCCTAAGAAATGAAAACCATACAGAATTTCAGTGAATTAATTGCTCATCTGGCCGACCTCGGCCAAAGGAAGAAGGTGGCTGTGGTATGTGGTGCCGATGAATCGACACAAGGTGCAGTACTCAAGGCTTTGCAAGCGGGTATTATTGATGCCATCTTTGTAGGTTGTCGAGAAGAAGTGGAGGCCAATGCCGAGATGATGAAATACAAAGACCATCTCTCGATAATTGATGCCGACGACCCCGACGATGCAGCTGGTAAAGCTGTCAGACTCGTAAGAGAGGGGCGTGCCGACGTGCTTATGAAGGGACTCATTAATACAGATAATTTGCTTCGTGCTGTGCTCAACAAAGAGTGGGGAATACTACCGAAGGGTAGGGTGCTCACTCATGTCACTGTGGCCGAAGTACCCAATTATCCGCGTCTTCTTTTCTTCACCGATCCTGCTGTCATCCCTTATCCTACGCAGGAGCAACGGGTAGAGCAATTGAAATATACCACCCACATCTGTCGTTCGTTTGGCATTGAACAGCCTAAGGTGGCGTTAATCAACTGTTCGGAAAAGGTAAGCGAGAAGGCTTTTCCATTTACCGTAGGGTATAAGGACATCATTGACGAGGCTGAAAAAGGAACTTACGGACCGTGTATTGTCGATGGTCCGCTCGACCTGAAGACGTCGCTTGACCGCCATGCTTTGGAGAAGAAGGGACTGCATTCGCCGTTGAACGGCGAAGCCGACGTGCTTATATTCCCTGACATACAGGCAGGAAACGTGTTCTACAAGACCATCACACTTTTTGCCGGTGCCAGCACGGCAGGTATGTTGCAAGGTGCCAAGGCTCCTGTGGTGCTCGCCTCACGGGGCGATAGCATACAGTCGAAGTTCTATTCCTTGGCCGCTGCGGCGATTATTGGATAATACCCCTCCTCCCAAGGTAGGGCGCAAATGTTTGTCAATTCGTCAACTAACAAAATACTCGTTAAATTGTCCAACTTGTTAACACGTCAACCAAATTATGTCAAAACTGATTGTTAATTCTTACGAGGAATTTGCTTCGCATCTGGGAGAAGAACTGGGTTGTTCGGAGTGGTTGCTTGTCGACCAGGAACGAATCAACCTTTTTGCCGATGCCACACTCGACCATCAATGGATTCATGTGGATGTGGAAAGGGCACAAAAAGAAAGTCAATACAAAAGTACCATAGCCCATGGTTATCTCACCTTGTCCCTTCTTCCCCATATGTGGGACCAGATTATCGAGGTGAACAATATCAAGATGCTGGTCAATTACGGCATGGATAAGATGCGTTTCGGCCAACCTGTGGTTACGGGCAGCCGTGTACGGTTGGTTACTACGTTGCATAACATAGCCAACCTACGCGGTATATGTAAGGCAGAGATAGCATTCAAGATAGAAATCGAAGGTCAACGAAAACCGGCACTCGAAGGTATTGCCTCATTCCTGTATTATTTTATTTAGGAGGATTTCAGAACTTTAGGTTATTATGCATATTGTCGTAGCAGGAAATATGGGAAGTGGTAAGACCACACTCACCAATATGTTGGCGAGGCACTACGGGTGGACTCCTCAGTTTGAGGCCGTAGATTATAATCCGTATCTCGATGATTACTACAGTGACATACCTCGGTGGGCATTTAACCTGGAAGTGTATTTTCTGAAACAACGGTTCCGTGATTTGCTGGAAATAGCACAGTCGGACAATGATATCATTCAGGACCGGAGCATTTTTGAGGGTGTGTATGTGTTCGCAGCCAACAACTATGCCATGGGTAACCTCAGCGACCGCGATTTCGATACATATATGGAACTATTTGAGTCGATGATGACAGCGGTACGCTATCCGCAACTGATGATCTACTTACGGGCATCAGTACCCCATCTCGTGCAGAATATTCAGAAACGCGGTCGCGACTACGAGCAGTCCATCCAACTGGAATACCTCACCAACCTGAATAACCGTTACGAGGACTTTATCCATAACAAATACAAAGGACAGGTGCTCATCGTCGAAGTCGATGATCTCGATTTTGAACATAACCCCAAGGATTTCTCTTCCATCACCGACCGTATAGATGCCAATCTATATGGATTGTTCACCGAGAGTTAAGGGGCTGGTGTAAAAAGACTTCTCTGTAAATTACTCGTCAACTTGTCAACTCGTTAATTAATTCATAATATGCATATAGCAGTAGCCGGAAACATAGGTAGTGGTAAAACCACACTCACCAAGATGCTTGCCCGCAGATATGGGTGGACACCCCGTTTTGAACCCGTCGACAACAACCCTTATCTGTCGGATTTCTATGCCGATATGTCGCGCTGGTCGTTTAACCTGCAGATATATTTCCTTAACAAACGGTTCCGCGAGGTGGTGGAGATTTCCAAGTCGAAGGATTATATCATACAGGACCGCACCATCTTCGAGGATGCGAAAATCTTTGCACCCAACCTCCACGATGGTGGATTTATGAGTGACCGTGATTTCGACAATTACACCGACCTCTTCGATTTGATGATGTCACTGGTCAAACTGCCCGATCTCATGATTTACATCCGCTCATCGGTGCCCAACCTTGTGGCGCAGATTGCCAAACGCGGAAGGGAATATGAACAATCCATCCGCATCGATTACCTTGAAGGATTGAACAAACGTTATGAAGAATGGATTGAGACGTTCAAGGGTAACCTGATAATTGTTGATGGTGACCATGTGAAATTCGAGGCCAGTTTGGCTGATTTCCAGACCATTACCGATCAGATTGACTCTCGTTTGTATGGTCTCTTCCCTATGGAGGACACTGACAAATGAACCAACCGCTAACAATGGATATCAGCGGGATAAAGGTGTTGGCTTTTGATGCCGATGACACGCTTTGGGATTGTCAGGGACATTTCGAAGAGGCTACAGACCGTTATTGTGAAATTTTAGCTCCCTTTGCTGATTTCGAGACGGTCAGGACTTCACTCTTCCAGACAGAGACGAAGAATATGCCCGATTTGGGCTTTGGCACCAAAGCATTTACCCTCTCACTGGTAGAGAATGCTGTCAAGGTATCTAAGGGCAAGGTGCCTGCTGAAGATGTGGGACGCATACTTGAATTAGGACGTGGACTGCTCCACCTGCCTGCCACACCGCTCGACGGGGTGGAGGAGACGCTCCGTTACTTGGAAAAGAGGTGGAAAGGGCGCATGGTGCTTTTCACTAAGGGCGAACTGCTTGACCAAGAGAGCAAGCTCCAACGTTCAGGTCTGGCTCATTTCTTTTCACGTACGTTCATCGTCAGCGACAAGACTCCCGATGAATATCGAAATCTATGCCGTGACTGCAATTGCCAGCCCCATGAACTGTTGATGGTGGGCAACTCATTTAAAAGTGATATCCGACCAGTGCTCGAAATAGGGGGCTATGCCGTACATATTCCGTTCCACGTGACATGGGAACTGGAACACGCACCAACGTTCCGCCACGAACGCTTGGCCGAGTTGGAACATATCACCCAATTGGTGAATCTGCTGAATGGAGAGTGACCTTTTTGTGTCAATGAGTATGTTTGCATTTTTATAATGTTCTGTAATATAGAATATTATGATTTTCAAGCGTTTCAATAATGAAGATGGTATTGCAATAGACGGGTTTTATGGTTATCTTTGCAAAAAAGATGAAACAAGAAATTTATTCCCTTGTCCACTTGAAACAGTTGAAGGAAAATACAATGTTCATGAAAAAGCTATTATGTCAAAGAATCAGCAAGGAGGCAACCAGATTGATGATTCTTGCCATTGGTTTTTGTTTCATGTGTTGCAAAAGTGACAACAGAAACATTGATTGTATTTTACAATATGTTTACACTAATTATTATGAGAATAGGGAAACCCAAGACTCTGTAGGTTATTATCCAAGAATTTATATACTTTTGTTCAGGTGTGTAAACTTAATGGACGAGGATTTACGGTTCCCTTTATATCTTTCTCAAGATAAACAAAGTGAGCCAGCTTTCCGCTTCTATTATAAAGGAAAAGAATTGAAGACAATGCAATCTTTCCGTTTCAAGAATCATTATAAGTGGTATGATTTTGACTATGTGAAAAATGGTATTTTTCCAGCTAAAGACACTTTGTTTTTTGAGGTTGAATTATATGAAAAATCATTGGCTGAGGTTGGAATTTCAAGAGAAACTGATATTAGATGCATGTTTGATTCCATTGATGCTTATTATTTGAGGAATATTAATAATTCTAATTCATATAAAGTGAAGAAGGAGGGTGATGTCAGGTTTAATAGAAATTTCAAACCAATTGTTATATCTATAGATACAGAGCGATTACCTTGGGAAAAAGAGAAATATTTGAGATTAAAAAAGGATGAGAACGTATATATTTAGGGAGAATGGGAAAATGAAACTATAGAATAGAAAGAAAGACAGTCCCTACATATGAAACAAGGAGAAACGGTGTAAAAAACGTACAAAAATGGTGTGTTATGTAAAATATGTAAAAAACGTACTATTCGCTGTTTTACAGAGGGTTATGGGTAAATATCAAGAAATAATCCTAAATTATTATTTGGAATTTTGTTTTTCTTTTCATATATTTGTAGCAAAATATAGACAAACTCCCCTCTATTACATCAGGGTTATTGTCCTTTTAACTTCCAAGCGAAGCAGAGTACTTCTCCTTAACTCCCAAAGTGAAGTGATAATCTTAGAAACTTGAATTAACTAATAATATCAATCAAAGATGAGAACAAAAAGATTATTTATTGTTTGGGCATGTTTTTGCCTGTCAAGCATTCTTGCAATGGCACAGTCAATAGAACCTAACCTGAAATTCGGCAAACCTACTGATCAGGAAATGGCGATGACAGTGTATGAACTCGACCCCGATGCTCCTGCCGTGGTGCTCTGCTCCATGACGAAAACATTCTATGAAGTACGTAATAATAGTTTCAAGGTGATTACCGAAGTCAAGACACGAATTAAAATCCTCAAAGAAGAGGGCTTGGATTACGCCAACGTTACTGTTCCCTATCAGGAGATGGAGTCAGGGAGGAGGTTGAAGGAAGTGGTCACGGGTGTCAAGGCCACCGCCTATAACACGGAAAACGGTGCGGTGACAAAGTCGAAGATAACCAACGACATGGTTTTCCGCGAGAAGTACGAGAAAGGTCTCAAACTGTTGAAATTTACCGTGCCGCAAGCCAAGGTGGGTTCGGTCATCGAATACCAGTACACCAAAGAAAGTGATTTTTACTATCATATCGACACTTGGCATGCCCAGTATTCCATCCCTGTGGCGTATGCATCATATGAACTGGTCATCCCCGAATATTTTAAGTTCAACGTGGAAGAGACGGGAGCCTCTCCTATGGAGAGGAAAATAGAGAGTGGAGCAGTGAACTTGAATGTCAGCGGTTCACTGTTGCATTGTGCCACCGATGAATACCGATTCATAGCACGGAATTTACCGGCTCTCAAAGATGACAAATTCGTATGGTGCGCCTCAGATTTCAGCAATAAGGTAGAGGCTGAATTCCGTAGTTTGGAAATCCCCGGCTCTGTCTACGAAGACTACACGTCATCATGGAGCGACATTGACAAGGAACTGATGGGTGACAGCGAATTTGGCGGATGTTGCAAAAGGAGCAACCCCCTCAAGCAGGAGATGCAGGCTGCGGGTATTGCAGCGATGGGTGATGTGAGGGAGAAGGTGACCGCCGCCTTTGCGCTGCTGCGACAAAGGTTGTCGTGGAATGGCAAATATGCCATTTGGGGAAAATCTGCCTCACAGGTGCTCAAGGAGGGAACGGCCAGCAATGCCGACTTCAACTTCATCTTGATCAATATGCTTTCAGATGCGGGTGTGACGGCCTGTCCCGTTGTGATGAGCACGCGCAATCACGGGCGGATACCTTTGACCCATCCTACCATCAAGAATCTGAACACCTTTATTGTGGGAGTGATGGAAACCGACTCAACCATGAGTTTCATCGATGCCTCGGCAGAACAGGGATATATAAATGTGCTGCCCGCTAAACTGTTAGTGGAGCAGGCTAGGGTAATCACTCCCAAAGGCGAAGGCTTCTGGGTGAACCTTCAGCAGTTGCCAGGAGCAGAAACCTCTATCAGGGCCATGGTGAAACTGTCCGCCGACGGGTCGTTCACGGGAAATGCGAAAATCAAATACGAGCGGTCAGCGGCGTTAAAGATGCGTGAGGAATACCGTGAGGCGGCCGACAGCAGTGCCTATATCCGTGCGTTGGCAAAGAATGTGGGAGCACAGGTGGACAGTTATTCACAGATAGGCAGGGATGATTTCCTGCCTACAGTGGAGGAGAGTATCACCTATAGTGGTAATGGCGATGCCACCGCCGACCATATTTATGTCAACCCCTTCCTGTTCCGCCCTGTGGAGGATGCACTCTTCAAGGCTGAGAAGCGTATCCTGCCTATAGAATTCCCATTCAAGCAACAGGTCACTGTCAGCCTTCTGCTCCAATTGCCCGACGGCTATACAGTGGAAGAGATGCCTCAGGGTGCTTCGATGACAACAAAAGATGGTGGGTTGGCTTATTCGGTAAGACTGAACCCATCGCCCCAGGCTGTGGCCGTGAAGTTTACGTTCAACATCAACAACCTTCTCTATTCTCAACTTGATTATCCTGATATTAAGACGTTCTTCGAGAATATGGCTGCGAAATTCTCGGAAATGTTGGTCTTGAAGAAGAACTGATAATTTGTAGGAGAAGATGAAACGGTACATTATTGCTTACGTGGTGGCTGTGTTGTCGGGTCTGTCAGCCTTGGCACAGCAGGCTGATGTGGTCGTGCTCAACCAGACCACATCGGTGATGGTTGATGACAAAGGGGGCATGGAATGGCGGCAGACGCAGTCGTATAAACTGATGAATGCACGTGGTTCATGGGGTGCCGACTGGGGTGTCGGTGTGGACAATAACACCCGTCTGATCGACTTCTCGGGTGTGGTGACCGATGGCGATGGCAATGTGCTTCGGAAACTAAAGAAGGGAGACCTGAAGTCGACACAACTCTCAGCCGGGCTGGCTGATGATGTCACCACGATGTATGCTGATGTCACACCGCCCGTCTATCCTTGTGTGGTGACTTACACCTTCACCATTCGCCGTAACGACGGTGTTTTGTCTTATCCACCGTTTCAGCCGCTTACACGTCCAAAGATGTCTTTGGTACACGCTGATTATACCCTTACACTTCCTGCTACTCAATCTTGCCGTTGGCATGTGGTGAATATGGACAACAAGGTGGAGGAGCGTATTGACGAGAAAGGGAGGAAAGTGTATACCATTGCTTGTGACAACGTGGAGCCGATTGCAGATTTGGACTTCGCCCCTGATCTTGAAAGCATACTACCGACTGTTTATTTTGCCCCGATTACTTTCGCTTTTGATAAATGGAAAGGTGATATGTCTTCTTGGCGGTCTTTTGGCCAATGGCATAGCAGCCTGTTGGAGGGCAGGCAGACCCTTCCCGAAAACTTGAAAGAACAACTTCGTCAAGCGACAGATACCTGCCGTTCCATGTTGTCGAAAATCAACGTGGCATATCGACTGCTTCAGCAAAACACCCGCTATGTAAGTATTCAGTTGGGAGTCGGCGGCTACCAGCCCTTTTCTGCCGAGGAGGTATGGCGCACAGGCTTTGGTGATTGTAAGGGGCTCTCCAATCTCATGGTTGCCATGCTGAAGGAAGTGGGAGTGCCTGCTCAATATGTCATTATCGGGACCGACCAGCGGCGGCTTTTTCCTGACTTTTCCAATGCCAATCAGTTCAATCATGCCATAGCCATGGCATCTATTGATGGTGACACCTTATGGCTTGAATGTACCAACCAGCACATTCCATTAGGTTACATTCATAGTCTTATTGCTGGTCATGATGCGCTGGCCATCACATCGCAGGGAGGAGAATTGGTTCGACTTCCACAATATGATGAACGTGACAATGTGGTACACACATATATGGTAACAGCCATGCATCCTGATGGTAGTGCAGATGTAGATTGGACTTTTTCTGCAGCCTGTGGGATGTATGAACGTTTCCTGCCATTAGTAATGGCAGACGATAATGAGCGCAAGGCAAAGGTGAAAGGGCTCATGAAAGTCAATCAATGCTTGATAGAAGAATTGAGGATAGAGGAACGGTGTGTAGATGGTCGTCATCCTCTCTTGAAAGCGCAATGCAAGGCCAAGGTGGATAGGATGGCTTCGGTCACAGGACAACGTTTGTTCCTGCAACTGGCTCCTCTGGATATGTCGTTCCCAAACCTGCCTGACGGTAACCGTGATATTGCCATCGAGGTGGAAATGGGACGTTCTTTCGAGATGGAGATGGACATCGTCTTGCCTGAAGGATATGTGGTTGAGTCTGCCCCCATGCCCATGAAAGTGGATTCACCTTTCGGCTCGTCTTCGTTTGAGGTAAATGCCGTGGATGGACATTTACGGGTTATGCACCACATCGTAATACACAATGGATTATTCCCTGCCAGCAATTACAGTGAATTCCGTGCGTTTTTCCGCTCAGCTGCTTTGGCATACGCACAGAAAGTAGTACTGAAGAAAGGTTGACTATTCTATTAGTTAGTTCCTTTTTTCTTACTACTGCTTGAAGAACTTTTCTTCGTACTCTTCTTCGTTCCCTTTGTGGTGCTCTTCGCTTTCTTCGCCTTGGCTTGGGTGGCTTCTGCCTGTGCTGCGTTCCATGCGGCATATTCGCGCTCCAGAGCCTTGGCATATTGCTGGTTGTTAGCTCGTTTCATGAACGCGAAGGTACCCACGAGGACGGAGAGTAATAATATGATGATGCCCGGTTTCCAAAGTGAAGCCGGGCCTTTCTTCATGCCGTAAGCGGCTGCTCCTTGCCCCTTGCCCCTTGCCCCTTGCCCTTTGGGATAAGGAGTACCGCATACCGGACATTTCAGAATGCCTCGTTGCCTGATAGTGCCGCAACGCTCACAGTAGTGAACGTCACTGAGCGAGGCACCGCACTTGTCACAATAGTCGGAGCCTTTAGCCACCGTCTTATGGCAATAGGGGCATTTCATCTACTGTTGCTGCTGCATAAAGCGTTGTGCCGCTTGGTCGCGGAAGGAGCGCGAGGCTTTCAATATTTGACTGCGTCGTACGAAATAGAAGATGATGGTGGCCAGTGATGCAATACCACCCACTGCAGCCACGACAGATGCAATACTTACCTTGGCTGCCAGAAGGATGAGGCCAATCAAAAGAACGGCTAAAGACAACCACATGGACCAGTTGTATTTGTTCACCTCGTCTTTTTCACCTTGGTCGACGGGTGCTGTCAGGTTGTGTCTGGTGCCCAGACCGTCCATCATGAAATAATACTGTGTGTCGCGGTAGAAATAGTAGATGAACCAGAAAGGCACGAGCACCAATTGGCCTTGGTTCATCAATTGTGGGAAGACACTCCAGTTCAGATCGTGGACACTGCTGCCGGCTGCATCCTTTACTCCCTCCTCAGCCTGTCGGTGTACCTCCTGATTGCCATAGCGTTGCCACATGGCGTTTTTATCGGTATTGGCTTCCATGGTGATGTAATCGGCGTTCTCGGCACCGAGTATACTGAAGTCAAAGCCCTGCGTGAAATTCTGGTTGAAGGTAATCACACGGGCGAAATCTTGCAGCTCTGGTGGTATGTCATTTCCCTCGTAGGCCAGACAGTAGAACGAGAAGTTGCCTCCTGCCATACCGTTGACGAATCGTTCCCTTGATTTCGTCTCGCCATTATCTTGGTAGCGGTCGGTCACCTTACCGTTCCAGTTCGCTTGATAAACACCCTCGAACAGATACATGGGCAGATAGGCCTTCATCACGTTGTCAGTCTTCATGTAGTCGAAGATGTCACGCGGAACGTAATTGCGCTTGATGAGTGCTTTCAGTAACTGCTGGCCGAAGTCGTAGTCCTGTGTCTGAAAAGGGATGATTCTTTCCGGCGTAGGCATATTACGCTGCACGGCCATGGCTGCAGGATTCTGTAGCACGGTGTGGCAGTATGGACACTCTACGGTCTGTTTGAAACGGTTAAATTGGCTGATATTGGCCCCACAGTTAGGGCATCTTACTTGTTGTAGTTCTATTGTTGCCATAGGGTTAAATCATTTTACTGAGTATTTCATTCTTCACGGCATCGTATTCGCTTTGTTGGATGAGGCCGGCATCAAGCATCTGCTTGAGTTTGGTGAGACGCGCCATCGGGTCTTCAGCTGCGGGCTGGGGAGCCTGAGGTTGTCCCTGTGGCGGGTATTGTTGGTAGCCTTGCTGTCCCTGAGGTGGATATTGCGGATAACCCTGAGGTTGTCCCTGCGGCGGGTACTGCTGATAGCCTTGGGGCTGACCCTGTTGGGGTGGATATTGCTGTCCCTGCGGTGGGTATTGTTGATAGCCTTGGGGCTGTCCTTGTTGCGGTGGGTATTGTTGTCCCTGTGGCGGGTATTGTTGGTAGCCTTGCTGTCCCTGCGGTGGATATTGTTGTCCGGGTTGTCCCTGCACCCCTTGGAAGGCGTTTTGGGCCATCTGTCCGAAAGCTCCGCCGGTAGCCATGCCCATGCTCAGACCCATACCCACGCCCATCATGCTGCCCACGGCGCTGTCGCCTCCTTGTGTGCTCACACCATGTGCCATGTCGGCCATAATGTCCATACCTTTGATGGTGCGGTAGTCCTGACCCATAAGGTCGAATTCGCGCTTCTTGGCATACGCCTGTTCCAGCAACTGACGGTTGGGGTCGTCCTCGGGTATGTCCATGGCGGCTATAGTGAACTGAGCCAGTCCGATACCATATTCTGCCAACATCTCTTGGATGGCGGGTGTTATCTGCGTGGCGAACGCGTCCATCTCGGCGCATACGCCCAATAACTCTTCGTTCTGCGCTTTCAGTCCCTTGGCTATCGTCGACTTGATTTTCTGCTGGAACTCATTACTGAAATACCGCTCGATGTCGTTAGGCTCAAACTTGCTCACGTTGCTTCCCATGAGTGTGGTGAGAAATTTCACGCTGTCATCGATTTTCACCTTGTAGCTGCCTCGTGCTTTGATGCTCGTGGCAATGCCCTGCACGGGGTCGCGCAGTTGGATGGGCGAAGAGGTGCCCCACAAAAGCTCCATCGTCGTGGCTTTGCGCACGAAATAGACGAAGCAGTTGAAGGTGCTGATACCTCCACTGAGCATATTGCGCAAGCGGGAGAGAAACACATAGTTCTCGGTTTTCAGCACGTGCCGGCCATTTTGGAAGACTGCCACGATTTCACCATCTTTAACGAAGATGGCTTCCTCGCCGGGGTTGACGGTCAATACGGAATGGGTGTTGAAATCTTCTTCAGGTTGTTTCCAGATAAGTACGCCAGCAGGGGATGTGTTTTTTAGCGACTCTAGAATATGTTTCTTGCCGCCTTGGTAGGCTGATTCGTTCGGATTGCGGAATAATCCCATGGTTTTGTTCTTTTAGTTATTGATTTAGAAGTAAAGGAGTTCAGTAGTTGATACAACCGTTCATCGTTCATCGATCGACACTTGTCGCTCATCGCTCCCTTTATTAAGTGCAAAAGTACAAATTATTTCGTTCTTTTTTATATATTTCAACAAAATATTTAGCCGCATGAGGATTTTTTATTACCTTTGCAGCGGAAAAACGAAAGGGTGGCCGTACAACATGTTTGTGGGGCTACATAATGTGTTTAATTTAGGCAAATCTTTATGAGACAACACTTCACATGTCCCGTTTGTGGCAAAGATATCGAAAATTTCGGTGAAGAGAACGACCCCAAATGCCCTAATTGCGGGAGCGAACTGAAAATATACCAACTACTTGATGACTTGAGGGAGGAACAGGTGGCTAAACGAAACATCTGGAAACCTATTGCCATCATCGCCATCGTAGCTGCCGTGCTCTTCGCTTTGTTGAGCGCTTCTGGCGGCGGCAAGGCGGCTGAGAACAAACTGGTGGGCCAGTTGCGCGACTCTATCAAGAGCCTGCAAGAGAATGTCAGCGACTTACAGCGACAGCTGAATCCGTCGCTCAAGGCGCCTGTGACACCTGGGACAGAAGATGCTAAGACGAACGCACCTGCTCCCACTGCCACAGCAACATCTACCAAGCAACCCGAGGCTACACAGGCACAGCAACAGCCTCAGCAGCAGTCACAAACCACGGCTGCTCCGGCACCCAAAGGGAAGAAATACTATGTCATTCAGAAAGGCGATAATTATTCGAGAATCAGTACAAAACTCTATGGTAATGCCAGTCATGTAGATGAGATAGCAAAGCTTAACAGTAAGAAAAAATCGAGTAACCTCACTGTGGGCGACTCCATCATTGTCTACGAACCGTAACCCTTTAACTTCCCCAAAACTCCCCTTTAACTTCTCAATATATTATGGGACTTAGTACAATTAGCGAGATAGCAGGCCTGGTGGCCAAGCTGCAAAACGAAAATTTGGCGCTTATTCACCGCAATGAGCGTCAGACCAAACAAAATGAAGACAAAATCAATGAGATACTAGCCGATTTCCTTGAAGTGGTAGATACTTTCGACTGGGCTGAGGAAACCATTAAACAACGTGGACTGGACCAGAGTCAGATTTCCACCAAGGCCATTACTCGTCTGTTGGCTGCCAAGACAAAGACATTAGCTGTGCTCGAGCGTCATGGGGTGAAAAGAATAGAATTCCCTGACAATATGTACGACGAGCGTTTTTGCAATGTTGTAGGCACTGAGAAAGACGGATCACAGAAGTCGGGTGCCATCGTCACTATCAAGAAAGATGGCTATATCCGTGGCGACAAGGTGTTACGCCTGGCTGAAGTTGTCGTCTATCGTTGAATAGATTCTTCACATTCTATATAATAAATCGGGGACGGTCATTTGTGACCGTCCCCGATTTATATTTCGTACATGAGCGCATAGAAAAGCGAATGATTAACACGTCTTCGGCTATTTTGTAAAACTTTCGCTGATGAAGGGTAAGCAGATGAAGAGACCGGAATGCCAGTACTGCCACGAGTGTGTGCCTTTGCGTATCTGCTTTTTGTAGGGAATACCGGCACGATCCATGGCGGCCATAAATTCTTGGTTCTTCTTCAGCAGAAAGTCGCGGTCACCACAGTCCACATACCAACGGATGGTTTTCATCTTGGCGATAGTAGCGGCATCGGCTCGGCGGAGGAATTTCGAGCAGCTCAGCTCGCCCACCTTGGCACTCATGATGCCTACCTTGCTGTTGGGACCAGCCTTGTGTCCCGGTAGTGGTACGATGTCCATCAATGCGCTCATGGCATAACAGGCACAGAACAGGTCGGGATAACGTTGGCAGAAACTGGTGGCCGCTCCGCCACCCATTGACAGACCGGCGGCGGCACGGTGACCACGGTCGGTCAGGATACGGTATTCCTTTTCGATGAATGGCATGAACTCCTTAAAGAAAAAGTCCTCATAGTTCCAGCCACGCATGTTGAAATAGCCGTTCCAGTCCTTGTTGGCCTCGCCACCGGCACACGGGGTGACGATGACCATTTCACAGGCTTTACCCTGCGCTACCAGGGTGTCCATCACCTCTTTCAGATGTCCACGAGTGGTCCAGCAATAATTGTCGTCGTGCATGCCATGGAGCAGATAGAGGATGGGGTATTGACGGTCGGGTTCCACATCGTAACTCTTAGGCAGGTAGACGGTATAGTTACGGTCAGCACCAAGTATGCCGCTGTGATATGTGGCATTTACGATACGGCTCTTGCCTTCTTTCTGCGTTTTCTTAGCCTGTGGTGCTGCGCTGACAGTTTCCTGTACGATGCTGTCATTGGCCGTAGTCTCTGAAGATTGTTGCTTTCCTTTGTCCAAAGCACATGATGATAATGCGCCCATCAATATGGCTAATGATAATATAAGTCGTTTCATTTTTTTATATGTTTTTGATTTTTTATTGGGATATTACAGGAGGGATAACCTGTGGGTGTTCTCTCACCTCTCACCTCTTACCCCTCACCTCTCACCTCTTACCTCTTGAATTCTTTCACAAGAAAGTCAATCATCAGTTGGTCGGCACGATAGACATTGGGGCCGAAGCCGTGGTCCAGTCCGTCAAGCAGTTCCCATTGACTGCCGGTCCAAAGTTGGTGGAACCGTTCGCCATAGGTATAGGGCACTACGCGGTCGGCTGTGCCGTGGATGATGAGTGCCGGGCCGGAGTATCCGGATGCTGTCTCATAAATGGGCAGGTAGAAGGCCGTCTTGATATAATCGCGTCCTAAACGCTTGCCGCCCCATAGTTCAACGTACTCTGGCGGGTCGAGCGGGTTGTATGTTTTACCCATCGTACTTCCTCGGATAGCATCTTCGCGCAGTACTGCTGCTGGAGCCAGAAGCACCACAGCCTTGAACGCTTCAGAGCCCAACTCACCTGCGACCATGGCTGATACCACACCACCCTGAGAATGGCCTACGATAGCCACATCGCTCACATAACGCAAGTCGCGAACGTATTCATATACCTTTTTCGCATCTTCTATCTCGTTGGGAACGGTCATCTCTTGGAAGTCACCCTCGCTTTCACCATGGCCGTTGAAGTCAAAACGGATGGAGGCTATTCCGTGGGCACACAGACTGTCGGCAGTTATTTCAAAGAGCGGTCCTTCCTTCGTTCCGCCGAAGCCGTGGCAGAACATCACCATCGGACATTGCTGTCCTTGTGTTAGCTCAGGCTTTTGTATCACGGCCTTGAGGCGTCCTTTGCTACCATCAATCCAAATACTCTCCTTCGTGCCGATGGGGGAAGGCGTGGGTGCGGTTAGTTCATACAACTTAGCTTCCACTTTGTCGGAGACGACCGTTGAAAGCACCACCTTGCCGTCGGGGTCGATAATATATATCGACGGAATCCACTTCACACCGTAGAGGGGTGAGATGGCCGTCTCTTTCCACTTCTTCAATTCACTCACCTGGGTGTAAGGAATCTGGTATTTCTGCACGGCATCCTGCCAAGCCGTTACGTTGTCGTCGAATGACACACCGACAAATTCCACTCCCTTGCCGTGGAAACGTTCGTACATGCGCTGTAGGTTAGGGATGTCCTTCCGGCAGTCAGGGCACCATGATGCCCAAAAGTCAAGCACCACATAACGGCCGCGCAACTTACTCAGTTTGAATTTCTTCCCGTCCAATGTCTTTATCTGGAAGTCGGGTGCCGCAGCCCCTGGCTTGAGCAGGTCGGTGGCATAACGGTTGTCGGGATCGTCATCCATACCTTGGGCCATGCCCAACAGACCCATGCAGGCCAAAAAGCAGGTCAAAATCGTTTTCTTCATGATTATTTCTTCGTTTTTATTGTTTTTTCGAAATAAATACTTACTTTTGTAACCAGAAACCATTTATCTTTTATGTCATGAGAAAGACAATAGGCATCATCAATATGATTCTCGGAGCCATCATTGCCATTTCCGGCTCGGCGCTGAGCGTTATGTACTTGCTCACCGAAGGCAGCAAAGTGCATTTCTTCATTTTCTATCTCGTCTTGTGGTTGGGTCTTGGCATCCTGCTCTTCCTCATAGGAAATAACTTCCGCAAATCGGGTAGTAAGACCCGTTAACCATCTTTTTCCTATTTTCTGACCAGCGTTATTCCCAGTCGTTCCCCAGCTGTCGTGAAGGTACCTTCGTAACCACCATTTACGGCATGTAATTCCATGTGGAACGGTGTGGAGGAACGTTCCCTAACTGCCTCATCCAATACTAGTTGACTGCGGTCGTCCTTAATGTATCTACCTGTTATCTCATGATGGAGACCATCAATGGTGGCATTGCCAAGAAAATCATTGCCGCTGATGGTACTGAAACTCAGTGATATGGCGTGCTTTCCGGCATGCCCCTCCAAATATTGGTTTCCTGATATAGGACCACGACTGGTAGTGATGGTGTCGCGTGTGGATAACGTGCTATCGACTAGTTGCATGCTGTCGGCAATTGTCAGCGTGTCAGCTGGTTCCAAGGCATTGGTGTCTGCCTCCAACTGAGCAGTGGAATCGGCATCGGCCCATGGCTTAGCGTGTTTGTCATCTCCCTTGCTGGAGTGTCCTTTGCATCCAAATCCTATTGTCAGGATTATGACGAGGAAGGCAAAGGTGAATGCTATGGTATGTTTATAATGCCGCCTCATTATTTCTTTGTGGTTGTTTTCGGTTTGCTGTCAGACTTCTTTGTTTCTGTCTTCTTACTGTCGGACTTTTTGCTTGCTTGCTCCTTACTTCCTGTTCCTTGCCCCTTGCTTTCAGTCTTTGGCTTGCTATCAGACTTTTTTGTGTCTGTCTTCTTGGTGTCGGACTTTTTGCTTGCTTGCTCCTTGCTCCCTGTTCCTTGCCCCTTACTTTCCGTCTTCGGCTTGCTGTCAGACTTTTTTGTGTCTATCTTCTTGGTGTCTGACTTTTTGCTTGCTTGTTCTTTGCTCCCAGTTCCCTGCCCCTTGCTTTCAGTCTTGGGTTTGCTGTCAGACTTCTTTGTGTCCGACTTTTTGGTCTCGGACTTTTTACTTGCTTGCTCCTTACTTCCTGTTCCTTGCCCCTTACTTTCCGTCTTCGGCTTGCTGTCAGACTTCTTGACATCCGATTTCTTCGTGTCACTCGACACTCTTCGCTCGTCACTCGTCACTTGTCGTTCGTCACTCGAGACGCTATCCACTTGTGTGGTGTCGGGATGCTCGATGAAATAATACCCATCCATGTACCAGCGTAGGCTCTCACGTTCCGATTCCTGATCGATGATACAGTCATCGACCATCCATTCATCGTTAACATATACCAATCGGTAGACGGCACTTTTCGAGGGGATACTATCGTTGTTCAGGTCATAGCGCACATCGGCTGAAGCTGTCGTGTTCGTCACGTAATACACACGTGATATTTCGCAGCCTATGACTTCTTTTTTGGGGATATATTCATAAAAAGGTATGTCGTAAAAGTGCCATCCTTTCTTTGCGCTGTCACGGTCGAAGGTCTTACATTGTTGTAACAGTTCCTGAAACGAGGCTGTGCGGTAGCGAGGGTCATAAGGTTTGATGCTGCTCTTCTTCAGTTCTTGGCTCACAATCACTTGCATCCTGTGCGCAATAGCCTGTGCTGAGTGGGTGCGTTCGAACTCCACGATAGAGTCCTGCAAAGCTTGTTCAGCAGCATATTCGGCCACCATGCGCAATTTGCTTGCTTCACGTAGAGAGTCTTTCTCGAACACTTCCTGAGCCTGATTATCGCTCACCTGACGGACAGCGTACCATAATCCGCCGATACCACCAGTAATGAGGATGCCTAGGATAATGCCTATGTATGTGACCTGACGGTCAGTAAGTCGTCTTCTCATAGTCTAAGAATAGCAATTCATGCTTTCATGCTGCGAAGGTACAAAGAATATTTGAAACCATGAGTGTTTGTTTGGAAAAAAGTGTGGTGATGACTTTCAGCCAAGAATCTTCCATACTGCTACGATGTGGCAGGCGGTGCCGGCCAATACGAAGAAATGGAAGATGGTATGGGTATTATGATGACGACGAAGGCTATAAAACACGGCTCCCGTGATATAACAGACACCTTCAGCGATAATCCAGGCCAGCGTGGGAGTACTCACGGCCTCCATCAATGGCTTGAATGCCACCAATACACTCAGTCCCATTCCCACAAAACAACATGTCTCAAGGTTGGAATGTTCTTTTAGCCTCCATAAACTGAGTGAAGTGCCCACTATGGCACACAGCCAGACAAACGTAAAGAGTGACCAACCCCAATATGAATGATTGCGCAAGGCTATCAATGTTATTGGTGAATAGCTACCTGCAATGTGCCAGTAGATGGCAGCATGATCCCATTTGCGCCATGGTTCCTTGTGTGCAGATGTAGAAGACAGCGCGTGATAAGTGGTAGAGGTAACATACGACCCCAACATGCCCAAAAGATAGAGGATAATGCTGAAAAGCCCAAGTCCATCACTCTTGTTGATGGCTTTGCAGATGAAAATGGTGCCGATAACCGCCCCGCCGGCTATGCCTAGGGCGTGTGACCAGGTGTTCCAAAGCTCTTCTTTGTGGGTATAATTGATACTCATAAGCGGCGGCTAAGGTACGGAAAAAATACGTAACATCTTACTTTTCCTACTTGAAATTTGGAATTGTCTGTTTTTTTCCTTATTTTTGCAAGATAATATTTATTAGGGAAGTTATAAAATTTCATTATGATTGACAATATGCTGCTGTTTTCATTGGGAATGCCGGAAATCGTCCTCATTGCCTTGGTTATCCTCCTTCTGTTTGGTGGAAAGAAAATCCCTGAAATGATGAAGGGCCTGGGCAAGGGCGTGAGGAGTTTCAAGGAGGGTATGAACGATTTGGAACTTGATAAGGACCAACCGGCGAAAGAAGAAAAAAAAGAAAGCGAACCAGAAAAACCGAAAGACTGATTCATGGACAAAGATAGCCAAATGGGCTCTTTCTGGGATCACCTTGAGGCTTTGCGATGGGTGATAGTCAGGATTGTGGCTGTGGTGGTTGTCTTGGCCTGTGTGGCCTTTATGTGGAAGGAAGGGCTGTTCTACATTGTGCTGGCCCCCGCAAAGAGCGACTTCATTACTTATCAGTGGATGGGTGCGGAGCCTTTCTCTTTGCAGTTGGTAAACACGCAGTTGGCTGAACAGTTCATGACCCATCTTAAGACAGCGCTGTATGCTGGTTTGCTGGTGGCATCTCCTTTTGTGCTATACCAACTTTTCGGCTTCGTGTCGCCTGCTCTCTATGAAAAAGAGAAGAAGTATGCCGTTAGGGCGTTAGGGTGGACATATGTAATGTTCATTTTGGGCACCTTGGTGAATTATTTCTTGGTTTTCCCGTTCACGGTGCGGTTTCTGGGTACCTATCAGGTGAGTGAAGAGGTGGCCAACATGCTCACCCTTCAATCATATATGGATGCGTTCTTTATGATGGCTATTGTGCTTGGCGTGGTGTTTGAACTACCTGTGCTTTGTGCTTGCTTGGGAAAGATGGGCATTCTCACGGCCTCGATGATGAGGAAATATCGTCGTCATGCAATAGTGGTGATTCTCATTGCTGCGGCCATCATCACTCCTACGGTCGACATGTTCACACTTGTTGTCGTCTCGTTGCCTATCTGGTTGCTCTACGAAGTGAGCATCTTTGTAGTGAAGTAACAATTAATTACACTCTAAATAAATCCAACAATTCTATGCTAAAGAAAACAAGAAGATTATTGGCGGTTGTGTTTTTTACTTTGATAACACTACTGCTGCTTGACTTCACGGGAGCCCTCCATACCTGGCTGGGATGGATGGCCAAGGTACAGTTCTTACCTGCTGTGCTCGCCGTGAATGTGGTGGTGATAGTCGTACTTGTCATACTGACATTGGTGTTCGGACGTATCTATTGCTCGGTCATTTGTCCACTGGGAGTATTTCAAGACATCGTGGCATGGATTCATGGCAAACGTAAGAAAAACAGGTATTCCTATTCTCCTGCCATGTCGTGGTTGCGCTATCTGATGTTAGCGGTGTTGGTAGTGGCCATCATTGCAGGTGTGGGAGCATTGGTGGCATTACTGGCTCCCTACAGCACTTTCGGACGAATGGTTCAGAACCTTTTCCAACCTTTGTGGATGTTGGGCAACAATGTGTTAGCCGGCATCGCAGAACGGATGGACAGCTACACGTTCTATCATGTAGATGTGTGGATAAAGAGCCTGACAACCTTTGGCATCGCCGCAGTCACCTTTCTGGTCATCGGTTACTTGGCGTGGCGGCATGGTCGCACATGGTGCAACACCATTTGTCCGGTGGGCACGGTGTTGGGCTTCTTTGCCCGGTTCTCGTGGTTCAAGGTACGGTTTGTAGAGGATAAATGCAAGCAGTGCAGCCTGTGCTCGAAAAACTGCAAGGCATCGTGCATCGACTATAAGACGATGACTGTTGACTATTCGCGCTGCGTGGTGTGTGGCAATTGTATAGACCAATGTAAGTTCGGTGCTTTGAGCTATGCTCCCGGTCCCCTCATGCCAAGGAAGAAAAAAACAGAAACAGACTCCGCCATAGATGCAGGGCAGGAGAAGAATGTGTGTGAGGGGCGCCGCGCTTTCCTTCTGGCCACAGCCGCGGCTACGACCGCTGCCTTGGCCCAGGAAAAGAAAAAGGTGGATGGTGGTCTGGCTGTCATTGAAGAGAAAGTAGCTCCTGAACGTCAGACGCCTATAACCCCTCCCGGTTCGTTGAGTGCCAATAATATGGCGCGTCGTTGTACGGCTTGTCAACTGTGTGTGTCGAAATGTCCCAACCAGGTGTTGCGACCCTCGGCGAACCTTTCCACACTTATGCAACCGATTATGTCGTTTGAACGTGGCTATTGCCGTCCTGAGTGTGTCGACTGTGCAGAGGTCTGTCCTACTGGAGCCATACAACCCATTACTCGGGCAGAGAAGTCAGCGATACAAATTGGTCATGCTGTTCCTATTCATAAAAATTGTGTAAACATTACCGATAGCATCGACTGTGACAATTGCTCCCGCCATTGTCCTACGGGAGCTATCGAGATGGTGCCGTCGGATCCCAACGACGAAGAGTCGTTCATGGTCCCTGCTGTAAACACCGAGAAATGTATCGGTTGCGGAGCCTGTGAAAACCTTTGTCCTGCCCGTCCATTCTCTGCTATTATCGTAGAGGGGCACGAGGTACATAGAACCATATAAATTCCACCCCACTCCTTACCATGGGTGGGAGCTAATATTTAACTATTGATCATTTATGAGCAAGAAACATATAAACCGCAGGCGATTTCTCCAGATGCTGGGAGCAGGAACAGTGGCTTCATCGGCACTGCTAACGGCATGTAAAGACAAGAGAGAAGAATCAGCCATTGGAAACGAATACGTTAATCAGGTGGAACCGCCTAAGGACAAGATGACCTTTCGCACCAATCCAGTCACTGGTGACAAGGTGTCGCTCCTAGGCTATGGCATGATGCGTCTGCCCACAGTGGGCGGCGCTTCGGCGCGAGAAGGTAAGGAGGAAATCGACCAAGAGCAGGTAAACCGCCTGGTAGATTATGCCATTGAGCATGGTGTGAACTATTTTGACACGTCACCGGCTTATTGTCAGGGCCAGTCGGAAAAATCCACCGGTATTGCATTACACAAGTATCCACGCAACAAGTTCTTTGTGGCTACTAAATTGTCGAACTTTAATCCTGCGACACAGACTCGTGAAGGTTCGATGGAGATGTATCACAATTCCTTCAAGGAACTACAGGTGGATTATATTGACTACTATCTCCTTCATGCCATCGGAGGAAGTGGGATGGATGACCTGAATCGTCGTTATATTGACAATGGTATGCTCGACTTTTTGGTCGAAGAACGTAAAAAAGGAAAAATAAGAAATCTCGGCTTTTCATACCATGGAGCCATTGAAGTGTTCGACTATCTGCTCTCACAGCACGACAAGTATAAATGGGACTTTGTGCAGATAGAACTGAACTACCTTGACTGGGACTATGCCAATGAAATCAATGACAGTAACACCGATGCCAGATATCTCTATGCAGAACTGGAAAAGCGAGGCATACCGGCGGTCATCATGGAACCGTTGCTTGGTGGGCGGTTGTCTAACTTACCCCAGTTCCTTGTCAAGGAATTGAAAACGCGTGACCCAGAAAAGAGCGTGGCCTCATGGGCATTCAGGTATGCAGGAACGCCGGAGGGAGTGCTTACTGTGCTCAGTGGTATGACCTATATGGAGCACCTCAAGGATAACCTGCTCTCCTATAGCCCCCTCAAACCAGTCAGCAAAGAGGATGAAGATTTTCTTTATGAGATAGCCAGAAAGATAGTTGGCGTGGAAACCATTCCCTGCAATGACTGTAAATACTGCATGCCCTGTCCATACGGTATCGATATCCCGGCCATCTTCGTCCATTACAATAAATGCAAGAACGAAGGTACGTTACCTAATGACAGTCGTGATGAAAATTACGACCGTTATCGCCGTGAATATCTCATTGGACTTGACCGCTCGGTGCCACGTCTTCGACAAGCAGACCACTGTATAGGGTGCGGACAGTGTGAGCCGCATTGCCCGCAGAATATACGTATACCACGTGAACTGCGCAAGATTGATGAATTCGTGGAAAGATTAAAACGGGGTGACGATGAAAACGAGGATAGTTGAGGACGAAGATACAAGATGTAAAAAAGAAAGTTTGGGCGAGTAAAAGCCATGGAACAACGGCAAAAAGAACACAAAACTGTGTTTATTTTTTGATATGTCTGATGTTTGCAGTACCTTTGCATCCGCAAACATGAAACTTTACGGTTAAAAGTAAACGATAGATGGAAGAGCGTATTTATCTGTGCCTGGCTCACATGAGCGGCAATGAAATGAAATATATCCAGGAGGCATTTGACACTAATTGGGTGGTGCCTCTCGGGCCGAATGTCAATGCTTTTGAGAAAGATCTTGAACAGTTTGCGGGTGAAGGAAAACAAGTGGTAGCCCTCTCAGCCGGTACCGCTGCCGTTCATCTGGCCATGGTGTACTTAGGTATCAAACCGGGTGATGAGGTAATATGCCAGTCATTCACCTTTGCGGCTTCGTGCAACCCCATTGTCTACCAAGGTGCCACACCTGTGTTCGTCGACTCTGAAGAGGCAACCTGGAACATGGATCCGAACCTGTTGGAAGACGCTATCAAAGACCGTATCAAGAAAACGGGAAAGAAGCCCAAAGCCATCGTACCCGTCTACCTCTATGGCATGCCAGCCTATATCGACGAGATTATGGAAGTGGCTCGTAGGTACGACATCCCCGTGATTGAAGATGCTGCAGAGGGATTTGGTTCTAAATACAAAGGACAGATGTGTGGCACATTCGGCGAGTTTGGCATCATGAGTTTCAACGGCAACAAGATGATTACTACCAGTGGAGGCGGTGCGCTTATCTGTCCTAATGAGGACGTGAAACGCAAAATCATGTTCTACGCTACACAGGCTCGTGAAAACATGCCTTATTACTTGCACAAAGAGATTGGTTATAACTACCGCATGAGTAATATCTGCGCCGGTATCGGCCGTGGACAAATGACAGTGGCTGAAGAGCATATCCGTCATCACCAGAAACTGGCGAAGGCTTACCAACAGGCTCTTGCTGACATCGACGGCATACGGGTACACCTTGCCCCCGAAGACTATATGGAGTCGAACTATTGGCTCAATACCATCATTGTGGACGAGAAGAAAACGGGATACACTTACGACGAATTGAGGATTAAACTCGATTCTTATGGCATAGAGAGCCGACCGTTGTGGAAACCCATGCATTCACAGCCCGTCTACAAAGATGCTCCAGCCTATGTTAATGGCGTGTCGGAGCGGCTCTTCGAACAGGGATTGTGCCTGCCCTCTGGACCGATGGTTGACGACAAAGCGTTCCAACGAATCATCGGAGCTATTATGAAATAAAGATTGATGACTTAAAGCAGAAGAATCGTGAGAGGATTGCTTAATAAACTGCTCAGCTGGTACTTCTCGAAGAATGCCTTGCCTTATTGGCTGGTATTCATCATGGATTGTCTTATCTGTTATTTCTCGGGACTGTTTGTGTTCTGGCTTTATTATAATGGCGCAGTCACCTTGGGTAACATCGTCCTGCTGTCGAAGACTATCTTCGTATATATGATATTTAATATCATCGGATTCAGGGTGTTTCATACTTATTCCGGTGTGTTGAGATATTCTTCGTTCGTTGACCTGCAACGTGTGGGATTGGCTATGGGGTTGTCATGTATCATCGCTCTCATCGTTCATTATCCCATTTATTATCTTGATTTGAGGTTCGTCAGGCTGCAGGGACGGCAGATTATCGCCATGTATGTGGTGGCCACTATCCTTATGTGGGCCATGAGGGTGCTCGTGAAAACCCTGTATGATGTGGTTTTCAGCTCCGACAAGGGCATCCGTACCTTTATTTTCGGCGTGAAAGATGGTGGCGTGGGATTGGCGAAGAACATCCGCAACGACAAGAACTCGAAGTTCCAACTCAAGGGATTCATCAGCCATGACAACTCTTTCCATGGCAAGATACTCATGGGGGTGAAGGTGTACGACGTAAACAACCGTTTACCCGATATCCTTAAGGAGATGAACATCGGTGCCGTGCTTGTTTCGCCTTTGCAGAACGAGACGTTCCGCAACAACCAGGAACTGCAAGACATGCTTATCGAGGCGGGCATCAAGATTTATATGTCGGCTGAGACGAAGGAGTGGTCGCAAGACAGTGATTTCGACAGCACGCAGCTTAAGGAGATTAGCATTGAGGACCTATTGCCGCGCAATGTTATCGAGGTGGACATGAAAAAGGTGGGAGAGATGCTTACGGGCAAGAAGATTTTGCTTACGGGTTCGGCCGGTTCCATTGGCAGCGAAATCCTACGACAGATATCCGACTATCACCCCAAGGAACTGATGCTCATTGATATCGCAGAGACTCCTCAACACGACATACGTTTGATGATGGCCCGCAAATGGCCGGAAATTAAGACGACGACCATCGTGGGCAGTATATCAAACAAGAATAGGATGGAAAACATCTTTCAGCATTTCCAGCCCGACTATGTGTTCCATGCCGCAGCTTACAAGCATGTGCCGATGATGGAGAACAATCCAAGCGAGAGCATACAGAACAATGTGTATGGCACCAAGGTCATTGCTGACTTGTCGGTGAAATATGGCGTGAAGAAATTTGTTATGCTTTCTACCGACAAGGCCGTCAATCCGACGAATGTTATGGGTTGTTCGAAACGCATCTGCGAAATCTACGTACAAAGTCTTGACAAGGCCATCAAGGACGGCAAGGTGAAAGGTGTGACGCAGTTTGTCACCACACGTTTCGGAAATGTACTCGGGTCCAATGGGTCGGTCATTCCTCTCTTTGAGCGACAGATCAAGGCAGGCGGTCCCGTCACTGTTACCGACCCGAATATCATCCGTTTCTTCATGCTCATCCCCGAGGCTTGCAAACTGGTGCTCGAAGCTGGAACTCATGGCAAGGGCGGCGAGATATTTATTTTCGACATGGGCAAGCCTGTGCGCATTGCCGATTTGGCGAAAAAGATGATACGTTTAAGTGGCGCCAAGAACATAGAAATAAAATATACGGGACTGCGGCCGGGGGAGAAACTCTACGAGGAAGTTCTTTCCAATGAGGAAAACACCAAACCGAGTTTCCATGAAAAGATTCGTATTGCCTGCGTTCGCGAATATGATTACGATGAGGTGAAACAAGATGTGGAACAACTCGTCGATATCGCCAATTCTTATGATGACATGGCTATTGTGGCCAAGATGAAGGAAATGGTGCCAGAATATGTGTCTAACAATTCGGTGTTTGCTTCACTTGACAAATCGTAAAGAGTGTGAACGATTATCTTGATTTCCTGAAATTTTCCATTAACGAGAAAGCACCGAAGCCTTCTTGCCTGAAATCTATGGACTGGGATGGACTAATGCAGTTCGCAGAAAAACAGTCTATTGTGGGTGTTATCTTTCATGGTATCAATAAATTGGATGCAAATGACCCACGACCGGAAAAACGGAAAATCATAGAATGGCTCTCATATTATAATGCCATCAAGGCGGAAAACGAAACCCTTAACCGTGATTCAGCCCGTCTCACCTATCTGCTATACAAAAAGATGGGCATGAAAAGCTGTGTGTTGAAGGGGCAGGGCAATGCCTTGATGTATCCCGACCCATATATGAGAATGTCTGGTGATGTGGACTTGTGGACTGATAAAGACGACATCACTATGCTCACCGAGGTAAAGAGAATGCTTCCCGATGCAGGTATCGAATACCATCATGTCGATTTCCCCGTGTTGGAACAGACGGCTGCTGAGATTCATATGATGCCGTCGTTTATGGGAAACTTGTTCTATGAATGGAGGTTGAGGAAGTATTTCAGAAAAGTGAGAGACGAACAATTTAAGAAAATTGTAACCATGCCCGATGATGCCGGACGCATATGCGTACCTACTGACTCGTTCAATAGGATTTTTCAGATGTCGCACATGATGCATCATTTTTTCTTTGAAGGGTTGGGCTTGCGCCAGATGGTAGACTATTATTACCTTTTAAGACGAGGGTGTTCTGAGGAACAGCGTCAGGAGGATTGGAAGACCATGAAGCATCTGAGTATGCGTAAGTTCACCAAGGGCATGATGTGGATTATGAAAGACACTCTAGGACTGGAAGAAGAATATCTTATAGCCCAGCCAAACGAGAAAATTGGCAGGTTGTTGCTCCGTGAAGCTATTGAGGCAGGTAATTTCGGCCACCATGAAACGCGCTACGCCTTCAAAGGGAAATCGGTTTACACACAATATTTCGTAGAGATATGGCGCAACCTGCATTTCGCTTGGTTTTTCCCTTCGGAAGCCATCTTTGGACGACCTATCGCCAGATGGTGGCATATGTACTATAAATGGCGGCTCAGGAAAAGAGTTGACCGTGCTTTACAATCCTCACAAAACGAATAATTTCGCCGATTATCAGCACTGGACTGGTGATGATGATGAGTGTCAGCCAGTCGTGATTGCTTAATGGGGCAACTTGAAAGAACGGGCTGGCGTAGTTAACAATAATGAACTGCCCGCCAAGGATGCAGAAAGCTATCAACACGAAACTCTTGCTGAACACGTCGCCCCAGGTACGTTGTCTACGTGCAACGCTGATAACGTCGGTGACAAGCGAACGATAGGTATGAAAATAGCGGGTGTTGAACAGGTTCCAGAACTGCAACATCACGAAGAATGTGAAAAACACCGACATCTCATATCCCTGAATATGTGTTTTTGACTTGTTGAAGTCCATGATGCCAGCGAAGAAGGCCTTTAAGTCGGTCATGTTAAGATGGCTTGCGATACCCTCGTCGTATGTTAGGTCATGGTGCCAGAGATACTGCCATAGACCGAAGAGCAGGGCGAAAAACAATAGTCCCACCACGATCATCTGAAGCCCCATGCGTCGGTCGATGATATGGCTATGTGGCGAACGGGGATACTCATATAGTACGCTCTTGCTCGGCGGTAGCGACGACATAGCCATGGCTGCAAATGTATCCATGATAAGATTTACCCAGAGCATCTGCGTGACACTTAGTGGTGAGTCGAGACCAAGGAAAGCACCCAACAGCACAATGAGACAGGCGCATATGTTGATAGTCATCTGGAACAGGATGAAACGACGTATGTTCTGATAGAGCGATCGTCCCCACAAAATGGCTTTATTGATACTCGCGAAGGAGTTGTCAATGATGGTGATGTCGCTTGCCTCTTTGGCCCGCGACGTGCCGTCGCCCATGGACAAGCCCACTTGGGCTTTGCTCAAGGCGGGAGCGTCATTTGTACCATCGCCAGTCACGGCCACCACTTCTCCTGCCTGTTGTAAGAGCGTGACTAACCGCGCCTTGTCGTCGGGACGTGCCCTACTGATAATCTTAAAGTCTGGTGAACTGATTAGGCGCATGGCCTCTTCGTCGCTCAGCGAGGCGAACATTGGGCCTGTCATGTCCTGCGGTGCTTCTTCGGGGCCGAGGAGGCCGATTTGTCGACCAATCTCGTTGGCCGTTCCCGGTGTGTCGCCTGTGACAATAATCACACGCACATGGGCTTTGTTCATACACTGGTCGATAGCCTCGCGCACATCGTCACGCACGGGGTCGGCAATACCGAATACGCCGTCGAAGACCAATGGCTGCTCCTGGTTCTCGGTGAGTTCCTGACTGGCAAATCCCAGGGTGCGCATGGCTTTTTTCTGATATAGGTCTAGAGCAGCCTTGGCTCTTTGCCATATATCATTGTCAGGAGAGAGAATGTCGCATTTAAGCGCCAGTAACTCTGGGGCTCCCTTTAAGTAACGTACACGGTGACCGTCGGGATATTCGACTACCGTTTCCATGTATTTGTTAATCGTGGAAAAAGGTTTCTGATTGACGATGCGCAGTTCTTTGCGGTAGTGGCGGTAATCCTCTCCTTGCTGTGCGGCCCATCGTAGCAACGCTCCCTCTGTGGGATTGCCCAGTACTGAGGGGTTGCCTTCATCGTCAGTGCCCAACTCAGCTGTGCTGTTTATACAGATGTTGGCGATGACTGAAGTTTGACTGTCACCGATGAAAGTGGTATCCATCACGCTCATCTTATTTTGTGTGAGCGTACCGGTCTTGTCAGTGCATATCACTGTAGCGGCACCCATCGTCTCGCAGGCGTGTAATTTGCGCACCAGGTTTTTCTCCTTTAGCATACGTCGCATACTGATGGCCAGACTGATGGTGACGCTCATGGGAAGTCCTTCCGGCACGGCCACTACAATTAAAGTAACAGCTAGCATGATGGAACCGAGAACAAACTCCAGAATGCTCAACATGTCGGTGTTGTTAGCCGTGTTCCCGTCAAAGAAAAAATAATACACCAGCCGGCCCAATACAATCAGGATGGCGATGATGAAACTGGCTCGTGAGATCCATAGTCCCAATTGTGACAGTTGACGGTTCAAAGGTGTCTGCACTTGTGTGCCTTCTTGTACGCGCATAACACCTTTTCCTTCCTCTGTATCCATGCCGATGGCAGTGACACGGTAAATGCAGGTACCCTCAATGATGGTGGAGCCGCGGAGCAGCTGGTTGCTGGGGTAGGTACCCTCGTCGGCATGGACAGATGGGTCTGTTGACTTGTCTGTGAAAGGCTCACCGGTGAAGTTCGACTCATCGACCATAAGGTTGAGCGCTTCTACCAGAATGCCGTCGGCCGGAACTTCATCGCCGTTTTCCAGACGAACGATATCTCCGCATACCACATCCTGTTTCTCAATTTGGATGTATTGGGGTGTCGCTCCGTCGTGCTTACGGCGGAGCACCTTTACAGGGCGGCTGTTCTTTACAATGCTCAGTAGGTCGAATTCTTTAGCCGCCTTTACTTCAAAGATAAAGCCGATACCGGTGGCCAGCAACAGTGCGATGACCACGCCAAGTGGCTCAATGAGCACCGACTTACCTCTGCCGACATAGAAGAATTCATATAAGGAAACGATGAGGGAAAAGATGAAGACCACGCAAAGCACAATAATCAGTGGGTCCTTGAACTTCTCGAGGTATTGTCGCCACAACGGTTCTTTAGGTGGTGGAGGTATGATGTTCTTACCCTTCCCAAGACGTACCTCTTGGGAATCATTGCATAAACAAGTGTCGAAATAATTAGACATGGTGTTCTCTCGTATAGTTGGCAAAAAACCAAACCTCTATGAATTCGAGTGCAAAGTTACGGATTATCGAGAGCAGAACAAAATAAGCTAACCTTTTTTTGTAATCTTTATATAGCCTAAAAGAACACTTACCTCTTAAAAATCCACAAATAACGATCGTCGGATATCGTCGGTGAGTTTTGAATAATAGTCGCGTAGAGTGGGGTAGGAGGAGCGGTGCTGCTCGTAATAGTGGAGCGATGTCACCACATCGGTCATCCATCGGAAACCGTGGCTTTCCTCCTCACGGATGAGGCGTTCCAGTTCTTCCTTGCTGCAACCGTGTGCCTGCTTGTAGAGCAGTGTAGCTGCCCGTACCAGTGTCTCATTCACTACGATGTCCCATCGTCCATACTGCATGTTCGTCATCGTATGATAGGAACGTCGTAGCATCTCCTCGCCCAACGGGTGCATGGCTTGTCGGAAGGTGCTGTCGCGCAAAAGAGGATTGATGAACGAGTGATTGAACTCATGTACAATCATATCGCCATACAGACTATGAATAGTGAAACCGTTCAAGTGTATGAGACGCGGTGACACATAACCGGCCATGGCGTAGTTTTCCCTGCCGTTATCTGTTGCCAAAGAGGGCCCATAGTTGTGCCGCCCGTTAGTGAATGCCAAAACGATATGAAATTTGTCTCCCTCAAAACCATGAAAACGTTCAATCCATCCTATGTCTAAACTATCCACTAAAGCTGGAGTATATGCACGGCATCGTACTTCATAGAAAGCACGGTGGCGCTCGAAGAAATCAAGGAAACTGCTGTCTTCATAGAAGTCATTCAGCATCGCAAGCAGGCTGTCTTTGTCTACTTCCGACCAGCGGTCGGAAAGATATGTCGTGTCTTTTTTTAGTACATAGCGACCTCTATCTTTTTTCAGGTGCAAGGCCAGGGTGGCCAAGGCGTCGTGGCTAATATGGAAACGGTCACGCAACGACTGAAAGTAATGAATGGCAGGATGGTCGGCAAAGGGGGCAAACCAGACGGTCGCCTCTTCGTTGTACGTGTCTGCAAAGTCGGTGCAGTACTCCCGGAAACCGGCAGTACGCGCCATGATGCTTGTCAGCTCCACCTCTTCAAGGTATTCCACCTGCAGACTGTCAACCTCGGCTTGTGTGGCGCAACTCATAAGCATAAGAAGCATAAATAGGTATAATTTGTCTCTCATCAAACTTATAACTCATTTTTTTGAAAAATATTTTTATTTTTCAATGATTTATCGATAGTTTTGCACTATCTTTGCATAAGATAGTACTCTTTATTATGCACAACAACAAACGGTTATATAGATACTGCCTCATCTTATGCCTGACACTGATCCTCTCACAAAAGGCCGTGGCGCAGCGGTATGCAGGTTTCATGGATGATTTTAGGAATGCTACCACTGACTCGTTGATGGTTGTCGACGGGGTTAGATATTTCATGCTCTATGTGGATTATGAAGACGTGCATTACGTGTCACTGCTCAGTGAGTACGGCGAGCGGTTTCCCATAGGGCCAGCTATACCTGCCGACACGGTATTCCAAAACGGCTATGTGTATGCCCGCCTTGGTTGTGAGATGCTCCGGAGACCTCTGAGCGAACTGAAACACGACAGCCTGTTTGTGGAGAATGAATACCCTGACCTCTTTGAGCGTTGCGAGTCCACGTCACCCTGTAATTTCAAGGCTTGCGACACCAATAATTTTGGATGTGAATTGTTGGTTGACTATCCTACGGCTGAAGGGAAGGGATGGGATTTCATGCGGCAGTGGATTGTGAATTACGTGGATACGTTCACCAATATGGATGCCATATATTTCGGTGATATGTTCATGGAGCAGAATTTGAGTGAGAGTTCGCTTCCCATGGCTGTTCTTAAACGGAATAACCCCGCTGCTTTCATCGTGCAGGATAACACAGTGGGACAGGATGTGCTCGACCATTTCCGCGACGTGTATATGCGTCAGGTATATTATTTGAAGAATGAAGACTTCGGCTATCCGTTGTGTTATCTAAGGGTGTTTATCACACCTCGTTATGTGAGCGACCGTTATGTTACATTGTTCATTTCTACCGACTTTTTCGCTTATGGTGCTCACGATTATCCTGGTGAGGAATATGTCACTTTTGATATGGAGCGTTGCGAGGTGGTCGATAATAACACCCTCTTCAAAAAAGGCTCGATGGCAAAGGTGGTGGAAACTCTTGAAGAAGAGATGGAGCGGCAAAATCGATATATAGGAAAGAATGCTTTGCCACAGGCAGCATTGATGGAGCAAGGTGTGGTGTTCAGCTTCCAACCTTACCAAATAGGGTCCTTTGCCGATGGCTTGTTCCATTTTATCCTTCCTTATGAGAAACTGAGAAGATATATGCGCTAACGGCGCTCAACAATACCCGAGAGAATATGCCTGAACGAAGGAATACGGAAAAGAAATATGTGGTGGCGGGTGCTTTTACCAACTTGCTGCTGTTGGTCATGAAATTCATCGTGGCTGTATGCGCCCATTCTGCGGCATTGATGGCTGATGCCATCCATTCATTATTTAACCTGTTTGCCGATGGCTTGGCTGTGGCTTACATGATGATGAACAGTAAGGCAAAAAATGACAGCCATGATTACGGCTATGGTCGTTATGCTACGGTGATGTGTCTGGCATTGAGCGTGATACTATTCGTAGGTGCTTTTTTCTGGGGCTTTAAGAGCGTTGAGGCAGGCATTTTACTCATGCAGGGCATTTTCCCTGTTGACATCCATTGGATGGCAGTTGCTGCCTCCGCGGTTAGCGTACTTGTGCTATGGGCTCTTTCTCGGTTTGCTGTCCGTCATGCCCGGCAACTGAAATCGGAAGTCCTTACCAAGGCATCCCACCGCTACGACTTTGACATGTGGTCGTCGTTGGGAACGTTTTTGGCTCTTTTACCTGTGGTTTTCCTGTCTGGGAAATGGAAGGTACTCGACATTCTCACATCGCTGGTTATTTGTCTCTTTGTTATGGCTGAGGCTTGTCGTCTATTCCGTGGTGCTCTTGACGAGTTGCTTGACAAAAGTCTCCCCGAATCAACAGAGGCCGACCTGGAGCGTTTGGCTGCCGGGGTGGAAGGCGTGTCTGCAGTAACAGGTGTGCTTACCCGTCGCGTGGGCGGTCAGATGGCGGTAGAGCTCAATATAACGATGTGTGGTGATGAATCACTTGATACGGTACACAAACGCGTGAAGGAGATAAAACGGCTCATTAATGATAAATACGATCAGGTGATCCATTTGGCAATACATGTTGAACCGTCCAGTTTATGATTTGTCATCATAACTTTCAATTCCAGTTATAGTCCTAACATTATTATATATTATATAAATGAATGAGCCGCCACGCAGATGCGTGGCGGCTCATTCATTGTTTATCCTTTGCTCCACCAATGTTTCTTCTTCGGTGGCTCATGGTCTTCCAGACTTTGACGCATCCTGTCGCGAAGAATGGAATGATAGGTACGGTTTTCCTTCACAATCTGGTAGATAACTCCCCAGTCGGGCAAGCCACCCACATTGCGGTCATCGATGAAAATGTCGGCCTTGATTTTGCGTGAGAAAGACTGATTAAGATGTTCCTTCTCCTCTGGAAAATCCTTATTCACGGCATAAAACTCTACACCGCGTTCGCGGCACCATTGCACGGCTTCGTCCAATAGTTCGCCTTCACGCACACTCCACAGAATCACCTTGTGGCGTTCAGCTATCAACATTTTCAAGGTGTCTATGGCGAAAGGAATCTCGCTGCCTATTTTCGGATATCTATCCTCGGCAATCGTTCCGTCAAAATCAACTGCTATGGTCATTTCTTTGTAAGATTAATGCTTCACGGAGTTGTCGCTCTTGCTGCCGTAGTGACTGTTGCTGTAACTGCCATATGAGCCGTATGAACCATAACGTCCATAGCTGCCATAGCGTCCATATTTGCCATAGGTACCATAGCGTCCGTAACGTCCGTACTTGCCATACTTGCCATAGCCGTAGTAGTAGCCATACTTCTTCTTCGACATGTCGATACCGTTGATGACGATAGCCATTTTAGGCAGTTTCTTCTCAGCGGCCAGACTGTTAATCAGGTCAAAGCTGCTACGCGGCGTATAGTCGGCACGGCACATGTATACCGTAGCGTCGGCCACGCGACCAATCTGAAGCGTATCGGTAACCAGACCCACAGGAGCGGTGTCGATAAGTACGTAGTCGTAGTTCTCTTTAAGGATATCGATGACCTTATCAAGACTGGGACGAGACATCAACTCGGTAGGGTTGGGTGGAATCGGACCGGCCAGCAGCAGGTCAAGATTGTCGTTAATGCCAGAAGGAAGTATTTGTGCCTTCACATCTTCGGTCTTTGGGTCGTGCATCGACAGCAGAGGTGTGATACCGTGCTTATGATCGTCCAACTCGAACAACTCGGCCAGACGGGGCTTACGGATATCAAGACCCACCAGCACAACTTTCTTGTCAAGTAAGGCAAAACTCACCGCCAAGTTGGCACAGTTGAATGTCTTACCCTCACCGGAAGTACTCGAAGTGAACATTACCACTTTCTGTCCCTCTTCCATCATAAACTGCAAGTTAGTACGCATGGAGCGGAAGATTTCCTCCATCTGGTTGTTCTGGTTCTCGTGAACCACAATATCAGCTTTGGTCTTTGCGGTTTCGCTAGCCACAGCCACGTCTGCGATAATGGGCAGGTTGGTAAGCTTGGCCACATCATCGTGTCCTTCAATCTTATACCTGAAGAATTCGATGAGGAACAGAATGAGCGTGGGTATAAGCAGACCTGCTAACAGAGCTCCCATCATGATGCTCGATGACTTAGGACTAATCTTCGTCTGTCCTTGTGGCTCGTCAATCAGTTTTCCTTTGTCAGCTGTAGCAGCCAATGAGATGGAGTTCTCTTCACGTTTCTGCAACAGCATCAGATACAGTCCGCTGCGCACTTCCTGCTCACGTCCAATCTGTGTCAGCATACGTTCCTGTTCGGGCGTGGCGGAAATCTGTCCGGAATAACGTCCGTATTGTTGCGCCATACCGCTACGACGAATCTCCATATTCCTGCGGCTTTGTGTCATGGCGCGTCGGATACTGTTGCTCAGATCGTCGAGCTGAGCTGTCAAAGGCTGTACCGACGGGCTCTCTTCACTGGCCGACTGCAACAGCCTGTTACGTTGAAGCACTATCTCATTGTAGCGGTTGATGAGTGCGGAAGCTGTGGCATCGCTCAATCCCACATTCGTAGGCAGTGTTTGGTAACGGTTAGCCGGCTCGTTCATATAGTCGGAGATACTGTTGAGCAAGGCCACCTGTGTGTTGGCATCAGCCAATTTTTGTTCAAACTCGTTGGCGCTGCTCACAGCTTGCGAGGCATTCATACGCAGCTCCACCATGTGATGGCGGCGCTTGTATTCCTCCAACTGTCCTTCCGTCTCGCCCAACTCAGCGTTGATTTTTTCCAGACGGTCATTGATGAACTCCTCTGTGCGACGAGCAACGATATTCTTGTCGTCATTAGCATCGCGGTTGTAGCAAATAGCCAGTTGTTTCAGGTAGTCACGTGCACGCTGTGGTATCTCGTCGGTCATCACCAGACGGGCGATCGTCGTCGATTTAGAGGTTGGTGCCACAGAGAGTGCTGCGCGGTATTTGTAGGCGGCATTGTAAGGTGTGACGATATTCACGAATATTTTCTGTCCGTCAGACATCTTGAAGTTTCGGTTTTGCGAGAAGGTGATGTCACCGGCTCGTGTACGGAACGTTTGTGGCAATGTGGTAAATGTCTTACTCATGCTGTACGGACCAGAAACTTCTTCCATTTCGTCAACGGCATAATAGGTGCCCGACACCTTATAATTGTTGCCGTCGCGCTCGATGGTGAAATTAATCGGACCACCCAAAGCCTCAAGGTGGTCAGCATCAACGTCAACTGTCACCGGCTGGTTTTTGTAAAGCAACATGTCCTTCACACGCCCTTGACTGGTGTATGTGGTATATAACTTCAGGTCGCGTACAGCCGCTGTGGCTATAGTGTGCGATGAAATAATCTCCATCTCGTTGTCTATACCTTGAGAATTGGAGATGACACCAGAGGTGGTAATACTCTGAAGAGCACTGCGGCTACGGCCAGAGCTCTCTTCCTTGATAAGCAGCTTGGCCGATGATTGGTACAAGGGAGTTGCATAGCGCAGATAGATGGCGGCCAACCCCAAACAGATAATCAATGAGAGGATAAACCATTTCCAATTCAGGATAATTGTCGCATAAATGTTCGCAAAACTGAACACTTTGTGACCATCTTCCATCTGGACGTCTTCTGTTACTACTGTCTTTTTTTCTTCCATTTCTTATTATAAAAATTGTTGTTTCCTAATGAAAATGTGATTTGTAAATATATATGTTGTGATATTCTTTATTTCATTCATCCGAGGCCAATTTCAATAGGTATTGACCGTAATCGTTTTTTGCCATAGGCTCAGCAAGTCGGCGCACGGTAGCTTTGTCCACCCAACCATTCTTAAGAGCTATTTCTTCCAGACAGGCTACTTTCAAGCCTTGTCGTTTCTCGATAACCTCTATGAATGTGCTTGCTTCAGAAAGACTGTTATGGGTGCCGGTATCCAACCAGGCAAAGCCCCGCTCCAATGTTTCTACATGCAGTTCACCTCGACGCAGGTATTCCTGATTCACAGAAGTTATCTCCAATTCGCCGCGTGCACTAGGCTTGATGTTCTTGGCTATCTCCACTACGCTGTTAGGATAGAAATACAATCCCACGACAGCATAATTGCTTTTGGGATGTGCAGGTTTCTCTTCGATACTAACGCAGTGGCCGTCCATGTCAAACTCCACCACGCCATAACGCTCGGGATCATTAACGTAATAGCCGAACACGGTGGCTTCGCCGTCAGCGGCACGTGTGACACTGGAACGCAACATTCTTGTAAAACCTGGGCCGTGGAAGATATTGTCACCCAATACCAAGCACACGTCATCATCGCCGACAAACTTTTCTCCTATGATGAATGCCTGTGCCAACCCGTCAGGACTGGGTTGCTCGGCATATTCGAAACGAACACCTAAATCTTTGCCGTCTCCCATCAGACGTTGGAAACCGGGCAAGTCGTGAGGTGTAGAGATGATAAGTATTTCGCGTATGCCCGCCCTCAACAATACTGAAATGGGATAGTAGATCATCGGCTTGTCGAAGATGGGTATCATTTGTTTGCTGATACCTTTGGTGATAGGGTAAAGACGGGTTCCTGAGCCGCCAGCCAATACGATTCCTTTCATTTTCGATATGTCGTTTATTTCAATATTCTTATAAAAATGTCAATCAATAAGCGTTTTTGTCTGGTTTGATGATACTCCAGAAGGTCTTGCCTATTATGCGCAGATCCAACCAGAACGACCAGTTCTCGATGTACCAAATGTCACGCTTGATGCGTTCCTCCATCTGCCACAACTCTTTTGTCTCACCACGAAATCCTGACACTTGGGCCCATCCTGTAATGCCTGGTTTGGAGAAGTGGCGTACCATGTATTTGTCTATCAGTTCACTGTAAATTTCTGTGTGCTTGAGCATGTGCGGACGTGGTCCGACAACGCTCATATTGCCAATCAATACGTTGAAGAACTGCGGAAATTCATCGAGGTTGGTCTTACGCATGAAATTTCCGAATGGAAATTTTCGCGGGTCGTCAAGTGTAGCTTGTTGTATGTCGGCATCTTTGTTCACGTGCATCGAACGGAACTTGTAACAGTCGAATTCCTGACCGTTCATGCCTGTGCGTTTCTGCACGAAGAAGATAGGGCCTGGGCTTTGCATCTTGATAATCAGAGCAATGATGGGGATAAACGGTAACAGTATCAGACAGACCACCAGACTGAAGACAATGTCGAAGGCGCGTTTTAAAAAACGGTTGCCTATCTTGGTCAACGGCTCGTCATAGTTGGTGAACAGCGTCATAGTGCCAAACCGTTCAGGTATGAGGTTTAGTCGCAAATTACCTTGCATGCGTGGCACATAATAAAAACGTATCACGTTCTTGTCGCAATACTGCATAATTTTGCTGATGCGCTCCGACTCATCGTGTGAGAGACAGCAGAACAATTCGTCAATCTTATTGTTCGGTTGTGTGTCGTTCCTACAAATTTCGTCGAAATCGTCCAAAGAACCTATGTATTCCAGCCCTGATGGCGCATTTTCTATTTCTTGATTTGAGAAATAACCTTTCACTAAGTATCCTGTGGAAGGGTCGGACATGAATTCCTCATACAGCATCTTGTTGGCAGGGTCGCTGCCTACGAAAAGCACACTTCGTGTGTTTCCTCCCATCTGGCGGTATCTGCTCAAGAAAAAAAGTTCAATGATGCGCGATGCCAATACCAAAAGATACATGATGGGTGTGTATATAAGTATAAAGCGGAAATAACCGCCGTTCTCACCATACATACGTGAAAGGATGAAAAAGATAGCAGCATGTGTCAGTACCATCTTCAGTGCCCTGACCGCTATTTGGTCGAATGACACACGTCGTTCGTGGATGATGGTGTGGAAAAAGAATTCGGCAACAGCCAATGACAGGTTGGCAAAGAAAAAGTCGAAGCGCGGTGTATCTTTGATTGTGCGTGGCACAATCTCCGGGAAGAACTGCAGAAACGCCAACATCAACATATTAAGCAATACAAAATCGCCCAATATGACCAAGTTGCGAATCAATTTGCTGCCACTCGAATAGCTTTCCATTTTCTCTTTCGAAAGAAATTGCCTGCAAAGATACAAATAATTGATGGAATAATAAAGACATTGTGATAAAAAAGCGTTTTCTCATGCCTTTTTTTGATTTTTTTATGTCGGTCATTTCGGAAATGACCATGTTGTCGTGATTCTTTGATGAGATTTCTTGGCTTTTCCATGCAATTATCACTGTATTCTGAAGAGTTTTTTTGCGTTTTTCGTTTTGTCTTCCCATTTTTCCATTGTAACTTTTCATTAATTGTTCTCACTCGGAAAAATTCAAATAAATTTGGCTTTTCTCTCATTTATCCGTAACTTTGCAAACGACAATTTGAAATACTAAATTTTGTAATAAGAAAATTTTTTACTATGGGATTATTCGCCAAGCTCTTCGGAAAGAAACGCGAAGGAGAAACCAAGATAGGAGGAATGGAAGATTATATGACGCTGGTTAGGGTCTATTTTCAATCTGCACTTGCTGAAAAAATAGGAATTACCGACATGAGGATGGTGCCCGATCTCAGGACTTTCAAAACTACTTTGCATATTGCCACGGAAAGGAATAAATTGGGAGTGGCAGAGAAGGCAAGGTGTAAAAAGATGATGAAAGAAATTTACAAAACTGATGACGGGTTCTTCGGTGAGATAGATGCCAGTATCAAGAAGAATTGTAAGAAAATCACAGATGTTCAGCCGTATCTTTTGCAGTTTCAGGGCTTTTCACAGGATTTGATGATGCTTATGGGTAACCTGATGAAATTCAAGCTCAGAATGCCCTCGTTTTTCAAAAAAACGCTCTATGCCATGACTGAGAAGACGGTCAACGACCTCTTCACGAAAAACGACTTCAAGGATCAGGGCGTCATCAAGACCGTTCTTTCATTGCGTCAGTACAACCAGCGGTTAGGCTTCTCACAGAAGTGGGTTACCGATTTTGTCTACCAAGTGGTGATGCTCGCCAAGAAAGAGCCAAGAAACAAAGAGGCGAATGCACAGAAAGCGTAGAGTGGAATATTGTCCGATATCCCTTAAACCTTAAAAAATCGGACGATAATTTGCATTTCTCGTTTTATTAACGTAATTTTGCAACAAATTGTAACACATGGCTGTTGAAGACAAATCCTTGAAACTTTTCACTACCAGGGTTCGCCAGATGATTCTTCATTATCAAGAGGTACGTCGGGAGAACAGTGAACTCGAAGGGATGATTCAAAAGCAGCAGAAAAGAATAGAAGAGCTCGAGGCGAAGCTCAGGCAAGCCGAATACGACTTCAATTCCCTCAAAATGGCGAAGATGCTCGAGATAACTGAACGAGACATGGACGCCGCGAAAGTAAGACTCTCAAAACTCATCCGAGAAGTCAACAAGTGCATCACACTACTCAGTGAGAAATGAGGTGAGACATGTCTGAAAAATCAAAGGAAAGAAAGCAAATCAGAATACGACTGCACGTCTATAATACCGAGATCCCGGTCATCATTATGCCCGAGGAGGAGGAAATGTATAGGCGTGCTGCTAAGATGATTAGTGATACGGTGAACACCTACGCTAATAAATACGACAGGCGTTATGATTTGCAAACTATACTCTATATGTCATTGCTCGATATTGCTATCAAGTTCGAGCGCGAGCATGAACGTAAAGAGGTGGACTCCCTGAAAGATATTCTCGCCGACATTACCGCTGAAATAGAAGAAGCATTGTCTTCATGAACAGGCAGAGAATATTTTTAATCATCAAACTATAAGTCAAATGTTATTATCTATCATTGCAGCAGTGGCGGCACTCCTCATCGGAGGAGTGTCCGGATACTCTATATTCAGGTATGTTCTCAAAGGACAATACAATGAGAAAATGGAGGCGGCTGAAAAAGAAGCCCAAGTTCTCAAAGAGAAGAAAGAACTTCAAGTAAAAGAGAAATTCCTCAATAAAAAGGCGGAACTTGAAAAAGAAGTGCAACAGCGCACGCAAAAGATTCAACAAGGGGAAAACCGTCTCAAACAAAGGGAAATCTCGCTCAACCAACGTCAGGAAGAGCTGGGCAGGAAAAAACAGGAGATTGAACAGGCTCAACAGCGTTTCGAGAACGAGAAAAAGGTGCTCCAGCTTAAGAAAGAGGAGCTTGACAAGATGCAGATTAAAGAACGTGAGAAACTCGAGGAACTGTCGGGACTGAGTGCTGAGGAGGCCAAGAACCGTTTGGTGGAGAGCCTCAAGGATGAGGCGAAGATGGACGCTGCGTCTTACATCAATGAAATCATGGACGAGGCCAAGCTCAACGCCAATGCACAAGCCAAGAAAATCGTTATCCAGACCATCCAACGTGTGGCTACGGAAACGGCCATCGAAAACTCGGTATCGGTATTCCATATTGACAACGATGAGGTGAAAGGACGTATCATCGGTCGTGAAGGCCGAAATATTCGTGCACTCGAGGCTGCCACAGGTGTGGAAATTGTTGTAGATGATACCCCTGAGGCCATCGTTATCTCTGCCTTTGACCCTATACGCCGAGAGATATGCCGTTTGGCTCTGCACCAGTTGGTTGCTGACGGACGTATCCACCCCGCCCGCATCGAAGAGGTGGTGGCTAAGGTACGCAAACAAATCGAGAATGAGGTGGTGGAGACGGGCAAGCGCACGGCCATCGACTTGGGTATTCATGGTCTGCATCCCGAACTGGTACGTATCGTGGGTAAGATGAAATATCGTTCGTCGTATGGACAGAATCTCTTGCAGCATGCTCGTGAGACAGCCAATCTCTGTGCCGTTATGGCTTCCGAACTTGGGTTGAACCCGAAGAAAGCCAAACGTGCCGGTCTGCTTCACGACATCGGCAAGGTGCCTGATGAGGAGAGTGAGTTGCCCCATGCCCTCTACGGCGCGAAGATTGCTGAGAAGTATAAGGAGAAACCTGATATTTGCAATGCTATCGGTGCCCACCACGATGAGTTGGAGATGAATACATTGCTGGCACCCATCGTACAGGTGTGCGACGCCATCTCGGGTGCCCGTCCCGGTGCCCGTCGTGAGATTGTCGAAGCATATATTAAACGACTGAATGACCTCGAAGCTATCGCCATGAGCTATCCAGGAGTAACCAAGACCTATGCCATCCAGGCGGGACGTGAGTTGCGTGTGATTGTGGGTGCCGACAAGATGGACGACAAGCAGACAGAGGCACTTTCTGGCGAAATTGCCAACAAGATACAAACGGAAATGACTTATCCAGGACAGGTAAAGATTACCGTCATCCGCGAAACGCGCTCCGTGGCCTACGCAAAATAGTAAGATTCTTTTATTTCAACGGATTGCACGGATTTTAACAGATTTGGGCCAACCTGCTCAATCGTTAAAATCCGTGTAATCTGTTGTTATTTATCTGTTTACCTTTCTCCCGCTGGCCACTTCAAAATGGTATTTCACGATGCCTAAGTCCACCTTGGTCCAAAAACCGAATCCCTTGCGCAGTCTCACCTCACCCTTGCGCAGGATGAAGCGGAATTTTTGTTGATTCAGTGCCGTGGGAGCCAACAGGGCGGCGTCCACTCCTTGTATGAACCATTCGGGGGGTATGCCCTCACATTGCATCACCTCAGCACGGGGTTTTATTTTGTGGCTTACCCCTTTAGTCTTTCCATAGCCGAAAGCAATCACACAGACTAACTTCTCGCCAGGAACCAGGTTGTACACTTCAGGATTCTTTCTGAAGGTCAGTGCCACCCAGCAGGTGTTCAGTCCCATCATCTGGGCTTCAAGTACTATTCGCTCGCCGTAATAGCCACTTTTCTCCTCAAGGTCTTTCGCTTTCTTGCCTGCTATTACGAAATAGTTCCGCACGCCCGAGAAGCGACCATAGTGCGCCAATCGGCTGTCAAATGCCTTTGGGTCGTTGATTACCATCTGTATGTGCATTCCCGTGTTGTGGTTGCACTCGTTCACTATCTGCTGTAACGCGCGTATCTTTTCCGGCTCTATTTCTCGATCCTCATAACGCCGCACGCTGTGCCGCTGCTCAATTGCTTCAAGTATGTTCATGGTTTTTTTTTCATGCAAAGATAGCCGTTTTTCATATATAGTCTATCATTTTTAAAATTAACTTAACGCCATTTAACGAATTACTAAGGCAATAATTCCCGACGTTCGTCGTTATAACCTTGATTATAACGAAAAATAGTTGTTGAAAAACAGATGAAAAGGTTTATTCTGACCATATTGACCGTGTTTATTACCGTTGCTGCCTTTTCCCAGATTCTCATGGATGAGAAGAGGGATGGTAAACGTGTGGTGTCCACCAAATCGGCGGTTCTTACCCCGCAGGGAAAGAGCCCGCTGGTGTATATCGGTTATTCCGTGAAGATTGAAGGAAAGCAGAAAGCTTATTACCTCACTGTGGGCATCAAAAGCACACAACCTATCACACAGGTGAATGCCGGTGATAAACTGCTCCTGAAGGTGGGTGAGAAGGATGTCCTCAAATATACGGCCATGGCCAATGGACAGTTCTCACAGCAGGGTAAAGTCTATTATTCATACAGCACTTATCGTGTGGACCGCTCTGAATTGGAACGTATTGCTCATGCCCGTCGCATGCGTATTGGTATGTCTGGTGGACGGTCGCTCGACGTGGATGTGGATGCATCGGCCTACCGCGACACATCTCGACAACTTCAGGCTCTTTATGAGCGGGTTCAATAAACTCACATATTTAAGAATTCACAAACTCAATAGCCATGAAGAGATGGCTCTTTCTTTGCTTTGTCTCTATATGGACAGCTATACTACAGGCGGCTGACGGATTTGTCGTGCCGCCTTTTCTTGTGCCTGGTGATACGGTGGCCATCATCTCACCGTCGAGCGAGGCTACGCAAGATATGGTCGACGCAGGAAGCCGTGCCCTGAGAAAATGGGGACTGGTTCCAGTGGCTGCTCCCAATGTGCTCAAGTCGTGGCACGGCTATGCAGGAACGCCCCAGCAACGGCGTGATGACTTGTTGTGGGCACTGCGCAACCCTGCTATCAAGGCCATCATCGCCACGCGTGGAGGTGATGGCGCTCCTCAAGTATTGGCCGAATTGCCCGTCGATTCATTCGCACGTTATCCGAAGTGGATTATCGGCTTCAGTGATGTCACGGCGTTATTGTGTGCAGAGGCGCGTGCCGGTGTGATGTCAATCCACGGCAGCATGTGCGAGGCGTTGGGTTATGAACAGGCAGAGGACACGGTGAGCCGTGCTGTCCATGACATCCTCTTCGGCAAGATGCCTGTTTACCGTGTGCCGGCTCATCCCTATAACCACAGGGGATCGACCACGGGAACACTCGTGGGGGGTAACATGTCGGTGTACGGCGGTCTTGCTGGCTCTCCTTTTGACATCCTCGATATCGAAGACGCCATTTTGTTCATTGAAGATACAGGTGAGAATATGTCACATGTCGCCCGTATGTTGCACATGCTCGAATTACGAGGTGTGTTGGGACGACTGAAAGGACTCATCGTGGGAAAATTCGCAAAATACAAGAAACCCGACCAAGGTTTTGACGATATGTACCACATGCTTAGCACGTTCCTTAGAAAATATCCCGATTTGCCGGTATGCTTCGATTTTCCTGTCGGTCATGCCCACCTTAACAATTTTCCCATGATAGTAGGAGCGCAAGTGCAGTTAGATATTTCTTCCTCGCAAACCACCCTGCGGTTTATCTTATGATAGGGAGTTGAATGGGGAGTTAAAAATGAAGTAAATTCACTTCGCTCATGGAAGTTAAAGTGGGAGTTAAAATGGACATTCCTCTCCCCCTTTTTTACCTTTTTACCCTTTTACTCTTTAAGACTATTGTCCAGCACGAAGTGCTTGACTTCCCTTTTTACTCCCTCCTATAAAACTTCCTTTTTACTTGAAGATTGTATCGAGATAGCTTACAAACATTATTGCGCCCCACACGGTCATAATGGTGGCGAATCGTTTTATATGTTTGTTTTCTTAATGGGTTATTTTCTTTCCGTTGATGATATATAATCCTCTGGGCAGTGAGGGCAGGTCGACAGCATGGCCCACCCGTTGGCCTTGCAGGTTGTAGATGTAACCTTCGTGTTCCTCTCTATTACTGTCCACTGTGGCTATGCCTGTGTTCTGACCGAAGGGGAGAAGCAGCGGTAAAACGCTCATGTCGAGTGAGGAACTGAGGTATGCTCGGAAGGGTTGAACTGAGGTGGGAGAACTATGATAAACCATCTGTGAGCCATCGGCTACATAAACTGTTCCGGCGTACTCTTCCTTATATGTGCCCAGGAAAGTGTTAGATGCATCTAACATATAACGGTAGTCGCTGTCGTTTGTGGGCGATATGGTGGATTTCGTCTGTGTAGCAAAAACCAGTTCGGTGCCGGTATAAGCATCGCTCCCCAGCATGAAGTAGGGATGATGTGCATCCAGTTCCTGGGCATAATCTAAGGTGACGCCTTCCTCGTTAATGGCTACAGGACACAGCAGGTAAAAACTGCTGGCCGTGTCAGCAGAACGGGACCATGTAACCGATTCTCCATCTGCAGTTCTCACGTTAGTGGGGGCGAATGGTAGCATCAAGGTTGTCCATCCCGAAGCCTCCGGTTCCATGGTACGGTGGTAATAGATGGCATCAGTTTGGATGGTGGAGGGTATGAAATAGGGGTAACCGTCCCAGAACTCCAACTTGCCGGTCTTGCCCTGACCGCTCACCACATTATGGCCCGCCAAACCGGCTGGCACTTCTTCGCCGAGCAGGTAGATGGTGTTGGGGTTGCTGTTGGCAATGACGTTCTTTGTATAAGCGAAACTCAATTCGGCGGCAACGGCGTTCTCTGGAACCGTGAGGTTTGCTGCCGCGGCAAGGGTACTCATCTCACCATCTGCCGACCAGATAACAGCTCCTTTGTTACATGTGAACAATGGGCTTACTGTCATCACAGTCTCCTTGCCAGCCTTGTGCTTCATCTCTATCTGGAAGTTTTTGCCGAACATATTCCTGGCGATGGTTGCCTGCATCGGGATGGTGAGGGTCTCACCCGGTGCGATGTCGGCGATGAACCGTTGATTGCTGTTGAACTTGTCGCGTGCTATGTCGCGCAGACCGATATCAAGGGTATAATGGTAGGTGCCGGTGCCAACGTTGCTGACATGGATATCGTAATAGATTTTACCGCCATAGACAATATGGTTGCCATCCTCCTCCGTCATGTTCTTTATCTCTATCTCATTCTCCAGTTCTGCCCCTTCGTTCGTGCCGTTGCTATAGAAGAAATGGTCGTCATAATAGTCAACGCTCAGGTAGAAGATGTCGGACTCTTGCAGAGGTTTGTCATTAGATATGTAGAAATAGATGTTCGTTGTCTCGCCTGCTGCGATGGCCACAGGTTCCTCCGCTATGGTCTGTTCGTCGGTATAGAGTTTGACGTAACCATTGAATTCTTCATGCGGGTTGGTCAGGTTTACTGACATCTTGTTACCGCTGAGTCGTACTTCGTTCACTTGGAAATCGGCCAGGGGCACGGGAGTGAGAGTCAGTTCGTTGCCGGAGATATGAGCACGTATGAAATGGCGGTCTGCTCCCCGGTCTTTCATCCATTGGTCTGTATCTAAATGTTTGCTGATGGGGCATATCTCATAGTCACCGTCGCTCATATTGGCACCGAATGACACGTTGCTTGACGATTCGATGATTTGTGTGGGCCATATTCGTGTGGATTGGCTGGAGAGCACCTCCAACAGCTCGTCGCCTTGGAACAGTCCAAATCCCGCAGAAGAGAAATAGCCCTGTCCTGTACTGTTGGTAATCCATTGAAGGATACCTATGTTGGTGAAGTCTTGGTCACTATTCTCACGTGTCACCGTTGCCTTCTCCACGCTCGGACGTTCCATGGCACTTAGTGTACGTATGATGGGCATGCTTATTTCCACAGTCTCGGGATTCAATCCGATGATAGCTGACTGACTCACGTTGAAGCGGTCCGATGTGCTGCTGCCGCCGATGCCGCTCCCGTCGGGATCGAGCAGTGAGATACGGTAATAGCCGTCGCAATATCCTCCCCATCCCCAGTTGATGTGGAACATACCATTGCCGTCGTAACCGTCACATACAAAGGCATGACCTTCCCAATTGCAGGTGAAGCCGGTATATATCACTGGGCGATTTTCTCGCAACTCCGACAACAGCAGCTCGTCCCATTCGCCCATGGAATAGTTATAGCGTTCGACCACCCAGGCTGAGTTGCTATATCCAAAGTAATTGCTGATTGCCCAGGGGATATAATAAGTTTGTGCGCCGCTACCCGAGGGCGTATAGTCCATTTCTAATGCCTGACCGACGTATTCCATCAATCGAGCCACCGCTTCACGGCTCTCCTGTGAGCTGCCGTTTCCATAGCTGTTGCGCATCTTGTCCCATGCGAAAGTGGTGGCGGGAAGTTCCTCTCTTTCATAATGGTTACTGTAGCTGGTATAGCCGGAAATTGGTGCCGTTGCATCCTGAGGCCATCGGTAGTAATACATTACCTGAGCCAGGGCAGTAGCTACACAGCCAGTAGGGCAATTTTCGGGGCAGAACATGTTATAGGGGTAGTCCTGGTTCCATCGGGTGGTCATTAACATGGGAACTACCTCACTCGAGGGCGTGTACGAGGACGTAGTTGTCTGTTCCTTGTCCATCTGGTCCATCGCTTTTTGGTATGTACGCAGCCAAGAAACCATATTCACAGGCATCCGTTCGGCGTTGAATACGCCTTTGTCGCAATATCCGAGTATACTCTCCGTTCGGTCGTCACCTGATACGATGACGAATCCTTCCGATTGTTCGGGCGTATAGATATAGTAATAACAGCCTTCTCCATCGGCACGGGTGGCCTCATAAGCCAGTACTGGCGCGCCTTTGAACCAAGCCTGTTGACTCATGAAGGCCCGCATTCGTGATGCAGCTTTTTGAGGTGTGATAGGGCCTGCCATGATGCTGAGCGCAACGAGCAGGAGAACCAAAACGGTTGTTGTTCTTTTCATATAATGTTGGTTGTTCTTCTAACAAATAGTGAATACTTGGTATTATTTTGCAAAATTACACCATTTATCCGAAAAGTCAAAGGGAAAGGACTGAAAAGTTTTTGATTTAAATCAAGGGTGTTCTTCTTGCATATTCCTTGGAAAAAGCGTAATTTTGCACTCTCAATCCAACACATCAGAAAAGATGTGCTGAATTTTCATTACAACTTTACATTATGGGCGGCTTCTTTGGTACCATCGCTAAGAAAGATTGTGTAAACGATTTGTTTTACGGAACTGACTATAATTCGCACCTCGGAACGAAACGTGCGGGAATGGTCACCTTCGACAAGGAAATGGGGTTCTTCCGTTCCATCCATAGCTTGGAACGCAATTACTTCAGGTCGAAATTTGAGGATGAACTGGATCATTTCATTGGACCGCAGGGCATCGGGGTCATCAGCGATACCGACCCGCAACCCATCATTGTCAATTCTCACCTTGGCCGTTATGCCGTGGTCACCGTGGCTAAAATCAACAATGTGCGCGAGATAGCGAAGGAACTGCTTGAGGAGAGGATGCATTTCAGCGAGATGTCGGCCAACAACATCAACCAGACGGAACTGGTGGCCATGCTCATCAATATGGGCAAGACCTTCGTCGAAGGCATCAACAATGTCTATAAGAAGGTAAAAGGGTCGTGCTCCATGTTGGTGCTCACAGAGGATGGCATCATTGCCGCCCGTGATTTCCTTGGACGAACGCCCATCATCATCGGAAAGAAAGAAGGGGCCTACGCAGCCACATCCGAAACGTCTGCCTTCCCCAACCTCGACTATGAGACGGTGCGCGACGTGGGGCCGGGTGAGATTGTGCGCCTCACGGCCGATGGGGTGGAGGTGCTCCAACAACCGTTCTCCAAATGTCAGATATGTGCATTCCTCTGGGTCTATTATGGCTTCCCTTCCAGCGACTACGAGGGTGTCAACGTGGAATATATGCGTGAGAAAAACGGTGAGTTGATGGGGCGCGAAGACCATACTGAGGCCGACTGTGTTTGCGGCATTCCCGATTCAGGCGTGGGTATGGCATTGGGCTATGCCGAGGGTGCGAAGATACCCTACAAGAGGGCGGTGCTGAAATACACTCCCACTTGGCCGAGAAGTTTCACGCCGGAGAACCAGTCACGCCGTCGGTTGGTGGCAAAGATGAAACTCATCCCCAACCGTGCCATACTAAATGGGAAACGTGTGGTATTCTGCGACGATTCCATCGTGCGCGGCACCCAGTTGCGCGACAATGTGAAGACGTTCTTCGACTATGGAGCGAAAGAGGTGCATGCCCGTATCTCTTGTCCGCCGTTGGTCTACGGATGTCCGTTCATTAACTTCACCACGTCGAAGAGTGACCTCGAACTGATTACCCGGCAGGTCATTAAAGACCTGGAAGGTGATGGTGAGAAAAATCTTGACAAATATGCCACCACTGACTCACCCGAATATCAGCGTATGGTGGAGGAGATAGCCCGTCGTCTTGGTCTTTCTTCCCTTAAGTTTGCCAAACTCGAGAATCTTATCGCTTCCATCGGCATCCCCAAGGAACGTGTCTGCACCCACTGCTTCGACGGTTCATCCTACGAAGTATAATTTAGATTTTTCTCCAAATCGCTTTTTATACCATTAAGCGGTTTCCCCTCATAATTTCTCATCTTCTACCATACCCTCCCTTTGGGAGGGCCAGGGTGGCTTTTAGGGGTCCCCCCTACGCATACGAGTGCATGCCGCCCAACAGGTAGTTCACTCCGAAGTAGGTCATCAGGATGCTGAGGAAGTCCAGCACCATATACAGGTGGAAAACCATCGGACAGCGGAAGATGGGCAATGAGCGTTCGTGCAAGGCTATGGCATAAATCATGAACGTAATCAGTGCCCATGTCTCTTTTGGGTCCCAACTCCAATACTGTCCCCAACTGACATTGGCCCAGATGGCACCGATGAAGATACCCAGTCCCAGGGCGGTCATGGCGGGATGAAGGAACAATTTGCTCAACAAGGCCAATGATACCAACTGCTCGTTGCGCTGTTCCTTGTTTTTATTCAGCAACCGCAGTGCCACAGCCGTCAATCCACAGATAAAGGTGAGCGACAGCAGGGCATACGACATCATGATGATACTCACGTGGATGCTTAGCAAAGGCGACTGCAACACTGGCATGAGGTGGGCGATCTGCGGATCCATATCACTGATGTGCGCCACCAACAGGAAGAAGCCTGCCAATAGGAATCCGAAGGTGAGCACGATACGGAACCGACGATAGGCCACCATCGAAGCCAAGAGGATGAGCCAAGACATCAACAACATCGTCTCATAGCCATTGCCCATGGGTACGGTGCCACGGATAATCCAACGTAGGACCAAACAAAGTGTCAAGGCCAGGAAACATATTACCATCACCCCTACACAAAGCCGAAGGAATAGCTTCCCTCTCTTTTCCCCTCCCTTTAGGGGTTCTCCCTTCTCCCCTCCCTTGGGGAGGGGTAGGGGGTGGGTATTTCTTACCAACCTTCGCATGAAATAGCCCATGGTCAGAAATCCCATTGTCAGGCACACCATGAAGAGGACAGTAGCAAAGGGAATGCTGTTATAGAGCCGCTCGGCACGAATACGGGTGTTACTGGGAATGCTTGTGCCACCACTCATGCGCTGGTATTCGCCCATCTTGTCGAAATATTGTCCTACTCGACTTTCATTGCCGTCCAACACATCTTGGTACAGTCGCGAGAATACCTCGGTGATGTATTTCTTGTGTTCGCTCTCCACTGTGTCAGGAATGCTGTCGGTGGGAGCATACCAATAGGTGCCGTGCAAGTCGGTGTAGGGAAAGAGCTTCAACAACACCCCTTGGCGCAGTTCCATGATGAGCATCAGTTTGTCGTCTAGTTGTCGGGCTTGCTTGTGCAGGGCGTCCTCTACACCATAGTGAGACTCGCTCACCAAAGGACCAAGCTTATAGCCTTGTGTGGCGTTGAACAGGCTGTTCAGGCTCAACGGGCTGTCCATTCCCAATTTCTTCAGCAGTTCGCCTCCTTTCACCTTCAGCATCGGCTCTTTGTTCCATTCTTCACCATAGAAGAGCCACCCGCTCAATACTTGCTCGGCACTTAGTCCTTTGTAACTCTTCTTGCCACATAGTTTCTTCGTGAAGTCGATGGCGAAGGTCTGCAGCGGACAGATGCGGTCGTTATAATTCACCAGCAGATGCCCCATCTTGTCGGCCAATGCACGGTTGAGCGTGGGGGGTGTCTCTTTTGTCTCGCCAAAAACATTGTGCAGGGGTAACAACGCCAGTGCCAAAACGAAAGTGCCTTTCTTGAGCAATGGGTCGCGTAACAGACGACGAAAGGCTCCCTTAGGGTCGACCAGCATAAACAGCAACGAGAAAAAGAGTAGGGCGTAACCTAAATAGGTCGTAGGTATGCCCCACGGGTCACTGTTCACAGAGAAAACACTGCCACGACCGTCCATGTCGTAAGAATTCTGGTATAGTCGAACACCGTTATGCGAGAGGATGCTGTTCATGGAAATGATATGTGCCTCTTCGCTGTCTTCGTCTTTAACGGTCACCCTCGACACATAATCCATCGCACTGGCCGTCCCTTCGTGGTATTGCACCTCAAAAGAGTCCAGTCGAAGGGTAAAGGGTAAAGACTGCAGTTTCATCTCCGTGTCGGCATATTGCGCACTTTCTTCGCCCTGACGCAGGTGAAGTATACCCCGACGAGCGGTGAGATGCGTTAATAACGCGCCTGCCAAGATAACGATGAAAGAGCCATGGAGTAGCAACAATGACCAGCGGCGCATCCTTCGGCGGATAATCCATGCTATGCTAAAGGCGGTGAGCAAGGCCCACAACAGACAGAACCACCATGAACCGTAGATGTGGACACCTACAAAGGTGGTACCCTTGTATTGCTCCACGATGGTGGCGGCGGCCATCACCACCAGCAACAGAATATAGATGAATCCCAACGCTTTCTTCATATCATGTCATTGTCGTGTTATAATAACGTAAGCACCACTCCTTTTCGTATGTAAAAATAATAAAAACCCACCCCATCCCTCCCAAAGGGAGGGTGCTCGACACAGAACACCCTCCCTTCACCGCTTGGTCTCCCCTCCCTTTGGGAGGGTCGGGGTGGGTATCTCTTCTCCCCTCCCTTGGGGAGGGGCCGGGGGTGGGTATCTTATATCGACCTCAAAAACTTCACCACGGCGTCGCGGTCGGCCTTGGGCAGATAGAAGAACCGTTCTGTGATGGCATAGGCATCGCTCTTCTTGCTGTAGGCGTGCCACATGATAGCTTCTATCTCATTACGGGCGCGGCAGTCGTGCAGTCGGTCGTCAGCACCGGTGTTCACCAACGACAGACCACGTCCCCACAGGGGTGTCGTCCGGCACCAACTACCGTGGATGCCGTTCTTCATATACAGACGGTGCTGCAGCATGTCGGTGTAAGGATAAATCACCTGCTTGGGATAGGTGGGCAATGACAGGTTGTTCGAGGTTACCATAGCGGGTGCCCAGTAGTCGTCATTGCCTGTGGTCCACTTCGGACGGTGGCATGTGGCGCATCCTATCTGCGTGAACACTTCCTTGCCGCGTTGTACTTCTGCGTCGTTCAGGTCACGGGCACGGGGAACAGCCAAACCGCGGTGCCAAACCATATACTGCCAGAAATTCTGGTCGGTCATCTCGGGCTTGAAGTTATGGTAGGGATTATCGAACTGGTTGGTCTTCGGCGACAGCAAGACCCTCACGGCTTCGGCAATGCCGGCATCGGTACCATCATAGTAATAGGGTGAGGTGGGGTCGGCCTTGATGGCGGCTATTACGTCGGGATTCTCCGACATGGCCTTTGCCCATGCATCGGTGGTATAGAGATAGGGTCGGTCACTGCGGCTCACGTTGGGGATGTTCCACATGGCATTGGCACCGGCACCGTCCTGGAGCGAGGCGCGTGTCATGGCATAGGTGAATCGTTTGATTTTCTTTGTGCCGTCGGCAAGGGTGTACCATGCTCCGGCAGCCCAGTCGTTGGCGTCTTTGTCCCAGAAATTAGGATTCAGTTCCACATACGGTGCCTCGGCCATGTATTGTTTTTTCAGTGAGTCTTCGGGAATGGCATCGAGCAGTCCGGTGCCGTACAGACCAATGGTGCTCTCCAGGCGGAAGGCCAGGTTCGACGGTTTCGGATTGGTGTTGAAGGCAGCGATGTCGATGGACAGTTCAGGATAAATCAACTCGTAGGCCTCACCGTCGGGGAACTGCATGGGCAGACCGCTTTCCATGGCGGTCACCTTCTCCCAACTCAGATGTATGCCTCCCTCGTCGATGGGTGGTAGGAAAGGACTGATGGCACGTGTCTGTGGCATACCTGTCACTTCCGATATATACGGACCGTCATCGCTGTTGTCGCCGTCTACAGGATGGTAAACCACCAACAGGTAACCATTGCCACGGAAGTCTGCATTGTAGCTGCTCACGCGCTTGCCGTGGCCGTAGCCGGGATGGCAGTGGATGCACGATGTGCGCACATAGGCGGGCCCCAGACCGCCGAAGTCGGCAGTGCTGATCTGGGTGAAGTCATGTTCAAAGAGCAATTCGCCTTTCTTGAAGGCATTAAACAGTCCGGCTCGTGTAATGGCTTCCGTCTCCACCTCATAGCTGTGGGCGGCAGTACTCTCCGTAGTGCCCAGCTCACCGCCGGGATACCACTCTTCGGCCTTGAAGCCTTTCGTGGCCTTACCTACATAGCGGTAGTCTGCCTCATCGGTGGTACTGATTTCGCCCGTTTCGGGATTCTCGGAGTCGTTGATGTCATCCTTGTCCTCGCAACCAGTCAGGGAAAATGCACCTAAAATGCAGAGCATCAGTGTTTTAGATAATAGATTCTTTTTCATAAATAGTTGTGTTTGTTATTTCCTTTTCTTGAACGGGTGAAGTTGTGCCATCGTATCATGGCACAACTTCACGCTTTATCTCCAAGATGAGTGATTATAGTCAGTCTGCTTTCAGTATGGTGTTAATGGTGCTGTTCAGTGCATCGTCCAGTTCGCCGATGGCGTCCATGGCTGCTCCCACGCAGGTGGCTCCAGGATTTTCCACGAATGCCTTGCCGCTGTTCAGACAGGCATCGAGCGAGGCGATGGCGGCATTCAGTTTGTTGTTCAGTGTACCGGCCAGACTGGGATAGTTGTCCGACAGGTATGCCATGATGCTGTTCTTTGACCATGTCGAGGCATTAGCATCGGTATTGCCATAGAGCGTGAACTTGATGCTCAAGATGTTACCCTTGAAGTCTGTGAATGAGTTGTGACTGTAGGGCGACTCGATGTAGTTGGGGTCGTCTTCCTCCTGCTCACCGTCTTCACCTTCATGATAGGTGGGCGACGAACTGGTGGCGGCACGGTAGGCTTGTCCCATCTTCTGGTCGGCCACTTCGGCACAGATGTTAGAACATCCACCCACGAAAATTTCTTCCAGCACTTTCCACCAGCTGGAATATGAACTGCTTGCGGTGGCGCGGGCGAGGTTCTCGCCATAGCTCAAACCGTTTTTGGCCACGGTGGTCTTGAACTCATCGGCATTTTCTTGCTTGCATTCGTTGATGCGGGTGATGTGCGCCGCCTTGGCTTTGTTGCCCAGCCACGAAACTTCCAGCTGGAAGCACTTGTCGCGCAGGTCACCGGCCACAGCAGTGGCAAAAATCACCTCTTCCAGTCCTGTCACGGCCAGTCCTTTGAAGTTCTCGTCATCTTCGGTAGCATCGTTATTGAAGATATCTACGTTGCGGTTTTTGCCGTTGCGGAAGAAAATGAACTCGATGCCGTGGAAACCGAGGTTTTCCGGTGTAAGGTTACCTGCTGTGCGTGCCCAGGTGATACCGTCGGTGCCGTCGAGACGGGCAATCTTGTTGTTGTCTTTCAAGTCTTCGGCGAGCACAGGCAGGTCAAGGGGCCAAGTGTCGATGTGTGGGTCAATATCGAAGTCGCTGGCGGCACCAAAGAGGAAGGCTTCGCTCTTCTCCCACCAGTCACGGGCGTTCTTGTAGTCGGCGCAGATATTGTCAATCTCCGACTGTGTGGCTTTGTTGCCGCCTTTCAGCTTCGTCTTCAGTGCGGCAATCTTATTATACAGGTCGTCGGCTTTGTTGGCCAGGTTGCTATAGATGGGATACACTACATTGTCGAGATATGCCTCAGTGGCGGTTTTCAGTTGGTCAGTAGTGACGTTGCCGCCACCGCCGCCATTATCGTCATCATCGTCACCGCATGCCGTAAAACCCATAGAAAGGGTGAATGCCGCTGCGCTTAGCAGCGCAAACTTAAAAATCTTTTTCATTGCTTTTATTTTTATTGTAATTACGTTATTACGTTATTTCGTTATTACGACTTCTCACCTCCCACTTCTCACTCCTCACCTCTCACCCCTCACCTCTTTAGAGAAAGAACCCTTCATAGGCGATGCCGATGTTCAGTGAGGGCTCATTGTTATACTGATCCTTGAAAATCCTGTTCGAGTATTCAGCCTTGATGGCTATCTGCGGGATGGGGTAGTAGTTCACACCGAATGCCAGACGCTGACGCTGGGTGTAGTCATACGAAGGTTGACTGCTCTCCTTGATATAGCTGTCGTAGTATTCATATCGTCCGAAGACGTACAGCTTTTGGTTGTCGGCATGTAACTTGGAAATCTGCGAAAACACATCGTATCCAGCCTCCACGCCAATGGCTGTGGCGGCCTTGCCCACAGGAGTCGTGTTATAAGGTGAGTTCTTTGGCTGGCGACTTTTGGCACTGCTCACATCGATGGCGTCGCTCAGCGTGCCGTAGTCGGCCTGACCGCGAACAATCCAATTGAAACGTTTGAAAGTAAAGTCGAATGAGCCAATCCACACATTGCCCGACACCTTGTCATAGGTCTTGCCCTCTCCCTCCATGTCATTAGGCGAGGTGTTATGCATGGCCCTTCCGTAATAGGTGCTCACGGCCATGCGCAGACCGGGAACGGTATAATTGTCCACGCGTGCGGAGAAACCGTATTTGTTGGCGGGTTTGAACTCGAAAGCGCTCTTCACGCCGTTCTTCACCCAGTTGTCGCGGCTGAACATCAGGGCATTCAGACCGGCGGTCACCTGCAACTCGTACCGCCAGTCACCATAACGTCCCCAGAAACTTACACCAGTGTCGTGCCATGTGCTCGGTAGGATGGTGTTCTCGCCTTCAGGACGGTAAACGGTGAAAAAGTTCAGAGGTTCATGATGGGCATTGTTCAGACCTACGGGCACGATGATATGTCCCATTCTGAGGTTGGCCCACGGGGCGAATGACTTCTGTAACCAGAACTGCTCCAGTTCCACCTCGCCGCCTTTCTCTATCTCATGCTCATACTCACCACCTTCGTCGGTCTCCAACTCAATGGCACTGCCCGTGCCGGTATGTTCAAACTCTATCTCCGTGCCGAAAGTCCAACCCTTGCCGAAATCGTAACCTAAATAGATAACGGCATGGGGGATGTCGAAACGACCGTTGCTGGGGTCGTCCTTGTATTTCGAGGGATTGCTGTAACGGTAGATGTTGTCACTGTAGAAATGACGACTGTAGGCCACCTCACCATAGCCGCCTACGCTCAGACGGTTTCCCTTGGCGTGGGTCATTACACTGTCGCCGGCGGAACTCTGTGCCAACGCCACAGATGTTCCAATGAATAGAATGGCCATCATCATGGCCTTGCGGATACTACTTCTCATTTTCATCACTTTTTTGTGGCTGCAAAAGTACCCTCATTCCGTTATCCCCACAATACTTAATAATCGGTAAAAAATTTGCATACAGATAAATACCTAAAAATGATGATTGTTGGTTTATTATTTTTTTCGTATTTTTGCACCATCATAATAAATGGTAACCCACGAACTTGTCAACTTACCAACTTATCAACTCATCAACTCACCAGAATGAAACACCAAAAGATGTATGAGGCTGAGGATAAAATGATATCCCTCATCAAAGACAACTATAGTCTGCTGCAGAGTCTGGGCAGTTTCGGCATCAACCTTGGTTTTGGCGACAAGACTGTGCGAGAGGTGTGCGAAGCCCAGAACGTGGATACCTATACCTTCCTTGCCGTTGTCAACTTCACCATAAATGGGTATCGCGATTTCGACGAGATTGACAAATTGTCGATACCTACATTGTTGCAGTACCTCAAAGCCAGCCACGAATATTTTCTCGGTTTCCAACTGCCGTTTATCAGGAGGGAACTGGTGGATGCGCTCGACGAGAACGACAACCTCGCCCGTCTCATTCTTCGTCTTTACGATGAATATGCGCATTCCATACGTACCCACATGAAATATGAGGAGCGTACGGTGTTCCCCTATGTTGAGTCGCTGTTGAATAAGACACCCATGGCAAACTACAATATTGAGACGTTCTCGAAACACCATGGACAGACCGACCAGAAACTGCGCGAACTGAAAAGCATCATCATCAAATACTTGCCCAGCGACGGCTTGCACAACAACCAGTTGTCGGCTACACTATACGATATTTTCAATAATGAGGAATGGCTGCGTCTGCATGCCGATGTCGAAGACCATATCTTCATCCCCGCCATACGATGGATAGAACGGCAGACACGTCAGAATGATGTTTCAATGAAAATATCAAGGATGATTGGTCAGAATTCTGACAAGGGAGAAGTGCTCAGTGAAAGGGAGAAAGACGTGGTGGTCGGTGTCGTTCAGGGCATGACGAACAAGGAGATAGCCGACCATCTGTGCATAGCTATCAACACAGTCATCACTCACCGCCGGAACATTGCCAAGAAACTGTCGATACACAGTGCAGCAGGTCTCACCATCTACGCTATCGTCAATAACCTCATCGACATATCCACCGTCAAACTATGAACGATAAACAGCACGATATGTCTGCACGGCCTATGCCACGAATAGCCGTTGTCATGAGCAATACCTTGGCTATCATCGGACTGAAACAGTTGCTCTCAGCGGTCATGAGGGGACTGCAGATAGATACGTTCAACAGTTTCGACGATTTTAAAAAGGCGGGAGCCGACCGCTACTACCATTTTTTCGTCGATTTCTCCATTGTCCTTGAAAACATGGCTTTCTTCTACCATCAAAAAAAGAAAACCATCGTGCTCACACCCTCTGCCGATGCTGACAAACAACTTGCGGGGTTCCACTCCGTGTGTATCAATCAACAGGAGGAGAAACTAGTGAAATCACTTCTCATGCTCGGGCAACAAGGTCATCCACATGGACAACTGCCAGTGAAAAATGTCGAGGGAACAGAGAATCCCTCGCGGCTCTCCGACCGTGAGATAGAGGTGTTGGCTCTCGTAGCACAGGGATGTATCAACAAGGAGATAGCCGACCGGTTGAACATTGCGCTCACCACCGTTATCTCACACCGGAAAAACATCACCGAAAAACTGGGCATGAAAAGTGTCTCTGCCCTCACCGTCTATGCCGTCATGAACGGATATGTAGATATCAATAAGATTTAATTGGAATTAAAAAAGGAGTTAAATCGGAAGTAAAATGGACATTACTCCATCTTATGCAATTGTCCTGCACGAAGTGCTTAACTTCCTTTTATAACTTCCCTTTTTACTTCCTATTTTACTTCCTTTTTTAATCTTACAAAAATGGTGCTAACAGATGTGCGAACCAACCACGGAATTTCTGCCAGCAGGTGCGCCACTCATCCCATTTTTCTTCAGTCAGTCTGAAACTGCGCTTTTTATCGCGGTCGAACATGTCACTCAGCTCCTTTGTAGTACAGGAGTCTACAATCACCGCATTCTCCTCATAGTCCCATCTCAGACTGCGAGCATTCAGGTTGGCACTCCCCACCGTACATAACTGACCGTCAACCATGATAATTTTCGTGTGGTGGAACCCTCCCTCGTAAATCCATACCTCCACGCCGTGCTTCATCAGTTGGTGAAGGTTGTAGAACATGCAGTCGGGAGTCAAGGGGATGTCGCTCTTTGCGCCGGCCATGATTTCTACCTTTACGCCACGCTCAGCGGCCTTGCGCAGGCTCTTCTTTAAACGACGGTTCAGGGTGAGGTATGGGTTTACCAGTTTGATGCTGTCGCGTGCAGCATCAATGGCAGCAATGTAAAACTGACGGATAATCTTGTTCGAAGTACGTGGTTCCCTGTTGATGATACCCACCATCTTCGTGCCTTTGGTCTGTGTGGTGTCGGGTTTGAGGTCTGTGATATAGTCGGCACCATATATTCCACGATAATACTTAGCGCCGCTGATTTGCTCGCCCGTAACCTTTTTCCAAGCATGAACGAAAATACGTTGCAACTCGTTCACCGCTTCGCCTTCAATTCTACAGTGCATATCACGCCATTCACCAACCACTTCCGTGCCTTTGATGTAGTAATCAGCCACATTCATACCCCCGGTATAGGCCGTCTTACCATCGATAATCACTATCTTACGATGGTCGCGCGAAAACACATGGTTAATCCACGGGAAGCGGATGGGGTCGAACTCATGGATTTGGATGCCACGCGCCCGTAAGTCGCTGATATGGTGTTTCTTCAGCGGTTGACTGTTCGATGAATTACCGAAAGCATCGTACAGGGCGCGAACTTCCACACCTTCTTTTGCCTTGTCGGCAAGGATGTCGAAGAGCAGCGAGGCGATGGAATCATTACGAAAATTGAAGTATTCCAGGTGTACACTGCTCTTGGCCTGCCGGATGGCCTTAAACATATCGTCGAACTTCTCCTGGCCATTCATCAGCAGGGTCACGCTGTTGTCGTGGCTGAAGCGCACACCCTCCTGGCGCAGTGTCTGCACCACTATGCTGTCAGCACGTTGACCATTTGCCTCGGCACCTGTCAGAAGCCAAACCGTCAAAAATAGAAATATGAGTTTTCTCTTCAGGGCTGTAGTCCTTTTTAATAGTCTCTATAGCCTCTATAGCCTCTATAGTCCCTATAGTAACTATAATGTTTAACGTTTAATCTTCAATGTTCAATGTCTAATGTCCATCACACCATGCAGGAGTAGTGGTCAACCACGCCTTGGAGCCTTCCTTCATCATCTGTCACCAACACACTATGTATCTTGTGGCGTTGCATGATAGCTTGTATCTGGCTGATTTTGGTATCGAGCAAGACACATTTCGGTTTCCTTGTCATGATGTCGCTCACGGTCTTGTTGAAAAACTCAGCTTGCCAACGCTCCATGGCACGTCGTATGTCGCCGTCAGTAATCAGACCGCTCACCTTGCCGTCTCTCAATGTCACTCCCAGTCCCAGCTTACCTTTCGACACGAGGATGATAGCCTCGCCCAGGTGCATGTCTTCCGACAGAATGGGCAGGTCGTCACTGCGCATCACATCGTGAGCAGTGGTCAGCAATCGTTTACCCAACGACCCGCCGGGATGGAACTGTGCAAAGTCGATGGGTTGGAACTGCCGTTTCTCCATCAATGCGATGGCCAGTGCGTCACCCATGGCCAGTGCGGCGGTGGTGCTGCTCGTCGGTGCGAGGTTCAGTGGGCAGGCTTCCTTTTCCACCCCCACATGGATGTGGTGAGTGGAAAATTTTGCCAGCAACGACGATTTGTTTCCTGTCATTGAGATGATGGGAACATTCATGTGTTGCAACATGGGGATGAACCGCAGTAACTCGTCGGTCTGTCCACTGTTGCTCAGTGCCAACACCACGTCGTCATGAGTAATCACACCCAAGTCGCCGTGATACACATCCAACGGGTTGACGTAAAAGGCTGGGGTACCTGTGCTCGATAGCGTGGCGGCAATCTTGGCACCGATGTTGCCGCTTTTGCCCACTCCGGTTACAATTACCTTGCCTTGGCACTGGTATATCAGCTCCACAGCCGCCTCGAATTGGTCATCCAACTGAGGTATGAGGTCAAGAATGGCTTGTGCTTCCGCATGTAAGGTGCGCACTGCCGACTCATGGCTCATGTTCGTTGCTCCTGGGGATTTTTTTACCATAATAGTTTTTTTTCCAGGTTTTCCTAAGTATTTTGGTTTTCCCAGATAATCCTAAGTTATCTTAGGCTTTCCCGGTTTTTCCTATTTTAATATCTTTTCTATGACACTTTCAAGTTGGTTCAGGGGCAGCATGTTCGGGCCGTCGCTCTTGGCCACGTCAGGCGTGGGGTGAACCTCAAAGAAATAGCCGGTGGCTCCGAACGCCTTTGCTGCTAAGGCCATTGAAGGAACGAAACGGCGGTCGCCCGTGGTGCTTCCTCCTCCACCGCCGGGGCGTTGCACGCTGTGGGTGCAGTCCATCACCACCGTAGGCACCAACGAGAGCATATCGCTGATATTGCGGAAGTCAACCACCAGATTATTGTATCCGAAACAGTTACCGCGTTCTGTGAGCCACACTTCGCGGGCTCCCGATTCCAAGGCTTTCTCCACAGGATAGCGCATGTCCATGCCGCTGAGGAACTGTGCTTTTTTGATGTTCACAATGCATCCGGTGTTTGCCGCCGACACCAACAGGTCGGTCTGTCGGCAGAGGAAAGCAGGTATCTGCAAAACGTCACACACCTCGCCTACGGCCTTTGCCTGCCAACTCTCATGAATGTCGGTCAAGATGCGCAGTCCGTAACGGCTCTTGATATCACCCAACAGCTGAAGACCCTGCTCCAGACCAGGTCCTCGGAAAGAATGCAAAGAGGTGCGGTTGGCTTTGTCGAAAGAAGATTTGAAAATAATGTCGATGCCGAAATGTTCGTTCAGGCGCACCAGTTCGCGTGCCACCTCGTCCAATAGCTGTGCCGACTCAATAACGCAGGGTCCGGCAATGAAAATAGGTTTATTCACGATGTATGCGTTCTCTTGATTTAAGTCATGCAAAGATAAGGGAAAAGGAAGAAAACTCAAAATTATTTGTTCAGTTTTTCTAAAATGCACTATCTTTGCACTCGATTTTAAGGATAATTAAAAAGGAAAAAGAAAATGAAAAAGTTTTTGATGACCCTTACTATTGCCTTGATGGCAATCAGCGCTAATGCGCAAGTGTATGTAGGTGGTGGTGTTGGTATCGCTTCCACCAGTTACGGTGACGACGAAGATGTTACCACCTTTAAGTTCGTACCTGAAGTGGGCTACGCTTTCAACAACGAGTGGGCTGCTGGTGTGGCCTTTGGTTGGGAAGGTGCCAATAAAGGAACCAAGACGGTGATGGTTAACCCTTATGTCCGTTGGACCTTTGTCAGGTCAGGCAAGGTGAGCGCTTTCGTTGATGGTAGCTTCGAGTATGATCATGTCTATGGTAACGGTGCTGATATCGATGGCATCTCCTTTGGTCTCAAACCGGGTGTGGCCGTTGGCTTGACTAATCACCTGAGCTTTGTTACTCACATTGGTTTCCTTGGTTATGAACATGTCAAGGACAACGATACCGATACGAAGGTGGACACATGGGGTCTCGATTTTGATGGTCGCAACATTATCTTCGGTCTCTATTACAGCTTCTAATTAGCTATAATCAAATGCAATACGTTATGGGGAGAGCCATCCGGCTCTCCCCATTGCGTTATATTTTAATCAAGGAAACCCTAGAATAAATAACTAAAGAAAACCTAGGATATCCTAAGTAAACCTAAGAATGCCTAAGTAAACCTAAGATTCTAGCTAATCTCTCACCCCTCACTTCTCACCTCTCACCTCTTCCATTTCACCCCTTAATAATATGCAAGTCGCGCTGTGGGAAGGGGATAGTGATGTTGTTGGCGTTCAGCGTGTTGTACACCGTTTCAAGGATTTCTCCGTCGTTGGTATATTGGGTGGCTACGGGTACCCAAACCAGCACTTTCAGGTTGACGCTGCTGTCACCGAATTCACGCAGCACAACGCGCACCCCGCGTTTTTTGTTTACGCAGTCGAGCTTGCTCACCGCGTCGATAATTAGCTTTTTGCACTTGGCAATGTCAGTGCCATAAGCCACACCCACCTCCAGAATGTCCAGTTCGTAACCATGGTTGCGAGTCATGTTTTTGTAGTTCTTCGTAAACAGCTGACTGTTTTGGAAAGCTATCTGTGAGCCGTCGATGGCTTCCACCATCGTACTCACATAACTGATGCTGCTCACCTTGCCACGCACACCGTCGACCATAATCCAGTCGCCTATCTTGATGCGTCCTGCCATCAACGAGATGCCGTAGTAGATATTTTCGAGTATGTCTTTAGAAGCGAAACCCAAACCCGTTGACAGACCGCCAGACACGACGACCAGCCATGTGAAACTGACATGACACAAGCCTAAAGCCACCAATAACCAGATGCCCCAGATCAGCACTTGCAGCACATTCTTCGCCATCATCACTCGACTGTCGGCAGTCTTCGGGTCTTTCTGTACGAAATAATGACGCAGCAGTGCTTTTGAAGCCCGATTAATGAACGAGAAGAGGAACCACAGCACCACCACCATGGCGATGTTGAGGAAACTGATGCTGAAATTCTTCGTGTTTATGAACTTATAGGAGAACACTTTCCATGTCAAGTCACTCAGGTTGAATACGTCGGCAGCCCAATAGATGGCCAGGATGATGGAGAGCACTCCCATGGTGGGTAGCAGCACACGGTAGAGCAGGTGGTAGAACCACGACTTTGTGATGGGCTTGTTGTCCATGTCATGACGCTTGCCGTATGCATCCACCCATTTGCTCACGCAGGTGATGGTAAGGATGCAGGTCAACTGCATGATCCACCATATCAGCAGTTGTACGCTCATCAACGTGTAACCCATCCAACTGGAAATCACCGAGACGATGAATACCGCCAGTGAGATATAGCTGTAGAACATGTCGCTGCGCGGAATATTTTTGTTGTGGCGACGTATCACGTTCCATTGCCATAACATGCACAGTAGCAGGATAGGTGGGAAAATCAGGTTCACCAAGTCGTTGGGTATCAGTATCACACGGAACGTGATGACAATGAACCCCACCACCACCAAGGGCATGTAGATGCGGAAGGCACTCTTGATTTGTGTGGCATCGACACGCAGTAGCAGCGAGATGAGTATCACACCCAACAGCCAAGCGTATTGCATCAGCAGACCGCTTGCCATAATGATGAAGTTGTGGTTGGTGGTCAGCCGGGCGATGAACAGGATGATGGCGAATGTAATTACCGTCGTGGCCAAGGCGATACACGTGCGTTTGGCCATGAATGTCTTTGTACGGAAACGCTTGGGCAGGAGAAAGCGTAGTATCACAAAGTTGATGGCGACAGCCAACAGCGCATAGCCTAACACTATCACAAACAGGATAATGATGACGCGACTGTCCCATTGCGAGCTTACTTGATGGTAGGGTTCGTATTTCTCAGAAACGGCATCTTTTGTCTGCGACAGTCGGGCTCCCAACTGCGAGAGAATCTTGAAATAGTTGTCGCCGCCATTGATGAAAATGTTGTTCTTTATATCGTTGTACCGTTTGCTGGCATAGTCGTTCAGATTCTTCAGCCGCTCCTCCGTATCATGGTAGAAACGAATATAGTCGCTGATGCTTTGGCGGTTTTCCTCCAGCGTGCGCTTGATATTCACCGCCAAGGCCAGACATACCGTGCGGTCAACGGCAGCCTTCTCGCTCAGCATACGTGTTGACATGGTGTTCAGACTCGTCACCAGACTATCATAACGGGCTATCTCGTTCTCATATTTGTCGACGATGTTGCGGAAAGGCATCAGTGTGCGACGGAAACTGTGGTACATCTCCGTGGCTTCATGGCAGGCATAGGTGAGGTCGAACACATAGTCGGGCTTCTGCGAATAGAGCATCAGCGCATTCTGGTTGCTTCGACGTACTATCGACATCAACTCGCGGAACACCATCTGCCGCATCAGTTTGCTGTCCTCCGTCTGCTGTTGCTGGTCCTGGTAATAGTTAGTCAGTTCCAGACGAAGGATCGACAGCGTATTATCAAGGTTGGCCTCCTTCAACACGGCATGGGCACTGGACCAAAGACCCAGCAGCAAAAAGAGTAGTATGTATAGCCTGTTCTTCATCGGTGAATAACGGTGATAATGCAAAATCAAGGCAAAGTTCATGATTTTTCCCCAATTATCCAAACAATTTCAGCCAATAATCCTATTTCTCCTCTTTTTTTGTTATTTTTGCACAAACAATTCACAATTCAACATTCTCAATTCTTCATTCTTCATCGCGAAGCGACCATTCGTAATTCGTCACTCAACATTCATCATTCATCATTCAATATGCTCCTCATCGCCGATAGTGGAAGTACCAAGACGCATTGGGCACTTCTTGAAGACAAACAAGTGAAAGCGGAAATCCGCTCACAAGGCATTAACCCCTTTTTCCAAGACAATGAACGTATCCGTCAGATTGTCAAGATGGAACTGGCTTATCCCCTGCGTGCGCAGGGAATAGAGGGCGATGCCATTTCCGAAATTCATTTTTATGGTGCCGGCCTTCGCGATGAGATGAAGGCTCGGGTCATCGCTGTGCTTCAGCGAATCTTCCCCAGAGCGGCAGTGGAGGCCCAGAGCGACTTGTTGGCAGCGGCCCGTGCTCTCTGTGGCCATGACGAAGGCATAGCTTGTATCCTCGGTACGGGGTCGAACTCCGGACTCTACGACGGCACCGATATCGTGGCCAATATTCCGCCGCTGGGGTTTATCCTCGGCGACGAGGGCAGTGGGGCAGTCCTTGGAAAACTGTTTCTCGGCTCACTGTTTAAGGGGTTGATTAGCAATGAAATAAAGGAAGAATATTTAAGTGATACAGGAGAGGACCTCGCCGACATCATCGACAAGGTGTACCGACAGCCGCTGCCTAACCGCTACCTTGCCCACGCAGCGAAGTTCATCCACCGACACATCGACTGTCCCGAACTGCAGCAGCTGGTGGTTAACAACTTCCGTGCCTTCGTGCAGCGTAACGTCGCACAGTACCAACGTCCTGATTTGCTTGTGAATGCCGTGGGTAGCATTGCCTGGTATTTCAAAGATCAGTGGCACGAGGCACTCCGTGAGGAGCAGCTCACTCCGGGAACCATTCTTCAGGCTCCCATCCAAGGCCTTATCAATTATCACGTTGGATAATTGGGAGTTAGGAGGAGTCAGGAAGTTATCTTTACTCCCCTCCTTTTCCAAAGGAGGGGTAGGGGTGGTTTGTTAAATTCTGTCCCAACCTCTATTTTTTTATCTTTTAATTTTATAATCTTAATAATAATACGTTTTTTAATCTTTTAATCTTTTAATATTTTAATTTTTATTACTACCTTTGCAACCGCTTTTGTGATACGATTATATTAAATCCATAATATTATATGAATTTCACTTTGTTAGTTACCGTTATACTAACGGCTATCACCTTGGTGGCGGCAGCTTATGTCATTGCCAAGTTGCTTGGACCGCGAACGTACAACAAAGTAAAAGGAGAGCCATTCGAATGTGGTATACCGACTCACGGCAGCTCATGGTTGCCCGTGTCCATCGGCTATTATCTTTTCGCTATCCTTTTTCTGATGTTCGACGTTGAGACGGTCTTCCTCTACCCCTGGGCGGTAGTGGTACAGAAATTCGGTGTCATGGCACTTGTCAGCATCGGATTCTTCTTGTTGGTTCTTGTGTTTGGACTTGCCTATGCATGGCGGAAAGGAGCGTTGGAATGGAAATAAAGAATCCTAAAATCAAAGGCATTCCCTACGACGAGTTCAAAGACAACGAATCGCTCGAGGCACTTGTCAAGGAACTTAACGAGGGTGGGGTGAATGTTATCACCGGTTCCCTCGACCAGCTCATCAACTGGGGTAGGGCGAACTCACTGTGGTCGCTCACCTTTGCCACGTCATGCTGCGGCATCGAGTTTATGGCAGTGGGATGCGCCCGCTACGACTTTGCCCGCTTCGGTTTCGAGGTAACACGTAACTCCCCACGTCAGGCCGACCTCATCATGTGCGCCGGTACCATTACCAACAAAATGGCCCCGGTGTTCAAGCGTCTCTACGACCAGATGGCTGAACCTAAATATGTCATCGCCGTAGGTGGTTGCGCCATCTCAGGTGGACCGTTCAAGGCCAGCTACCACGTGGTGAATGGCATCGACCGCATCGTGCCAGTTGATGTGTTCGTACCGGGCTGTCCGCCGCGTCCAGAAGCCATCCTCTATGGTATGATGCAGTTGCAAAGGAAGGTGAAGGTGGAGAAATTTCTCGGTGGCGTGAACCGCAAGGAAGACCCCATCGTCGTCACCGACGTGCCTGAAAACTTCAAACAAGAAATCAAGGAGGAGGAACAGTGATATGAAACTTGATTTTAAACTCATACCCATCAAAGGTTTCGACCAGGAAATGGCGAAACTGAAAAATGAGCGTCATTTCGACTTCCTCGTCACCATCGTAGGCGAAGATTTCGGTGAGGAGGGCCTCGGTGCCGTGTATATTCTCGAAAATACCGATACACACGAGCGCATGGCGGTAAAGGCGGTCAATGACGACCGTGAAAACCCCTATATCCCCACCGTCAGCCACCTGTGGAAAGGTGCCGAGATGCTCGAACGCGAGGTCTATGATTTCTATGGCATCGTGTTCACAGGCCACAAAGACATGCGGCGCCTCTACCTGCGCACTGATTTCCAGGGCTTCCCCTTCCGCAAGGATTATGATGTGAAGAAGGATGAGAACGACTTCCCACTCACCGACGACGTGGAGCCCGACTACACCATCGAATATGAACTCACCGACGACGGTACGCTGCGGCAGATACGGCACAAGCTGTTCACCGACGACGACTATGTCATCAACATCGGTCCGCAACACCCTGCTACGCACGGTGTGCTGCGCCTGCAGACCATCCTTGACGGCGAGACCATACGCAAGGTATATCCCCACTGCGGATATATCCACCGTGGCATAGAGAAGATGTGCGAGAGCTACACCTACCCGCAGGCCCTCGCCCTGACCGACCGCCTCGACTACCTCTCGGCCATGATGAACCGCCACGCGCTGGTTTCGGTCATCGAAGAGGCCATGGGTGTCGAACTCTCCGACCGTATCAAGTACATCCGGACGATGATGGACGAGTTGCAACGTATCGACTCCCACCTGCTCTTCTACGGATGCTGCGCACAGGACCTTGGCGCCCTCACAGCCTTCATCTATGGCATGCGCGACCGCGAGCAGGTGCTCAACGTCATGGAGGAGACTACCGGCGGACGACTTATCCAGAACTACTACCGCATCGGCGGATGTCAGGACGATATCGACCCCAACTTCGCAGAAAACGTTAAGAAACTCTGTAAATACCTCAAGCCGATGTTCAAGGAGTACAACGACATCTTCACGGGCAACGTCATCCTCCACAACCGCTTCGAAGGCGTGGGCGTGCTCTCCAAGGAAGATGCCATCTCCTATGGCTGTACCGGTGGTACGGGTCGTGCGGCCGGCTGGAAGAACGATGTGCGTAAGAACCATCCCTACGACATGTACGACAAGGTTGATTTCCAGCAGATTACCTTCTCCGAGGGCGATAGCTTCGCACGTTACATGGTACGTATGAAGGAGATGGAACAGAGTGTCAGCATCCTCGAGCAACTGGCCGACAACATCCCGGCGGGCGATTTCTACATCAAGCAGAAACCCATCATCAAGGTGCCCGAAGGACAGTGGTACACTTCATGCGAGGGCTCACGTGGCGAAATAGGTGTTTACCTCGATTCACGAGGCGACAAGATGCCCTACCGACTGAAGTTCCGTCCCATGGGCCTGCCTCTCGTGTCGGCCATGGACCAGATGCTACAAGGCGAGAAGATTGCCGACCTCATCGCCGTCGGTGCCACCCTCGACTATGTCATCCCCGATATCGATAGATAAATCTCAAATATCTATATAAACTATAGTATCTCAGAGATAATCTTTTAATATTTTAATCTTTTAATATTATAATATTTTAATTTTATCAATATTACACATGTTTGATTTTAGTGTAGTAACAAAATGGTTCGACGACCTGTTGCGCAACACCCTCGGTTTGGGAGGGTTTTGGACAACGCTCATCGAATGCGTGATCATCGGGGTGGCCATACTGCTTACTTATGCTGTGTTTGCCATCATCCTGATCTATATGGAACGTAAGGTGTGCGCCTGGTTCCAATGCCGTCTCGGACCTACCCGTGTGGGTAAGTGGGGACTGCTGCAGGTGTTCGCCGATGTGTTCAAGATGCTGCAAAAAGAGATATTCTTTGTCGACAAGGCCGACAAGTTGCTCTATCTCGTAGCTCCATTCCTAGTGCTCATCGCCTCTGTGGGAACCTATTCATTCCTGCCGTGGAACAAGGGTATGGGTATCCTCGATTTCAACGTGGGCGTGTTCCTGCTCACGGCCATCTCATCCATCGGTGTCATTGGCATCTTCCTCGCTGGTTGGGGCTCGAACAATAAATATGGTGTGGTGTCGGCCATGCGCGGCGCCGTCCAGATGATTTCCTACGAGATGTCCCTCTGCCTGTGCCTCATCACGGCGGTGGCCCTCACGGGTACCATGCAAGTGTCGGGTATCGTCGAGTCGCAGAGCAATGCATGGCTCATCTTCAAAGGACATATCCCGGCCATCATAGCTTTTGTCATCTTCATTGTGGCAGGTAATGCCGAGGCAAACCGCGGCCCGTTCGACTTGGCCGAGGCTGAGAGCGAGTTGACAGCCGGCTACCATACTGAATATTCAGGTATGGGCTTCGGATTCTTCTATCTGGCTGAATACCTCAATATGTTCGTCATCGCCGGTGTGGCGGCCACCGTCTTCCTCGGAGGATGGATGCCCCTGCATGTGGCTGGTCTGGATGGTTTCAACCATGTGATGGACTATATCCCGGGCTTTGTATGGTTCCTTGGCAAGGTGTTCCTCCTCGTGTGGGTGCTCCTCTGGATTAGGTGGACCTTCCCGCGCCTGCGTATCGACCAGATACTCAAGCTCGAATGGAAATACCTCATGCCGCTGAGTCTGCTTAACCTTATTCTCATGACGGTCATCGTCGCATTTGGATTACATTGGTGAAAATGGAAAAGAATCAGTCATATTTCAGTGAGGCCCTGAAAGGGGTCAAGTCGCTGCTCACGGGATTCGGTGTCACTATGAAGGAGTATTTCACTCCGAAGATTACCGAACAGTATCCCGAAAACAGAAACACCCGCTTGCATGTGGCGGCGCGTCACCGCGGACGACTTATCTTCAACCGCGACGAGAACGGACAGTACCTTTGCACGGCGTGTACCTTGTGTGAGAAGACGTGCCCCAACGGCACCATCGTCATCAAGTCGGAAATGCGTGAGGACCCGGAGACGGGAAAGAAAAAGCGCGTGCTTCTCGACTACCAGTACGACCTGGGTGAGTGCATGTTCTGCCAACTCTGCGTCAACGCCTGCAATTTCAATGCAATAGCGTTTACCAACGATTTTGAAAACTCGGTTTATACCAAGGATAAGCTGGTGCTCCACCTCGATAAGGAGGAATACCATGGTGGCTCGTTGCCCGGTCTTCTCGATGGTGGTGCCGAGTTGGAAATAGGAAAATTCAATACCGGAGTAAAATAACAGGAGGATTATACAATGGCAAATATTATAATGTTCATCATTCTTGCGGTGGTTATCCTCGCTGCGGCAGTGCTCAGCGTCACCACCAAACGCATCATGAGGGCAGCCACCTTCCTGCTCTTTGTGCTCTTCGGCGTGGCGGGAATCTATTTTCTGCTCGACTATACGTTCCTCGGTGCGGCGCAAATCAGCGTGTATGCCGGTGGCATCACCATGCTTTATATCTTCGCCATACAACTGGTGTCTAAACATAACCTTCAGGGCATGCGCGAGAGCATCAGCAAGTCACGGCTCTTCGCAGGTGCCATAGCGGCACTCGTAGGCGTGGCGCTCATCTTCGTCGTGCTGCTCAAAAACAGGTTCGTCGAATCGGTGGCCATCCCCAATCAGGAGGTGACCATGGAACAGATAGGCTCTACGCTCATGGGAGCCGACAAATATCAGTATGTGCTGCCCTTCGAGTTCATCTCGCTCTTCCTGTTGGCATGCATCATCGGTGGTATCGTAATTTCAAGAAAGGACAAGTAATATGTTGGATAGTTTAGCTCAGGGGATCATCCCCGTAGAATTTTTCCTCGTGCTCAGCACGTTGTTGTTCTTTATCGGTGTGTTCGGTTTCGTCACCCGTAGGAACCTTATCGCTATGCTCATCTCCGTAGAGCTTGTTCTCAATGCGGTGGACATGAACTTCGCGGTGTTCAACCGTCTGCTCTTCCCTGGCCAGATGGAGGGCATGTTCTTTACGCTCTTCTCCATAGGTGTGAGCGCAGCGGAAACGGCCGTGGCCATCGCCATCATCATCAATGTGTACCGGCGCTTCCACAGCGACCAGGTTAACGCCATCGAAAACATGAAATTATAATGCGTCATGGACTATAGTTATACAATCCTGATACTGCTGCTGCCCATGCTCTCCTTCATTGTCCTCGGACTGTGGGGCATGAAGATGTCGCATCGCACGGCAGGTATCATCGGTACCGCTTCCATGGGAGTGGTCACCATCGTGTCGTATCTTACGGCCTTCAACTATTTCACGGCGGCACGCACGGCGGAAGGGATATACCAGACCATCGTGCCCTACAATGTCACGTGGCTGCCGCTCGGTAAACTGCACTTCGACCTGGGCATCCTGCTCGACCCCATTTCGGTGGTCATGCTCATCGTCATCTCCACAGTGAGTCTCATGGTGCATATCTATTCTTTCGGCTACATGCACGGCGAGAAGGGATTCCAGCGATACTACGCTTTCCTATCCCTCTTCTCAATGTCGATGCTCGGACTGGTGCTCGCCACGAACATCTTCCAGATGTACCTGTTCTGGGAGTTGGTGGGTGTGTCGTCCTACCTGCTCATCGGCTTCTACTACCCGTTACATGCAGCGGTGGCGGCATCGAAGAAAGCGTTCATCGTCACCCGATTTGCCGATATGTTCTTCCTCATCGGTATCCTCATCTTCGGCTATTACACAGAGTCGTTCTCCTTCTCCTTCGCCGGCGACATTCAGCTGGCTGACGGGGCACAGCCCTTCTTGCCAGTAGATGCTGTGAAGGCGATGACGGCGGCGGGCTTCATCCTTCCCACAGCACTGGTGCTGATGTTCATCGGTGGTGCCGGCAAGAGTGCGATGTTCCCGTTGCACATCTGGCTGCCCGATGCTATGGAGGGTCCCACACCGGTGTCGGCACTCATCCACGCTGCCACGATGGTTGTGGCAGGTGTGTTCCAGGTGGCCCGTATGTTCCCGCTGTGGATTGAATATGCGCCTGGACAGTTGAGCATCATCGTGTGGATAGGCGTGTTCACGGCGTTCTACGCTGCGGCGGTGGCCTGTGCGCAGAGCGATATCAAACGTGTGCTGGCTTTCTCCACCATCTCGCAGATAGCTTTCATGATGGTGGCTCTCGGTGTTTGCTTGCCGGGACATGAGGCAGTGCTCGACAACCACCAGCAACTGGGTTACATGGCTTCGATGTTCCACCTCTTCACCCACGCCATGTTCAAGGCATGCCTCTTCCTATGCGCGGGATGTATCATCCATGCAGTTCACTCCAATGAGATGTCGGCCATGGGAGGTCTGCGCAAATACATGCCCATCACCCATATCACCTTCCTCATTGCCTGTCTGGCTATTGCGGGTATACCGCCGTTCTCGGGATTCTTCTCCAAGGACGAGATTCTAACGGCTTGTATGCAGTATAGTCCGTGGGTGGGCTGGATCATGACGGGCGTGGCGGCCATGACCGCATTCTATATGTTCCGTCTGTACTACGGCATCTTCTGGGGTACGGAGAACAAGGAGCTGCATGAGCATCACACACCGCACGAGGCACCGCTGACGATGACCATTCCTCTTATCATCCTAGCCGCCATCACTGTCGTGGCAGGATTCATCCCCTTCGGTCATCTGGTGAGTGCCAGTGGACAGGCTTACGACATCCACCTCGACTCATCGGTAGCCATCACCAGCGTGGTGATAGCCGTTATCAGCATAGCCCTGGCCACCTATATATATAAAGGTGAGCGTCAGCCTATCGCTGATAAGTTGCAGAAGACATTCCCGAAACTGCATCAGGCAGCCTATAAACGGTTCTATCAGGATGAGATATGGCAGTATGTCACCCACCGCATCATCTTCCGCTGCATCTCCAAGCCTATCGCGTGGTTCGACCGTCATGTGGTAGACGGCACGTTCAACTTCATGGCCTGGGGTTCAAACGAGGCGGGCGAGAGCATCCGTGGCTGGCAGAGTGGCGACGTTCGCCAGTATGCTGTCTGGTTCATCACCGGCACCGTGGCATTAACACTGTTATTGCTGGCACTACTTTAATGATTTAGCTAATTATTTTCGAAATGAGTATACTGACAATATTCGTAATCATACCAGTCCTGATGCTTTTGGGACTGTGGTTGGCAAGAAACCTTAATCAGGTTCGTGGCGTGATGGTGGCAGGTTCATCACTGCTGCTTGCATTCTCGATATATCTGACCATCGACTTTATACGCCAGCGTCATGCGGGTGTTACCGATGCCATGCTCTACACCTACAGCATCGACTGGTTCAAGCCGCTCAATATCCAGTATGCCATCGGTGTCGACGGCATATCGGTGGTCATGCTGCTCCTCTCGAGCATCATCGTCTTCACGGGCACCTTTGCCTCGTGGAAACTGAAACCGCTCACCAAGGAATATTTCTTGTGGTTCACGCTGTTGTCCACGGGTGTGTTCGGCTTCTTTATCTGCGTCGACCTTTTCACGATGTTCATGTTCTACGAGGTGGCGCTTATCCCGATGTACCTGCTCATCGGTGTATGGGGTAGCGGCAAGAAGGAATATGCGGCCATGAAATTGACGCTGATGCTTATGGGTGGCTCGGCACTGCTCATCATCGGCATCCTGGGCATCTATTTCCTCAACGGCTCTTATTCGGGCGTGCATACGATGAACGTCAACGAGATAGCGGCCACGTCACACCTTATTCCTGTAGCACTGCAGAAGATGCTCTTCCCAATGGTGTTCATCGGCTTCGGCGTCCTCGGTGCCCTGTTCCCGTTCCACACATGGTCTCCCGACGGTCATGCCTCGGCGCCTACAGCGGTGTCGATGCTTCATGCCGGCGTGCTCATGAAACTGGGAGGCTACGGCTGTTTCCGCGTGGCGATGTTCCTGTTGCCACAGGCGGCTAACGAACTGGCGTGGATTTTCATCATTCTCACCACCATCTCTGTGGTGTACGGCGCTTTCTCAGCCTGTGTGCAGACCGACCTCAAATACATCAATGCTTATTCATCGGTGTCACACTGCGGACTGGTGCTCTTCGCCCTGCTCATGATGACCAAGGTGTCGTGTACGGGTGCCATCCTGCAGATGCTCTCTCACGGTCTGATGACGGCCCTCTTCTTTGCCCTCATCGGTATGATCTACGGGCGTACGCACACCCGCGACATCCGTGAACTGGCAGGTCTGATGAAGATTATGCCGTTCCTCTCCGTAGGATATGTCATCGCCGGTCTGGCCAACCTCGGTTTGCCTGGCTTCTCGGGCTTCATCGCTGAGATGACCATCTTTGTGGGCTCCTTCGGTGCTGAGACCGCGGCAGGTTCTGTCGATGTGATGCGTCGCGTGGCTACCATCATCGCATGTACATCGATTGTCATCACGGCGGTCTATATCCTCCGCGTCGTTGGAAAGATACTCTTCGGACAGGTGGAGAACAAACACTACCTCGAGCTGACCGATGCCACATGGGATGAGCGCATCGCTGTGTGCTGCCTCATCTTCTGCGTTGCCGGACTTGGACTCTTCCCGCTCTGGGCCTCTAATGTCATCACCGATGCCGTCGGTCCCATCCTCAACGTCATACATGGGTAGTTGAAAGGTAAAAAAGTAAAAGGGTAAAAAAGTAAAAGGGTAAAAAAGTAAAAGTAGGAGTAATGTCCATTTTAACTTCCAAGAGCGAAGCGAATTAACTTCCATTTTAACTCCCCCTTTAACTCCCGAGAATATAATGTTTTAATCTTATAATATTTTAATTTTTTAATTTTCCCATGGATTACAGTCAATTTCTACATATGATACCGGAGGCCGTACTTGTGGCCATCCTGATCATCGCGTTCATTGCTGACTTCGCCTCGGCTAAGAAGGACGACCGGCCTTGGTTCAATCCACTCATGTGCGTACTCATGGTGATTCAGCTGGGACTCACTTTCTTCGTGCCCGACAGGGCCACGGCCTTCGGTGGCATGTACTATGCCTATCCCATGGCTAATGTCATGAAGATTATCCTCTCGGCAGCCACGCTCATCGTCATCATCATGAGTCGTCCGTGGCTCAAACGTGAGGACAGTCGCGCACGCGAGGGCGAGTTTTACATGCTCGTTTTCTCGACGCTCCTGGGTATGTATATGATGATGTCGTCAGGTCATTTCCTTATGTTCTACCTTGGATTGGAAATGGCATCGGTGCCCATGGCCTGTCTTGTTGCACTCGACAAATACCGTAACGACTCGGCGGAGGGTGCGGCGAAATATATCCTCACTGCCACCTTCTCCAGCGGAGTGATGCTCTTCGGCATATCGTTCCTCTACGGTTCTGTGGGAACGCTCTATTTCCGTGATATGGCCGAGCTGATAAGTGTCACGCCGATGACCATCGTCGGTCTGGTGTTCTTCTTCTCCGGACTGGGTTTCAAGATTTCCCTCGTGCCCTTCCATTTCTGGACAGCCGACACCTATCAAGGTGCTCCCACCGTGGTGACGGGTTACCTCAGTGTCGTGTCGAAAGGTGCTGCAGCGTTCACCCTCATGGTCATCCTCTATAAGGTGTTCCATCCGATGATTCACTACTGGCAGTACCTGCTCTATGTGGTTATCGTGCTCTCCATCACTGTGGCCAACCTCTTCGCCATACGACAGAAGGAACTGAAGCGATTCATGGCCTTTAGCTCCATCTCCCAGGCGGGATATATCATGCTGGCTGTTATCGGCGGCAATAGTATGGGTGTGGTCTCGCTCGTCTATTATATCCTGGTGTATGTGGTGGCCAACCTCGCGGTGTTCTCCGTCATCAGCATCGTGGAACAGAAGAACGGCGGAAGGACTGATATGGACGCTTACAATGGTTTCTACAAGACTAACCCCAAGTTGTCGTTCCTCATGACCGTTGCGCTCTTCTCATTGGCCGGTATTCCGCCCTTCGCAGGAATGTTCTCGAAATTCTTCGTCTTCATGTCGGCCCTTGAGCTACACCAGACGGGCAATTTCCTGCCTTACCTTATTGTATTCATCGCTTTGGTCAATACGGTAGTGAGCTTGTACTACTACCTCCTCATCGTCAAGGCGATGTACATCAAGGATGCGGATAACCCGTTGCCCACCTTCCGCAGCGATGGCAACACCAAACTGGCCCTTGCCATCTGCACCTTTGGCATCGTCGCCTTCGGTGTCATCAGCTGCTTCTACAACTGGATTCACGCAGCATTGAATTAGTGACGGAAAGAACTTCGATTAATTATTTAGCGAGTTGTTGGTGCTGGCAACGGCCTGACAATTCGCTTTTTTCTTTTTCTACGTGAATTACCGTGAATATACCGCGAATTATCGCAAATATAATCTTCTAATCTTAATCTTTTATGTTGAACCATAAGGAATACAAGTCCATAGTCTATAACATCATAGGGGCAGCGATGGAAGTACATCGTTGTCTGGGTTGGGGATTACAAGAGCATGTCTATCTGGAGGCAATGCAATTGGAACTGTCCGAACGGGGTATAGCATGTGAGCGTGAGAAAGGGGTACAATGTTATTATAAGCAGCATAGGTTGGAGCAGTTTTACAGGTTGGATTTGTTGGTAGGCGATGTTATCGTCGAATTGAAATCTTCTAGTGGGTTGAATGCTGCCCACCGTGCTCAGTTGTTCAATTATCTCAGGTTAACGAAGAAACCTATGGGGTTGCTGATTAACTTCGGTGCTAACAGTTTACAGAGTGAGCGCTATGCTTATATCAAAGAAACAAACGAATGTGTCTTACTTGACAGAAATATGGATCCTGTACCATAACCCCTCTCAATCCATGAAACAATTTTATTTTCGTCAATTCGCGATTAATTCGCGTAAAAGGAAAAACATCACAAGAATGAGCCTTTTTACGCTAATTATCATAAATTGGCCGTTAATTACCAAAAATATAAATAACAAAAATTCGCGGTCAATTCGCGATTAATTCACGAAATTCGCGTAAAAACACTCCTTTGCAATTCATGAAACAACATAATTTTCGTCAATTCGCGATTAATTCACGAAATTCGCGTAAAACACACTCCTTTGCAATTCATGAAACAACATAATTTTCGTCAATTCGCGATTAATTCACAACAATTCGCGTAAAAACACTTCTTCACGACAATTCACGTAACACCTCATGCGTCTCGCTCCGCTCTTCCCCGTTTGCATCGCTCTTTGTGCAGGTATAGCCCTCGCTTATGAGCTGTCGCTGCCCTTTGGGCCGTGTCTCGGGGTGATGGTGGTCCTTCTCATCCTTGCTTTGCTCATACACCGCTGGCAACGGGTGCAGAGCCTCGTCATTCTCCTGGCGGTGTTGGCCTTTGGAGCCACTGTTATGGCACACCATCTCGATGCTGAGCGTGTTGACCTGCCTGAGGGTGACATAGTGTACCAGGGTGTTATTACCAGTGAGCCGCAGCAGCGGGGTAGGGTGGTACGTTTCGATCTTCAGCTCGTTGGTGGCCGTCTCAATGGCCGCAAGGTTAAGGTGTCCCTGCTCCGCGATACCGTAGCCCACCGCTACCAACGTCTTGCTCTCGGCGATGGCTTCCTCGCCCGTGCTACCCTCATCTCCCCGTATGATAGCGAATCCGCCACTCAAAAATTTTCATTTTCTCATCGCGAAGCGACCATTCAACATTCAACATTCAACACTCAACATTTCTCCTACCCCCTCTTCCTCCGTTGCCGTGGCTTTGTAGCCACTTCCTTCGTCTACTGGAACCAGTGGCGTAAGGTGGCCATTGACCTGTCACCGCTCTCCCGTCTTGACAGGACAGCTCTCGCAGCCCTCCAGCAGCGTCAGTCTATGCTCCGTGAATACGAACACTTGGGATTTGACGACGACCGTCTGGCAGTAGCTATCGCCATGACCCTCGGCGACAAGTCAAGGCTCACCAACGACCTGCGTGAGGTCTATTCCATCTCCGGTGCTTCGCATGTCCTCGCCCTTTCGGGGCTGCATATAGGTATCATCTATGCCCTTCTGGTGCTCGTCGTTGGTTACCGTCGGTTGGGATGGCTGCGCGAGACGCTTGTCATCCTTGGTATCTGGGCCTACGCCTTCTTCACTGGACTATCACCCTCGGTAGTGCGTGCAGCGGTGATGATTACCGTCTATTCGCTCGTTGCTCTTGCTAATCGCGACCGTATGTCGCTTAATACGCTCGCTCTTACAGCCATCATCATGCTTCTGTGGAACCCGCTCTACCTCTACGATGTTGGTTTTCAAATGTCGTTTCTCGCCGTCCTCTTCATCCTCTTGTTCTTTAAGCCAATCTATGCCCTCATTCCCGAACGCTGGCTCCATCCCTCCCCCGATACTCATCATTCAACACTCATCACTCAACATTCAACACTCAACACTCGTCACTTCTTCCGCTGGTCATGGGCGATGGTTGTCGTTTCTCTTTGTGCGCAGATGGGTACTTTTCCTTTGACAATGTATTATTTCGGACGTTTCTCCGTCTATTTCCTGCTCACCAATTTCCTCGTAATACCGCTAGCCATCTGTATCCTTTACCTTACTGCCGCCATGCTCCTCCTGTCATGGTGGCCTGCGGCACAGTCGCTCGTCGCCCAGCCCCTCATCTGGGTCGTCGATTTCCAGAACACCGCCCTCCGGTGGATAGCCTCCCTCCCTGCCAGCCACATAGAAAACATCACCCTCTCCCGTCTTCACGTCATCCTTATCTATGCCGCTCTTTTTATTCTCCTCTTCCTCTTCTCCCGCTATCGGAATAAGAGAGTAACGAAAGAACTAAGATGAGTTACGAGTGATGAGTGATGAGTTACGACTGTTTTTTTCCACACAAATTACCGCGAATAAGCCATCAATTCTCATTAATTTAATTTCTGGTAATTTGTGATTAATTTCTGGCAATTCATGTAAGAAGTTTTTCCACACAAATTACCGCGAACAAGCCATTAATCTTCATGAATTCGATTTTCGCATCCGCTCAACTATGGGTAGTAAAGGAGTTAAGAAGTTATCGCTACGCTCAGTAGTTATGCCATTACTCCGTCTATCATTATTCAGTTCCGCAAAATTCTAACTCTGGCATACGGCTTAACTACTTTAACTTCTTAACTTCTTCTAACTCCTTAATTCCTGTTAATCATGTAATAATTCTAAAAAACAATTCGGGGAGCAACCAAGCGGTTGCTCCCCGAAATATTTATGTGGAGTTTTGAATTCGTAACTCGTAACTCATCACTTATCACTCATCCCTCGCTCCCTCCCTTTGGGAGGGCAGGGGTGGGTTTCTAAATCTCGTCGTCCCAGAGACCTTCGTCGGTGCGGTTTCCGGCACCATCGGTACCTTGGCCATGACCGCAGAAGGGGTCAATACCCTCGGCGGTCTCGCCGATGAATGTGGGCAATCTCTTACCGTCGGTCACTGTTGGGTCGCCATCTGCGTAACGTCCTTTGTCCTTGCTGCCGCAAATCATCTGGATGACTTCAGCCTCTATCTTTTCCGTTGCCGGTTGAATATATGCTTTTTTCATTGTTTTGTTCCTCCTTCTTTATTATTTAACCACATATTTCTTGCCGTTCACGATATAGATGCCCTTCGAGAGACCTTGCAGGCTGCCGTCGGTGCGCACCATCTGACCGTTGATGGTATAGACTACACCATTGTTCACAGTCGTCGTTGTTGTCGTAGCCACCTCTTCGATGCCAGTGCTCTCGCTTGGAGCAGCACCGCCAAAGTCCCAAGTATAGCCGTTGGCAGGATAGGAGACACCGATAAGGTCGTCATTGGCAAGGTTGCGGAAACTCCAGCGTGCGGGGTCGTTAAGTCCCGTTGCCGGGTCAATAAGCGTATTCTGCACATCGAAGTTCGGGCAGATAATACCCGTTTGGTTGTTCCAGGTGTAGTTCACATAGTCCGGCGTGCGGTTATACCAGAATCCGGCACGGTTGTTCTCGCTGTCCCAACCGAGGAAGTAGCTGTACTGCGGCATGAGCGAGAGGAAGAAACTACCCACGAAGGTATAGGTGAACTGATCCGAAAGCTGTGCTGATACAGTCTCACCTTTATAGGTGATGTTGCCACTGGTGTAGGTCTTAGAATAGCCGCCGAAAGTGACAGCATCTCCAGAGGTGCCCCACATCTGCAACGTCTTGCTACCGGTGGTCGATTCGGTAGTTGTACCCACCACGTATGCCGGCACGGTGTATTCGCCTTTGTAGATATAGGTCTCCAGAGCACCACCACCTACGTTCTGAGCATCAATCAGTCGCTGATAGAGGTCGTCGGTCGATGAAAGGTACACGTCGAATGAGCGATTGGCATTGTTGGCGAGGTTCGGACGGATGAGGTAAGGCACACCTTTGTGAAGGATTACAGGGTTGTCTGCCAGTTCCGCTGCAGTGTACTTAGTGGTGTTGTCGATGTCGCCATGCACATTGTCACCGGTGATGTCCTCTTTGTAAACCATCAGGTTGTTCGAGAACATAAGGGTAATCTGCTCAAGGTCGTAGTCGCGCACCACATACATCAGTTTGCTCAGGTAGGGGATGTCTCCCGTCTGTTGATTACCGAAGAACAGGATCATATCGTTGTACTTCAGGTCGTAAGGCAGACAAACGGTCCACCAGTCGTTGTCATTCTGGTAGAACTTCACCGGGGTGAAGGGTTCATCGCTCATAGTGGCGTAAGCTGCCAGTGTGAACTGATGCCATCCGCGATAGTCATGGGCATCGCCGCGGTTGATCTTGTACACATCCTCCATATCTGGGCAGTAGCGTGTCTCGTTAGCATCGTCCTTCGAAGAGTCGAACTCACGATAGGTATAGGGGATGTACGACTTATGATAACGCTGGTAACCTGCAGCATCGTCGGAAGCACCGGCGTAGGCACGCATGCCATTGTCGGTCACGTCGTATCGCGGCTCACCGTCGTCAGTAGCGCTGTTATAGGTACGGTAGTTGTCCTTATAAACCCTGTTGTAACGGGTGCCGTTAATATTTGAGAAATAATCTGTAGCTGTATCACTCCATCGAGCGAAATTCTCGCTTACATAGTAACTACCGTTTGAATAATCCACTTGCTGATAGGAAGCTACTTCACGATAGAATTTAACGGTATTCAGAGCCCAAGGATAGCCACTGCCGTTTCCCCATTGTTCTATAGTAATCAACCAACCTGTATTTCCATTTGGACCTGCATGTGTAGCCACGCTCTGATCGCATTCTTCATAGGAAAGCGTACGCTGGTACCAAGGCTGTGGAGATGCATCAGTAGCGCCTCCTACCAGAGGATGATAGAATTCACCATTGGCATTTTGTTGATATTCATAATCACGAACGTAGTTGCCGTTGTCGTTCGGAGTGACGTTGAGTTCCCAGACCAGTTCGCCATCACTTTGCTTCACAAATTCGTAGTCCTGCACATAGTTACAGTCTCCCTGCACATAAAGCAAGTGTCCCTGGGCATCCATCTTCTGCTGCTGGCCGATATACTCTGTGGTGTTGGTATACTCCATCTCGGGATAGAGCTGCTTTCCGTTACGAGTCTGGTCGTAGTACCATTTCAGGTCGGTAGGTTTGGCCAATGTCGGCTGACCGTCTGCATCCAGACGCACGTCGTAGAATGAACGGTCGGTCTTGTCGGGGTCGGTCATATTGTTCTCATTGTAATGAGTGTTACCCAGTGTCTGCGCCTCAGTAGTATGTCCCGTCAAGCCGTTGACATGCTGATTCTTGAAAGAGTTGGCATCGCCGTTGTTACCCATGTCGGGGATACGCTCGGTGTCCCATGCTTCCCACAGATAACCGGTAGTACCCTGCAGATAAGCGCGGTTGAACTCACTCATGTTGGGGAAATAGATGACGTTTCCTTTTCCGTCGCGGAGCGTGGTAGCCACGGAGTACTCACGTGTCACATCGGTATAGCGCTGGATATCAGGGGTTCCGCACTCACGGGGATAGTGCAACATGGCATAGAATTCACCATTCACTGCATCCTGAGCGTATGCATCTCGAGTAATCATGCCTTCCTCGTCAATGGCTGTCGGGTCAACGGTGTTGTTACCGAAGTACATGATGGTAGAGAAAGCATCTACATGGCATTCAGGGGCATGTACGTTAAGCACATAAACGTCTTTGACACTTCTGGCAGAGAACGAGTTGCTCTCGATGAGTTCAAGGCCTGCCGGCAGGGTGATGGTTCCGTAACGAGGAGTACCGGTACCAGTGCCCTCACCTGCGCAGTTCCAAATAGTGCTCGTGAGTGGGGCGTGTCCGTAATGGTCCACATTGTCGGGGTCACTCACCAAGTAGGTACCATTGTCATAGACAGTGTGGTCAACCTCGCCCTCAGCCAGTGTCTTGGTGCTGGTGGTCCAAACGTGACGGAGCACCTGTGTAGAGCTATAGAAGGCACGTGTGCGGATATATTTGATATAGCCAGGGATGCAGATTTCCTCAAGGTGGTTAAAACTACCTGAACTGAAACAGTCGGCGGGTATAGTCACCACTTCAGGACTGTTAGGGAAATTAATCTCCTTGGTAGCTGTTCCTACTGATTTTACCCAGCTGAAGGTGAGGTCGATATTATATTGCTCGGGAATCACGGCATCCTCCAGGTCAAGCCTGATCGCATTTACACCTTGGAGGGCACCTACAAGATTGTAAGGACCCACATTAGTACGAGTGGTACCACCCATACCTGAGTTCTCTGTATATTTGGTCTCGTCGGCAGCCACATTCTCACCATAGTGTCCATCAGCAGTAGCAAAGTCCTGCTTACCGTTGACATAGTCGCGTGCCGAGGGGAAGCCGCTGATGCTGACATACTTCAGCTTGCCCATCGAGAAGGTGGAATTATTGATAACACCCAATTTTGAGATGGTACCATTATTACCATCACCATCATTGTACCCATGATATGTGATGTGATCGACACACTCGAAGAGCGTACCGCATTTTTTGACGTAAGCATCCATTGACGAATTGCCATCATTATCAACATTTGTCGATTGGCTGAGACAGCATTCGAAATTGCTGGAAGTCTGTGCCTCGCCAAAAGCCTTCACTTGTGCCTTTGTCCATCCATCGGGAAGGATAACACGTTTCACATAGTTATTTACGAACGAATAGCCCGTACTTCCTGTCGTAAGGTCTTGCAAGTCGAGTGTTTCCACATTGACATTACCCAGTGCCGACAGATCCTCAGCAGTAAGGTTGTCACTTTGATGGTTGTTATCCAAGCCTGAGATATGAAGCACCTGGCAGTCGACAGCGGCAGCATCGATAGCGGCAAAAGCAGCCAAAGCGGCAGTCAGCGCTCCCGGCTCTTTGACATCGATGGTGGCCACATTCTCGGTCTTGCTACCTGCATCTTGGAAGATGTCCCATGTGTCGGTTCCCGCTTTCACCTCGGCACCCTTTACCTTTATCTCCTTCACATTAGCAAGGCGCATCTCAGAGAGAGCATTAGTGGGCGACATATTCACCTCACCCATCAACTCAAATTTCGTGAAACTAGCCAAACCAGAATAGTTTGTAGAATTCAGGGCCTGGAAATCGGCAGAATTCAAAGTACCTGGATTACCCGGGGTACCTGCTTCCAATTTCAATGTCGTAGCGTTGCTGTTAATGACTGCACTGGCATCTGCGGATGCGAGGAAAGCGGCCACCGCACCAGCATTGCCCGCTTTAATCTTTGCCTCATTGCCGTTTACTTCGTACTCGACGGTGTTGGTGCCGTCGGTCCAAGTCGTTGGTGCTGCCTTGACACCCATTGCGGTTGCCAAGAACATCGTGAAAAACAGTAATAGTCTTTGCATGTTGTTTGTAATTAATTATTTGGTTGTTGTTAATGTTTAGTGGTGAGAGGTAAGAGGTGAGGGGTGAGAGATTACCCTGTAGCTCTTTTCCATTTCCGTATTTGCACTATGAATTGCCATGGAAAATCATGAATTATCATGAATGGGTTAATATTTGTTTATCCGTTCCAACTATTGTATGGTTTTCGGACAGACATGAAGTCAGTCCCTACGCGAGGGGACTACCTGCGCCCTCCACTCGGGAGGGATGGGAAGGGGCTTTCTTCTTGTTTAGTTTCCAGTGCCGGAACGATGTCATACACTTTTCGCTAAATTCGTCTTGTTTCAAAGGTTTTGTGTCACCAAGGGGTTCATAGTTTGTATTCTTGTTTTTCGCAAAACTTCGGCAAAGGTACATATTTTATATAATTAAACAAAAACAATCTGCATACATTTAAGATTGATTAACAACATTTAAGGTATCTGTGTGCGCACACAAAGTGAAATTTTCTTAACAAACGATGGGTTTTATCATCAATTTCGGCCCACTTGTATCAAAAATACAAATGGGAGCGCGAAAAAGAACACAAGAACATATTTTTTCCGACACAATAACAAAAATTATCCGACAAAGGAACACAAAAACATAAATAGTGACGGGTGTCGAGTTATGAGTGATGAGCGACGAGCGACGAGTGACGAGTTATAAGTGCGAGTGATGTTTTTACATTGAATTACCGTGAAGGAGCCGCGAGTTATCATTATTAATTATATTTATGGTAATTAACGGTCAATTCATGGGAATTCGCGTGAAAAAAGATGGCCCATTCTTGTGAAGTATTTTTCGTTTACGCTAATTACCGCGAATTATCCGCGAATTTTCGTTTTTTTATGGGGGCATACGGCTTAACTACTTTAACTTCTATAACTTCTTCTAACTCCTTATCCGTACATTGAGTTCAAATCCCTTTTTGTAGGTTTCAAATCGTCTCTATGTTACAAATAATGGGTGTAAATGTTACACAAATTGTAACAATGAACGAAACATTAGTCGTTCCTTTGCAGCCGTGTTTCAAAAATCGATGATTGTAGACTGAAAGAAAAATGCAACTCTAAGTAACGAATTATCAGTTTTAACTAACTATTATCAACTATTTAAAGAAAATGCGGAAAGTATTACTATTGTCAGCCATGTTTATGCTGTCCTTGGGCATCCATGCTGAACCATTTCGCACCTGGACATCCGGAGATGCGAACGGGTATGAAGTGACGGGGGACGACACTCCCGAAACACAGACCATTATCGTCAATAAGGAGGGTGCCTTGGCCGCCTTTTTGACGGCTACCGGCTTCAACTATGATTTGCCGGATGGAAGAAAAAAACTCATTGTCCAAGGACCGCTAAACAGCACCGACTTCGCTGCCATGAAATCCAGCTCCATCACCAGCTGGGCCACATTCACCGACATCGACTTCAGCGAAGCCTCTTTCACCCTCTCCGACATCAACGGGATGGCATTGTCGAACCTACAGTATATCATCTTGCCCGACGTCAAGGACGACGACCACGACGGTAAAAATGGTTACAGCGGAAAACAGTTGGCCGACAATATTGCCGGACTGAACACAACCAACCCCAACCTGTTAGTTGCCGCTTCGCTGACCTACGCCGTTGAGTCGCTGCCCACATGGTCCGGAACGCGCGGAGGCCGCTCTCTTGGCGCTACGCCGATGTTACAGACCAAACGGCTGGCCCTCTATTCATGGCAGGAGAACAGCGTACAAGCCTTTGTGAATAAATACGGGGCGATGGCCGACGACATCAACAAGTTGGACATGGCCGGACTCTACGGTGAGGAAGACTTGTGGAAAGAACATAGCAATGTTGAAAACAAGCGGGTGTTCACCTCCGCCAACCTCCACTATTTCGACTTCACCGGTGCAACGTTTGAAGAGGGAGTGAGCATAAGCTATACCACCAAGGAAGAATATCAGGGTACTTGGGACGGTAGTACAGGCAACGAGACTAACGGTAGCAAGATTACCGTTACCTCCACCAACGCCCTCTATTTCCTTCGGAATTATGTTGAGGACGTATACACCTGCAAACTGCCGACGGGAAACACGGAAGTTCCCCCGGGACTCTTTACCAGCAACGATGCTGAGGTAATTGGATTGATGGAGATAGAGATTCCCGAAGGTTATACCTCCATCGGCGTAGAGGCGTTCCATGGCGCAGCACTGACATCGCTCACTTTGCCTAGCACAATTACGAATGTGGATGCCGGTGCCTTCTATGAGTGCCGAAGTCTGGTTGACGTGGAGATGATCACATTAAAGAACTCATGCACGTTCGGTGAGAAATCATTTATGTTCTGCACGAACTTGAAGCACTTCACCATGGGTGAAGGCGTGACCGACATTGCCGATCAAATGTTTGAGCAATGCTGGAATCTGGAATTTATCCGTATTCCGAGCACTTGTGAATATATTGGCAACAGAGCTTTCTTCTTGAACATGAGCCTTCACTCCATCACCATTCCCGATGGCTTGGAACGCATCGAACATCAGGCTTTTGTTAATTCAGGTCTTACTGATGTGTACCTGTTGGCCACGAACCCAAGCAGACTGCCGAAGATATATGCCGTAACCAATTTCTACTACGACAAGAACAGTTCCTTTACTCGAAAAGACATCATTGGTGAGGACACCCCTGCTCTGCATGACGATAACCTTGCTGGAACGACAATAGCTAATTCTCAATCCAGTCAGGTGCCCGCATACTACCAAGAGGCAATGTCTGGAGGCCGTTATCTCGGAGCAAACCAATGTCTGGTTAACCTGCATTACCCCGAAGAACTGAGCAATTTCATCAACGGCGTGGTGGTGGACGGTGCACCGTCGCTCGCGCAGTTTAGTCGACTCGATGGCAAGACATCGATATCCGACGAATACCAGTTTACCGATCAGGAAGGGCACAAATGGCCGGCACAAGACCATCCGACAACAAACGATGCCGACTATAAAGTACGTTTTGAAGCAGGCAAAGTGGAAGGTCAGACCATCTACGGCTGGCGGCAGTTTGCCTTGTCGGCTGGCAGTGCAACGAATTACTCGAGGCTGTATGACGAGACATGGTACACCATGTGCTTCCCGTGGAATGTCAGTGACACCCAACTCTTCGAAGCTTTCAACCAGAAATGTGAGATCGTGGAATTCAAGGGCGCCGAGGTGATTGTGGACGATGATGCTGATGCATACAATTTGGTGCTCCATTTCGATGAAGTGGCAGAGGCCCACTATATGGATTATGTAGGCTATCGGTATAACCGCTACGATGATGGCACATACACCATCACCGAGCCTGTCCCAGTAACATTTAAGAAATACAGGTATGTACGTCTTGATGACAATGGCAATGAGACCAGCACGATTGTGACCTTCAACGAAAATGCACAGGTAGGTTCCACAGAAAACAATCTGTACTACCAGATTGAGAACATCCTGGCTGTGGCCGGCCATCCCTATATGATACATCCGGCCTCCGTGGAGCACCAGGGAATGGCTTCGCAGTGTACCATCGCCGGTGTGAGGCGCATGGCCACGACAAATGCAGAACTCACCTATCTGGAAGAGAAAGGAAAAGTTACACGTAAAGCTACGACCGGCGATGCTACAACAGAATTTACCAGTCCGCTCGGTGGCGGAGGTTCCTATACTTTCCACGGATACCTGGGACGCAATATCGAAACAGATGGCTATAAAGAGGCGAACGATAAGAGTGACATACCGCAGTATTCTTATTTCCTCGCCACAAAAGGAGAAGAGAAATACCCGAAGTTCTACCGTAAGATGGCTGCCGGAACGGGCAAATGGACGCTCTACACAGCTATCATCACGCCCGATCAGGATGCGATTGACAACATCGAGGCACTTGACGGTGGTTCAGCAAATGCCAATGGTGATGTTGTCTTCGGTGAATGGGCACAAGTGGAGGCTACAGCCATCGAAGAAATCATCGCTGATGCTCAGGAGCGCGGCGAGGAGGTACGTGAGATTCACATGAATGTGGTGTATAACATCAATGGTCAAGTGGTGCGCACTGATGGTCAGATAGAGGGTCTACCAAAGGGGCTCTATATTGTGAACGGAAAGAAATACATGGTAAAGTAATAAGGAAGTTATAGTAGGAAGTAAAAAGGGTAGTTATAAAAGGAAGTTAAGCACTTCGTGCAGGACAATAGCTTTGAATGGTAAAAAAGTAAAAAGGTAAAAGAGTAAATGCCGAGTAGGAGTAATGTCCATTTTAACTTCCACTTTAACTTCCATGAGCGAAGCGAATTTACTTCCACTTTAACTCCCGATTAAATAAAAAGAACAATGAAAAAGATATATATAGCACCGACCACGGAAAAGATTGAGACAGAATTGGTTTCGATGTTGTGTCGCGCCAGCCAATATACTTTAAACCGCTACGGCCAGTGGGGTGCTTCTACGGATCAGAGCGAATACGGTAATAATGCCTGGCAGATAGAAGGATTTGCAGAAAATGCGGAGGCCATTGGCAACTTTGAGGCCGTGGAGATGGGAGGCGACGACTACGACGATCTCGCCAGCCGCGCCAATGAAGCTCTTTGGTGAATAATACCCTAAAACCCACCCCAGCCCTCTCGAGGGAGGGAGAAGTAAAAGGAAAATGGGTGATTACCCTTAAATAACAATATAGCGTTTAAAGGAGCAACCAAACGGTTGCTCTTTTTTTGTCTATTTGCATCATTTGTATCCATTATCGGCCCGATTGTATCTATAATACAAACGGGCCTGTTTATGATACGCTGTTTTTTTGCATAACATATTATAAGTTGTTCCTTTGCAGCCGAAAATATGCAAATGTAATTATTCAATTTGGTTGTTATTAAAAACACTTCAGAAAATATTCACTAACAATTCAGAATATAGCTTGTGAAAAATATTACTATTCTTAACTCTCCTCTTGACGGATTCCATGGGCGTCAAGGATACGCCGGTAGCATGGCCCAATGCTGAATAACAGGCCATTGAGTATAATGTTCTAAATGATAAAGGCGCACAATGGTAAATAGTTTGTATTATAAGATAGTTATTATATACACTGATTCGTTGAATCTAATTATTTGGTGAATTTTTCAGCAGGAGGATGTGTCGAAGAGTCATGTCCTCCTTTTTAAAGCCTCCCCCTTTCCCCCTCCCAAGGAGGGGGGAACCAGACAGGGAAGAGTGAGGAGTTATGAATGACGAGTGATAGGTTACTAGTTTCGAGTGATGGTTTTTACATTGAATTGCCCCGAATGAGCCAATAATGCCCATGTATTAAATTCATCTGAATAATGATTCGGGGAGCAACCAAGCGGTTGCTCCCCGAATTATAATTAGTGTGGTTGTATGGTCGTTGACTTGTACAAGAAACAAGTTTATCAGGGTATTCTCTTGCCCCCTGCTCCTTGCTCCCTGCCCCTTGCTCCTTAACTCATAAATATCCAGCTCAGGAAATAGGCAACGATAGTGCTCACGAAGACGGCTATCAAGCCCGGAATCATGAATGAGTGGTTGAACACGTATTTGCCAATCTTCGTGGTACCCGAACGGTCCATATTCACCGTAGCGATGTCGGTGGGGTAGTTAGGTATTACGAAATAGCCGTAGGCACACGGCAAGATGCCCAGCAATACCCATCCGGGGATGTCGAGGGCATAGGCTACGGGCAGAAGCGCCACAACGACTGCTCCCTGCGAGTTAATGAGCACAGAGAAGATAAAGAACATGATGGCAATAGTCCATCTGTGGTTCTCCACCATTGTTCCCAACAGGTTTTCGATATCGGCCATGTGGGCGGAAAAGAACGTGTTTGCCAGCCATGCGATACCATAGATGGCCACCACGGCAATCATACCCGATTGCCATACGTTGTCGGCCACGGCGGTCTTCGGCTTTGCTCCGCAGATGATAATCATCAGTGCTGCCGTGGCGATGAGGATAATCTGAATGACCAGGTACATCTTGATGGTCACCGGCACTTTCGCCGTCACACCAGCCATGACGATGCCCGCCTCAGCCAGACTGCTGGGACTGACGGTCTTGCCGGTTGGAAGCATCACATCCTTCGCCCCGTCAACCACGACCACTTGCTCCCAGGACGGCAGAATATGGTGGAAGATAGCTAACAAAGCGATGAGAACGATAGCTCCAATAAAGATACCGACGGCAATCTTCGCCTTCTTGTCGATTTTCTTGTCGAGAACGGTCATGGTACTGCCGTAGATGAGCTCACGCTGTTCGGGGTCGGCGATGCGGGCCTGGAACTCAGGATCTTTGTCGAGGTCGAGGCCGCGACGACTGCTCCATGCTGCGGCCATCATGATGCCTATCAGACAGGCGGGCAGAGTGATGGAGATAATCTGGAGTATCGACACATGGTAACCGTTGAGTGCCGAGATGGTGGAGAACGCCACCACGGCGGCAGAGATGGGTGAGCACACGATGGCAATCATCGCCGCCACACTGGCCACGGCACATGGCCGTTCCGGACGTATGCCTTTCTTGATAGCCACGTCGGTGATGATGGGCATGAGGGTGTACATCACATGACCTGTTCCCATGAGCACGGTAAGGAAGAAGGTACACAGAGGGGCATAGAATGTGATGCGCCCGGGGTGTTTGCGCAACAGTCTCTCAGCAATCTGTATGAGCCAGTCCATGCCGCCCGAGGCTTGCAGGATGCCCGCACAGGTGACGGCTGCCACGATGATATAGATGATGTCTGTTGGAGGGGTACCAGGTTTCAGACCGTGGTCGAACACGAGGATAGCCAGACCAAGACCGGCAATGGCTCCCAACGCCAGACTGCCAAACTTCGAACCGAGGTAGAGGCAGAGCAGTACTACCAGTAATTCTATAATGGTAATCAACATAATCGTCTGTGTTTAGGGGTTAGAAAAAGAGCATTGACAGTCCGTAAGCTACCAGCGTGGCCACGACGGTGTGTACCAGTCCCGGCATCATGAACGAGTGGTTCAGCAGGTATTTGCCGATTTTCGTCGTTCCGCTGCGGTCGAAGTTCACCGTGGCGATATCACTGGGGTAGTTGGGAATGAAGAAGTAACCATACACAGAGGGAAGCACACCGAGAAGCACCGGTCCGGGTATGCCGAGCGAATAGGCTAGGGGAAGCATCGAGACGACCACCGCACCCTGGGAGTTGATGAGCACGGAGACGAGGAAGAAGACGAAGGCGATGGACCAGTTGTATTTGGCCACGATATCGCCGAGCATCGCCTGCATCTCATTCGTATAGTTGGAGAAATAGGTGTCAGCCAACCATGCGATGCCGAAGATGGCCACCACAGCCACCATACCCGACTGCCACACGGCACCTTTCACCGCTTTCACCGGCGATGCCTTGCAGAACAGTATCATGATGGCAGCCGCGCTGATCATCACTATCTGAATGACCACGTTCATCTTCAGCTGTACCGTTCCCATCTCAGTGATACCGGGGATGAGCACCTTGGCCTTGGCGAGTGCTGCGGCGCTGGCCACCGTGCCATCGGCGAAGGTGAAGTCAGGCGCGTCTTTCACCGCCTTGACGGTGGAGTAGCTCGGCAGGATGTCCTGGAAGATGGCGAAACACACGATGATGAGCAGGGCACCGAGAAACACATAGACGGCATTTTTGGCCGACTGCGGTATCTCTTTGTCGAGAGTTGTCGCTGCGCCACCGTAGATATACTCTCGCTGTAAGGGGTCTTTCAGTTTGGCTTGGAACTCCGGGTCTTTGTCGAGGTCTTTGCCGCGATGGTACGAAGCCGTAGCGGCAGCCATCAGTCCGCATAAACAAGCTGGGAAGCTGACCATCAGCACCTGGGGTATCGAAACGTCGAAACCGTTGGCGTTGGAGATGGTAACGAAGGCTACCACGGCGGCGGCGATAGGTGAGCAGGTGATGCCCACCTGTGAGGCGATGGACGCCACACCACAGGGACGCTCCGGACGGATTCCCTTCTTCAGCGAGATGTCGCAGATGATGGGCATGAGGGTGTAGACTACATGACCCGTGCCTACCAGCACGGTCAGGAAGAAGGTGCTCAACGGAGCCAGGAAGGTGATGCGGTCGGGATGCTTGCGCAACAGTTTCTCGGCAATCTGTATGAGACAGTCCATGCCGCCCGACGCTTGCATAATGCCCGCGCAGGTGACGGCCGCAATGATGATGTAGATCACATCGGTAGGTGGTGAGCCCGGCTTCATGCAGAAACCGAAGACCAACAGGGCCAGTCCGATGCCGGAGATGGCACCCAAGGCCAGACTGCCGTAACGTGATCCCACCCAAAGAGCCAGCAATACTATCAGTAGCTGGATAATCATAAGAGCGGTCATAGATTGTTTAGGTTGTTTAGGGTTAGGTGTTAAGAGGTGAGGGGTGAGAGGTGAGAAGGTTGGGTCGTAATCACGTTATCACGTTATTACGTTATACCGTGATTACTTGATAACGTGATAACGACCTTTTCATTCTTCAGTCTTTCAATTTTCCTTGATGTTCGGCTCTTCAAGGCCGATACCTTTCTTCTTGTCGACTACCTTCAGGATGAGGCCAAGCACGAGGGCGGCGACACCCAGGCAGGCGAGCATCACCAGCGGCCAGGTATAATCCAAGGCCGTCGGGTCTTCCACACCAGGGTTGGTATTCTCAAGCACCTTGCCGATGAGCAGCGGGAAGAGCCACAGGCCGATGTTCTGTATCCAGAAAATCAGTGCGTAGGCCGAACCGATAATCTTCGCATCGACCAACTTAGGTACGCTGGGCCACAATGAGGCAGGTACCAATGAGAACGAGGAACCGAGCACCAGGATGGTGAGGTAGGCAATGACGATACCGCCCACGGTGCTGCCCTTGAACATTGGCAGGACGAAAGCGAAGGTCAGGTGGCAGCCGATGAGCAGCAGCGAGCCGAGCACGAGCATCGTGGCGGCCTTGCCCTTGTGGTCAACATAACTGCCAAGAATGGGTGTGATACCCATGGCTAACAATGGGAACACGGCGAAGATGGCCTCTGCCGACTGACGCATATAGCCCATGTAGCAATAAACTATCAGGGCAATGACGGATATGCCGAGCAAGCCGTATTTCGTGCTTTTCTTCTTCTGGAAGTTACTGGCAAAAGCTGTTGCTGCCACCACGAGCATGATGATGAACTGCACGATGGTCACCGACTGTCCTGCCCAGAACGAGCCTTCTGCCGGCGGTGTGAGTGTCAGGTTACACTGCAGCATGTTGACAGCATATTTCTGGAAGGGGAAGATGGCGGAGTAGTACAACACGCAGAGCAGTGCCACCAGCCAGAAACCGCTCGAGGTGAGAATCTGTCCCAAGTCGCTGATTTTGAACGGGTCGTCTTTTTCTTCGGCCTCGCCCGTCTGAGAGTCGAGCTTCTTGTCCATGAAGAAATAGACGATGAACATGATGAGTGCAATCATTAGCAGCACCACTCCGAAAGCTACAGAACGGCTCACGCTGACATGGCCGCCCAGCTTGGCGAAGAACGGAGAGAAAATCATACAGGTGGCGACACCCAGACGGGCCAGTGCCATCTCCGAACCCATGGCCAAAGCCATCTCACGACCTTTGAACCACTTCACGATACCACGGCTCACGGTGATACCTGCCATCTCACAACCGCAACCGAAAATCATGAAGCCGCAGGCTGCGAACTTCGCCGATGCGGGCATGCCCTCATAGAACGGGCTGACACCCAGCTCATCGAAGAGTGGGATATAGTTCAGGTTGTCGGTAAACCAACGCTCCAGACCGCTGCCGGCAAACGATTCGGTCACGGCGTACCATTTGATGATGGCACCGATGAGCATCACCGCTCCTGAGAGTACGGCTGTGAAGCGAACACCCATCTTGTCGAGGATGATACCGGCGAAGATGAGGAAGAACACGAAAACGTTGAGGAATACCTCTGAGCCTTGCATCGTTCCGAAGGCGGCGGAGTCCCAACCACGGGTTTCTTGCATCAGGTCCTTGATGGGCGAGAGGATGTCCATGAAAATGTAGCTGCAGAACATGGCCAGGGCCAGGAGCAGCAGTGCCGTCCACCGCATACCAGCGGAGTCGCGCAAGGTTTTCTTTACAGTTTCTGTCATTATTAAAAGGGAATTTTGATTTTTTATCTGTTAGGCAACTCTAGGTAATCCTAGGCTATCCTAGGTTATCCTAGGTGATTTTAAGCAATTCTAGACAATTCTAAGCATTTCTGTATTCAGGCTAATCTCTTGCTCCTTGCCCCTTGCTCCTTGCCCCTTGCCCCTTCTTGCCCCTTATTTCAGCCACCGGTCGAGCCAGTTGAAATAGGTGCGCTGCCAAAGAATGCCGTTCTGAGGTTTCAGCACCCAGTGGTTTTCGTCAGGGAAGATGAGCAGCTGGGCCTCGATGCCGCGCAGACGGGCTGAGTTGAAGGCTCCCATGCCCTGGTTGGCATTGATGCGGTAGTCCTTCTCACCGTGAATGCACAGGATGGGCGTGTCCCACTTGTCGACGAAGCGGTGCGGTGAATTGTCGTAGGTCTTCCGTGCCGCTGCCGTCTGATCTTTGTTCCAGTAGGCGTCGTCGTACTCCCAGTTGGAGAACCACACCTCTTCGGTGTCGGTGTACATCGACTCGAGGTTGAAAGCACCGTCATGGGCGATGAAGCACTTGAAACGTTTGTCGTGATGTCCGGCGAGGTAATAGACGGAGAACCCACCGAACGAGGCACCCACGGCACCCAGCTTATCCTTATCAACATAAGGCAGGTTGGCTGCGGCATCGTCGATGGCTGTCAGGTAGTCGCTCATGCATTGTCCCGTCCAGTCGCCGCTGATCTGTTCGCACCACTCACTGCCGAAACCGGGCAGGCCGTGGCGGTTGGGAGCGATGATGACATAGCCGTGTGAAGCCATAATCATGAAGTTCCAGCGGTAGCTCCAGAACTGGCTTACGGGGCTCTGAGGGCCACCTTCGCAGAAGAGCAGGGTGGGGTATTTCTTCGAAGCGTCAAAATGAGGTGGCAGGATAATCCAGTAAAGCATATCTTTGCCGTCGGTGGTCTTCACCCAACGCTGGTCGATACCGATGTCGGCCAGTTGGTCGAAGATATGTTTGTTCTCAGTGGTTATCTGTTCCACCTTCGTCTTCTTCGCGTCTTTGCCCGGTGTGATGACATACAGGTCGGCACTGGCCTTGTAGCTGTGACGCTCGGCCAGGATACGCTTGCCATCGTTCAGCATCTGCAACGAGCCGAAATCGGCCCAATCGTTGGTGAGCTGCTTCACCTCGCCTTTCCAGTTCACGGAATAGAGATTTTCTGTGGCATGCCACACGCCGATGAAATAAATCAGTGCGTCTTTGTTGTCAGACCACGCAAACTCGTCGACATTAGAGTCGAACGATTCGGTAATGTATCGTTTCTCACCCGTGGCTATTTCGTATATGCACAGGCGGTTGCGGTCACTCTCGTAGCCGTCGCGGGCCATGCTCAGCCATGCGATGTATTTGCCGTTGGGCGAGAACTGCGGGTTGGTGTCGTAGCCGGGATTGTTCTTCAAGTTGCCGGGGGCGTTCACCGCCTGATCCTTCATCGTCTTTGTCGGGTCAACGGCAGGTGCCACATAACCAGCGGGTTTGCACAGATTCTTGGTGGTGCCACTGGCCACGTCGTATAGAAAAATGTCGGAGTCGGTGGAGATAGCGTAGGCCACTCCTTCTTTCTTGCGGCAGGTGTAAGCAATCTGTTTCGAGTCGGTGCTCCAGTCCAGCTGCTCGATGCCACCGAAGGGAGCCAGCGGACATTCGAAAGGCTCACCTTCCAACAAGTCCTTACCGGCATTGATGCCGTCGGCACTTACGTCAGCCACAAAAGGATGGGTGATGCTCTCCACATAGTGGTCCCAATGACGGTAGTTCAAGTCCGTCACCAACCGACCCGTGGCTTTGGGCAGGTCGTCGGGATTCGCCTGTATGCTGCCATGGTAGTCCAACGATTTCAGCAGTATCACCTTCGTGCCGTCGGGTGAGAACTTATACCCTTCAATCTCCACGGCATCGTGGGTGAGCTGTCGTCGGTCACTGCCGTCGGCGTTCATCGACCACAGCTGTCCGTCGAAAAGGAAAGCCACGCGACGGCCACCCTCTATCCATGAGGGGTCGTTCTCGTTCTTCGCGCTGGTGGTCAGCCGTCGGTTGTTCTTGCCGTCGGCATCCATCATATAAATAACATGGTGGCTTTTATTTTCTTTCACGCTGTAGTAGGCCACGGTGTACACCACGTGTTGACCGTCGGGCGAAGCCTGGTAGGCTCCGATGCGCCCCATGGCCCACAGTGCTTCAGGGGTCATGAGGTCGCTCGACAGCGTGATATGGTTCTTGCCTATGTTCACTTCCTGGGCTTGTATTTGCATGGTGCCGCAAAAAGCGAGCAACGTTGCGGCGATAATGGTTTTCTTCATGGTGGATATTATTAAATAGGTTTTCCTAGGCAATTCCAGGAGATCTTAGACTATTCTCTTGCTCCTTGCCCCTTGCTCCTAGGTACTATGTTTTTATTTTCCTCCTCTTTTGCGGCGTTCGAGTTCTTCGCGGCGGCGTTGCATTTCCTGTTGTTGCTTTTGCATCGCTTCGAGGCGGGCGGCCAGACCACCTGTCTTCTTCTGCGGGTTTTTCTTACGCTCTTGATAGTTGGCTTCAAGGATGGCCAGCAACTTTTCGTCGTTGGTCGTCTTACGCAGTGTCCACATGATGGCGGCGCTGAAGAACAATGAAATGAAATAGTAGAAGTTCAAACCGGAGCTGTAGTCGTTGAAGATGAAGAAGAACATCACTGGCATGAGGAACATCATCCACTGCATCATCTTCATCTGCTGGGCTTGGTTGCCTACCATCTGGTCACGTTGCTGACGCATCGTCATCCATGAATAGAGAAGGTTCGACACGCAGAACAGGATACATGTCAGCGACAGGTGGTCGCCGATGAGCCAAACGTTCTTGCCCCATTCGATAATCGGGTCGTAGGTTGACAGGTCGTCAATCCACAGGAAACTCTCGCCGCGCAGTTGGATGGCGTTAGGTACGAAGTTAAACATCGCAATCCAGATAGGCATCTGGATGAGCATGGGCAGACAGCCGCTCAACGGGCTCACACCGTATTGTGAATAGAGCTGCATCATAGCCTGCTGCTTCTGCATCTGGTCCTCAGGCTTGTTATATTGCTTGGTGGCCTCTTCGAGTTTGGGCTTGAGCACGCGCATTTTGGCACTGCTCATGTAGCTCTTCTTCACCAGCGGGTAGGTGATAACCTTGAGGATGAGGGTGATAATGATGAGTACGATACCCATGTTAATCTTCAGACCGGTGAGCCAGTCGAAGACGTAGAGCGTGAACCAACGGTTGATGACACGGAACAAGGGCCATCCCAGATAAACAAGCCGTTCCATCTTCAGGTCCTTGCCGAAGGTGCTCTGCTCCTCCACGTCCTGTAACAGACGGAAGTCGTTGGGACCATAGTAGAACTCCAACTCGGTGGCATTGGCACCGCTGGGGTCGAAGGATGTCTCCACCAAGGCACGATATTGCTTCAGGTAACCGCTGCCTTTCTGCTGTGGTATACTGGTGAGTGTGGCGTTGGTGAAGTCGTTCTTCGCAATCATCATCGCACTGAAGAATTGGTTCTTGAATGCCACCCAGTCGAGTGTCTCCTCAATCTTCTCGTCAACCTTCTCCTGCGTCTCGCTCAGATAGTCAGTACCGCTGTCTTTCTCCTTATAAGTAAGGGTGGCATAGCGGTTCTCGAAGGAGAATCCTTTCTCCTGCTGACGGCATTTGTCTTCCCACAGGATGTTCATCTTTGTGGTGTTGGTGGGGAACAGGCCTTCCATGCCTTTGGCACGCAGGCTGAAATGGAGCATGTAGTCTTTGCCTAGACGGTAGCGCATCTCCAGCTGTTGTCCCTGTCCTGCCGTAGCAGTGAGTGTCAGCGTGCTGTCGCTCTGTTCCGAGGGGGTGAAAAACAGGTCGGCAGTATTGATATTAATCTCCTTACCATCCATGCGGTAAGCCAGGCGTTGTTCTTTCTCGTCAAACAGCGTAACATCGGGCTTGCCCACGCGATCCTTGAATCCTTTGATGACCGCTTTTGTCACGGTGCCACCCTGAGTGTTCAGCGTTAGTTCCACCTTCTCGTTCTTCAGAGTCAGCTCCTGAGCACTGCCGTTGAGCGCACTGTGGAACAGAGCCGTGCTGTCTTGTCGTGCGGAGTCTTTGGCTAACTGTTGTTGCTCCTTGAGAGCGGCTTCTTGTTTCTGTTGCTGTTCGCGTTGTGCTTTTTCCTTGGCCAGCTGTTCCTGCTGCGCCTTCACTTGTTCTTCTGAGGGTTTGTTCCACCAACTGAAGCCGATGAGGACGACAGCGATGAGTACAAATCCTATGACGGTATTTTTATCCATGTGTTTGTTTTTGTCTTTCTTTAGGGTTTTATCTGATAATCAGTGAATTGATAACTTCAATAGGCTATCAAAGTGCAAAAGTACAACTTTTTATGGAAATTACCGCGAATTGTCGCGAATTATCGTGAAATTTTTCTTTTACGCGAACCAAACGGTTACGAGAAACACAGTAATTGCCGTTTTTTTCTTTTACGCGAATTACCGCGAATTACCGTTAATTATATTTATGGTAATTAACGGTCAATTTATGATAATTCGCGTGAAAAAGAAAGAGGATAGTTGTGCTGCGTTGTGCTATGTCGTCAGACAAATAACCCATGAATTTAGAATATGCGTGGGATTTCTGTGTATTGACAAAAAATCGTAAGTAATGGAAACATACAATAAAGTATTATTACTTTTTAAACGTTATTTTTGCAGCATCAAACAAATGAAAACCCTTATGAAAAGATTTTTGTCCCTTTTACCCTTGTTTTTCATTGCTTTGGCAGTGAACGCTCAGAATCCATACCTTCCCTTGTGGGAACATGTGCCCGATGGTGAACCCCGTGTGTTTGAAGACCCCGACAACCCCGGCAAATACCGTGCATACATCATCGGCTCGCACGATGTCACCTATACGGCTTATTGCGGCAACGACATACGCATGTGGTCGGCACCCGTCGAGGACCTGTCGCAGTGGCGCGACGAAGGACCTATTTTCTCATATTATGTCGATGGGAAATGGGACACAATGTATGCGCCCGACCTTGTCGAGGTGAGAGACAAGGTGACAGGCAAGAAGACCTATTACCTCTATCCACATTCCCGTGGATGGGGTAGGGTGGCCATGGTGTGCAAGGGCGACAGACCCAACGGGCCGTTCACTCCTGTGAACCTGACAGCTGACGGTCGCCGTTGCGTAGAAGGGTCGCTCATCGACTTCGACCCCTCGGTGTTCATCGAGAACATCACCGACAAGAAAGACCCTGACTATGACAAGGGCTTCCGCGCTTATGTGTTCTACGGATTCCAGCATTCCACGGCCTGTGAGCTTGACCAAGATAATATGTACGCCATGCGTCCGGGCACTCAGTTGCATGACTATTTCATCCCCGCCAGTGCCAGCTATGGCAAGGTGCGCGACCCCGAGGGAACGCAATACCCGTCGCTGTACAAAGACCAGAACCCAGGTGACTTCAATTTCTTCGAGGCCTCGTCGATACGTCAGGTAGGTAACAAATACGTCATGGTGTTCTCCGGTTATTCCGGTCCCGATTATGGCTTAGGTTCCACCAATTCGGCACTGCGTTATGCTTTCGGTGATACGCCCCTCGGTCCGTGGCGTTCGGGCGGTGTGCTCGTTGACTCACGCGGCGTGGTGCCTAATGAAGACGGCACGCACCTGACGACGGCCAATGCGGCGCACAATACACACGGCTCGCTGCAGGAGATTAACGGTCAGTGGTATGTGTTCTACCACCGTCCACCGAGAGGTTTCGGCAATGCCCGTCAGGCAATGGTTGCTCCCGTAAAGATAGAATGGGACAAGAAGTCAGTGGCCGACGGCGGAATGGTACGTATCACAGGCTATGACCCTTATACTAAAAATAACGAGTGGACGGCAGCGGCTTCCGATGGTACCGAATACCGTGGAGCAGAGGTTACCTCGGAAGGTTTCCAGATATTCGGACTGCCCCCGTACCAGTATTATTCTGCTGGCATCGCCTGTTACATGACGGGCAACGAGTGGCTGCAGGATAATTTAGACAACTGGAACAACGGCATGGATCTGGCAGGCATCACCAACAAAGGCGTTGTGGGCTTCAAATATTTCGGTTTCGGTGGCTTACAGAAAGAAAGCAAAGGTATCAAGGCTTTCGCCGGTACACAGAAAGGCGATGGTGCCACGTTGAACCTCTTCCTCACGCCCGGAGGCAAAGGTGCGTTTAAAATACATGTCATGCTTGACGGACCTTACGACAACGGTGCGTGGAAAGGGAAGGAAATAGCCGTCGTGGACGTGCCGGCCGATGCTCCGAAGGTGGCTACGTCGTTCCAGGTGGCCGTGCCCCAGGTGGAGGGACTGAAAGGAAAGCATGCCATTTATCTCGTGGCCGAGGGACCGGAGATACCACAGCCCCAGGAACAACGTCAGCGCTTCGGTCCCCGTCAGCCCCAGCGGCCTGAAGGACTGTTCGACCTGCACGGAATAGGATTTACCAAACAAGGTGAGACAATGCAGCGGCCTGTAGTGCCCACCGTGACCATTACCGTCGATGGACAGCCGCTGTTCCTCCCGCAGCAACCGCTACGGGCCTCCAATGAAAATGGTTATACCGATTATCGTCATTATCAGGCTTATGGAAAGCTGAACCCCGGCTCTACCATCCAGGCATCGGCCTCTGACCCGCAGGTGCAGGTGCAGGTGAGTCCTATCGTCGAGGGTAGGGCAACGGTGACTTTCTCCTACCAAGGACAAAAGAAAGTGTATCTCATTAATTAAATGTGATCATAGTTATTAAAGAGAGGCCCGCGAGCCTCTCTTTTTTTATTCTTCTTTTTCTTTTAGGAAAAGCTGCCATTTTCGTATTTTTTTGTATTTTTGTGCCGATAAGCGAAACGAGACAAACATAATACGGATAAAAATATGAAGAAATCATTACTTATTGCCTCTGTCATGTTCCTCGGCTGTGCCTTACATACCGATGCGCAGGTGAGCCGTTGGTTCAAACGTTTTGCAGGGCAACAGTCGCAAGCCGCGCTAGTGAGGACTTATGCCGATTCATTGGCATTCTACAAGGCAAAGCTCGACTCCATACAGCGCGAGAATGAGAGGATAACCTCGGAGACTGGCTATTCACCTAATCCCGACGGTAGGATGTACCGCCTTTTCGCTCCCCTTACTTTCTATCACTCACCGGCACAGCAACAGCTGAGGTTGTTGGGCGATGGTGGTAATGATGCCGTATCCAATGGTGTGGACAAAGCACTCATGAAGGTATATCTCAACAGACCCGACCTGGTGGAAAACAGTGAGCTGCGGCTGGCTCAGGTAGGCACGGTGGCGGAAAAGGTAGAAGCGCCCATTCGTCAGGATGTGGAACTGTCACTCAAGGTGGACGACCCGCAGGTGCCTGACACTGCGCCTGTCGAGGTGATGGTTGAAAAACCGAAATTCTGGACCATAAAGGGCAATTATTTCTTGCAGTTACTGCAGAACTATATTTCTGGCAACTGGTATAAAGGTGGCGAGAGCAACTATTCCATGTTGGGTTCTGTCACGATGGAGGCCAACTACAACAACAAGCAGAAGGTGAAATGGGACAACAAACTGGAGATGAAATTAGGTTTCCAGACATCGAAGGCTGACTCACTGCATTCCTTCAAAAGCTATGAAGACCTGCTCCGCCTGTCGAGCAAATTAGGACTCCAAGCCAGTAAAAGATGGTACTATACGGCCATGCTCCTTGCTGAGACACAGTTTATGAGGGGATACAAGAATAATGATGCCATGGTTTATTCCGACTTCTTCTCACCCTTCAAACTTAATGTCTCTCTTGGTATGGACTATACCGTGGAGGCCTTTGACAAGAAACTCAAGGGTAACATCCATCTTGCTCCTCTCTCCTATAACATGAAATATGTTGACCGCAAGGCGTTGGTTACCATCTTCGGACTGGATGAGGGCAAATTTGTGAAGCACGACTTCGGTTCGCAGATTACCGCCGAACTGGAGTGGAACTTCACCGATAATATCAAATGGCAGACGCGATTTTACACCTTCACCACCTATAAACGGGTCGAGATGGAGTGGGAGAACACTTTCAGCTTCAAGTTCAACAAATATATCTCAACCACCATTTTCCTCTATCCGCGCTTCGACGACAACACCGCACGCGACGACCATCACGGATACTGGCAGTTCAAGGAGTTTACGTCTATCGGATTTAATTATTCATTCTAAGATACCCACCTCAGCCCTCCTGGAGGGCGTGCATAAAAATACTCCGTGATTGGCGGCCAATCACGGAGTTATTTGTTCCTCTGCACTCCCCCTTGGGAGAGTGTCAGATGATTTTTTATTCTCCTGATTTCGTTATTTCACCTTTTATATATAGGCGTGTCAGTTCGGGATCGCCATTGGTGCGGACAGTGATATTCTTGGTGAAGCGACCGAGAGTCTTGCCAGGGTTGTAGGTCACCTTAATCTCACCCTTCTCACCCGGAGCAATGGGGGTCTTGGTGTACGAAGGCACCGTGCATCCGCAACTGCTCACAGCCTGGTTTACCACCAATGGGGCGTCGCCCTCATTTGTGAACACGAAGGTGTATTCCTGTTTCGGCGTTTTGCTGCTGTCGAAAGTGCCGAAATCATGTGTTAATGTCTCAAACTTAATAGAAGCCTTTTTCTGTGCAAATGCATTCAGGCCGCAGAACATCAATAGTAATGTAAAAACAAGATATTTCTTCATAATGGTAAATGTTTATTCCAGTTTTTGATGGTTTGCCCTTATGTTGGGTATTGCAAATGTATACATTTCTTCTGATTCAAAAGCATTTTATTCACAATAAAGCCTCATTTTTAACAACATTTTTACAATTTTTAGGGTTTCGCTTACTTGAAGCAAGTTTCCGAATGATGCAGCGAAAAAAATAAATGTGATTTATTTTGTTCTGCTCTCAATTATTCGTAACTTTGCAAAAAATATACGGGAATACCCTGTTTTTTGTAATTCTTAAATCAATGTACAGGACAAAAACGTGTGGAGAGTTGAGACTCTCGGATGCAGGCGAACGGGTGACGCTCGCCGGATGGGTACAGCGCACCAGGAAGATGGGCGGCATGACCTTCGTTGACCTTCGCGACAGATATGGCATTACTCAATTAGTGTTCAACGAGGCCGTCAACACTGACTTGTGCAACCAAGCTAATAAATTGGGACGCGAATATTGCATCCAGGCTGTCGGACAGGTCTGTGAGCGACAGAGTAAAAACCAAAATATTCCCACAGGCGACGTGGAAATTATCGTTGATGAACTGACGGTTCTCAGCGAAAGCGACACCCCTCCATTCACCATTGAAGACAATACCGATGGCGGTGATGACATCCGTATGAAATACCGGTATCTCGACCTTCGCCGCACCGCTGTAAGGAAAAACCTGGAATTGCGTCACCGCATGACCATCCTTATCCGCAACTTCCTCGACGCCAGAGATTTCATTGAGGTGGAAACACCCATCCTCATAGGTTCGACACCCGAAGGAGCACGTGATTTCGTAGTGCCCTCACGCATGAACCCCGGACAGTTCTATGCCTTGCCTCAGAGTCCGCAGACCCTCAAGCAGCTACTCATGGTGAGCGGCTTCGACAGGTATTTCCAAATAGCTAAGTGTTTCCGCGACGAAGACCTCCGCGCTGACCGTCAGCCGGAATTCACGCAGATAGACTGTGAGATGTCGTTCGTGGATCAGGAAGATGTGATTGACCTCTTCGAAGATATGGCCCGTCATCTCTTCAAGGAAGTTCGGGGCGTAACGCTTCCCGACAAACTGGTGCAGATGACATGGCATGATGCGATGAAACGGTACGGTTCCGATAAACCTGACCTGCGCTTTGGAATGGAATTTGTGGAGCTGATGCCCCAACTTAAGGGAACGGGCTCCTTCCCCGTGTTCAACGAGGCTGAATACATCGGTGCTATCTGTGTGCCAGGCTGTGCCAATTACACACGCAAGCAACTTGACCAGCTTACTGACTTCGTGAAACGTCCGCAGGTGGGTGCCAAGGGACTGGTATATGTGAAGTTCAACGACGATGGCTCGGTGAAGTCAAGCATCGACAAATTCTATACCCCGGAGGTGTGGGAGAACGTCAGACAGGCCACAGGTGCCAAGAACGGCGACCTTGTACTCATCCTCTCCGGTGACAACGCCAATAAGACACGTATTCAGCTATGTACACTGCGACTGGAGATGGGCGACCGTCTGGGACTGCGTGATAAGGACAAGTTCGAGTGCCTGTGGATTGTTGACTTCCCTCTCTTTGAGTGGAGTGACGAGGAACAGCGTCTCATGGCCACTCACCATCCTTTCACCATGCCTAATCCCGCCGACATAGCACTGCTTGACGAGCATCCCGAGAAGGTAAGGGCCATGGCTTATGACTTCGTGTGCAACGGCACGGAGCTGGGAGGTGGCTCCCTGCGTATCCATGATGGAAAGTTGCAGGAGAAGATGTTCCGTATTTTGGGCTTCACACCCGAGAGGGCCATGGCTCAGTTCGGATTCCTCATCAATGCCTTCAAATATGGTGCGCCGCCACATGCCGGTCTGGCTTTCGGCCTCGACCGTTTCGTATCCATCATGGCCGGCCTTGATTCCATACGCGATTGCATCGCCTTCCCGAAGAATAATTCCGGACGTGATGTGATGCTCGACGCGCCATCGGCCATCGACAAAAAACAACTGGATGAACTGATGATAAACATCATACCGGGGGAGGACTAACCAGCTGATTCTTACCCCATTTCGTTGATTTAAATCAAGAAATTCGTTCTTTGACTTCTTTTGCCCTCATTATCAGGCAGATTATTGTAAAAAAATTAGATTGTTCGGAAAGAAAACTGTACCTTTGCAGCGGATTTTTAACAGAACATATTGATTAATTCAGTCGATATTTAATTTTTTTACACAATCATGGCAGAAAAAAAAGCAACTACAAAGAAGGAAACTGCACCGAAGGCTGCAGCTGAGAAGAAAGCACCTGCAAAGAAAACTGTGAAGAAGGTGGAAGTGGAAATTAATGCTGAAAACGTTGGCTTCAAGGCCGGTGACGTTTATCAGGCACTTGCTACCGCTGAGAAGGCTCTCTCCGTGAAGGAAATAGCTAAGAAGGCAAAAATCACTGAAGAGGAGACTCTCCTCGGTCTGGGATGGCTTCTCAAAGAAGGCAAGGTGACGAACGAAGAGAAGAAGATCGCATTGGCTTAATCAACAATCACTATAGAAAAGAGGGCTGGTAGCAAATACCAGCCCTCTTTTTCGATATATGACCATGAACATAGGCGAAAATGTTTTGCAAATCCTGCAGGAAGCAGGGCCGCAGGGACTACATGTGGGGAAGATTTCATTACATGTGTTCAACGGCATGAACAGCCTCTTCGAAGAACGTGATTTCGAGGAGGTGCATCATGATGTGAATATGTTCCTCATCAAGCAGGCAAAAAAGAAAAGACCCCTGGTCATACGACTGCGCCGAGGGGTGTACAAAATCAACAAGAGGGCTATGAATGATATTGAACTCCAGTTCAAATTCAAGGAGCCGTCCATGGAAGAGCACAGTACTGAGGATATGGTCCGTGAGCACCGTCAAGGCAAAGAAGAGGATGACATTTATCTGCCTTTCTTTTAAAAAAATGATTTTACGATAGGGAAAAACAATTCTCAAACGTAATATAATTAGGTGAAGGGTAAGAGGTGAGGAGTTAGCGAAATATTTTTAAACCCAATAATTCAAAAACATGACAAAGAGATATCTTTTAGGCTTGGATGTAGGCAGCAGTTCTGTCAAAGCATCCCTCGTCGACGCTGACACTGGTGTCTGCGCCGCTTCCGCTTTCTTTCCGGGAAAAGAAGCCCCTATCATGGCCGTCAAGGCAGGATGGGCGGAACAAGACCCAGACTCGTGGTGGCAATACGCAAAGCTCAGTCTGAAAAAAATCATGGCTGACACCGGAGCTACAGCCGAGGACATCAAAGCCATAGGCATCTCCTACCAGATGCATGGACTGGTGTGTGTTGACAAACTGCAGAAAGTGCTGCGACCCTCCATCATCTGGTGCGATTCACGTGCCGTGCCCTATGGTGAAAAGGCATTCAAAGACCTGGGAGAAAAACAATGCCTCTCCCACCTGCTCAATTCGCCGGGTAACTTTACGGCTGCCAAGTTGGCGTGGGTGAAGGAGAACGAGCCGGAACTGTTTGAGAAAATCGACAAATTCATGTTGCCGGGCGACTATATCGCCATGCGCCTCTCCGGCATAGCCAACACCACCATCAGCGGCCTCAGCGAGGGTATGCTCTGGGACTTTAAAGAGAAAGAACCGGCAAAATTCCTGCTCGACTACTATGGTTTCGACAGTAACATGGTGCCCGACATCGTGCCTACCTTCTCCATACAGTCGGAAGTGTGTGCACAGGCAGCGGTTGAACTGGGTCTGAAAGAGGGAACTCCCATCTCATATCGTGCCGGTGACCAACCCAACAATGCTTTGTCGCTCAACGTGTTCAATCCTGGTGAGATTGCCTCCACCGCCGGCACCTCGGGCGTGGTATATGGTGTACTTGGAAATATCAACTACGACAAGAAGAGCCGTGTGAACACTTTCGCACATGTCAACTACACCAAGGAAGAGGACCGACTAGGAGTGCTCCTCTGCATCAATGGAACGGGTATCCTGAATGCGTGGGTGCGCCGCAACATTGCTCCCGAAGGTATCTCTTATGCCGATATGAACGTTCTCACCGATGAAGTGCCTATTGGCAGCGAGGGCGTGTCGATTATTCCTTTCGGCAACGGTGCCGAGCGAGTGCTTGAGAACAAGGAAATAGGATGTTCCATTCAAGGCGTCAACTTCAACAAACATGGTAAGGCTCACTTGATGAGGGCTGCTCAGGAGGGTATCGTCTTCAGCTTCTGCTATGGCATGGAGATTATGCAGCAGATGGGCATGGACCTCAAGACGATCAAGGCTGGCAAGGCCAATATGTTCCTCAGTCCGCTATTCCGCAATACGCTGGCTTCAGTAAGCGGAGCCACTATCGAACTGAGCGAAACCGACGGTAGTGTGGGTGCTGCCAAGGGTGCTGGTATAGGCTGTGGTATCTACAAGGACAATAACGAGGCTTTCGCCTCGCTGAAGAAACTGGCGGTTATCGAGCCCGACAAGGAACGTCTCGCCGAATATCTCGATGCTTACAACGTCTGGAAAGAGCGTCTGGAAAAAATGATTTGAAGAAACTAGAGAATCTGGATACTCTACATACTGGAGATTTCAGAAAAACCTAAAAAACAATTTTTTAATTTAATATTTTTTTTTAATATTCTATTATGGCAAAAGTGTATTTTCCGTTTACCGGTAAGATTCCTTTCGAAGGAAAAGAGAGCAAAAACGTAATGGCTTTCCACTACTATGAGCCCGAAAAGGTGGTCATGGGAAAGAAAATGAAGGATTGGCTGAAATTCGCCATGGCATGGTGGCACACCCTCGGTGGCGCCAGTGCTGACCAGTTTGGTGGACAGACCCGCAGCTATGAGTGGGATAAGGCTGCCGACGCTGTACAGCGTGCCAAGGACAAGATGGACGCCGGCTTCGAGATCATGGACAAGCTGGGCATCGAGTATTTCTGCTTCCACGATGTTGACCTCGTAGAAGAGGGTGACACCATCGAGGAGTATGAGGCTCGCATGAAGGCCATCACCGACTATGCTGAGGAGAAGATGAAGGAATTCCCCAACATCAAGCTGCTCTGGGGTACCGCTAACGTGTTCGGTAACAAACGTTACGCCAACGGTGCCAGCACCAACCCCGACTTCGACGTGGTGGCACGCGCTATCGTGCAGATTAAGAATGCCATCGACGCTACTATTAAGCTTGGTGGTTCCAACTATGTATTCTGGGGTGGACGTGAGGGCTACATGAGCCTGCTTAACACCGACCAGAAACGTGAGAAAGAGCACATGGCTACCATGCTCACCCTCGCCCGTGACTATGCTCGCAGCAAGGGCTTCAAGGGTACCTTCCTCATTGAGCCCAAACCGATGGAGCCGTCGAAGCATCAGTATGATGTTGACACCGAGACCGTGATTGGCTTCCTCAAAGCTCACAACCTCGACAAGGACTTCAAGGTGAATATCGAAGTGAACCACGCCACACTCGCTGGCCACACCTTCGAGCACGAACTGGCTTGCGCCGTTGACGCCGGCATGCTCGGTAGCATCGACGCCAACCGTGGTGATGCTCAGAACGGCTGGGATACCGACCAGTTCCCCATCGACAACTATGAGTTAACACAGGCTATGCTTGAAATCATCCGTAATGGTGGTCTGGGCAATGGTGGTACCAACTTCGATGCCAAGATTCGTCGTAACAGCACCGACCTCGAAGACCTCTTCATCGCTCACATCAGCGGTATGGATGCCATGGCACGCGCACTCTTGAACGCAGCTGCTATCCTCGAGGAGAGCGAACTGCCCGCAATGAAGAAAGCACGCTACGCTTCCTTCGACGAGGGTATCGGTAAGGACTTCGAAGATGGCAAACTCACCCTTGAGCAGGTTTACGAGTACGGCAAGAAGGTGGGCGAGCCCAAGCAGACCTCAGGCAAACAAGAGAAATACGAAACAATCGTTGCTCTTTATAGCAAATAATTTCCTAGGTTTCAATTAATTAGAAGAAGGCTCCCTGCGGGGAGCCTTCTTCATTTATATACTTATTAAATACTTTAATACCTATCCCTCTTTCACCTATCCCTCTTTCACCTATCCCTCTTTCACCTATCCCTCTTTCACCTATCCCTCTTTCACCTATCCCTCTTTCACCAATCCCTCTTCCCCTTTCCCTTTTTACCCTTTTTACCCTTTTACTCTTTTACCTTTTTACTTTTTTACTTTTTTACCCTTCCAATAGTGTCTCACAACGAAGAATACAACCACCAATAACACGATGGCGAGGATGCCCCACTTGATATAGTCGCCATATTCTTCGAGCTTGGCTTCTAACTGGTCCTCAGGCACTACGGAGTGCAGGTACCATCCCAAGGCTGCGAGGATGCAGTTCCATACACCAGCTCCGATGGTGGTGTAGAGAAGGAATTTCCAATACGTCATCTTCGCCAGACCGGCGGGGATGGAGATGAGGTGACGGATACCGGGGATGAGGCGGCCGGTGATGGTGGCTGCCATGCCGTGGTCGTTGAAATACTTCTCGCTCTTCTCCACCTTTTCCTGGTTCAGCAAACACATCTTTCCCCATTTGCTGTTGGCGAATTTATAGATGATGGGCCGTCCTAAGTAATAGCCGGCCACGTAGTTAATGGTGGCTCCGAGGTCGGCTCCGATGGTGGCAAAAAGAATAACGAGGAATACATTAAGGTGCCCTCCTGCAGCATGATAGGCGGCGGGTGAGACCACTAACTCAGAAGGGACGGGAATGACCGTGCTCTCCAGCATCATCAGGAAGAAGATGGTGCCGTAGTTTAAATTACCTAAAAGACTGGTTATCCAGTTCATGTGAATGGGTTGTATGGTTCGTTTTTAGCGTGTTCGAAATAATCTGATGGTGACAACTCGTCGGGGAACAGATGACCCAACACTTGTCGCACCTCATTGACATTTTGTTTCAGTGCCCGTTGCAGGTATGCGAGATATTCCTCACGTTTTCCTAAGTCGTGTGCACAGAGGGCGAGGTAGGCATCGGCAAAAGTGTAGCTGTCGCCTTCCTGTTCTTTCAGAGCCTTCAGTATGCTGTAGGCTCGTGCCACATAATGGTTGTCGTAGGCGGAGATGGCTATCTTCAGCAGGATAGGCGCGGCATTACCGCTGTCTTTTGCTGCCCGTTCAAAGCATGCGCGTGCTTCCTCCAAATGATGGTGTGAAAGGTACAAGTTGCCGCGCAACACCTGTGCTTCCTGAGGTATTGGCTCAATCTGTTCGAACTGGTCGGTGACGGCCATGGCCGCTTCCCACTTTCCCAGTTGGCTGAGGATAAATGCTTTCTCTTGGTAAATGTCGGCCAGAGCCTCTCCATTATTAGCATTTTTGCGTTCCGCCTCTTCTATCTGCAACAGTGCCTCTTGCGGCTCGTTGAGATTGGTGTGGCACAAGGCTTGGTAGTACTCACCTATGCCGTCTTCGGGTGATAATTCGGAGTAGCGTCGGTAGCAGGTGATAGCCTTACGGTCTTCATGCATCGCCATCAAAACATTGCCCTTGTTCAGCAGTGCCTCTTTGTCATTTGGATTGATGGCAAGGGCATATTCAAGACTGGTGATGGCTTCAGGCAAGAGCCCCATCATATATTGGCAGGTGGATATTTGGTTCCAGTAATAGCCGCTGAAAGGCTCCTCGTCCACAAGGCGTCGGAACAGTGTAAGACTTTCGGAATAATTACCTTCGGCGAGTAACAGGCGTGCTTTTAACTCCTCGTAAGCAATATATACATTGTCATCGCAGTCATCCAACCAGTCATCGGAGAGTCGCATGTCTTGGCATCGGTCCAGCCACGTTCTGGCCAGTTCCATCACATTGTAATCGGCCAAGATGGTAGCCGTGTCGATAATATATTTCAGCCGTTCGTCGCCCGAATAGTTATCCAACAATCGTTCGTAGTAGGCGTTGGCCTCGTTGAATTGTTTTTTTGCCAGCAATAGTTCTCCACAGAGCATGAGATAGTCGGGGTCGCTTTTGTCGCCAATCCTTGTGAAGTAGCGTTCAGCGGTGGTGATATCACCGGCGAGCAGTGCCAGATGGCATCGCGTCACTAAAGGTGCCGTTGCTGTAGGAAAGATGGAGAGACCTTGTTCAATGGCAAATAACGATTCGCCGTCATTGCCCAGTGATTGGTAATACTCGGCAATGTCGGCGTATTCGTCGGGATCCATATACACACGTTCGCCTCCCGTGCGCCACGACTGGTATTTCTTCAGTGTCTCCCTAAATTCGGGACTGTCGAAAAAATCGCTCATTTATTAACTTTCGCCCACGTGTCTTTCAGACTAGCCGTTTTGTTGAATACCAGATGTTCACGCGTGGATTCGATATCGGCCATGAAATAGCCAATACGCTGGAACTGTAGGTATTCACCAGGTTGGCGCTCGGCGGCGTAGGGTTCCACATAGCATGTGTCAAGCACGCGCAGCGATTCGGGGTTAAGCAGTTCGCGGAAATCGCGTTCGTCAGCAGACGGGTCTTCTACGTTGAACAACCGGTCATAGACGCGCACCTCTGCGCGCTCGCAGTGGTCGGCTGACACCCAGTGCAACGTGCCCTTCACCTTGCGGTTGGCTCCTTCCTTGCCACTCTTGCTCTCCGGGTCATACTCAGCGTAAATCTCTTCCACCTCGCCTTGGTCGTTTTTCTTGCATCCCGTACACATCACGATGTAGGCGTTCTTCAGGCGCACCTCCTTGCCGGGAGTCATGCGGAAGAATTTCTTCGGAGCCTCTTCCATAAAGTCGTCACGTTCAATCCACAGGTTTTTGGTGAACGGAATCTCATGGGTGCCGTCGGCTTCGTTCTCGGGATTATTGATGGCGGTCATCAATTCTTCCTCGCCATCAGGGTAGTTGGTGATGATGAGTTTCACCGGGTTCAGCACTGCCGACACGCGCAGACTGCGGTAGTTCAGATCCTCGCGCACGGCGGCTTCCAGAAGTGCCATGTCGTTCAAGGCATCAAACTTTGTGTAGCCGATGCTGTCGATGAATTTGCGCACACTCTCCGGCGAGTAGCCGCGACGGCGCATACCACTGAGCGTGGGCATACGGGGGTCATCCCATCCCGACACTTTCTTCTCCTCGACCAATGCAAGCAGTTTGCGCTTGCTCATCATCGTATAGGTGAGGTTCAGTCGGTTGAATTCTATCTGTCGTGGACGGTAGTCCGTCTGTCCTTCTTTCTCCTGCAGGAAATCGATAAACTTGTCGTACAACGGACGGTGAGGCACAAATTCCAAGGTGCAGATGCTATGCGTCACACCTTCGAAATAATCGCTCTGTCCATGTGCGAAGTCGTACATTGGATAGGCGTGCCACTTGGTGCCCGTGCGGTGGTGCGGCGTGTGGATAATACGGTACATGATGGGGTCGCGGAAGTGCATGTTCGGGTTGGCCATATCAAGTTTGGCGCGGAGCACCATAGACCCCTCCACGGCCTCGGGCGTATTCATCGCGGTGAACAGCCGCAGGTTCTCATCTACGGGTCGGTCGCGATAGGGCGAGGCTACACCGGGAGTGGTAGGAGTGCCTTTTTGTTGGGCTATCTCTTCCGAAGTCTGCTCGTCGATATAAGCCAGCCCCTTTTTGATGAGCCATACGGCGAAATCCCATAGTTGCTGGAAATAGTCTGAAGCATAATATACATTGCCCCAGTGGAATCCCAGCCAACGAATGTCGTTGAGGATATTCTCCACATATTCATTATTCTCCTTGCTCGGGTTGGTGTCATCGAAACGAAGGTTGCACACACCGCCGTAGCGCTCGGCAATGCCGAAGTCCATGCAGATGGCTTTGGCGTGGCCGATATGCAGGTAGCCGTTCGGCTCTGGCGGGAAACGGGTCTGAATACGCCCGCCGTTCTTGCCTTCGGCAAGGTCGTTCTCAACCATCTGTTCAACGAAACTCAAACTGCGTTTCTCTTCCGTAGGAGTCAATTCTTTTTCTGTCATAATGCGTTATTTCTCTTTTCGACTGCAAAATTACTATTTTTTTTCGACACATGAACAAAGGGACTAATAATTTCGACACATGAACAGTGGGACAATTATTTAGACACATGAACACAAGAACAGATTTCGACACATAAACACAAGAACAGATTTCGACACATGAACACAAGAACAGATTTCGACACATGAACATAAGAACAGATTTTGACACATGAACGTAGGGACAATAATAGTAACGAGCGATAAATGATGTATGATGAAAGGCTTGAACCCTGTGTTAAATGTTAAAAAACATTCAAACACTATGAATTTGGTATTTTACCCAAGAAAAAATTTGTTCAGTATGTTAAAATAGTGTAACTTTGCAGCCGTTATCCTGAATACAATCTTTTTACCTTAAAAGAAACTAATACCTATTGAGATGAAATGCCGCCTCTGCGAAGAGCCGGCATTCCGTATTTTTAGGGGGTGTCTGGTCGTTTTTTCGTTTTTTCTTTTTTTCGTTTTTTTCGTTATGACGTTATTACGTAATTACGAAATAACGAAACCTTTTAATTCTCTAATCTTTTAATCTTATAATTTTATAATCTTTTAATTTTTCATCACCGTTTAATTCCCCGTTCGTTCAAAGCCGCTGCATAGCGTCGGGCATTGGCCTCGTGTTCCGCCATCGTCTTGGCGAAATTATGCGTGCCGTCGAATGTCTCCTTGGCGCACATGTAGAGGAAATCGTGCTGCGTATAGTCGAGTACGGCATCAATATTGTCGGTCTCGGGGTTGCGGATGGGTCCGGGAGGCAGTCCTCCATAGCGGTAGGTGTTGTAGGGATTATCTACGGTAAGCATGCTGTTGAGCACCCGTTTGGCGCCAAAATTTTTCAAAGCGAACTTCACGGTGGGGTCGGCTTGAAGGAGCATCCCTTTCTTCAGGCGGTTCAAATACAGACCGGCTACGATAGGTTTTTCAGGCTTGTAGTTCGTTTCCTCAGCTACGATGCTAGCCAGTGTCACCACTTCCATGGGGTCCATGCCTAGTGCATCGGCTTTCTTCTTGCGACTGTCGTTCCAGAAACGGTCGTATTCTTTTTTCATGCGGTCGAGCAGTTCGTCGGTCGTCACGTCCCAATATATATTATAGGTGTCGGGGATGAACAGTCCCATGATAGTATTGGTGTCGCACGACAGACGTTGACAGGTGGAGGCATCGGTGAGGGCTTTCACCAACGTCAGACTGTCCATCTCCAGTTTTTTGCTCAGGCGAGCGGCCATGGCCTCCGGGGTGCGTACCGAGGGCACAGGCAGGTTCACGGCGGTTTGTTCCCCTTTCTTCAGTTGGCGGAAGAGGGGATAGGCACCAATGCTTTTGTCGATGCCGTAACGTCCCTTTTTGATGTGTTCACCATAGTTGCTGCTGGAGGCCAGCATTTTGAAAATGCGCATCTGCAAGGGCTTGGCATGCTCACCCACTTTGGCGCATACCGAGTCGAGGTTATCATCACCGTCGATATATACGTATTGGGTCTTCTCCGTGGCATTGATACCGCTATATAACAGGTACCATCCTGCACCAACGAGAAGTAACACTAAACCCAGCAAAGAGAACAACAATATCTTTTTCTTCTTGCTTGTCTTTCTCTTTTTCCTCCCTTTGTGCTTGGGCTTACTTTCCACGTTTTCTTTCTTTTCCGGTTTCATGTCGTTGTTTCTTTCCATTGTCTATAATCGTGTACAAAGGTAAGGAAAATAAAAAGATTATAATATGAAAAGATTAAAAAAATGAGAGATGATGAAAATGAAAGAAAAAAAGATGATGAGAAGAAAAGATGAAAAAGGTATAGTTGCACTGATTTTTCCCCGATTTTTCTTATATTTGCACTATGATTTTTGTATTATGATTATCGCTTTTAACATACATTACTCCACCCTGTGGGGACAAAGTATCGAGGTGGTGGTGACCTATCACGCCTCTAACGGAAAGAACAGGTTATATCGGCTACCCATGAACACCGAGGACGGAGAGTTGTGGACGCTGGAAACAGCCGTCATGGAATCACGACAACGGAACATCACGGCCGTCAGTTACTATTACCAGTTGGTAGATGCGGCAAATAAGGTGATACGTGTGGAGTGGGACAAGACCCCCCGTCTCTTTGCCTATGACAGTTCGATGAGTTATGTGTTCCACGACCAATGGCGCGACATACCGCTGCATGAACATCTATATTCCCCGGCAGTTCGTGTCACGGCGGGTCTGCCTGAGTTGTCGTCTGTCAAGTCTGTCAAGATGCCACTGTTCCGAAAAACTGCACTTTTCCATGTGGCTGCCCCGCAGATAAAAGCTGGCCAGTCGGTGGCCATCCTCGGCAACCACCCATCATTGGGCGATTGGAACCCGGCGCGTTACCTGAGGATGACACATGTGGGAGGGGCCGACTGGCAGCTCACGGTGAACATCGATAATTTCCGCTGGCCGTTGGAGTATAAATATGTGGTGGTAGATGACACGACAAAAAACGTCTGCCAATGGGAGGAGGGTAACAATCGCGTCATCGACAGTCCCCGTGATGTGGAAGGAACAGTTCATGTCTTCTTCGGCGACAGCCTGCGCATTAGCGGCGTGCACTGGAAAGCGGCGGGTGTGGCCGTGCCTCTGTTCTCCCTCCGTTCGGAGCGCTCGTTCGGAGTGGGCGATTTTGGCGACCTTTACCGACTGGTGGGATGGGCGCATCAGGTGGGATTGAAAGTCATTCAGTTGTTACCCCTATGCGATACCACCGCCACTCACGGATGGACCGACTCCCATCCTTATAATGCCATCTCTGTATTCGCTCTTCATCCGCAATATTTGGACCTCTCTGCTCTGCCCGCCCTTGCCGACGAAGGAAAGATGAGTTCTTTCAACCGCAAGCGACGCGAACTCAATGCCTTGTCTTATACCGACTATCCTGCCGTGCAGAGAGTGAAGGAAGCCTTCATTGACGAGGCTTTCAAAGAGCAGGGTGCCAAGTTGCTCGCCTCGGAAGAGTGTCGCGTGTTTATGCGCGACAACGGGGAATGGCTTATTCCCTATGCAGCTTTTAGTATCCTTCGTGAGCGTTACCATACTGCACGTTTTCATGATTGGGGTGACTACGCCGAATATTCGCGTAAGAAGGCTGAACAGTTGGTTCAGGAGGAAAAGACATCATTCGACAGAATTTGCTTCGTGCAGTTCCTGCTGTACAGTCAGTTACGGCGTGTCACCGATGAGGCACATCGGAAAGGAGTAGCTATCATGGGCGACCTGCCCATCGGCATCTATCGCGATAGCGTCGATGTGTGGACGGCTCCGCAATGGTTTGATGAACAGGTACAGATGGGTACCATGCCCGACAACAATCAACCCGACGGGCAGAACTGGGGCTTTCCCGGCTATCGGTGGGATGCGACGGACGATGGTGTTAAAGGAGGTGTCGTGGAATGGTTTCATCGTCGTCTCAACGCCATGCAGCGTTTCTTCGATATTCTGCGTATCGATCATGTGGCGGGCTGGTTCCGCATCTGGCTTATCCCGCAACATGCTGTGAAAGCTGTGTTAGGGCATTTCGCACCGTCGTTACCGTTGGGCGAGGAGGAAATAGCGCAGTATGGACTGCCTTTCCGTAAACGGTTGCTCACCCAGCCGTTCATCAACGATGCCATCATCGATAAACTTTTTGGCCTGCATGCTGAATATGTGAGGCAGCAATACCTCACCCGTTTGCCGTATGGACTTTACGCCCTCAAAAACGAGGTCAATACACAGGTGAAGGTGCGCGATTTGTTCGGTGACAAGAACGATGAGAACAGCCTCTGGATTCGCGATGGGTTGTATCGGCTATTGGCTAACGTGCTCTTCGTGGAAGATGACACCCAACCGGGCATGTATCATCCGCGTATCTTGGCTTATCGTGAACTGGTTTACGATGTGTTGTCAACAGAGGAAAAAGAGGCATATATGCGTATTTACAACCATTTCTTCTTTGAGCGGCATCGTGACTATTGGCAATACGCTGCAAAACGCAAGATAGGTGATGTGTTTGCCCATTCCACACTTTTGCTCTGTGCTGAGAATATCGGTGCCATGCCCGACGGATATGAACAGGTACTTGACCGAATGCGTATTCTGTCCATGGTGATGCAGTCGATGCCGCAACGATATGACGGTGAGTTCGCCCATATCGAGGCATGGCCGTACTTGAGTCTTTGTACTACATCGACACACGACATGCCTACACTGCGCATGTGGTGGGAGGAGAACGGCGGTCGCACACAGCGTTATTATGCCACGATGTTACAAAAGCAGGGTAGGGCTCCAAAGCAGTTGCCTGCACATATTGCAGAGGAAATGGTTGCACGTCATCTTTATAGTCCTTGCATGCTCTGTATCCTTCCCGTGCAAGACTGGCTGGCCATCGATGGTCAGTACCGGACGAAGGATTCTTCCGATGAACGCATCAATGCCCCTTACGACCCCTATAACCAATGGCGGTATAGAATGGCTTTGTCGGTCGATGCGATGGCCAAAGCTGAGACGCTGAACAAGAAGATTAAAGTCATGGTAACGAGAAGCGGACGATGAGAGAATATCACCTTTTCATATTCGATCTTGACGGTACGTTGTTGGATACCCTTGCCGATTTGGCTGGTAGTTGCAACTATGCGCTTAAGGCGTGTGGTATGCCGCAACGCACCATGGATGAGGTGCGGCAGTTCGTGGGTAATGGTGTGCGTGTGCTTATGCAGAGGGCTGTGCCTGGAGGCGAGGAAAATCCTCTGTTTGTACAGGCGTTGGATTGTTTCAGAAAGCATTATCTCATTCATGGACAGGACAATACCGCTCCCTATCCAGGCATCATAGACATGTTGCGCAGGTTACGATTTGAGGGAAAGAAAATTGCCGTGGTGAGTAATAAGTTTGATGCAGCAACCAAACAATTGTGCAGCCATTATTTTCCCGAATTGGTTGACATGGCTATCGGTGAAAGCGAGGGCATTCGACGCAAACCGGCTCCCGATACGGTGCTCACCGCCATGCGTCTCTTGGGGGTAGAACCTCACGACAGTATCTACGTGGGCGATAGCGACACCGATATCCTGACAGCTAAGAACGCAGGTATTTCTTGCCTCAGCGTCACTTGGGGCTTCCGTGACCGACAGTTTCTCATTGAACATGGTGCCACCACCCTCATTTCTTCACCGGAGGAGATAATCAGAACTTCGGAACCTCGTCATGATGTCATGACATAATTACGTAATAACGTGATAACGTAATAACGTAATAACGAAAAAATCATTAACCCCCAAAAATCATTCAAAAATGCAAATTTCCCGATTCGGTTATTATTGGCTTGATACGTGGGTGCTCTCCAACGTTATACAATTGGCAACACAGGATTTTTGCACCCGTTTCCTCCATCATTCCATTGACCCTTGTGGACGGCAGTATGACCAGATGACGCAAGCCGCCCGTTCGGCTCCGGCCAATATTGCAGAGGGCAACTCACGTCATTCCACCTCAAAGGAAACGGAAATGAAGTTGACCGATGTGGCACGTGCCACTCTTTCCGAATTGGCGAATGATTACTTGAATTGGCTACTCCGCCATGAGCAGTTACCGTGGTCTGCCCATTCAGCGGACTATATGCAGGTGGCAGGCATTACGTTGGACAAACCATCCTATAAAGATGATGTGCAATACCAGAGCAGCATCCACATTTTGGCGCAGAAACACCGCTTTGACAAATGGCTTTGTTCGGACGATTCGATGGTTGTGGCCAACTGCATCCTTGTGCTGTGCAACCGACTGATTATGATGCTTAGTCGGCAGATTGAGAAACAGTTGGCTGCTTTCCGTGAGGAGGGAGGCTTCACCGAGGCATTGACGGCAGAACGTCTTGCCCACCGTATCGAAGAAAGCAAACAAGGCGATGCTCCGTCGTGCCCGATTTGCGGCAAGCCCATGATTAAACGGGTGGCCAAGAAAGGTCAGAATTCTGGTAAAGAGTTCTGGAGTTGCTCTGCATATCCTGAATGCCACGGAACAAGAAGCATTATATGATGCCCCATATCCTCGTCATAACGAATTTAGTTCCGTTGTGATTCATAACGGAATTACGTATTAACGAAAAAAGATTATCAAAAGAGGCGCGGTGTCGTTTTTTTTGCTTATATTTGCGGTGTCATTATTGACACTACTTTTTGGAAAAAAGCGTCATCGATGCTTGTCTAAGGCTAATTGGAACCTCAGAAATTCAAATTACAGGCTTAGCAATGTAAAGATGGCTGCTACGGGTATGCTGTGAAGTGTATCCCGGGGTGTGCTGCGAGGGTATGTCATATCCTCACGCACACTTTCCCGGGTATCTCCATCATACAGCGTGGGCAGACATCCTGAACGTTCACCTGTAAGGGCTTTCTGAGGGCCTCAATTAGCGGACGGACAGGCATGTAGGCCCGCGTTTTTCATACCCATACATGAAGGAAACAGGCTGTTGGCGCATCCCGCAATCCTGCCCTGCCCATGATGGAACAGCCTGAACAATTCGACAACATCACCCGAAGGGTTATCGACAATTTGAAAGCAACGCTACAGCGTGGCTCCAAAGTGTCGGTGGCTGCTGCCTCATTCTCCATCTATGCATTCGAGGCTTTGCAGAAAGAGTTGGAGAAGGTGGACGAATTGCGTTTTATCTTTACCTCTCCAACGTTCAACAAAGAACGGGCAAAGAAACAGAAACGCGAGTTTTACATCCCCAAGCTCAATAGAGAGCGCACACTGTATGGCTCTGACTTTGAAATCAAGTTGCGTAACAACCTTACGCAGCGTGCCATCGCAAAAGAATGTGCAGAATGGATTCGGCAAAAGGTACGCTTCAAGACGAATATCTCGCAGATGCAGATGCCGGGCTTCCTCAATATAAAAAACGATGAGGAACAATCTACATATATGCCGTTCAATGAGTTCACGACAACGGAGCTGGGCTGTGAACGTGGTAACAGCATATTCCAGCTTATACAGCGGTTGCCGTCCCCCATCAGTGATGCCTATCTGAAGAACTTCAATGATTTCTGGCAGGACAAAGAGAACTTTGCCGATGTTACGGAAGCCATCATAGAGAATATCGAAAATGTCTATCGTGAGAATGCGCCTGACTTCATCTACTTTGTCACGCTTTACAACATTTTCAATGAGTTCTTGGAGGACATCAGCGAGGATGTGCTACCTAATGAGGCTACAGGCTTCAAGTCGTCACAGATATGGAACAAGCTCTACAATTTCCAACGCGACGCTGCGCTGGCCATCATCAACAAACTGGAGACATACAACGGCTGCATACTGGCTGACAGCGTGGGTCTCGGTAAGACATTTACCGCTCTTTCGGTCATCAAATACTACGAGAACCGCAACAAGTCCGTTCTCGTCCTATGCCCAAAGAAGTTGTACGACAACTGGAATACGTACAAGAGCAACTACAAGAATAACCCTTTAGAGAAAGACCGTCTCCGTTACGATGTGTTGTTCCACACCGACCTGAGCCGTGAACAAGGTAAAAGTAACGGTATCGACCTCGCCCTGCTGAATTGGGGAAACTATGACCTGATAGTTATCGATGAGAGTCATAACTTCCGCAATGGTGGTAAGATTACCACGGACGAGGACGACGAGAACCCACGCGAGAACCGCTACCTTCGTCTGATGAACAAAGTCATCCGAGCAGGTGTAAAGACAAAGGTGCTCATGTTGTCGGCTACACCGGTCAACAATCGCTTTAACGACCTGAAGAACCAGTTGCAGTTAGCATACGAGGGTGAACAGGCATTGATAAACGACAAGTTGGATGTGGACCGCCCCATCGAGGACATCTTCCGAAGCGCACAGGCTCAATATAATGCTTGGGCACATATCGATGACCCGAAGGAGCGAACTGCTGAAAGACTGCTTGACATGCTTTCATTTGACTTCTTCCAAGTGCTGGATGCTGTTACCATCGCACGAAGCAGAAAGCACATTGAAAAATACTATGATACGGCTGACATCGGTAAGTTCCCGACACGTCTGCGTCCAATATCCAAGCGACCAAAACTCACTGACCTTGATGAAGCAATCACCTACAAGGAGATTTCTGGTCAGTTGGATGAATTGAACTTAGGTGTTTATGCGCCTTCTGACTATATACTGCCATCCATGCGCTATAAGTATGAGATTGACAAGGACGGTGAAGGCTCATACCTCGGTATGTCTGGACGTGAAAAGGGTTTGAAGAAACTGATGGCTATCAATCTGCTGAAGCGTCTGGAGTCTTCTGTCAATTCTTTCCGTCTGACACTGACTCGAATGAAGGAGCAGATTGATGAGACGCTGAAAGCTATTGACAATTTCCTCGAAACACGGCAGGATGCCCGTCTGTCATTGCAGACACTGGAGGGTATGCTGGACGGCGATGAAAGCGAAAATGACTTCCTCGTGGGAGGAAAGAAAACCCGCGTGTCGCTGGCCGACATGGATTGTCGCTCATGGAAGCGTGACCTGAAAGCCGACCAGGAAATCATCGGCTTGCTACTCGTCATGCTCAAAGATATTACGCCTGAGCACGACAGCAAACTGCAGATGCTCGTGGAGAATCTTCGGTATAAGTTTGACCATCCTATCAATGGCACAAACAAGAAGGTGATTATCTTCACGGCTTTCTCTGATACGGCTGAGTACCTTTATGAGAACCTTGCTCCGACAATATTGAAAAAAACAGGATTACATACGGGGCTGGTTACAGGCAATGGCGTGAAAGAAACCATCAAAGGGTTTCGGGCTGACTTCAATAGTATATTGACGCTATTCTCGCCCGTATCGAAAGAGGCTGACAAGTTACTGCCCAACGAAAAGCGACAGATAGATGTGCTTATCGCCACGGACTGTATCAGTGAGGGACAGAACTTGCAGGACTGTGACTATCTCATTAACTACGATATTCACTGGAACCCCGTCCGCATCATTCAGCGATTCGGTCGTGTCGATCGTATCGGCTCACGCAATGAGGTGATACAGCTGGTAAACTATTGGCCGGACATTGAACTGGATGATTACTTGCGACTGAAAGGACGTGTGGAAGCACGAATGACCGGTGTGAACATCACTGGTGCAGGTAATAGCAATGTGCTGCTTTCTGACGAGGAACAGGCGGATCTTGACTATCGCAAGAGCCAGTTGCAACGCCTTCAGGAGGAAGTGGTTGACCTCGAAGACATGGACACGGGCATCAACATCATGGACCTCGGATTGAACGAGTTCCGTCTTGATTTGCTGGCGTACATGAAAGACAACCCCGATATTGAACACACGCCATTCGGCATGTGCGCCGTTGTTCCTTCCAGTGAACAAGCAAAGCCGGGTGTTATCTTCATTCTGAAGAATAGAAACAACGCCGTGAATATCGGACGGCAGAACCTCTTGCATCCGTTCTATATGGTGTATCTGTCTGATGGTGGGGAGCCTATCATTAACCATCTTTCACCAAAACGGCTGCTTGACATCATGCGTCTTTCATGCAAAGGCAGGACGGAGCCTATCCTGGATCTGTGCCATGCCTTCAATAAAGAAACTGCCGACGGACGGAAGATGCAGCAGTATAGCGAACTGCTGCAAAAGGCTGTCGGTACCATCGTGGAAAAGAAAGAGGAAAGCGACCTCGAAAGTCTGTTCTCATTCGGAGAAACAACGGCTCTCGTGGATGATATCAAGGGCCTTGATGACTTCGAGCTGATTTGCTTCCTCGTCATCAAGGAAGGAGGTGCTCGTGGATAACATACTGAATTACCCACAAAGCACCATCGTTAGCCGTGTTGTGCCGAAAACGATGTTCTACAAGTTCATGGAGGTAAACCCTCTCATGAAGTCTCGCTTCGTGAATGATGTGGTGAACATCACATGGCTTTACAAACTCTCAGCTTCGTCCCTCAATGTTACTGACACTGAGGAGATGAAGGAGATTGAGGTTTTTGTGGTGAACCTCAAACAGCCTGACTGTCCTACGGACTTGTTCTCTTTCATCGATACGAACATGCCGCACCACATTGTTTTTGTCCTGGTACATGATAAGAGCGCGATGCTGCTTATCAACTACAAGGACTGGACTGATGACACGCACACGAAGTTCCGAATTCGACAGGCATTTGCTTCGCCATGGGTACCACTGGCTGACCTTGAACTGACAGTGCAAGGACAGTCATTGCCTCGTATATACGATAACTTCGTGGCACAGGTGTCTGGTATCGGCGAACACAAAGCTGGCAGCATGGCTGACATCGTGGCTCTTCGTAAACAAATTGCTTCCGCTGAAGCGGAGCTGCAAAGTTTAGAGAAGCGGATGCGCAAGGAGCCGCAGCTTGACCGACAACTTGCTATGAATAAGCAGGTGAAGGCAAAGCGCAAGGAGTTGGATAATCTCAAAAAGAAGCTGGAGGAGTTGAAATAATGGCAAAAGATAAAAAACATCATTTCATTCCAGTATGCTATTTGAACCATTTCAAACAAAATGGTCATTTACACTTTTATAGCAAAAAGAGGCAGGAAGAAAATTTCTGCACTGTTGATGCTATATGCCAAGAAACATACTTCTATCTTATTACACAGAAAAGTTGGTGGAAGACATTTGAAATTGAGAAGGGTTTTTTCGACAAAAATGTTGAAACTCCTTTGGAACCAATGATTACAAAGATTGAAGCTTCTATTAAAGATTCATTGGCAGAGAATAGTTCAATAGCAAAAATCATTCTTAGTGAAGAAACGAGGAGGTCTATTGCCTCAATGATCTTTATTCAGTTCTATAGGACTCCTCGCTTCAAAAAGTACTACGAAGGGAAAAAACTTATACGCCAGGGGATTTCGTCTATAACCCACGAATTCACAAAAGAGGAAATATCAGACCCTGTTTTGGTTCATGCTCTTTCTACATATCTTAACCCACACATGCTTAATAAGGTGGTCTCATATTTAGTAAAAGGGCAATGGGTGTTTAGATGTTCTGATGAAAATGTGTTCTTGACTTCTGACAACCCCGTCGTTTGGATTCCATTGAAGGGTCCAAAACAGGAGTGCTTTACCATTGGAAACATTGACGAAAGCAAATGTTTTCTGTATTATCCAATTACACCTAACATTGTATTGGAAATCTACGATAAAGACACCAAAGGATTACCGTCTGATTTTGACAATCTCGTAATTCGAGCCGATGCGGAGCGCATTGCTGGAATAAATTTGAATACCATTATCAACGCAGAAGATATAGTCATTCTGCTTGACAAAGATATAAATGCATATTCTATTGATATAACACTTAAAATAATATAGTCGTATAGTTATGGAACAAGCTAAACATATCGACATGCAAACGCCTAATGGCGCAGAACTGAATCTTGACGCACTGTATAAGATCGCTCCTTCCTGCTTCACGGAGGCAAAGGGCGAAGATGGTGAAGTGCGCCGTGTGATTGACTTCAATAAATTACGCTTACTGCTCGGCGACCAAGCCGTAGAGGATGCCCCAGAAGTCTATGACTTTACTTGGGTGGGTAAGCGTGCTGCGCTTCAAGAGGCAGCTGCACCAATCAACAAGACATTACGTCCTTGCCCAGAAGAAAGTGTTGATTGGGATACAACCCAAAACCTATATATCGAGGGTGATAACCTCGAAGTTCTGAAACTGCTCCAGAACTCCTATATGGGCAAGGTTAAGATGATATATATAGACCCGCCTTATAACACGGGCAATGATTTTGTGTATCATGATGACTTTACTCAATCTATTGAAGAGTACGATGAAGCCAGTAGTGACGAAGAAGGAAACCGTTATTTTAGAAATACAGAGACAAGTAGCAAAGGTCGATTCCATTCTGATTGGTGTTCGATGATATATGCAAGGTTAATGATAGCTAGAACTCTACTGGCGGAAGATGGTGTCATATTCATCTCAATGGACGATAATGAGTATGAAAACCTTAAGAAAATCTCAGACGAGATTTTTGGTAGTGATAATTACCAAGCTACAATGAATGTTCAAGTCAGATATGGAGAGAAAAGTCTAAACGAGGAAAAGCCTTTTAAGCCCATGTTGGAATATGTTTTAGTTTACGCTAAAAATGCAAAGACATTTAGTCCTAATAGACCAACAGAACAGTATGGGTTGGAAAAGTTTGTGTATGAAATAAAAGAACTTAGTACCGGCACTCCATTCAACATAAATGGTCAAGACGTTATCCTTTTTAAAAAGGGAGAATGGGAAGTAACAAAACATGAAGAAGGTTCTCTTTCATACCTTAAAGACACATGGATATCGGGAAGTGTTTATACAAACATGAGTTATGGACAAGTTTTCCAAAAAGTAGTTGAGCCTCGTGTAAGTATTGATGGTTTTGGCTGTCTATATAAAGTTTTAGGAAGAGGAGAAGATGGTCTTGGGTATCGTTACTATACTGGTCCGCAAAAAGCATCAGCAACGAGAGGAAAGATGTTTTCCGGTGTACCACTTTCAAGAGTAGAAGAAATTAAAAATGGTACAGGTTCATTACGTTTCAAGCCAATTTTATGTTTTAATGATTATAGTGCAGATTTTGGGAACATTAGGCATGAAGGAGGTATTCCATTTAATAGCGGAAAGAAACCCGTCAAAATGCTTACCCACTTAATAAATCTCCAACAGGACAAGGATTGCATTGTTATGGATTTCTTTTCTGGTTCCGCTTCAACTGCACATGCTGTTTTTCAGCAAAACATAGTTGATGGAGGAAAAAGGACGTTTATCATGATCCAAATTCCCGAAGAGATTGAAGAAAAGAATGAGCTTAGGAAAGAAGGATTCACAAATATATGTGAGGTCGGTAAGGAGCGTATCCGTCGAGCTGGAAAGAAAATCAAAGAAGATAGTCCCTTGACCACGCAAGACCTTGATACTGGCTTTCGCGTTTTCAAGTGCGAAAGCAGCAACTATAAGGATGTGGCTTTTGCACCAAAGGACTATTCACAGGATATGCTGGCTGGTTTACTCGACAACATCAAGGATGATCGTTCTGACCTTGACCTGCTCTTTGATTGTATGCTTCGTTGGGGCGTGGAACTGTCCTTACCTCTTGCATCGCAGAAGGTGGACGGCTGCACCATCCACAATGTGAATGATGGCGACCTCGTGGCTTGCTTCGATGGCAATGTCACGGAAGAGGTGATTGATGCTATTGCAGCACTTTCTCCCGTCCGTGTAGTATTCCGTGACAGTAGTTTCAATGAAGCTGCAAATAAAATGAATCTCTTTGAGCTTTTCAAACAGAAATGCGACTGGAGTGATGAAGAAGTAAGAAATAATGTTCGTGTCATTTAATCCCTTATTTCATTATGACAAAGACACTGACATTAAAATTCAAGAACCAGCAATTCCAGACGGATGCAGCGAGGGCTGTCACGGATGTTTTTCACGGACAGCGTAATCAGGCAATGCTGGAGTTTACACACGATATGGGACGTAGTGCCGATGGCGCACAGGACTTGTTCGATGTGGTGGGCTTCCGCAATCAGCCGATTACCGTTCCTGCAGAACAGCTGCTGGAACAGATACGCCAGATACAGATGCCGGCACAGCTGAAACCATCGGAAACTATTGATACCAACGACCTTCGCCTGACTATCGAAATGGAAACGGGTACGGGAAAAACTTACACCTACATAAAGACGATGTATGAGTTGAACAAACTCTATGGTTGGAGTAAGTTTATCATCGTAGTACCGAGCATTGCTATCCGTGAAGGTGTTTGCCGCTCCTTCGAGATAATGAGCGAACACTTCGCTGCTGAGTATGGTAAGCGTATCCAGTCGTTCATCTATGACAGTAAGCAGTTGACAAAGATTGACCAGTTCGCCAGTGACAGCAATATGCATGTCATGATTATCAATACACAGGCTTTTGCAGCTCGTGGCGAGGATGCACGTCGCATCTACATGAAGTTGGATGCTTTCCGCAGTCGCAAGCCTATCGATGTGATTGCTGCCACAAATCCTATTCTTATCATCGATGAGCCTCAGTCAGTGCTGGGTGCAGACAGGAATAATGCCACACGCAACCGACTGAAGGAGTTCCACCCATTGTTCACGCTTCTCTATAGTGCTACACATAGAGCTGGTGACATTGTGAACATGGTGTATCGCCTTGATGCAATGGATGCCTACAACAAGAAATTGGTCAAGAAGATTTCTGTGAAGGGCATCAATCAGCAAGGCACAACGGCTACGAATGGATATGTCTATCTGGAGAGCATTCAGCTTTCAAAAGGCAATCCCGTGGCGCGTATTGGTTTCGATAAGAGAATGGCTAGTTCTGTGAAGCAGGTGATTCAGACTGTTTCTGATGGCTTCGACATCTATCAGCAGTCTGGCCGCTTGGAAGAATACGCAAATAGCTATCGAATTGAAAGCATTGATGGCTTCAACAGGACCGTCCGTTTGCTGAATGGCTTAGTTCTTAATGAAGGTGACATGGTAGGTCGTGTAAACGACATCTATGTACGCCGCCATCAGATACGAGAAACAATTCTCTCTCATATCGAAAAAGAACGCAAATTATTCAAGATGGGTATCAAGTGCCTTTCGCTATTCTTCATTGACCATGTGGACAACTACCGCATATATGAAGCTGGTGGGACAACAAGGAATGGCACTTATGCAGAAATCTTCGAGGAACAATACAACAACATCGTGGGACAACTGCAACTGGAGTTTGCTGATGACCCCGAATACGTTGCATACCTGAAAAAGTTCAGCGCATCGGAAGTTCACAATGGCTACTTCTCGCGTGACAGGAGAGGTAAGTTTATCCAGCCTTCTGCTACCGAACTACGCAATGAAAGCAGTAATGATGCTTCCGCATATGATCTTATCATGAAGGATAAGGAACGTCTGCTTTCATTCAGTGAGCCGACACGCTTCATCTTCTCTCACTCTGCGCTGAAGGAGGGTTGGGATAACCCCAATGTTTTCCAGATTTGTACGCTAAAGGATAGCGACAATCAGACAAAGAAGCGTCAAGAGGTGGGTCGTGGCATGCGTCTTTGTGTGAATGACCAAGGTGAGCGTCAGGACGAGAACGTGCTGCATGGCAGAGTGTTTGAGGTGAACGAACTGACTGTTATTGCCAGTGAGTCCTATAACTCTTTTGCGCAAAAACTGCAAACGGAGATTGCCGATGCTGTGGGCGACCGCCCAATCAAGGTGCAGCCAAGCCTGTTCGCTGGTATGACTGTCACGAATGCTCGTGGCGAAAAGCAGCAAATTGACGATTTCGGCGCAAACTTCCTCTTCTCCGCACTGGTGGGCAGTGGCTATGTAAATCGTCAGGGACAGCTTACACAGAAATACCACGATGACAAGCAGCAAGGCACGCTTGACTTCGGAGAGGAATACAACGAATACAAGACGGATATCGTGAATCGTCTTGATGCTGTATTCAATCCGGATTCTGTTAAGCCTGAAGACGCAAGACATGCCCGTGAGGCGAAGTTTGACTCCAAAAGGTTTGAACGTAAGGAGTTCCAAGCATTATGGAGTAAGATCAACCATAAAACGTACTACACCGTTGACTTCAAGACGGATGACCTTATTAAGCGTGCTGTCATTGAACTTGACAACCACTTGCAGGTGTCTAACATCAACATACAAGTGGTGACAGGTACGATGGAAAAAATACAGAACCGAGAACAACTGACTGCTGGCACAGCCATGAAACAGACAGGAGCCGAGACTACTACCATTCACGAACTGGTAGGTGATAAAGTGAAATACGACCTTATCGGCAAGCTGGTGGAAGATACTGGCTTGACTCGAAAGGCTATTGTCACCATCCTTCAAAAGATTAGTCCTCGCACTTTCTTAAAGTTCAAAGCCAATCCTGAGGAGTTCATCATCAAGGCTGGCAACATCATCAATGAATGTAAGGCCATCGCCGTGATTGAACATGTGGCATACCACAAATTGGAGAAGAAGTTTGATGCAGACATCTTCAGTGCCTCAGCACTCAAAGGCAAACTTGGAGTCAATGCAATGGAATCAGTAAAGTCACTCTACGATCTGGTCGTCGTGGACTCCCAAGGCATAGAGATGGACTTTGCCAAGAACCTCGAATCACAAAACGAGGTGGCTGTCTATACGAAATTGCCTGGCGGTTTCTACATCAATACCCCTGCAGGTCATTACAATCCCGACTGGGCTATTGTGTTCCGCGAAGGCTCTGACATCAAGCACATCTACTTCGTGGCAGAAACAAAGGGCTATGCCAAAGATGAAATTAACGACTACCGTGACACGGAGAAAATCAAGATCGAATGTGCACGTCGTCACTTTGCCACAATTTCAGACAGCACTGTCACCTACGATGTGGTGAAGAACTATGACGAGTTGAGGAGCATCATCACGAAATGACTTTATCCGAAAAATTCGTTATAACGTTATTTCGTGATAACGTGATAACGAAAACTCTCGTCATGGCGTGAAAGACGCTCAGAACGTGTGACTGTCCAGGTATTGCTGCACTTCTTCTTTGTAGCTCTCGCTGATGGGGATGAACATATCGCCGAAAACGATGCGGAAGCGGTCCACCATGTGTATCTTTGGCATGTGGACGATATAAGAACGGTGGGTGCGCATGAATTCGGGTTTGGGAAGTGCTTCCTCGATTTTCTTCATGTTCATCAGGCTCATAATGGGCTGCTTGTTATGATCCAAGTATATCTTCACATAATCCTTCAGTCCCTCGATGAACAGTATGTCGTCGAAATGCACTTGCACTAATTTATATTCGCTCTTCACGAACATGAAACGATCTTGGTTCCACGTCTCCTGTTTCATCTGGCTGGCAAACCAGTCCAACGCCTTGTTCGCCGAACGCAGGAAATCGTCATAGCTGATGGGCTTGAGCAGATAGTCAAGGGCATTTACCTTGTAACCTTCTATGGCATATTGGCTGAAGGCTGTGGTAAACACGATACGTGTGGTCTTGGGAAGGATGCTCGCAAATTCCAGACCGCTCAGTTCCGGCATCTGGATGTCGAGGAAAATCACGTCCACCTGATTCTCACGGATGGGTTTGATGGCATTCACAGCACTGTTGTAGTAGCCTACCAAGTTGAGAAACGGGGTGCGTTTGGCATAGCTTGCCAACAGTTCGGCAGCCAAAGGCTCGTCGTCAATGATGATGCAGTTGAGTGTCATAAAGTGTAATTTTAGATTTGTAGATATTTGTTTTTTCGTCAATTTCTTTTTCCCATGAGTAACGGCCGGGGTAGGAGAGGTCCAAGCGTCGCTGAACCTGTTTCAGACCGATACCGTGCCCGCTGTGGTCGTTGTCGGTCTTAGGGTAATTGCTGTTCTTTATCTCACAGACAATCTTCTCGTTGGTGGCCTGAATGTTGATGTGGATGAAACTCTTGTTCGTCGGGCTGATACCATGTTTGAAAGCATTTTCTATCAGCGAGATGAAGATGAGGGGAGCCACGGTAGCCTGACAGTTTTTCGGCACGTTGAAATCCTTCACTATTTCCACGTCGCTGCTCAGACGAAGTTTCATGAGGTTGATGTAGTTGTCGATAAATTCCAACTCGTTGCGCAGGCTGATGGACGGTTCTTTGTTGTCGTAGAGAATGTGGCGCATCATCTTGCTCAGTTCCATGATAGCTGTCTGTGCTTTCTGCTGGTCAAAGGCAGTGAGGGCGTAGATGTTGTTCAGTGTGTTGAGCATGAAATGGGGATTGATCTGGTATCTCAGGTTCTCCAATTCTGCCTCTTTCAAAGCATTCAATGCCTCTTCGCGCTCCTTCTCCGATTTTGCCCATTGAATGGACATGCGAATGCTCGTGGCGATGGTTATCGTAACCCCCAAACAGAACATATAGTACAGTATATGAAAGACTTGCATGGCAAGGCCATTTTCTTCCTGTGACAACAGATTCATCCTCGCACTGAACCACTGGAACCAAAAGTGAACGATGACGGCCAGAGATATTACCAAGGCAATATTGAATAGTCCAAAAAAACGCCGTTTGCCACGTATGAAATATTTGGGAATCAACCACAAATAGTTCAAATAATAGACCACCAAGAGAACAAGAGGCATTCCTATACCGCGTAGAAAGCGAGGCCACGATAAAGATTGGTCCAACCCCAAAACGAGTATGGGTGACAGGAAAATGGTCACCCAGATGAGAACATTGATAGATATTGCGGTCTTATTCCTATTCATAACGAATAGCTTCTATGGGGTCGAGTTGTGCTGCTTTCTTTGCCGGATACCATCCGAAGAAGATGCCGGTGAGTGTACATACAGCGAAGCTCATCACGATGCTCCATGGTTGAACGAAGGTAGGCCAGTGGGCGAAGGTGTTGATGGCATACGACAGACCAACTCCCAACAATACGCCGATGATACCTCCAGTGACGCTCAATAGTATGGCCTCGATAAGGAATTGGTTCAGAATGTCTATACCTCTGGCTCCGACACTCATGCGCAGACCGATTTCACGTGTGCGCTCCGTGACGCTCACATACATGATATTCATGATGCCGATACCACCCACGATGAGTGAGATGCCGGCCACGCATCCTAAAAGGATAGTGAGCATGTCGGTCGTTGAGTTCATCATACTCGACAACTCTTCTTGTGAACGGATATTGAAATCGTCTTCATCACCTGGCATGTCATCTACAGCATCTTTCAACTTGTGGTTCCTGCGCAAAAGATCCGTTATCTGTTCGATGGCTTTGTCCGTCACACCCTCGGTGACAGCCGAACATTGGATGCCGCCCAGATAAGTCTGCGCCAAGATGCGTTTCATCACAGTGGTGTAGGGCGCCAATACCAAGTCGTCTTGGTCCATGCCCATCGAGTTGTATCCTTTCTTCTTCAACACACCAACCACACGGAAGGGGATGGCATTGAAACGGATGACCTTGCCAATGGGGTCGCTACCATCGGGAAACAGGTTGTCAACGACGGTCTGGCCAAGAATGCACACCTTGGCGGCCGACTTGATGTCAGCGTCTGAGAACATCTCGCCGTCAGACACTGTCAACTGGCGTATCTCCAAATAATCTTGGTTCACACCATACATCGATGAGGGGGCGTTGTTGTTACCATAAATGAACTGGCCGCCTTTGGTCACCGAAGGACTGACGGCTTTCACGTAGGAACAGTTCTCTTTGATGCTCTCAAAGTCTTCCAACTTCAACGTTTCCATCGATGAGGCATCCTGACGAACACCACCACGCATATCGGCACCGGGACTGATCATGATCATGTTGGAACCCATCTCAGAGATGTTGGCTTGGATGCTCCGTTTGGTGCCTTGACCGACGGCCAACATCGTAATAACCGACGCTATGCCGATAATGATGCCTAACGCGGTCAGAAACGAACGCATTTTGTTGGCGGCTATCGCCCGCAGTGCTATCTTGAATAAATTACCCCAATTCATGGTTTTCTTGTCGAGTTATTGTTGTCGTAATAAAGTCCTCGTATAACGTTATCACGTAATATCGTTATCACGATTAATTCATTTTTTCAAATCATTCATCGTTGTTTACTGGCAGTGCAGCCAATCCTTCGGCGGCCGAGAGGATGTGGTCGTTCGTCGTGTCACTGATTACCTTACCGTCGCGAAGCATGATGTTACGACTTGAATAGTTGGCGATGTCGGGGTTATGTGTGACGAAGATAATGGTTCGTCCCTCAGCGTGCAGTTTTTGGAACAGCACGAGAATCTCGAAACTCGTGCGTGTGTCCAGGTTACCCGTGGCCTCATCAGCCAAAATCACGGCTGGGTCGTTCACCAAGGCACGGGCAATGGCCACACGTTGCATCTGACCACCAGACATCTGATTCGACTTATGATACAGACGGTCGCCCAGCCCCACATCCTGCAAGGCTTTTATAGCTCTTTCGAGGCGTTCTTTGGGCCTGATACTGCTGTTGTACATCAAAGGCAGCTCCACATTTTCCACGCTCGTGGTTTTGGGCAACAGGTTATAGTTCTGGAAAATGAAGCCTATCTTGCGATTGCGCAACACGGCACGTTGCGACTTCGACATCGTACGCACGCTGATGCCGTCAAGCAGATATTCACCGCTCGTCGGAGTGTCCAAGCATCCCAACTGGTTCAACAGTGTTGACTTGCCAGAGCCCGACTTACCCATGATGGTCACAAACTCACCCTCGTAAATCTTGAAACTAACACCACGAAGGGCATGCACCGTCTCTTCACCAACGATGAAGTTGCGACGCACATCTTGCAGCTCAATGACCGCTTTTCTGTTCTCGTTCGCCATGGTTATTTCTTTTCTTTTTCTCTGCGTGGAGGACCGAAAAGACTGCGCTCTTGACTGCCTTCCATGTCGGGCATACCGCCTATCACCTTCAATTCGGTGATGACATCTTTACCCTGGCTGATACCTCCCAAAATCTCGGTGTGTGTACCATCGCTCATACCTATTTGAACATCGTGAGCGGTCAGCGTGTTGCCTTCGAGCGTCCACACCTTGTTCTTGCCTTTGCTGTCAACAATCTTCTTGTCGCCGACGGTCTCTTGCGTAGGCGTGAACCTAAGTGCTTTGCTGGGAACACTTAACACTCCTTGGCGTTCGGCGGTGTAGATGGTAACGGAGGCGGTCAGGCCAGGCTTCAGTTTCATATCACCATTGGGGGCGCTGATAACCACCTCGTAGGTCACCACATTGTTGGTCGTCGTGGCTTCCTGGCGCACCTGTGTCACATGTCCCTCGAACACATCTTCGGGGAAGGCATCGACAGTGAAACTGACACGCTCACCGGCTTTCACATTGCCGATGTCGGCCTCGTCAACATTGGCCACTACCTGCATGTTGGTCAAGTCCTTGGCTATTTTGAACAGCTCGGGGGTGTTGAAGCTGGCAGCTACCGTCTGGCCTTCTTCCACCGACTTCGAGAGGACGATGCCGTCGATGGGCGATGTGATGGTGGCATAACTGAGGTTTGTCTGAGCCCTGCGCACTTGCTCCTGGGCAGTGGACACCTGTTCCTTCGCCTGTTGCCAACTCAAACGGGCCGACTCATAATCGGTGGCGGCTATCAGTCCTTTCTTGAAAAGGGTCTGGTAACGGTTGTAGTTGGCCTGTTGGTAGTCCAACGCGCTCTGCGCACTCGACAGGTTGGCTTTGGCGGTGTTCAGTTCACTCGTCAGGTTTGTTTTATCCAACTCGGCTATCACCTGGCCTTTCTTCACCTCACTGTTGTAATCAACGTAGAGTTTACTCACGATACCCGACACCTGTGTACCTACGGTGACGCTCGTTACAGGTTCTATCGTGCCTGTGGCGGTGACGCTGTTTTGGATGTTGGCGGGTTCTACCTTGGCGGTGACGAACTCCACCTTCTCTTCTTTCTTCTTGCCGCTCAGTAACCATAATACAATGCCGGCAACCAAAAGAAGTCCCACGAAAATCCAAATCTTACTAAATTTCTTTTTCATATTTTGAGTTTGATTTTTTTCGTTATCACGTTATTTCGTTATCTTGCTCCATGCTCCCTGCCTCTTGCTCCTTGCTCCTTGCCCCTTAATACCCCTGATAATACCTCAGCATATAGATGTTGAGTATGGCCATGTATTTGCTCTGGAGTTCATTCATCTGAGCGGTGACAAGGTTGGTCTTTCCTGTCATCAACTCGATGATGTTTTTCAGTCCCAGACGGAACTGTTCGCTCAGCAGTTCGTAACTGGTTTGTTCGCTTTGCAGGGCGGTGCGTGCCGCCTTGTAGCGTGCCTGGTTGTTCACGGCCCCAATCCAGTAGCCTTCGATGGTGGAATATAGTTGTTTCTCCTTGTCTTGTAAATCGAGGAGACTGCTTTCACGTTGTAACAAGGCTTTGTTGATGGCCGTTTTCGTTTGGCGGTTGTCAAAAATGGGTATGCTCAACGTGGCGCCAACCATGGCGTCGAGGTTGGTTTTCAGTTGGGTGCCCCAAGCGTTGTCCGACATACTGGTGGTGTTCGTTCCCACGCTTCCCTGTAAGCCGATGGTAGGTTTTCTCCCTGCACGGGCTATATCGAGACTGAGGTCGCTGCTGCTGATGGCCAGTCGTGCACTCTCTATCTCCGGTCGGTGAGCCAGTGCGCTGGCATACACGTCGGCCAGTGCCGGTATGGTCTGCAGTGCCTCTTCGTCAGCCATGTTAGGCGAGGCGATGTCGAAGGGTGTTCCGTCGCTCAGTTCCAACACCTGTTTCAGCTGGAAGAGGTAGTTGCGCACGTCGCTTTCCGCAGCCACGATGTTGTATTCATCCATGGCGCGCTGGGCAGTAAGTTGCGCCAGGTCGGCCTTGCTCATCGTGCCTACTTGCACCATCGTCTGTCCACGTTCTTCATTCATCTTGCTGGCCCGCAGACTCTGTTCATTTACCGTGATGCTCTCCTTGCTGTAGAGTATCTGCACATACAGTTGGGTAATCTGCTCCTGTATGCTTTGTGCCGTAGCGGCGGAGTCCAGTTCCGCCATGCGAGCACTCATCTCATTCAGTTTGATGGTGTTCTTGCTGCGCATGCCGTCCCACACCGTCCAGTTGGCGTTCACACCGTAACTGCCATTGTAATACACCTTGTCTATGCTGCTCTGCACATAGCCGTTGGCTACAGTGCTTTGACCGCTCTCCACGAAGGGCCGGTAGGTAACACTCTGGCTGGTTGAAGCGTTCAACGAGGGCAGCAATGCAGCTTTCGACTGCAAGATGTCTTCACGGGCACTCAGTTGTGTAATGTGGCTTCGCTTCAATTGGATGTTGTTGGCCAAAGCGTAACTGATGCAGTCATCCAACGTCCAGCCGCCCGTCTCCTGAGCAAAAAGGCTGATGGGGAAGAATAACAGCAATGCAAATAGTTTCATAGAAATATTTTTCCTGTTCATAGTAATATATTGGAAAATCATCGCAAAAATACCTATTTTACTACAAAAGGCCAAATTTTTTCAATGATTATCCGAAAAAATAGAATAAAACATGCCTATTCTATCCATGTAAGTTTGCCGGAGATAATAGTCCATTCGCCATTCTGTTTTTCCAGGATTACTTCACCGCCCTCGTAAACGAATCGGAAGAAAACTACAGCACGTTGCATTTGGGAATCAAAAACGATGGATGAGGCTTTGGGATAGGTTTCATATTGCCAATAACCTCCCCAGTGTCCATAGAATATCTGAACGGCATTGTTGATGAATTCCATCCTTTTTCGGCTTTCACCTTTTGAATAGGCGACTTGCATAATGTTTTCTTGTCCTAAATCAACATGTATATTACCCAAAAAGTCATCTAACAACTGTTTGTACTCAGTGGTCAAATAAACAATTCTCTTGTTGGGGAAGTTTACGGGAGGACGAAACGAAATAGCTGAATCCACCTTGGTGGTTGGGATTTTTCCCCCAGAGAAACCATAGTAATCAAAATCAAATTTAGGGGACAGCAACTCTCCTCTTTCTTTGAATCTTCGGAGCATATCCAGTTGTTTTTTGCGAATACTGTCTTCCGAGAACATCTGATTGATACGATTTGTGTAATAGGCCTCAATTTCGTCGGGGCTGATAGGGATGGTATCCGTCACGTAAATCGCTTGCAATGTATCTTGCACTATAAAATACGGGATGTTTTTATAAAGGTCTTGATCCTCGCTTCTGCACCCGATTCTATCCAGTTGGAGAGGTTGATAAAAAGCAGCAAAAACCTTATGGGCCTCGGCCACCCATTTGCTTTTTGCTTCATTTTTGTTAGATGAAACAGCATTGGACCAATTGTCAAAAAACTGATACAGTAACGATGTCGAGTGTTTATTATAGGCTTGTCTCAACAATTCTACCTGTGACGGGTCTTGTCCCTGAATGGCCGTGCACAAAAGCAAAAGGATGCATAAAAGACTAACTTTTCTTGGCATAGTAGATATTGTTAACATGATATTGATGAAATATAACTGTCTAATAATTGGGTGATTAGCGAAAATCGTGGTTACTTTATAGTGCCGAATTCCAAAGGTTTACATTTACAAACAATTATCGCTATGATCACCGTGGACAAAGTTACGGAATTTTTTTGGTATTGCAGATGATTCATGCAAGTTTTTTTGATGCCACGATGGCAAAATATACGCTGACTATCTTGAGTGGTTTATAAACCTGAAATTTATCTATCATTTATACTAGAGTCTGCGACAAATCGGGCCTATATCTTACTGATTTGTCGCTTTTGGGGCCATGCGTCGCAACGTTTTTAGCATAATGTTGGTTCTTGTGCTTCGCAACACAAATACATGATGTACTTTTGTTGTGCCAAACCAAATATGACGATACGGTATAACCGTCATTGGGACTACCGTTAGTTAGTCTTCGCACCGCTGGCAGGTTCTTTTTCCCTACATGAAAAAACTTAACAGTATGGATTATGTTAGGAAAATTGTTGTTATCTTTGTGGCGGTAAAGGAGAATGAGGCAGATAACACTACATACACTCATGACTCATTTGAAAAAGTTTTTCTCTTCGCTTAAGAAAAGGAAGGAACTGCTGATTATCATCACGGCAGCTCTTCTCATCGAATTGGTTTCTGTAGTTCAACACTACAGCACCTATGATTTGTTGGAAGAGCAACTGGAGAAAAGGGCGGAAAGCGAACTCACCATGAAAGCCATCCTTACCCGAGGTGCCCTCAACTCGGCCGAGGACATCCTCGAGAACCATATTTGGGATATACGGCGTAGCCTCTCATATCCTGATTCAATGAACCACGCAGTACGACGTCTCGTGGAGAAGAACCGTTATGTGTGTGGCGGGTTCATGGCGTTTCATCCATACTATTATCCGGAAAAGGGAAAACTATACGAGCCTTATGCGAGGGTGGCTGATGAAGACAGCATCGTGATGAGCCAAATCGCCGGCGCCCATCATGACTATACAAAGTACGATTTCTACAAAGAAATCATCACATCAGGCAAGGCACACTGGGTTGATCCCTATGTTGACAATGAGGGTGCACAGACCATTATCACCTCATACGTGATGAAAGTATGCGATGCAAAGGACTCCTTGGCCGGTGTGGTGGGTATCGATGTGTCATTGGAATGGCTGAGGGATACCATAGAGAAAAGACATGTCTATCCTTCTTCATTCAATTTGCTGCTTACCGAAAGCGGAAAGACCATTATTGAACCGTCGGAAGAACGGGTCAGTAAAAAGACGTCGAGTTATATTGCCAACCTCATCAACGACAGCACGGTGGAACGCCAATTCAGTCGTAGTGGCCGAAGCAAGAAGTTGCGCTTCAAATATGATGGACAGAAAGGTACGGTGTTCTATGCTAACATGAAAGGAAAACCACGTTGGCAGATTGTTGTGGTGTGTCATGACGACGAAGTGTATGGTGCACTCAACAAGCTACGTGTCTATATTGGTCTGCTCATGTTGTCGGCTATCGGCATACTGCTTTTCATGATAGGTAACTTCGCCCGTAAAGAACGTCAACTCAACAAAAAGAACATCGAACAGGAACGTATGGGCAGCGAGTTGCGCATTGCCAGTAGCATACAACAATCGATGATAAATATCGAAGATCCCTCACTGGCAAAGACGAAGGACCTCAACGTGTGGGGTGTGCTCATCCCGGCAAAGGAAGTGGGCGGCGATTTGTACAACGCTTTCATGCGCGATGATAAACTGTTTTTCTGCATCGGTGATGTCAGCGGCAAAGGAGTGCCCTCAGCACTCATCATGGCTGTGATAAAAACGCTGTTCAGAAGTATCGCCTCCAGGGAGAACAACCCTGCGCATATCATGACACAACTCAATGAAACGGCTTGCCGCAACAATAGAGAGAACATATTCGTGACGATGTTCGTGGGTGTGCTCGACCTGCCTACCGGTCGTCTGCGTTACTGCAATGCAGGCCATGAATTGCCTGTCATCGTCAGGAAGAAGGAAAAGCCCCAGAGGGATGCAATCATGGACTGCCGTTTCATTGATGCCAAGCCCAACTTGCCCATCGGACTGTTCGACGATTTCAAGTATGAGATGCAGGAGATTACCCTTCAGGGTGGTTCAGCACTCTTCCTCTACACTGATGGGCTGACGGAAGGGAGGAATCCGGGGAACGAACAATATGGCACGAAGAGGATGATGTCCGCACTGGCCGGTTGTGACACCATAGATTCTAAGTCTTTGGTAGAGTATATGGTTCAGAAGCAGAATACCTTTGCGGAATCGGCTGAGCAGGGCGACGACCTGACACTCCTTGCGCTGTGCTATGCTCCTGTTGCCGACCAGAATCTGCTTGATGAGACGCTTGTCCTGCAGAACGATGTGAAACAGGTAGCTACGCTGAACACGTTCATTTCGGATATCGCCCAACGGCTGAATATATCAAAGCCGCTGACCTATCAACTCAAACTCGCTTTGGAAGAAGCGGTTGTCAACGTGATGGAGTATGCTTATCCTCGGGGTACTTCTGGCAATATCGATATAAGGGTAACATCCAATGGAAAACGATTGAAATTCATCATCTCCGATGCAGGCATAGCTTTTAATCCCACAGAGGCTGCCACCGCTGACACTACGCTGACAGCTGAAGAAAGACCAGTAGGAGGACTGGGCATTTTCCTCGTCCGCGAATTGATGGACTCTATCAACTACGAGCGCACAAATGGGAAAAACGTTCTTACCATGCGTAAGGATTATTCCAGCCCTCAATCCTAAGTCCTTATCCCTCAACCCTGAATATTAAACTCTAAACCATATAAAAAATGAAAACAACGATTCAAAAAATGGAAGACAAATATGTGGTGACATTGGAAGGTGAACTCGACACCTCGGCCGCCGCAGAAGTGGAAAAGAAATTGCAAGAACTCTACAACAGCAATGGTAAAGATGTGTTCATCGACTGCACACATTTGGACTACATTGCATCGAGCGGATTGCGTATTCTTATCAGCATTCTCAAAGGAGCCAAGGCCAGCGGAAGCAAGGTGGTGCTTCAGAATGTGAACGAAGACATCATGAGCGTGTTCAAACTCACAGGCTTCGTCAATCTCTTCGAATTCGAATAATCACAATATACGTTTGTAGCATATCACGCAACATTAAGGAAAGATGACACATATAAGGAAAACGATTGGATGCCTATCGTTGTTGCTAGCCGCCATGCCTGCGATGGCACAGCAAGAGGGTGACAACCAACTGGATGTGAGTTTGCAGATGCTTGGTCACGGGGAGATGCGCTTAGGAGGACTTGAAGCATCTGACCCGGCAAATGAAGAGACGAAAAGCAAAGAAAACGCCTATTTCCTCATGGAGCGTACAAGGCTCACGCTGAACTACAAACGTACTGGATTGGAAACCAAGGTAACTGCTCAGCATAATGGGGTGTGGGGCCAGAGTGGAAAGGGTAATTTCAACCTCAATGAGGCATGGGCCAAACTGAGTATGAAAAACGGGCTGTTCGCACAGATAGGACGGCAAGCCTTGGCTTATGACGATGAACGTATCATCGGCACCAACGATTGGGCCATGGCATCGCTCACTCACGATGTTTTCAGGTTCGGCTATGAAGGTCACGGGCATAAGGCTCATGCCATATTGGCCTTTAACCAGAATGTAGAAAACACCTACGGAGGTACTTATTATACGAATGGCGGACAGGCTTATAAGACCATGCACACGCTGTGGTATCACTACGATTTGCCCAAGATGCCGCTGGGCGCTTCGCTACTCTTTATGAATATCGGTATGCAGGCGGGCGAGAAAGATGGTGAAGGTGACAAAGCACCACGTACCGAATACCAGCAGTTGTTGGGTGCCTATGTGTGCTATGCCCCGAAGGACCTGAAGGTGGAGGCCTCGTATTACCACCAGATGGGTAAAAACGAAGATGGCATAAAAATCGACGCGTGGATGGCCAGTCTCTATGCCCGTAAGCAACTGAACAGACAGCTTGCCGTGGTAACAGGCTACGATTACTTAAGCGGTGACAAGTACTTTGCCGTGCCCGCTCAGGGGATGATAGGTTACACGCAGCACAAGGTAATCAAGGGCTTCAACCCGGTCTATGGCTCTCACCACCGGTTTTATGGCTTGATGGATTACTTCTATGTGCAGACCTATTTCGACGGGTTTACACCAGGACTCCAACAAGTATATGTCGGAGCAGAATACAAACCGATAGACCGTCTGACTCTGAGAACAAAATACCACTATATGGCAATCGCCACAAAACTGGAAGATACCGACATGACACTCGGACATGACATCGACATTGAGGCGGCATACCAGATAATGGATGATGTGAAATTATCTGCAGGCTTCTCATACATGACGGGAACGGAAACGATGGAGAAACTAAAACGAGCAGACCATAATGAGAGCCTGAGGTGGGGATGGTTCTCGCTCATCATCTCTCCCCGTATCTTCTCAACAAAATGGTAACTTCCCCATTTTATGCCGATACAAATACATAACTTACGCAACGTCAATATAATAAAGGATATGAAAAAAATGGTTTCTTTAACCAAATCACAGTATGGCATATATGCAGAATGTGCCAATCGTAAAGGAGAAATATGTTATAACCTGCCTTATTTGTATACACTCGATAATGGTCTCGATGTGGAACGCATGTGCAAAGCGCTGGAGACAGCTGTGAATGGAAGAACAACTCTCTTCACGCACATCGTATTGAATGATGATGGCGTTCCCATGCAGGTCGTTGATGACCAGCACGAGCCATGGACTATCCATGTGGAAGATATCGATGATATCGAGACAATGAAACCATCGTTGGTCGAACCTTTCGATATTTATCGTGATAGATTGTTCCGCATTCGTTTGTTACGTGATGCCAAATGCCTTTATCTTTTCATTGATTATCATCATATTATCATCGACGGTACGTCGATGAAACTGATGCTCAACGACATTGACAAGGCTTACCAAGGGATGGAGTTGGCTAAAGAACAACGCTCTATGACCGATGTGGCTGCAGCAGAAGATGGTGAGCGGCAGTCGGCCGTGTTTGGCGAGGCCAAAGACTGGTATGCTCGGACATTCGACTGTGGCGACCTCTTCACCCAACTTATACCTGACCATGAAGAACCGACCGTCAGCGAAGGTCACCTTTTGTACACATTGAACATCGCACCTAACGCTGTGGATGCTTTCTGCAAGGATAATGGCATCTTCAAAAGCACACTGTTCACGTCTGCCTACGCCTTCCTTCTGGCTAAATTCAACAACGAGCAGGAGTCACTTTTCACTACAGTATTTAACGGGCGAAGCGACAAACGGCTGGCCAACACATTGGGTATGTTCGTGAAGACACTGCCCGTATATGCCAAGTTCGAAGATGATACGAAGGTGTATGACTTCCTGATGGCTGGACAGGAGCAGATGAGTGGTTGCAGGGAACATTCGGTCTATTCATACGCCGACGTGATGGAAGACCTGAAATTACAGACAAACTCAATGTTCGCATGGCATGCCAACATTTTTGCCGATGATATGATGGGAGGTAAACCCATGAAGGCCGAACGAATTGGCAACAGCACCCTCGATGCCCCGTTGTATCTGAAAGCGTTCATTCGTGATGGTAAATACCAGGTGAAAGCCGAATTCCGCGCGAACGAATATTCCGAGGCGTTGGTGGGACAGTTCCTCGAGAGTTACGAAGCGGTTGTCAGGGGCTTGATGACCAGTAAATACCTGCGTGAAATAAATATCACCACACCGCAGCAGATACAGACATTGAATGGCTTCAATCAGACCGATTCCGACTATGATGACTCGCAGACCATCGTGTCGTTGTTCGGGAAACAGGCGAAGGCCACACCCGATAATGTCGCTGTTGTCTATAAAGATAAGAAATACACTTATGCTGAAGTGGATGAGATCAGCAATCGTATCGCCAGCTATATCAACGCAAAGGGCTTGGGTGAAGGCGATGTCGTGTCGGTGCTCATTCCAAGATGCGAATGGATGGCTATCGCTTCACTCGGTATACTGAAAGCAGGATGTGCTTACCAACCTCTCGACCCCAGTTATCCCAAAGAACGCCTGAACTTCATGATGCAGGATGCCAATGCCAAGTTGCTGATAGCCGACGAGGAACTGCGTTCCATCGTTGACGAATACAAGGGCGAGGAGGTGTTGATTGAGAACGGTGAGATAATGATAGAGGATGGAAAAGTAAGCGGCAAATTTTCTATTCCCAATCTTCATTCTTCCATTTCTCCCGATGCCTTATTCATCCTCCTTTATACATCGGGCTCCACAGGTATTCCCAAGGGATGCCAGCTCACTCATGGTAACCTCGTCGCTTTCTGCAACTGGTATCAGCGTTTCTATGACCTGCACCCTGAACATCATGTGGCCGCCTACGCCAGTTATGGCTTCGATGCGTGTATGATGGACATGTATCCTGCATTGACATGTGGTGCAACAGTATATATTATTCCCGAGGAGATACGTCTTGACCTTATAGCACTGAACGAGTATTTCGAAGAGAATGGTATTACCCACTCCTTCATGACAACCCAGGTGGGTTATCAGTTCGCGACAACCATCGAGAATCACTCGCTGAAATACCTCTCCACGGGTGGAGAGAAACTGGCTTCGCTCACACCGCCTAAGGGTTATAAGTTCTACAATGTTTATGGTCCCACAGAGTGTACCATCTTCACCACCACCTACTGCGTGGAGAAGAAGATGAAGGACATACCCATCGGTAAGGCTCTCGACAATATGCGTCTATATGTGGTTGACAAGTTAGGAAATCGCCAGCCTGTGGGTGCTGCCGGTGAATTATGGGTAGCAGGACCGCAGGTGAGTAGGGGCTATCTGAACAGACCGGAAAAGACCAATGAGGCTTATATTAAAAATCCTTTCCTTGGTATTGAGGATGTCAATGCTGATAAATACGTGCGTGTTTACCGCACCGGCGACATTGTCCGTTTCCTGCCCGACGGGAATATTCAGTTCGTGGGACGACGCGATGGGCAGGTGAAGATTCGTGGTTTCCGCATCGAATTGAAGGAGGTGGAGGCCGTGATACGTGAGTTCCCGGGCATTAAAGATGCTACGGTGCAGGCTTTCGATGTCGATGAAGGAAAGAACGCTGGTGGTGGCAAGTTCATCGCCGCCTATATTGTGAGCGACAAGCAGATAGATATTGAGGCTTTGAACAATTTCATCCTCGAACAGAAACCGCCTTACATGGTGCCGGCTGTAACTATGCAGATTGAGGCGATTCCGCTGAACCAAAACCAGAAGGTGAACAAACGCGCATTGCCCAAGCCCGAGAAGAAAGCGGCGGCTCCCGTAGAGACAAATGTTCCCATGAATGTGCTTGAGAAGGAACTGCACGAATTGGTGGCTGGCATTGTCAACAACAGCGATTTTGGCATTACTACAGTATTGGGATATGCCGGGCTTACCTCTATTTCTGCTATCCGACTGGCTGTTCTAATCAACAAACGCTATGATGTGGCGCTCGATGCCAAGTCACTTGTCAAGAGTGGAACATTGCAGAGCATTGAAAATGAGATAATCAGAAAGATGCTTGCCAATGATGGTACTGGCTCATCGGCAGGGAAACAACAGCAAGAGGAAAAGGAAAGCAGAACGAGCGTTCCCTTGTCGTATGCTCAGACGGGTGTCTATTTCGACTGTCTCAGAAATCCTACTTCAACAGTTTATAATATTCCATATCTGCTCACCTTCCCCCAAGGTACTGACGCTTGGCAGTTGGCAGCGGCTGTGGAGAATGTGGTGAAAAGCCATCCGGAGCTGAGCATACATTTCATTACCGAGGGCGACACCATCGTACAGACAACCAAAGATGCCATCACATTATCCTTCAAGGAAGAACGGGGTGGGGCGGTCAGCGAGATGACCGATGAACAGCTGCAAACATATAAGAACGAGTTTGTACAACCCTTCAACCTGCAGAAAGCACCGCTTTACCGATTTGAGGTGGTGAAAACGGAAACGGCGGTTCACCTGTTGATGGATATTCACCATCTGGTGTTCGATGGCGGTTCGGCCGACTTGTTCATCCGACAGATATGTTCGTTGTTGGAAGGAAAGACCATAGAAAAGGAAACATACAATTACCTCGATTTCGTGGCAGATCAACAGAAGGCGGAAACTACCGAGGAATTCTGCAATGCCCAGCAGTTCTTTGCTGAGAAATTGCAGACCTGTGAAGGGGCGAGTGAGATTCCTGCCGACCTACCCAAGACGGAGGAACAGGGCTTTATCGGCGAGGCTGTCTGTCCGACGGATCACGACAAAGCTGCCGCTTTCTGTCGTCAGCAAGAGATAACACCGGCACATCTGTTCCTCGCCGCTGCCAGTTACGTCATCTCTCGCTACACCAACAATCGTGAGGTGTACATCAGTACCATCAGCAGCGGACGCTCAAACCTACAGATTGCCGATACCGTGGGAATGTTCGTCAACACCCTTGCCCTCGGTCTTAAAATCGACGATGTGACGGTGGCCGACTACCTGCACCAGGTCAGCGACACCTTCGACGAGACACTGCGTCACGAGAATTATCCCTTCGCACGTATCGCTGCCGACTACGGCTTCCATCCCGCCATCTCTTACGCTTATCAAGTGGGTGTGTTGTCTGAATACACCGTTGGTGGCAAACCCGTTGGTCAGGAATTGCTCGAACTCAATGTGCCCAAATTCAAAATCAATATCAAGATAGAGTCGCGTGGCATTTTGGTACAATACGATGATGCTGTTTACACCGCTGAAACCGCGCAAGGTCTCGCCGAGAGCATCGCCGCCACAGTGGAGCATATCATGGCCCAGCCGAATGGCAAATTGCGCCAGTTGTCTATTGTCAGTGCCGCTCAGGAAGAGCAGTTGAGCCATATCCGTCAGGTCGGCACAGGTGAAGCTCCTTTCAAACTGTTCTACGAGAGTATCGTTCATCATGCGCAGACGCAGCCCGACCGTATGGCACTCATCGCTTGCGATGCCCAGTTTACCTATCGCGAGTTCGACCAGGCTACCAACCGCATCGCCAACGCTCTCAGGGAACGTGGCGTTCGTGAGGGCGACCGTGTGGCCCTTCTGTTGCCGCGTACAAGCCGGCTCATCCTCTCCATGTTTGGCGTTCAGAAGGCAGGGGCTGCCTATATCCCTTGCGATCCCGAATATCCCGCCGACCGTGTGAAATTGATTCTGGAGGATAGTGGTGCCAAACTGATTATTACCTCCGAGGTGGCTGAAGAACTGCTTAAGAATGAAGATATAACGCAGCCGAAGGTGAATCTTACCCCCGATGATTTGTCATATCTTATCTATACCAGTGGTTCCACAGGTCGGCCTAAAGGTGTGATGCTGCGTCATGAGGGTATGTGTAACTACTCAACGGCGTTGCCAGCCAATGTTGAGGCCTATGCTGTGGCGAATGCTGCCGAGAGCATCCTGGGTGTTACCACCATCTCGTTTGACGCCTCGCTCCACGAAATAGCTATCTCGCTGTTCAATGGACTCACCCTGGTGTTGGCCAATGAGGAACAGACCAAGAACCCGCTTGATATGGCAGAACTCATCCACAAGCACCATATTGGTTACGTGTCGGCAACACCTTCGCAGTGGCAGACATGGATTTATAGTGATGAATTCGTGGAGGCCATCCGTACTGTGCCTGTCATCCGTTTCGGTGGTGAGAAACTGCCCGAGAGTCTGCTTCACCAGATGCAGCAGCGTACTCCTTCGCGCATCCTGAATACTTATGGACCAACAGAAACCACCGTGTCATCGAATATCCAGGAATTGACCCATGCCGATCGTGTCACCGTAGGTCGTCCTCAACTCAATGTCAAGGAGTTTGTCGTTGACAGCGACGGCAATGAATTACCCGTGGGCGTTGTGGGTGAGTTGTATATCGGCGGACGGGGTGTTGGCCAGGGCTATAACAACTTGGACGATATGACCCGGGAGCGCTTCATCGACTATCACGGAACACGCGTCTACAAGTCGGGCGACTATGCCAAGTGGGCGTCTGATGGCGATGTGTTTATTCTTGGGCGCAAAGACCACCAAATCAAACTGCGCGGCTTGCGCATTGAACTTGGCGAGGTGGAGAATGTCATTGCCCGCGTCGAGGGCGTGAAGAACGTGGTCATCATGATTCGTCAACTCTCTGGAAAGGAACACCTCTGCGCCTACTTCACCGCTGACCGTCCCATCGACATCACTCAGATGAAGACCGAGATAAGCAAGAGCCTCACGCAGTACATGGTGCCGACGGCTTATCTGCAATTGGAGAAGATGCCGATGACACCCAACGGTAAGACCGACCTCAAGGCCCTGCCGGAACCCCAGCTGGCCATCAGTGGTGACTACGAGGCTCCTCTCAACGACACGGAACGTGCTTTCTGCGATATCTTTGCCAATATCCTGCAGATGGACCGCGTGGGTGCTACCGACAACTTCTTTGAACTCGGTGGAACTTCGCTTGTCGTCACACGCGTCATCATCGAGGCCGACAAGGCCGGACTCCATGTGTCGTATGGTGAGGTCTTTGCCAATCCGACACCACGAAAACTGGCGGCACTCATCACAGGAACCACCGTTTCCGACGGTTCTTCGTCAGGTGAACCCGATCCCGTTGCCGACTTCGACTACACTGCCATCAATAATCTGTTGCAGCGCAACACATTGGGCTTCTTCCGTGCAGGTGAGCGCCAACAGTTGGGCAACGTGTTGATAACAGGTTCCACAGGTTATCTGGGAATACATATTCTGCGTGAACTCATCGACTCCGATGCACAGGAGATATACTGTCTGGTGAGAGGAAAGAGTTGTGAGAAAGCGGAGAACCGACTGCGTACGCTTCTCTTCTATTATTTCGACGATTCGTTTAAGAGCCTGTTTGGGACACGCCTGCATGTGGTGGTGGGTGATGTCACCGACGACCTCGTAGCTCTGATGTCTGATAAGAAAATCGACACGGTGTATAACTGCGCTGCTGTCGTGAAACATTTCTCCGAAGGCACGGAGATTGAGGACGTGAACATTGGTGGTGCGCGTCGTTGTGCAGATTTCTGCATAATGACTGGTGCTAAACTCATTCACATCTCTACGGCCAGTACCCGTGGTATATGGGCTGGTGAGATAAAGGATGACATCTATACTGAGCAGCGCCTTTACATGGGACAGTATCTGGGTAACCAGTACATCTATTCGAAGTATATGGCTGAGCGCCTCATCCTTGATGCCGTTGCTTTACACGGCCTCAATGCGAAAATCATGCGTGTGGGCAACCTCGCTGCCCGCAGTACCGATGGTGAGTTCCAGGCCAACTTCAGTACCAATTCGTTCATGGGTCGCATCCGCATCTATAACATGCTTGGCTGCTGTCCGCATGCCATGCGTAACAAACGAGTAGAGTTCTCGCCCATCAACGAGGTGGCCCATGCCATAGTGCTGTTGACCACTACCCCGAAGGAGTGTACCGTGTTCCATCCCTACAATATCCATGGACAGTTCCTCGGCGACGTGCTCTCGGGCCTTACCGCCGTAACGGGTGGAATCCGCTTCGTGGAGCAGGAGGAGTTCCAAGAGGCAATGGACGAGGCCGGACAAGACCCGCAGAAGGCCAAGCAGATGGCTGCTTTGCTCGCCTACAAGGACATGGCCCATGGCCAGAAAACGACCGACGTGACCCGCGACAACGATTATACCACACAGGTTCTCTATCGTTTGGGATTCGCTTGGTCGCCCACCTCGTGGGATTATGTGGAGCGCATGCTCACAGCCATCGGTGGCTTCGGATTCTTTGAATGATATGAGTATTTGGAAGTAAAAAAGGAAGAAAAGGAAGTTATAAAAGGAAGTAAAAAAGGAAGTTAAGCACTTCGTGCAGGACAATAGTCTTGAAAGTTAAAATACCCACCCTGACCCTCCCAAGGGAGGGGAGATGAATAGAAGGGAAGAGTAAAAAGGTAAAAGAGTAAAAAGGTAAAAGTTGTAGGCGGAGTTATGTCCATTTTAACTTCCACTTTAACTTCCATGAGCGAAGCGAATTAACTTCCATTTTAACTCCCGATTAAAGAAACTCCCATGAGCGAAGCGAATTAACTTCCACTTTAACTCCCTTCTTAACCCCTTAACTACAAAAGAGAAGAGCGAATGGAACAGAATCTCAACAAACAGTTCTATAACTACCTGTGGGCTTATATCCTCGTAGCCCTCTCGGGTTGTTTGGGAAATGTGGTTGATGGCATTATCGTGGGCAATCTCATCAGTGCCGACGGAGTGAGTGCTATCAACCTGTCGAAGCCCGTGAACCAGTTCATCTATACCCTGCAACTGCTCATCAATGCGGGAGCAGGTATGCTTGTGGCTTATGCGCAGGGAAAGAACGATATCGGTGAGGCCAAACGACTTTTCACGCGCGCTTTCATGCTCAGTATGGGGTTGGGATTGCTGCTGGCGGTGTTCGGGGGCATCCTTTTCCCGAGCGCGACGGCACGTTTGCTGTGCAATAACGAGGAGATACTGCCGTTGGCTTCGGAATATATGCAGATTCTCTTGCTGGGTAATATGGCATTTATCCTCATGTGGGGCTTATCGACGATGGTGGGCGTGGATGGCAGTCCGAAACTGGTTTCGCTGGCCGTCATCATCGACAATGCGGTGAATCTCTGTCTCGACATTGTCTTCATACAGTGGTTCGGATGGGGAATAGCCGGTTCGTCGGCGGCCACCGTCGTGGGACATATCGTTGGCATCGCCATCCTTCTCAGCCATTGGTGGAAACCGAAGACGCCCTCCCGTCTGTCGCTTGATTTCTCTACTCGGGGATTGTTGTCATCGTGGAAAAGAATTCTCTCTCAGGGGGCTCCACTGGCCATAGCGTCCATCAGCCTGACGTTGTTGATGCTCTCCGCCAATACCATCGTGTTGGGAACTCTGGGACGAGCGGGTATCTTTGCTTTTGCCGTATGTATGAACCTTTTGCAGGTATATAACCTTTTCCTCTCGGGTACCTGCCAGACATTACAGTCGCTGGGGGCTATTCAGGTGGGAAAAGGTAATGGTGAAGGATTGCGCCTGGTACTTCGAAAAGCCTTTCGGTTCATCACCGTGGCCATGGTTGCCCTCTGTCTCTTCGTGTGGATATGGCCTACGGCTATCGTGCAGTTGTTTGGTGCCTCCGACCAGGCATTTATCAGTGAAGGAAACCATGCCTTGCGTATCTTTGCCCTCAGTTTTATCCCGTTCTGCTATATCTATGTGTTGATGATTGTCTATAAGCTCTATCATCATCACCACATGGCGCTGTTCATCTCCTTTGCTCTGTCGCTCACCGTCATCCCGGTGCTGTGGGTCATGGCACGGTGGATGCCGCAGTATCTTTGGTACAGTTACCTCATCGCCTATCTCATTGAGGTGATAGCCATCTTCATTCTCCACCGTTCCAGCCATGTGACTTTCGAACTGCAGAAATCTAAGTTGTGATTTACATAGACCAACAAATAGAAGATTTTGACCTCAATGAGGCACTCGCCACGGTCAGCCAACAACGCCGTGACCATGCCCTCCGCTACAGGCAGGAACGTGACCAACAACTCTCGTTGGGTGCCTACCGGTTGTTGCAGCGGGCACTGAGTGTGGAGTATGGCATCACCGACCCCCCGGTGTTCGACTATGACAGCCATGGCAAGCCCTTGCTTACCGACTACCCACATATCTTTTTCAATATGAGCCATTGTCGTGAGGCGGTGGCGTGCATCGTCGATTCCTCGCCCGTGGGCATCGATGTGGAGAGTCTTGACAGCTACGATGAGGAACTCGTCAGTGCCGTTATGAATAAAGAAGAACAGCAGCAGATAGCCTCTTCACCCGACCCGTGCATTGCCTTCCTCCGCTTGTGGACCATGAAAGAAAGCTTTTTGAAAATGACGAGTGAGGGTATTTCTTCTGACATGCGTGAAGTGCTGAATTCTCCTTTAGTCAGAAATGGCAAGTACCATTTCCACACAACCGTCTATCCTCACTTCGTCTGCACCGTTTGTCGGTCATACAATTAGCGCAAAACACAAATTATATCCCTAAACTTCGAATAAGTCACTTTTTTCCATTACTTTTGCAGAATAGTGGATATCCACGTGCCAAATATGGAAAAAATGAACTATCATGATATTTTCTAAGAAAATCATTCAACTACTTCAACAAAAATGCGGTCACGACGTGCGAACACCTTATGACATACAATGTCTCGCGCTCGACATCGAATCGCAAACGGGTGAACATATCGGAGTGAACACACTCAAAAGACTCTTGGGCAGCATCGATGATGAACGTTCCCCACGTATCTCCACCCTCGATGTGGTGGCTCGCTACTTGGGCTATGGCGACTGGGACACACTCTCACAACTCGACACGGGCAGCAACTCTTCATTCGACACTATCGATGGCGAATTGCGCATGGCCGACCTGTCTGTTGGACAACAAGTGCTCATCACTTATCTCCCTAATCGTCATGTATGTATGGAATATCTCGGTGATGGGCATTTCCGTGTTATTGAAGCGGAGAACAGCAAACTACTTGTGGGTGACATGCTGTCCATCTCCCATATCGTCAACAATTATCCATTGTTCGTGACCAATGTGCTCAGGGAAAATGCCGACCTCGGCTCCTTCACTGCCGGCAAGGCTCAGGGCATCACCTGGACTCTTTGTTAGGAGCAATACCTAACCGACCACGTTGATGCACTCCGTGCTGTTGGCTTATAACTTCTTCTAACTCCCTCTAACTCCTTTTAACTCCATACAACTGAAGCTTGCGAAAGTCGTGTCTTTTAATCTTTTAATCTTTTAATTTTTTAATCTTTTAATTCTATAATGTCCTTTTCCTCTTCCTTCTCCGACCACCAGTTTTCTTTTCCCGATGCGGAACCCCTCCCCATCGGTGGCTCTACATGCGACTGTTTCCGTGTACGCCTTTATGGAAAACTGCATTTCTTGAAACGGCTGAAAGAAGAACTGCGAGACGACCCTCGCTATCGGGTGGCCCTGCAAAAAGAGTTTGAGACGGGTTATCAATTCGAGCATCCTCATCTGGTGCGTTTCGTATCTATGACCGACGATGCCATTTTGATGGATTATGTGGATGGCGAAACGTTGGATGTTTTTACCAAAAACCACCCTGATTATTTCACACATCGCGACAATGCAGACCGCTTCCTGCGTCAACTGTTGGATGTGGTGGGCTATCTCCATGAACACCAAGTTATCCATCTTGACTTGAAACCTAGTAATATCCTGCTTACGCGCATTGGTCATGAGGTGAAACTGATTGATTTGGGGTTTTGCTACACCGATGCCTATCCCGACACCACAGGACGCACGGATAAGTACGCCGCGCCGGAACAATTTGATATGTATGGCGAAAAACCTACTCCTCGTACAGATATCTATGCCATCGGAAAAATACTGCAAGTACTACCATGTGAACGATTCTATCGCGACATCATTCAGAAGTGTACAGCGCAGAATCCTGACAATCGCTTCTCATCAACCAGTGAACTTGCACGGCAGTTGCATAGCCGCTCCTTTACCTTTCGTCGTATTCTCATTCCAGCCCTTCTGTTGTTGGCCGTCATTCTTTGTGTAATTTTCATACGTACCTGCACCACACAGGACAAGGTGCAGCAGCATATTTCGAAAGAGGTGGTTTCCAAGGACACGTTGCCTGCCGATACTGTCTTGTCATCTTCAACAACCTCTTCTTCACAAACTGTATCTGCTACAACGGTTTCCCCTTCTGAGCCTTCTGATCCTTCGCTGCAGTCCAGGCCTTCTTCCGTGCCTGTCGCAGCGGAAACGGCGAGTAGGACGGTGACAAGAACAAAAACGATGACCACGGGAGAAATCAAGCAGCGGATCAGTTCTGTTGTCGAACCCATTTTCCAACGGATGATGGGACATTTGCGCGATTCCGCTTGGAATAACCACACGGAAAAACTCTATAACAACCTATACCTTCCTTATCTGAACCAATGTGGAGATAAAGTACGTGTCTTATGGAATCAACTTTCCAGGGAATACGAGATAGACGAACGCACATTCTACCACCAGTATAGTGATGTTAATAACAACCTCCAGGACAAACTTTACTACCAGATGAAGCAGAACACCAAAAAGGGTGGGGGGGGGCTCAACTGAATAAAGTCATCTTGTCTCGGAAAATGGTTAAAGTAATTCAACACCCCAGCATGGCTGCGGGGGCGATGCCTAATGTGGCGCAAAGTTGACGTGCAATTTTGAGCGTCGGTTCCGCTCGCCCGGATATATAATCGTTGATACGCGATGGGCTGACACCGATTTCCAAAGCCAACTGCTTCTGAGTCATCTTTTTCTCTTCGAGCGACAACTGTATTAACTGCGCGACGGTAGGCTTAGTGATAGGGAAGTGTTCCTTCTCGTATCCTATCACTAAATCCGACATCATGGTCAGTTCAATCGCATTGCGGTCGTTGGCCGGCGTTTCATCGTCAACCAACGGCAGCAGTTCCTCTATGCGTGCCAATGCAAACTCATATTGTTCTTTTGAAATGGTATTCATCATGAAAATCCTCCTTTTTAAATTGTTGATGCTTCTATCTTGTCGTATTCGCTATGTGTGCCTACAAAGCGGATGAAAACATATCCGATGGTGAATTTGACAACTACGATCAGCCTATATTTGTTCCCTTTGATGTTGAACACATAATGTTGGTTGCCCACATAATCCGTGGTAGGGAAATCGACCTTAATGTCAGACAGGTTCCTCCACTGTGCTCTTTCCGCAATATCATACCATCTTTCTAGAGCGGATTGAGCGTCTCCATGTCCTTCTGAACTATAGAATTCCACGAGCTTTCTATGTGACACAATTCTCATATTGTTTGCAAAGATAGATATAAATTTTGAATTTCAAAATATTTCAATATAAAATTTCGCAAATTTTGAATTTTTATATAATTACCTTCAAATAACACCTCCTTGATAAATCATCCTTCCCCCCTCTACCGGAGGGGGCTAGGGGGAGGCCTATCCCCCTCTTTTGGAGGGGGCCAGGGGGAGGCTTATTCCCCCTCCCTTTGGGAGGGTCGGGGTGGGTCTTCTATTATTTGGACAAATTGGATGCACCCCTTTTCATCTTTTTTCCATATTTTTGCGAACGGAATAAGAAAAAAGTCGCTCGCATTTTTGCGTTTCTGCGAAATACTTCTTATATTTGCAAAGTCGTATGATTACGACAAGACATAATTAGGAAGCGTTTTGGCTATTCCGCAATGGTGAATCTCGACAACTCACTGTGCAACTGGAATACAGGAAACGCCATCCTTAGATGGGTTATATGTATATCTATGCATATAAGGTCTAAGGTGTGAGCGGCTTTTCTTATTCGTTGCACGGGCAGTCGAGAGCCTACCATTGGAATAAGCGAAAGTAGGCTCACCCTTTCTTTTTGTGCCTTCACCAACCAATATTCTACTAACCACACCTTTTGAGCCGAAGGACGTAAAATAGAGACTGTTTACGATCCTAAGTTTTATTATTTATGGGAATTCTTAAGATTATTATTGAAGGCGTGACATTGCTTTTGGCTATTGTCGCATTGTGGCAAGCGAGAAAAGATTATCGTAGTCATAAACAAACAGAGTATCACAAACTGTTTTCTCAATTGAACAGACGATACGAAAAAAACGAAGACATGCAGTCCGTTGTAAAGTATCTTCGCGAAAAAGAACCTATTGGAGAAAACATCTCTTTGTATCAATTGGAAGTGTTTCTCCGCTTTTTTGAAGAATTGGGACTTTATATGAAAACGGCATCTCTTAATCCTAAAGATGTAGATAAATTCTTTGGCTATTATCTAAAACAACTTTATACAACACCAAGAGGGATAGAATTATTGAATCGTTTGGGTGATGAAGAAGAAAAACTGGAATTACTACAAATCGTAAAGGATAATCTGAATATACACAAAACCAAACAATTATGAAAAGACTATTTACATTAGCGACAATGTTACTTTGTTCGCTACTATCATTCGCACAGTTTAGCGGATCTGGAAATGGAACGGAAGAAGACCCGTATCTGATTTTCAATGAGACGCAACTGGCGCAAGTGTCTAATTTCCTCAATCAAGAGGGAGTGGTGTTCAAGTTGATGAAAGACTTGGACATATCTGAATGGATTGCTGAAAACAATCCACGTCAGGGATGGCTACCTATAGGTGTTGAGTCAATGCCATTTAAAGGTAGTTTTTTAGGTAATAACCACAAAGTATCGGGATTGATGATTAAACGCGTATCAACGGATTACGTAGGTTTCTTCGGATATTTAAGTGGGGCTACGATAGAAAACCTATCGATAGAAGGAACCTCTGTCACGGGTGCTTCTAATGTCGGCGGTTTCATCGGGTATGCGGCTGGTTCAGAAATAACCAATTGTAATCTTTCACTAACATCTGGAGTAGAAGGAACAAGCAATGTTGGTGGTTTTATAGGTCAATCTCTTTACACCAACTATTCCACTTTTAGTGTTGAGACATCAGTAAGTGCCCAAAACTATCTTGGTGGGTTCGTTGGATTGGCTGAAGGTGGTACTTGGCAACAAGGTAGTGTGACAGGACAACGTACAAATGCAGAAAACTATGCTGGTGGCTTTGCTGGTAAGTTGACAAGCGTTTCCCTTACTGATATTAAACAAATCGGAGATGTTAGTGGGCAGGATTATGCTGGAGGCTTTGTCGGTTGTTGTTCCACAGGTACATTCATTCGCTGTTCAGTTGAGAGTAATGTGCAGGGAACACAATATGTATCTGGTTTTTCAGGAGCATTAGAGAATACGACATCTTCATTTAACACTTGCTTTCATAAGGGAACTATCACCGCAACTGGCGACTACACTGGTGGTATTGTGGGCGTGAGCAAAGGTGGTTGTATTGAGGAAATGGAAAATTGCAGTCACTTCGGGGATATGCAAGGTCAGAATTATGTTGGGGGATTGATTGGGGCTGTAATCGATGCGAATGTAAAACCAAAATTAAGTACTTACAAAATATATAATGATAATCCTCCGAACTCGTATAGTGTATTGTTACTATCAATACAAGAAACAATATTAAACGGTACTAATTTATTATATCAAGTCAATAATTGTACTTCTATTGGTAATATGGAAGGTCTTAATTTCGTTGGGGGAATTATAGGATCAGACATCTCTACTTCAGGATATAGTCCAAATGCAAGAACAGAAAAAAGCAGCGGGAAATTTAACAATATGTTTTATTATCAATATTTATTTAAAGATGGAGTCTATACTGGGCAACATACTGTACCGCAATATACGTTAAGTTTTAGTCATTCCTATACTAGAAATACGATCTCGTACTCATTAACAAATAATTATTATAGTGGCACAATTCATGGTATGAATAATATAGGGGGGTTGTGTGGCTATAAAAGTGGTGGAAATGTTCTAAATAATTATTCATATGCTAACATATACGGTATGGTAAATGTTGGTGGTATCATCGGACAAATTAATTCTGATATAGAAGGGGATTCTTACAATGTTACCACTTTAAAATCAAACGTCGCCAACGTTTCCACTATTTCTGCTACCACATCGAATGTTGGTCGCATTTATGGTCTTATAGATGAAGAATATACTACCATCGGTGCATTAGGCTCATCGGAATCAAACCGTGCATTGGCACAGGCAAAGGTAATTTTGAGCGGCGTGGCACAAGATATAGATGATGACTTGCAGAATGGAACAAGTATTGGTCCCTCTGCTTTGAAGTTGAAAGCCAACTATGTTTCATGGGGTTGGAACTTCGATGAGAATTGGAATATACTTGAAACGGAATGTTTCCCCTATAAGAAATACCAGACAGCACCACCAATAATAGAGAGTAATCTTGTTTCACAAGCCACGAGTATCTCGGGAAAGAGTATCGATGGGGGAACCGTATTTCTTTATTACAAAGACAGAGATGTGGTGTCAACTGAGAGCAGCAATTACAAGTGGAGTTTCAATACAGAAGCCCTACAAAGTGGTGCAATCGTCCAGATATATGCTGACGTGGAAGGAAAGGCTCCTTCATATTTTACAACAGCAACAGTTGGATATCCTGGTAGTGGAACAGAAGAAGACCCGTGGCGCATTTATACAGCAGAAGATTTACAGGGAGCATCAAATAGGGGTTATTACAAGGTGATGAACGACATTGACTTGACTCGGTGGATTAACGAGAATAACCCGGAACAGGGATGGATTCCTATTGGTCGAAACAGTGGAGATGCTACCTATATAGATGGCGGATTTTATACCATATCTGGATTATGGATAAATACGACAGATGACTATAATGGTCTTTTCTCAAACTTTTCTTCAGGACAAATCAAAAACCTGAATGTTGAGGTGGCAACAGGAAAGAGTGTGAAAGGGGGTGATTATACGGGTATCCTCATTGGACGAAATGCCAATGGAACAATAGAGAATTGTTACGTCAAGGGCGATGTGGAAGGTACCGTCCATGTGGGTGGTGTCGTTGGTTATACCTTGAACACAGCAATCAATAAGGTTTCTTTTGAAGGATCAGCGATGTCAAGTTCTGAAGAGGCATTTGTCGGTGGACTGGCAGGCATGACAGAAGAGTGTACTATCGATAGATGTCGCACTGATGCTACCATCACATCAACCAATGCAGACAACCGAGTTGGTGGACTCATTGGCTATGCTATAGGTGGAACAATAAGTAAGTCTATTACAAATACGACATTAACAGAAAGTGGTTCCAACGGATATGCAGGTGGTTTGGTGGGTTATAGCGAGTCTGCTATTAGCCAATCAGTATCCACAGGAAATGTTTCTGTTACAGGTAATGATTCTTATACAGGCGGTTTGGTGGGTTATGCATTGTCTCCTATTGATAATTGTTATAGCACTGCAGTAGTAAAGGGCACATTGTTTAGTGCGGGCTTGGTAGGATATACCTTCAATAGTATTGACAAGTGTTATGCTGCAGGTAATATAGAGGGCGTGATGTATGGCGGTGGAGTCGTCGGAGAACTCGATGGTGCAAACGCAAGTCTGACAAACTGTGTTGCTGCCTGCAATATCCTGTCGCTGTCTGCTCAGTCTTCTTGGGGATGTCGAGTCATAGGCGGTTTCAAGAATGGTGCGGCTGACCCGGATTTGAGCAATTATGCATTAAGTACAATGCAGGTTTCGCTCAATAATGTACCGCAGAGGAAAACAGACGATTTGGTAGAGGGTATTGCCAAAACGATGTCCGACCTAATGAGTGCCTCCACCTACCTAGGCCTAGGATGGGATTTCTCAACAGTATGGGGTATTGACGAAGGAGCAAATTATCCCTTCTTGCTATGGAATGATGAGAGTACCCCTGTGGCCGGAATCTCTTTTGACAAGACAACCCTAATCATAGCCGTTGGCTCGGAGGAGACCATCTCAGCCAGTGTTATGCCACTCGGGGCCACCAACAAACAATTGAGTTGGACGAGCAGTGACGAAGAGGTGGCCACCGTGGAGAACGGTGTCGTCACCGCCGTGTCGGTGGGTACGGCGACCATCACCGCTTCCGCCACTGACGGCTCAGGTGTGACAGCCACCTGTCAGGTGACGGTGACGGCCAACAAAGAGGCGGCCATTGCCGCGTTGCAAGCGTTGGTGGATGAGGCTCAGGCTCTCTACGACAACAGCACTGAGGGTGAGAACATCGGCGAATACGCACCCGGCTCACGTGCCGCCCTCCTGGAGGTCATCAATAGCGTGAGGACCCAAATATCCAGCACGATGAGCGACGAGGCCATCAGCCAGTGCACTGCCGACATTAATGCCGCCATAGAGGAGTTCGAGAGTCAGAAAGTGACGGCCGGCGAGGACACCGACTACAGCACCATCGCCAATACCATCTATCTGGAGCGCGTGGAGGGTGCCGCCGGCAGCCAGGTGACGCTATCGGTGAAAATGAAGAACATAGTCCAGGTGCAGGGTTATCAGTTCGACCTCTACCTGCCCGAGGGCGTGACCATCGCCACCGACGAGGACGGCTTCAGCCTGATAGAGCTGAGCACCGAGCGCACCACGGCACGCAAGACCGACTACTTCAACTCGACCGTACAGGCCGACGGCAGCATCCGTGTGCTCTGCGGCTCGTCGAAGGGATACACCTTCGAAGGCAACGACGGCGAGGTGGCAACCATCACGCTCAACATCAGCGAGGACATGGAGGAAGGCGACAATCCCATTATCCTGAAGGAAGTGAACCTGACCGACAAGAACTCCACGCTCTACACCACCGCCTACCTGAAGTCGACGCTCTCCATCATCAACTTCATCCTCGGCGACGTGAACGGCAACAAGAAAGTGGAGGTGGCCGACTTCATCGCCACGGCCAACTACATCCTCGGCAATCCGCCGCAAGTGTTCATCTTCAAGGCGGGTGACTTGAACAACAACAAGAACATCGAGGTGTCCGACTTCATCGGCATAGCCAACATCATCCTGAACTCGTCGACCAGCAGCAACGCTCCGGCGGCAGCCCCGAAGAAGGGCCCGAGGAAAACCGCGACGGATATATCGACGCTGACCGACGTCATCTATGTGGAGCCCGTAACCGCCACACCGGGCACGCAGCAGACGCTCTCCATCCAGATGAAGAACAGCAGTCCCGTGGCGGGCTTCGAGTTCCGCCTGCAACTGCCTGAAGGCATCACGGTGGCCACCGACGAGGACGACATCCTCATGGCCGAACTGAGCACGGAGCGCACCACGGCCCGCAAGACCGACTATTTCAACTCCGCCCTGCAGGCTGACGGCACGCTACAGGTGCTCTGCGGCACCTCGACGGCCAACCCGAACACAGGCAAGCCCTACACCTTCAGCGGCAACGAGGGCGAGGTGGCACGGATCACGGTCAACATCCCCGAGGACTATGCCGATGGCGTATATGAGATGAGTATCCTCGACGCGGCCTTCTCCGATGCCGACAACAACCTCACCGAGGTGGGTCAGACGGTGACCACCGAGCTGACCATCGGCGACAACACCATCGTGCTTGACGAGGACTCCGAAGACGACATCGAGACGACGGACGCCGCTGTGAGCATCAAGGTGAGACGCACGATAGCCGCCAACCAGTGGAGCACCATCTGTCTGCCCTTCAACATGACGGCTGAGCAGGTGTACGCCTCGTTTGGCGATGACGTGCAACTGCAGGCATTCGACAGCTACGACGTGGAATACGACGATGACGACAACGTAAAAAGTATTCTTGTCCACTTCGCGGACATCGACATCGACGAGGAAGGGTTCTACGCCAACTATCCTTACCTGATCAAGGTGTCGGAACCTGTCGAGGAGTTCACGGTGAGAAGCATCCTTGAACCCGACGAGGAGAGTGCTATCGCTGAATACGACAACGGCAAGACGGGCAGGCAGCGCAAGGTGTACGGCACGTTCTACGGTACGTACCACGCCCAGACGACGGTGCCGGAGAGCTGTCTCTTCATCAGCAACAACAAGTTCTGGTATTCTACCGGTCTGACGAAGATGAAGGCCTTCCGCGGTTACTTCGAGTTCGTGGATGTGCTGTCTGACATGGCAAACGCGAACATCAGTTTCTCGTTCGACGGTACCACGGGCATACGCGAAATCCTGAACCAGTCATTGTCGGATGGTGCCGTGTATACCATACAGGGCCAACTGGTAGGCAAGGATATTGACCTGAAGAAGTTGCCTCGCGGTATCTATATCATCAATGGTAAGAAACAGGTAATTAAGTAATACCCACCCCCAACCCCTCCCTATGGGAGGGGGGAGTGATAACAAAAAGTTTAACCAATAAACAAAGCCCATGAAAGCCCACCCTCCCTTGGGGAGGGTCGGGGTGGGTAAAACAATTATGAAAAAAAACAGATATATTGCACCGCAGGTGAAGACCTGCATGATGGACATCGATAGTATCATGCTCGACGGCAGCGTGACAGGTGACAACGGCACTGGCTGGGGCGGCGTGGACGAGAGCGGCTCTCAAGAACCGGCTGCCAACAGTTCCAACTTATGGGAAGAAGAGTATCCAACGGAAAAAGATAGACTCTCTTCTACTATATGGGATTCATTATAAGAATAATATATACTTGCTGATAACAATAATACTTGTAGGGGATATTATTGTCTCCGGGTTACCATGTTTGCGCAAACATGGTAACCCGAAATATAAGAATAATAGTACAAACGAACAAAAAATATGAACGATGAACTAAAAGCCAAAATAGAAGAGGCATACAACAATTTGGTCCTTAAGGTGAAACATACAAAAGAACCAATATCTTTGACAATGAAAAGTGGGAAAACAACAGCACCTTTGTTGTTAACGACAAATGGAAAATCGATAACATTCTCTGATGAAGTTTCGAAAGTCACCTCATTAGATACTATTCTCAAAATATGTGATAAGTATCCTTCTTACGAAGCATTCAAAAATAACTGTAAATCAGATAGGAGTCAAGGTGTAGGTGGGTATAATAACTACCATTGGGCTGTTTTGAATGAACTATGGAAATCTATAGATTCTTTTTTAGATGATAAAAAGGAACCTAAAGAACAAGGAAATGGTAGAGTAATAGATTATGCGATGGAAGACGCTAAAAATGAGGCACTTGGTAGATCGGGTGAAGAATGGGTGGTTTCTTATGAACGGGATAGGTTGAAAAAGGTAGGAAAAGACGAATTGGCGAAAAAAATACAACATATCGCCAAGGAAAAAGGTGACGGATATGGCTATGATGTCCTTTCATTTGATGAGAATGGAAAAGAACGTTTTATTGAAGTGAAAACAACAAAACATGATAAACATACTCCTTTTTACTTTACAGAGAATGAATTGAAAAAGAGCATCGAGATGAAACAACAGTACTATCTTTACAGAGTGTATGATTTCGATATGGATAATCATGTTGGAAAGGTTGAAATCATTCCTGGTGATTTAGGGCAGTTTGATTGTACCCCGACAGAGTATCGGGCGACACTAAAATAGTATTCAAATTTCGTTAATGAGTTGAACAACATATGTTGGGCTGTTGTAATGTTCAACAGCCCAGCATAGCGGCAGGGGCGATGCCTAATGTGGCGCAAAGTTGACGGGCTATTTTGAACGTCGGTTCCGCTCGCCCGGATATATAATCGTTAATACGCGATGGGCTGACACCGATTTCCATAGCCAACTGCTTCTGAGTCATCTTTTTCTCTTCGAGCGACAACAGTATTAACTGCTCTGGCTGTTTGCGCTCGGCGGGTTGCGTCCTGTCACCCCTCCGGCACTTCTCCTCATTGTCACGAAGGCAAGTGTTGACAAACTCACACACCTCGTCCGTGATGACGGTTCTCTCCCTTTGGGGAACCTAGTACGAAGGCTCGCTCTTCAGGTAGGCGGTCAGCGTCTCATCGCCTCCCGCCTTGGCAACCAAATACCCATTGACGTAATTCTTCACCGTCTTGCGGTGAATGCCAAGATTCCTGGCCACAGCGCGAATGGAAACTGTCTGTTCATATTCGCTGATGATGTCTTTTCTTTCTATCATACTAATCATTGTTGTTTATAGCACTTACAGTTATATAAAACCGCGTGCAAAGTTATACATTGGCTCGGAGAGAGGCCGACTTGTTTATACAAATTTATACAAAACTTTTGTGTTGTTAGTCGGTAAGTTGTAAAAAGTCAGTAGGTTATGAAGAAGGAACTCAGTTTGTTAAAATGTATAATAACTGGGCATAAACTTGCATTTTCATTTGGTTTATGCCCGAGTTCTTTGCTTTTTATCATCAAGCGTCCCAATCTCTTATTTGGGGGGTATGTTCAAGTACCACTATTGAAGGAATAATTGGATTTTGGAATCTCGCGAAGTGATATTTCGGGCAAAAACTGTTAAAAATGACAACTTTTTGCCCAGGATGTGACGGATATACACGTGCAGAAATAGCGAAGGAATTAAAAATTTCGGACAATGGTCATCTTTGTGATATGCTGGATGACTTGGAGCATTGTGACTTTGTACGCAGATACAATAACGGCACATTACAGAAAAATGGCATATACCAGTTGATAGATTTCTACTCTCTGTTCTACTATCGGTTTGGTACACGTAGAGTGACGGATGAACATTTCTGGCGTAACACACTCGGTACACCAGAGCAAAATAATTGGTATGGACTGACTTTTGAGCGTGTCTGTCTATGGCATGTAAGGCAGATTGTACATGGCTTGCGACTTGACGCCATCAGGCATGAATACTATGCATGGCGCAGTCAGAATAGCCAACCTGCCGTTCAAATTGACTTGGTTATAGACCGCGCTGACGGTATCGTTACTATCTGTGAGATGAAATATTCAAAAGATGACTATACCCTTGATGAGAAAGAGTATAGAAATATCGTTCGGCGTATGGAAACCTTCCAAAAAGAAACTGGTCACAAAGGTGGTATCCAAGTAAGCCTCGTCACCACATACGGACTCAATGAGAATATGTATTCAGAAATATCACCGATACCTATTACGATGGAGGAACTATTTAATGGGCACTAACCCTTCGTTCTTCAAGGGTTCAAACCTTCCTGTGGAAGAAGTGTCATGGAATGACTGCCAACAGTTTATCACGAAGTTGAACCAACTCACCGGCCGCCCTTTCCGCCTTCCCACCGAGGCGGAGTGGGAGTATGCCGCGCGGGGGCAGCAAGAGCCGTGGCTACAAATATGCGGGCAGCAACGACCTCGGTTCCGTGGCGTGGTATGATGGCAATAGCGGCTCGAAGACCCACCCCGTGGGTCAGAAACAAGCCAACTGCTTCTGAGTCATCTTTTTCTCTTCGAGCGACAACAGTATTAACTGCGCTACGGTGGGCTTTGCGATAGGCTTATTAGTGAATGAGTGTTCTTCCTAAATATATGCCGAAATCTGTTCTTTTAGATTAGGCAAATCATCCTCAATGACTTGCCAGAGAATATTAAAGTTGATTTGATAATAATCATGTACAAGAATGTGGCGCATCTTTTCAATCATTCGCCATGGTGTCTCGGGATGGTTGTCTTTGAAATCCTGTGTGAGCTTGTATACAGCTTCGCCAATAATTTGTACATTATATACACAAGCATGAAGGCGTAGCTTATCAGAGGCGAGCATTTCCTTGCTTATACCTTCAGTATAAGAATTCACGTTATCTATAGCTTCAAGTATATGCTCCAACCTGTCCTTGTCTCTAGTTGCCTCTCTCATAAATCAGAATTTTATCAATGTCAGCTGTCTTTTTTGCAAATGGCAACAAGTCTCCTTCTACAACGAGGTCAACCGGACGTTGCAATCTATCTTCCAAGTCGATGATCATTCCAAAAAATTTCAATCCCAATTTAGTGCCAGGAATGAAACTGATGAGAATGTCCACATCACTATCAGATCGTTGGTCGCCACGAGCAAATGATCCGAAAAGCCATGCCTTGCTCACAGGTTGTGATTTGAAGTAATCAGCAATGGTTTGTTTGATTTCTAGGTTTGTCATGATCAGTCAATGATTTTGTCATTATTTGTCATATCCGTGCAAATATACATTTTTTTTGTTATAAAAGACATTTAATTCTCTTTTTTTGAATTGTTTTTCCGGAATTTTCTGCAAAATTACAATAAATTCCGATTATAATCCATGAGGTGCTTTGCAGGAATAAAAGGTATCGGTTAAAAGAAAAACCAGCTTTTTTGCCGGTTTTTTGTGGGGATTCGATGATTTGTCATTGATAACGTCGCAATTTTTGCGTCATTTTCTTTGGTGGTTTGGCATTATCTGTTTCTTTCTCATAGTATAGTATTCCTTACAATATTATTATTAATCCCGCAGCCCACTCCAATAATAGTGGGCTGCGGGAGGCTTATTCCCCCCTCTTTTGGAGGGGGCTAGGGGGAGGCTTATTCCCCCTCCCTTTGGGAGGGTCGGGGTGGGTTTTTTACTTCTTCGTATACACCCTAATTGAGCGGGTCTTCTCGTCACCTTCCGACTTCGAGTCTACCGAAATATGGTCGATGGATGTCGGCGGCGTGGCAGTCAACGCCTCCATGCTCGTCTCCACATCGTCGATATAGACGACGGTCTTCATGTCTTTGTCACTGGTGTCGATCATGATGGCTCGGATAGTCTTTCCGCTGGCATCGCCATTGTCAATCTTAACCGTCGTTTCCATGGTCTGAACATCAGCATCTTTATCTTGCTGCTTCGGGGTGTCATCACCCGCTAACATAAATGACACGGGGATGGTGTATTTCACCTTCACAGCCTTGCCCCCTTGCTTGCCAGGAGTCCAGTCGGGCATCGAACTGATGACGCGCAACGCCTCCTTGTCCAGATGCTCCTCCACGCCCTGCACAACGCAGGCGTCGCTCACCTCACCTGTCTCGTTCACGATGAACTGCACCAACACACGTCCTTGTACATTGGCCTCAAAGGCTTCCTTCGGATAGCGGACGTTTTCAATCATGTATCTCATCATCTCCGACATGCCGCCGGGATATTCGGGCATCTGTTCGCAAACATCGAAAATCGGTAGAGCATCCTCGGAGGGGGAAAATTCCCCAGTCGCTTGGTTACTCTTCTTCAGTTTCACAATGACCACATTGCGCGAGTAACCCAAAAGACGGGCCTTCTCGCCTTTCAATACTGTCATACTCTGGATGTCACTCGATGGTATGCCGCTGATGTCGGTCATCTGCTTGCCATCGACAATGTAGAGATAGTCACCGTCGTCCTCCGATATGGCTTCTTGTACAGAGGAAGTACCGTTGGGAAGGGCGGTAGAGGTTACAGCCCCGTCAGAGTTGTCCGCCATCAGATAGGTGGTCTCGGTTTTGGCATTCAGGGCTAAGGAAATGGCTATGATGGGCAATGCGAACAGCACTTTCATGCCACGCATCGCAGTTGATTGATTTTTCAACATCATGGTGATTCGTTTTTTGAGGGTACTGTGACTGATACCGTTGGCCACGCAGTACCTGACCGTGGACAACGACTTGGTTACTAACAATAATTGATATTGACGCGCGTTGATGCCATGAGAGAGTGCCTCCTGGTCGGCTTCGTACTCGTGAATGGAACGCAGGTCGGACCTGAGCATCCATATCGCGGGATTGAACCACTGCAGGGGCGTGACGAGGTCGGTGAACAGCACATCCCACGAGTGATGACGACGGATGTGGCCACGCTCATGAGCGAGGATAGCGGCATCGTGCGAGGCGTAGTCACTACGGCTCATTACTATGTAACGCATCCAACTGAACGGTGAGTCCACGCGGTCGTTGACCACGATGACGGTACCGTCGTCCTGAGGATGCTTCTCGCTCTTCTTAATCAGTCTGACAACTTGAATAACGGCATACAGTGAACGCAGAACGGTTACTGAAGCACCGGCGATGAATAACGCCGACAATGCTGTTAACCACCATTGCGAACCTTCACCTTCATCTAAGACCTCCATCTGCAAACCGCCAATCTGGATGTCGGCTACAGGTTGCACGGTCACCTCGCGATGGATGGTGAACACGCACAGTGGCAACACGAATGACAGCAGGGCGGTGGCCAGCAGAACGATACGGTTCATCTGGTGCAGCGTCTCTTTTGCCAACAATAGCCGATAGAACATGTAGAATATGGCTATCAGACAGGCTGCCTTGAGGTCGTAGATGAGAAATTCAAGCATAGGTAAAAAGATTTAATGGTTATTTACGGGCATTCGCCTTCTCTATCTCATCGATGAGCTGACGAAGCTCTTCTACCGAAATCTTCTCTTCCTTCACAAAGGCCGAAACGGCATTCATGTAGGAATTGTTGAAATAGCTGGAGATGACATGGGCGATGCTGCGCTCGCCATATTCCTTCTCGCTCACGAGAGGGAAATACTGGTAGGTGTTGCCGTATTGACGATGACCCAGAAAGCCGTTCTTCTCCAATAGCCTCACCATCGTGGAGAGGGTGTTGAAATGGGGCTTCGGCTCCTCGTAATGGTCGAGCAGTTCCCTCACGAACATGGCTCCATGTTTCCAGTACAGGTCCATGATCTCTTTTTCCTTATTTGTCAGTTTCTTCATTTGGCTTAATCTTTCATTTTATTAGTTGACGAGTTGACAAGTTCATAGCATAGCAAAGTATTGGCTTAACTCCTTAACTTCTTAACTCCTAAGCTTAACAACTTAAAAACTCATTAACTCATTAACTTATTAACTTAAAAACTTCTTATTCAATCAATGCGCGTCTTATCGAGTGCAAATATAACTAAAAGAATTTATGTATGCAACTAAATAATTTAGTTATTAAATAAAATTAAGTAGTTTATATATTTATTAACAAAATGCCACCATATCCCACTTGATGTGAAAAACTTTCTTCTTCCTCAAATAATCCGGCATACAAACCAGCGCAAACCAATACTCCGCCGTGAGTGAAGATAGCCACATGCTCGTATTCTTTCTCACGTAGCTCGTCCAGAAAAGCATTTACACGGGCACGTAACTGAGGAAAACCCTCCCCGCCAGCGGTGGGCAGATGCAGGTAGTCGGCATACCATTCCTGCAGATAGGGGTCGGTGATGTCATCCCATCGTTGCATCTCCCAATCCCCCATGTTCATCTCCATCAACCGCTCGTCGCGCTCTGCATCAGGATAGCCGCAATAGGTGGCCAACCTCACTGCACGACTCAGTGGCGAAGTGAACACCTTGTCAAACGACAGTCCTTCCAACTGTCGTTTCACCTCCGCTGCTTCCTGTCCGAAGGTGGCGGCACAGGCCACGTCGCTCTGTCCGTAGCACGTGCCCTTAGGCACATCAACACTCGTATGGCGTATCAGGGTGATTTTCATGATGAATGTTGAATGTTGAATTTTGAATGTTGAATTGTCGCTTCGCGATGATGATTTATTGAGTGACGAGTGATGAGTTCTTTACGTTAATTACCGCGAATAAATCGCGAATTTTCGTGAATTAATCGTGAGTTATGTTCCATTTGTGTAATTAGTGAAATTCGTTGTCGAATGTTGAATGAGTGTTTAGTGTTTAGTGATCACTCATACACTATTTCTCATCGCTTATCTCTCTTCCACGATTCCCCCTCCTTGGGAGGGGGCAGGGGGAGGTTCATCCCCCCCTCCTTGGGAGGGGGCTAGGGGGAGGCCAAGCAAACGTACACACTCAGCTCCACCAACAGACATACAGCACCGCAGCAGTCGCCGGTGTAACCGTGTAGCCGGTGCCAGATGAGCAGGTAGAGGAAATACATCACCAGGCAGGGTACGAAGATGAGCAGTTCCCAATGACCCATCGCCCCCAAAGGGGTAAACAGCAATACGACCAATCCGGGTGCCAGACCTTGGATGGCCAGCAGGATTCCCGAAACGATGCTTACCTTGCGGTACACCACTTTGTTCTTGGCTTCTTCGGCACGTCGGGCATAGGGCATCATCTGTATCAGCTGACCGGAGAGCATCTTGCTGTAGGGGTCGGCTGCGATGACGGCCAGGGCGGCCAGTTCAGCACTGCCTATCGAGAACAATGCCCAGAACAACAATGCCTCGTAGGCGATGAGACCGAGAACACCGTAGGTGCCGATGTGCGAGTCTTTCATGATGTCCAGTATACGCTCGCGGTTGCTGCCGCCACCACCGAAACCGTCAATGAAGTCAGCCAGTCCGTCTTCATGCAGCGCACCGGTAACCAACGTGCGCATGATAATGGCAAGCACGATGGCCAGGGGCAATGGGAACACCATCGCTCCGAAATAGATGGTCGCGGCCATAATGGCGGCGGTGAGCCACCCTGTCAATGGCCAGAACTCAACCACGGCTTTGTAACTATCGTGTGGTGGTTGGTACAAGCGCCAAAAGGGTAGGCGCGTGAAAAAAATCATGGCGGCCCAGAGGTTCTGGTACCATTTAGAAGTATTTAGTGATATGCGCATGGTTAAAATTGTTCATTTCGTTAATCATACGAACACTGCTCTCGATGATGGGGTAGGCACAGAGGGCTCCCGTCCCCTCACCCAGTCGCAACCCCAGTCGCAACAAGGGCCGGGCATTCATCAGTGTCAGCATCTTGGCATGACCGCCTTCATCGCCACAATGGCCGAAGATGGCATAGTCGAGCACGGCAGGGTAGAGACGCGAGGCGGCTAACATCGAGGCAGTCATGATGAAACCGTCCACCATAATGAGTATTCCTCGTTCTGCAGCCCGCAACATGGCACCGATGGCGGTGGTCATCTCAAAACCGCCAAACTGACGGATGCAGAAGAGAATGCGCTCGCGCTCATCGGTTATCCTCGTAGCAGACAACTCAATATGGTAACGCTCCACGGCACGGTGTAACACCTCACGTTTCCTAATGATGCCTGCATCGTCGAGGCCGGCACCGGCACCGATACAGTCGTCCAAGGGCAGACCACCCATCTCCGACATCCAGATGCTCGACGGTGAAGTGTTCCCTATGCCCATCTCGCCCAAACAAAGAATATTGCAACCCTTGGAGATGCAGCCGTCAACTAACTCTGCTCCAACGAACAAAGAACGTTCCAGTTCCTCCTCGCTCATGGCGGCTTCATAGAGGAAATTGCGGGTGCCACGGGCAATCTTCCTGTCCACGATGCCTGCCACACCGCTCAGGTCATGGTCCACGCCCACGTCGATAATCTGCAAGTCGAAACCGTGCTGGCGGCAGAACATGTTCACGCCGCCACCGCCACAGGTGAAATTCACCATCTGTTGCCATGTCACCTCACGTGGCGACACGCTCACGCCCTCACGCTCTATGCCATGGTCGCCACCCAGTAACAGATGGCAGGGGTGCAACAGCCGTGGTTCCAACGTTTGCTGCACCAAGCATATCTGCAAGGCCAAATCCTCCAACATACCCAATGAACCTTTGGGTTTGTTCAGGTTATCTATCTTGTCGCGAATCGCAGCCTCCATACTGCGGTCCACCCTTCTTATATCGTATTCCCTCATTGTTTGAATGTTGATTTTTGAATGTTGAATTGTCGCTTCGCGATGAAGAATTATTGAGTGATGAGTGATGAGTTCTTTACGTTAATTACCGCGAATAAATCGCGAATTTTCGTGAATTATCGTGAATGATGTATCATTTGTGTAATTAGTGAAATTCGTTGTCGAATGTTGAGTGTTTAGTGTTTAGTGATCACTCATACACTATTTCTCATCGCTTATCCCTCATCCACGATTCCCCCTCCTTGGGAGGGGGCAAGGGGGAGGTTTTTAATCTTTACCGCAATGCCACTCACCATCAAAATCACTTCATCAGCTTTACTCGCCACATATTGGTTCAGCCATCCCTGTAAATCAGTGAAACGACGTTGGAGGGCATTCTCGCTCACGCCACCACTGCCCACCTCATTGGTCACGAAGATAAATGTGGCATCCTGACGAATGAAACGCTCAAACTCATCTTCCATGGCATGCAGCAGATTGTCAACATCGCATCCATGCACATCATCCTGATTGTCGAAGAAAAAGTTCGTACACCACAGGGTAAGGCAGTCCACTAGAACCACTCTGCCCGTCACGTCATGCTTGCTCAACCATTTCTCTTCTTCAATGGTTGTCCAACGGTCGCCGCGACGCTCCTGATGACGTTTTACCCTGTGGGCAAACTCATCGTCCCAGATACGGGCGGTGGCCATATAGATGGGTCGCTCGCTCAACTCTTCGGCCAACTGTTCTGCGTAACGGCTCTTGCCGGAACGCTGGCCTCCTGTAATCATGATAATTCTGCGCATAAGTGATGTCTTCTATCTCCCTCACCCCTCACCTCTCACCTCTCACCTCTCACCCCTCACAACCAAATTCACCCCTCACCTCTCACCCCTCACAACCAAATTCACCCCTCACCTCTCACCCCTCACCTCTTACAACCTAACTTGCCCCCTGCTCCTTGCCCCCTGCTCCTTGCCCCCTGCCCCTTGCCCCTTCTATCTGCAAAATTAGGAAAAAAAACGAAAACAACCTTCCTTTTGGTGCCAAAAGCAAAGAAAAACCTTGATGAAGCACAAGAAAAGGGGACAAAAACTAAAAAAAATGAAAAAAAAATTTGGACGTTTCAGTTTTTTTACATTATTTTGCAATCGATAACGCGATATTTTATAACATCTTTTAATATTTAAACATGAAAAAATTAGCACTTTTGTTTGCTGCCGCTACTATGGCAGTGTCTGTTTCGGCACAGACCGTTACAGAAAGCAAGACATTCGACAATTTCTACATTGGTATCAATGGAGGTCTCTGCACGAAAACTACGGACTATTCATGGATGAAGAACCTCAATCCGAACTTCGGACTGCGCATCGGTCGTTATTTCACTCCGGTATTCGGTCTCGCAGTGGAAAGCAACGCTTACCTGTCCAACAAACCGGGTGAGTCAACTGGCACATTCGTACGTTTCCTGAACACCTCATTGCTGGGTACTGTTAACCTGAGCAACTGGTTCGGTGGATATCCCGGTGAACCCCGCACCTTCGAAGTGAGCGCTCTCTACGGACTTGGATGGTTCCATACCTTCAACGCTTATGGATATGATCCGGATAACCGCATGAGTTCAAAGGCAGGCGTCGACTTTACTTTCAATTTCGGTTCGAAAAAACAGTTCCAGTTCTATCTTGAACCGTCTATCACTTGGGTGTTCCTCAACGGCTACAATGAAGATAGATTTAGTGAAGAACCCTACTATTATGAGGGTGGTTCCATCGACGAAAACCAGCCGAAGTACAACATCAACAACTCGTTTGTACAGCTGAACATCGGTCTCGTTTACAAATTCGGCAACTCCAATGGTACTCACAACTTCACCATCTGCCCGGGACGCGACCAGGCTGAAATCGATGCGCTCAACGCTACCATCAACGACCTCCGCAATGCCCTCAATGGCAAGGACGGCCAGATTGCTGACAAAGACCGTAAGATTCGCGATCTCCAGCAGCAGCTCAACGACTGCCTCAACCGCGAACCGGTTATCGTGAAGAACGAGACGGCTACCAACCTCCAGCCCACCGTGCTCTTCCGTCAGGGCAAGTCGGTCATCGACCCGGCTCAGTACGCTCCTATCGAGCTCATTGCTTCTTACATGAAGAACCATCCCGAGGCTAAGGTGGAAATCCGCGGTTACGCTTCACCTGAAGGCAGCGCTGAAATCAACCAGCGTCTCTCCAACGAGCGCGCCGAAGTGGTTCGCCAGGCTCTCATCAAGAAGTACAAGATCTCTGCCGACCGCCTCACCGCTGTTGGTATGGGTGCTACCGACAAGCTCTTCGAGCAGGTTGAGTTCAACCGCGTCGCTACATTCAACGACAATACCAAGAAATAATCCTAACGGATTCAAATAACTCATCAACAGGGTGACTCGCAAGAGCCACCCTGTTTTTTTCGTCCTTTCGTCCTTTTTCGCATATTCATTACAACTGAACGTTTTCGCCGTCTCTTTCCTAATCGACAGCCATTTCCCAAAAAAACGAGCAAATTGTTGGCTATTAGACAAAAACTGCGTACCTTTGCCAATTCAAAAACACCCCAATAGAAGCGCCATGGTGCAGTCCCTGCAAGGACTATGGCATCTATCCTTCCTATAGTAACTATAACAAACCCTCATCATGAAACATCAACTTAGAAGCGCCGTATGTACCGAAGGCAGGAAAATGGCTGGAGCACGTGCCCTGTGGGTGGCGGCAGGCATGAAACATGAGCAGTTCGGAAAACCCATCATTGCGGTGGTCAACTCATTCACTCAGTTCGTCCCTGGACATACGCACTTGCATGAGATAGGACAAATCGTCAAACAGGAAATAGAAAGCATGGGCTGCTATGCGGCAGAATTCAATACCATCGCCATCGACGACGGCATCGCCATGGGGCACGACGGAATGCTCTATTCGCTGCCCTCGCGCGACATCATCGCCGATTCTGTGGAATATATGGTTAATGCCCACAAGGCGGATGCCATGATATGTATCTCCAACTGCGACAAGGTGACGCCGGGCATGCTCATGGCGGCCATGCGATTGAACATCCCTGCCATCTTCTGCAGTGGTGGACCCATGGAGGCGGGCCATTGGCACGGAGAAAATGCTGACCTCGTGACAGCCATGGTAAAAGGAGCGGACACGACGGTGTCCGACGATGACTTGAAACAACTCGAACAGTGTGCCTGTCCTGGTTGTGGCAGCTGCTCGGGCATGTTCACGGCCAACTCGATGAATTCGCTCACCGAGGCCATAGGACTGGCACTGCCGGGCAATGGCACCATCCTCGCCACTCATGAGAACAGAATCACGCTCTTCCGCGACGCGGCACGTCAGATAGTCAATAATGCGCTCGCCTATTACGAAGATGGTGACGAGAGCGTGCTTCCAAGAAGCATCGCCACACGCGAGGCTTTCCTCAACGCCATGACGCTCGACATCGCCATGGGAGGCTCCACCAATACGGTGCTCCACCTGCTGGCAGTGGCACAGGAGGCGGGTGTTGACTTCAAGATGGCCGACATCGACCAACTCTCCCGTAAAGTGCCGTGCCTCTGCAAACTGGCACCGAACACGCAGAAATACAGCGTCCAGGAGTGTAACCGCGCGGGCGGCATCCTCGGCATCATCAATGAGCTCGACAAGGGCGGACTCATCGAAGGCGATGCGGTTCGTGTTGATGGGCTGACGCTCAAACAGGCGATTGAAAAATACGACATCACAGGAACCAAGATGGATGATGAGGCCAAACGTATATATACCAGTGCTCCCGCCGGCAAGTTCTCCACCAAGATGGGCAGTCAGAAAAAGACATGGGCGCTTGATAAGGACAGGGAAAATGGATGCATACGCGATTTGGAACATGCCTACACCAAAGACGGTGGACTGGCTGTCCTCTTTGGCAACATCGCACAGGACGGCTGTGTGGTGAAGACGGCAGGTGTCGACGAGAGTCTGTGGCACTTTGAAGGACCGGCAGTGGTCTTCGACTCACAGGAAGACGCTTGTGAGGGTATCCTTGGCGGAAAAGTGAAGAGTGGCGACTGCGTGGTCATCACACACGAAGGTCCCAAAGGTGGTCCGGGAATGCAGGAGATGCTTTACCCCACGTCCTACATCAAATCGATGCATCTGGGTAAGGAATGTGCGCTCATCACCGACGGACGATTCTCTGGAGGTACCAGCGGACTGTCTATCGGACATATCTCGCCCGAGGCGGCCAACGGTGGAAACATCGGTAAAATCGTTGATGGCGACATCATCGTCATCGACATCCCCTCACGCTCAATCAGAGTCAAACTCTCCGACGAGGAACTGGCTGCCCGGCCCCAACAGCCGCTGAAACGTAACCGTACGGTCTCAAAGGCCCTCCGTGCCTATGCCCAGAGCGTCAGCTCGGCCGACAAAGGCGGTGTCCGCATCCTCGATGATGAACGTTGATCATTGTAAGTTGTGCATAGCAATAACTATTTAAAATAATAAATCCCAGCCCTTTTCCCCCTCCTTGGGAGGGGGTAGGGGGAGGTTCCCTATCCCATGAAAGTAAAAGGTTCTGAAGCAATGATGATGGCTCTCAAGCACGAAGGGGTGAAAACCATCTTCGGATACCCCGGTGGGGCCATCATGCCAGTCTATGACGCGCTCTTCGACTATACGCGAGGAGCGAAAAAGGCGTTTAACCATATCCTCGTTCGCCACGAACAAGGGGCAGCACATGCCGCCGAAGGATTCGCACGGGTCTCAGGCGAAGTGGGCGTATGCCTTGTCACCAGCGGCCCCGGAGCAACGAACACCCTCACGGGAGTGGCCGACGCCATGATGGACTCCACCCCCATCGTGGTCATCGCGGGTCAGGTGGGGGTTGGTGCATTGGGTACGGATGCCTTCCAGGAGGTTGACCTCGTGGGCGTGGCCCAGCCAATATCGAAATGGAGCTACCAGATACGGCACGCCAACGATATCGCATGGGCAGTGAGCCGTGCGTTCTACATCGCACGCAGTGGACGACCGGGACCGGTGGTGCTCGACTTCCCGAAAAATGCACAGACGGAAATGGTTGATTTCGTTCCCAGTAACGTCGATTTGGTGCGTTCCTATGTGGCATACCCCAAACTCAATGAAACGGCGGTGGAGCAGGCAGCGGAACTCATCAACAACGCTCAGCGACCGCTGGCTCTCGTGGGGCAGGGGGTGGAACTGGGACATGCGCAGCAAGAACTGCTGGCTTTCCTTGAAAAGGGTGACATACCGGCAGCACGGACGATGCTCGGACTGAGTGCCATGCCGTCGAACCATCCGCTCAACATGGGCATGCTGGGCATGCACGGCAACTATGCGCCAAACATCAAGGAACAGGAGTGCGACGTGCTCATCGCTATCGGCATGAGGTTCAGTGACCGGGTGACGGGCAACCTCAATACTTATGCCAAACAGGCGAAAGTCATCCATCTTGACATCGATGAGAGTGAGATTGACAAGAACGTAAAAACCGACGTGGCTGTCATTGCCGACTGTAAGGTGTCACTGCCAGCCATCACTCGATTGATCAGAGTGGCCAATCACCAGCAGTGGCGCGACTCGTTCAAGCCGTTGATGGAAAAAGAACGGGTGAAGGTCATTGAACCGGCCATACATCCCAAGGAAGGACCGCTGCTCATGGGCGAGGTGGTGAACAAGGTAGCGGAAGCAACGAAAGGCGAGGCGGTGCTCGTCACCGACGTGGGACAGAACCAGCTCTTCGCCACGCGCTATTTCAAATTCTTGCATAACAGAAGTATCTGCACAAGTGGAGGACTGGGTACCATGGGCTATGGCATGCCGGCGGCCATCGGTGCCTCTTTCGGAGCGCCTGAACGTACAATTTGTTGCTTTATGGGCGACGGTGGCTTCCAGATGTGCATCCAGGAGTTGGGTACCATCATGGAACAGCAGGCCCCGATAAAAATGATTCTGCTCAACAACAACTATCTCGGAAATGTCCGTCAGTGGCAGGATATGTTCTGGAACAAAAGGAAGTCTTTCACCCGGATGATGAACCCGTCGTATCAACATATCGCTCAGGGATATGGCATTCCTTACGAGGTGGTCATTGACAGGGCAAATCTTGATGAGGCCGTGGAGAAGATGATGGAAGCGAAAGGTCCCTTTATCCTCGAATGTGCCATACGCGAAGACGACGATGTGTTACCCATGACCCCGCCGGGACTCAACGTCGATGACATGATGCTTGAAATTCACAATAACTAATTCACAATTCGCCTCCAGACTATTGTCTTCTTGTAGGGTGGAGAAGAAATGGGATTGGTAATGTCCAAACTCCAAAACTCCCAAACTCCTAGACTCCCAAAAAAATGGAAAAAAAACTATACACCCTGCTCGTCTTCTCTGAGAATGTGGCGGGCATACTCAACCAAATCACAGCGGTGTTCACCCGACGACAGGTGAACATCGAAAGCCTCAACGTGTCGGCGTCGTCCATCAAGGGCATTCACAAATATACCATCACGGCATGGAGCGACGAAGACCAGATACAGAAAATCACCAAACAGATAGAGAAGAAAATCGATGTGGTAAAAGCGAATTACTACACCGACGACCAACTCTTTATTCAGGAGGTGGCACTCTATAAACTATCTACCGACAAGGTGTTGGAAAACCCGGAGATATCACGCACCATACGCCGCAACGATGCCCGTGTGCTCGAAGTGAACCCCACCTATACGGCGGTCATGTTGGGTGGTATGACGGAGGATATCACCAACTTATATTATAAGCTCGATGCTTTCGGATGCCTGTTGCAGTACACGCGCAGCGGACGCATCGCCATCACCCGAAGTTTTGTCGAGTCGGTTAGCGAATTCTTGGACGAACAGGAGAAGAACACAAATGGAACAACTGAGTAAGATAGGGAAATACCCGTTCATGGCGGAACCGTTCCACTGCGATTTCCAAAAACATCTGTTTATGGGACACCTGGGAAATCACCTGCTTAATGCGGCCGATTTCCATTCCAACGACAGGGGATTCGGCATGAACTACCTCAACACCATCAACAAGACATGGGTGCTCTCGCGACTTGCGGTTGAAATGGTGGAGATGCCCGAGGCTTACGACCGTTTCTTCGTCTATACGTGGGTGGAAAGCGCCATGCGCTATTTCACCAACCGTAACTTCAAAGTCGAAGAACAATCAACTGGGAAGGTATATGGTTATGGACGCTCGGTGTGGGCGATGATTGACACGGAGACGCGACAGCCCGTCAACCTCATGGAGATTCACGACGGCGATATTGCTAACTATGTCACCAAGGAGTTGGATTGTCCCATCGACAAAAGCTCCAGGGTTAGGATTACCGACACTGCTACGCTCGTAGCAGAGGTGAAGGCATCCTACGATGACATCGACATCAACTGCCATGTCAACAGTATCAAATACATCGAACATGTACTCGACCTCTTCAACCTCGACTGGTACCGTCAACATTTTCTCCAGCGGTTCGAGATTGCTTACGTAGCGGAGGCGCACGAGGGAGAGATGCTCCGGTTCTATCAATGTGAAAACGAACCTGACGACTTCTCCATCCGTATCACGGCACAAGCATCGGCAGAACAACCCGAAGTAGAGGTGGCAAGAAGTAGGATGCTGTTTACGCAATTTAAGTAGTTATTCATACTTGTCTCACTCTATAGTGATGTGCTAACCTCCCCATAGGTATTGTCCAAACTCCTAAACTCCTAAACTCCATGTTTAGACTTAAAAATTCATTGGCCCCATAGGTATTGTCCAAACTCCTAAACTCCTAAACTCCCAAACTCCTGAAAAAATCATAATTATTTTTGCCGTTTCGGTAATAATTTGTAACTTTGCACCCGATTTTTCAAACAAAATCAAACAAATGGCTTGCTGCCATATAATGGTAGCGTCTAACAATAGTATTAACATAGGTTTAAAGAGTTATTATAACTCCCCCTTTAACTCCCAAAAATAATAAAAAATGGCAGAAATGAATTTCGGCGGTGTCATCGAAACGGTGGTCACCAGTAAAGAGTTCTCTTTGGAGAAAGCACGCGAAGTGCTCAAAAACGAAACAATAGCGGTCATCGGCTACGGTATCCAAGGCCCCGGACAGGCATGCAACCTGCGCGACAACGGCTTCAACGTCATCGTAGGACAGCGTGAAGGAAAGACCTACGAGAAGGCCGTGGCCGACGGATGGGTGCCGGGTAAGACGCTCTTCTCCATTGAAGAGGCTGCAGAGAAAGGTACCATCGTATGTATGCTGCTCTCCGATGCGGGACAGATTCAGGCATGGCCGAAAATTAAACCGCACCTCACCAAAGGTAAGACATTATACTATTCCCATGGTTTCGCCATCAACTGGAACGACCGCACAGGTGTGGTGCCGCCAGAGGATATCGACGTCATCCTCGTCGCTCCGAAAGGTTCGGGCACATCGCTCCGCACGATGTTCCTCGAAGGACGTGGACTGAACTGCTCCTATGCTGTCTATCAGGATGCTACAGGCAAGGCAGAGGAGAAAACCATCGCCTTCGGCATCGGCATCGGCGCTGGCTACCTCTTCAAGACAACGTTCCAACGCGAGGCGACATCTGACCTCACTGGTGAGCGTGGCTCGCTCATGGGAGCCATCGAGGGGCTGCTCGAAGCACAGTATGAGGTGCTCCGCGAACATGGACACTCACCATCAGAAGCGTTCAATGAGACGGTAGAGGAACTGACACAGAGTCTCGGTCCGCTCTTCGCCGAGAAGGGTATGGACTGGATGTATGCCAACTGCTCTACTACGGCACAGCGTGGCGCCCTCGACTGGGCACCGCGATTCCGCGAAGCCATCAAACCGGTCATGGAATGGCTTTACCTCTCCGTGCAGAATGGTACCGAGGCGCAAATCTCCATCGACAGCAACTCGAAACCCGACTACCGCGAAAACCTCAACAAGGAACTGGAGGCCATGCGTAACAAGGAGATGTGGCGTGCCGCCGAGACAGTGCGTAAACTCCGTCCTGAAAACAACTAAGTAGAAATCAAATAATACAATACCCTTTCCGCAAGATAATCCCTACAGCCCCTGCTGTAGGGATTTCTTTTTCTCTTCCTTTTTCATTCACCGTCCAATTTCCCTTGTTCCAACTTTTTTCGTTATTAATCGTCTATTCTTCATCGCTTACTCCATATTCAATATTTATCGTGTCATTTTATATAGTGTTTTGATTTCTCTATTTAATTACTTTTTTCTCCAAAAGTTTTTGTAAATTTGTAGCCACATTACTTTTTCTATGGCAAATGAGATTTTAAATAAAACCTTACCCTACGACATCAAAAATCCAATTAGTATTTTTGAGTATAGCAAGGGATTATTAGGTAAAACCTTGCGTGAATTTGTTTGGGAAGGATATCAACCCAAAAAAGGTAAGGGAAATCTTGGCCAAATGGTTGAGAATTTGTATTTCCTTCTAGAAACAAATAATTATGCAGGAGCTGATTTTTCAGAGGCTAAATTAGAATTAAAATGTACTCCTTTGAATAAGAATAGGCAAAATGAATATCAGATAAAGGAGCGACTCGTTTGCAATATGATTAATTATTGTGATGTGGTAAAAGATGATTTTGAGCATTCTCATTTTTATCTTAAATGTCAATTGATGCTCCTCCTCTTTTATTTACATCAATCAAATTGCAATAAACTTGATTTAGAGTTCATTTTTTCTGTACTATGGAAAATACCAGAAAAGGATTTATTAATTATTCGCCATGATTATGATGTTATTATAGATAAGATAAAACATGGACTCGCTCATGAATTGTCAGAGGGTGATACAATGTACCTAGGTGCATGTCGGAAGGGTCAAAAAGGTGATAGCTTGATGACTCAGCCAAATTCTTCTATAGGAGCACCAAGAAGAGCTTTCAGCTTGAAAATGGCTTATATGCGCACGATACTTAAGTATGTAATTACAAGTGGTAATAATGCCGTTTCAAATATTTCGGGAATTCAAAGTGAATTGGTGCAATCTAACGATTTGCGTGAGCATAGTTTTGATGATATAATTTTAGCACGTTTTAAGCCTTTTTTAAAGGTTAATTATGAAGAAATTGCAAGAATAAAAGAAGTCAATATTGCTAATAATCCCAAAAATAAATTCGCAATAATCGCTAATGCCATTGTTGCTTCTGAAAAATGTTCAAATGTAAATCTTTCAGAAGAGTTTACAAAGGCAGGGCTGACCATGAAAACAATTCGAGTGCAAGCGAATGGTAATATCAAAGAAGCCATGTCATTTGAAAATATAGACTATATTGAAATAGCTCAATGTGAGAATTGGTACGAATCTCGTCTTTATGAACTTTTTTCAAGTAGGTTTTTGTTTGTTGTGTTTAAAGAGCAAAGTCAAGGAGAAGGAGATTTTTTTCTTGATAAAGTTTTCTTTTGGACAATGCCCCAAAATGATTTAACTTGGGCAGAACAATACTGGAATCATATTAAGAAAAATGTTATGCTGGGTCAAATTTCAGAAGAGTATTGGTGGAAAGGACGTGACAGAAAATTGTTCCATGTTCGTCCTAAAGGGAGAAAGTCGGATGATTTAACAACAACAATAGACGGAAAATTAGTAAAGAAATATTGTTATTGGTTCAATAATGATTATGTAAGAGGAATAGTAAATACTTACAAAGGAGATTAATTATGACCAAACATACTATTCGTGTTGTAGAACTATTTGCAGGCGTAGGTGGCTTTCGTATTGGGTTGGAAGGTGCTTCTGATGCCTATGAAACTATATGGAATAACCAATGGGAGCCATCAACTCAGCATCAAGATGCATCGTTGGTGTATATGGCACGTTTCGGAGGGAAAGGACATTCTAATAAAGATATTAATCTTGTTCCAACAAAAGAGATACCTGACCATGATTTGTTAGTTGGTGGTTTCCCTTGCCAAGATTATTCAGTTGCGGCTACATTGAGTAAATCAGGTGGTATTGAAGGAAAGAAAGGTGTTCTTTGGTGGCAAATCTATCGTATCCTTCAAGAGAAAGGCAACAAACGTCCCCAGTACATTTTCTTCGAGAATGTTGATCGCCTGCTCAACTCGCCTGCAACTCAACGAGGACGCGACTTTGCTATTATCCTTGCATCGTTGGCAGATTTGGGGTATTATGTTGAATGGCGTATCATTAACGCTGCTGATTATGGTATGCCGCAGCGCAGACGTAGAACGTATATCGTAGGTTATTTGAAGAATTCCATTGTAGCTCAGAAAGTAGAGCGAATGGAAGACTGGGTTGAGTTTGATGGTGTAATGGCAAAGGCTTTTGAGTTTAGAGCGAAGGCTGGAACTATGTCTGTATTTGACATTGAGGGCTCAATCAAAGATATTTCCGATGGATTCAATAAAGGGAAGAAAGACAGCCCGTTTGGCAATGCTGGCATGATGGTAAATCGTCATGTCTATTCGGTCGATGCGGAGGCCGTCTATGATGGCCCACGTCAAACATTAGGAGGTAATCTCGTGGATGAAAACTTTGTTCCAGAAGACTTCTTTATCTCTGAGGATGAACTGCCTAAATGGAAATACGAAAAGGGAGCTAAGAAGATAGAACGGGTTTCTAAAGAAGGGTATAAGTACTTGTTCTCTGAGGGTGGTATGGCTTTCCCAGACTATCTAGACCAGCCATCACGAACAATAATAACAGGAGAAGGAGGTACGGCTCCGTCACGTTTCAAGCATGTGGTCAAAACAAAATCTGGACGCTATCGCCGCCTGTTGCCTATTGAATTAGAACGCATGAACATGTTCCCTGATAATCACACGTTGCATCCAGAAGTTTCTGATGGTAGACGTGCTTTTTTGATGGGGAATGCTCTAGTTTGTGGAATTGTTGAGCAGATAGGCAAGAGCCTTTATCAGTTCATCTATGACGAGGCTCCTTTTTCTTCTCGTCCAATTTTTACAAATCGTGACGCTAAGCCAATGCTTGATTTAGGCCTGTTTGATGATGAAGAAAAAACTTTGATGGTAAACCGTCCCAAGAAACATTATTCTTTAGACCTTGCTAAACACCTGCTTATAGGTATAGTTAAGAAGGATAATGAAGAATATTTCTTGAAGGAAGAGCCAACGAAGATTTATTACACAGGCAAGACGAAGACGTTCCCATCGACTGTGGCCATCAATAAACTCTACTACTTCATGCCTTATATTAAAGGGAAAGGGGTGCGCGACTTGTATCTAATACGTGTCGCTCGTATTGGCAGCAAGGCAGAGATTCATCCTAAGTCTAACGATGAAGAGCCACGTTTGATATTTGAGCTGGAATATTTAGAGAGTTTGCCAGAATATGAAATTCTGGCGTTGACAAGATATTGGTATAAAGATACGTTATTGGGAAGAATCATAAAAAGATGAGAAAAACTATGTACACACCTGACATTATCTGCCCTGAATGCGGCAGTCCCAACATCGACATCTATGAAGACGGTACATGCATCTGCACCGACTGTGGCTTTGTGTTCACTATAGAATATCGTGTGTAACCGACACGAAGTCGATGCATCATAGCAATTATCTCTTACCTAACACACTCATAACTCGTCACTCGTCACTAATAACAATCTCTCCCCCGTCAATTATCACCTCTTCTTCTTGAACCAGTTGCTCTAAGGCCTCATCCATCTTGGCCTTGGGCAATTGTAGCGCATGCAGCTCGCTGATGGGGTGGGGCGCACCATCGGACAAGAACTGGAGTATCTGTTGGCGGGCATCACCCATAGAAGTACCCCGCTTCCGCTGGCAAACATCACAATGGCCACAGTCCTTGCTGTCGGTCTCGCCAAAATAAGCTAATAACTGACGGCTACGGCATACGCTGTCATCGGTAGCGTAACGCAACATCTCGTTGATGCGGGCCTCATATTGCTGTCGGCGCTCTTCATATACCGACGGGGGGATGACGATGTCGCAACCGTCTTCACGACGTTGGGCATAGGTAATCAAAGGGGTGCTGCTTTGGGGGATGTAGTCGAGGATATTTCGCCGCTTCAGCTCCTTCAAGGTCACATATACCTCCTGACGGTTGAGACCGGCCTGGGCAGCCACATAACTTTCTTCAATATAGCAATACTCGGTGAACAATCCGCCATATAAGCGCAACAGGGCGGTAATGACACGCTCCTCATGACCCTCCAAACGCTCTAAAAAGTTCAATTCATGACGGTTGAGCAGAAAGAAAAGACGGGAACGATTGTCTGGGTCAGTGTCGTAGGCGATATAGCCGCTGCGTTCGAGGATATGCAGGGCGGCATCGGTCTGCACGGGGAAATGTTTGAAGGTGTGGCAAAACTTCTCGATGTCGAAGGCGAAGGTGGCTCCACGACCACTGCCGAGACCAATCTCGAAGAAATAGGCGAGATGGTCGTAAATCTCACGGATAAATTCCTTTGAGGGGAAGGTGTCGCCCACACGCTTGCGCAACTTACGCTGGTCGCTGCCGTTGTAAAGCAGGACAGCCCAGGAACGCTTGCCGTCGCGTCCGGCACGACCGGCCTCCTGGAAATAGGCTTCGGGGGAGTCGGGACAGTCGGTGTGGATGACCAGACGGACATCAGGCTTGTCGATGCCCATGCCAAATGCGTTGGTGGCAACCATCACGCGCACCTTGTCATCGTGCCACGACTGCTGTCGTTCATCCTTGACGGCGGGCTCCAAACCGGCATGGTAGAAGGTGGCACTGATGCCCTCGTGCTCCAACAACTGGGCAATCTCACGGGTCTTGCGACGACTGCGTACATAGACGATGGCACTGCCCCCCATGGAACGGAGGATATGCAACAGTTCGGCTTCTTTGTCGGGAGCAGTACGGACGATATAACTGAGGTTCTCACGGGCGAAACTCATTCGGTACTCCCTGCCGTCTGTGAAAGCGAGCTGCTGTTGGATGTCGGCAGCAACTACGGGGGTGGCGGTAGCGGTCAAAGCCAGGACGGGGGCTTCGGGAACAATACTGCGGATATGTGCGATTTCCAGATAGGAAGGACGGAAATCATATCCCCACTGGCTGATGCAGTGAGCCTCATCGACGGTGATGAAACTGACCTTCATGTGACGTAGTTTCACCTGGAAAATGTCGGAGCCCAGGCGCTCGGGAGAGACATACAAGAGCTTGACACCGCCGAAGATGGCATTTTCCAACACGGTGATAATCTCCTGACGACTCATGCCAGAGTAGATGGCGGAGGCCTGGATGCCACGCTTGCGCAGATGAGCCACCTGGTCTTTCATCAAGGCGATTAAGGGAGTGATGACGATACACACGCCATCGTGGAGCAGGGCAGGGACTTGAAAACAAATACTCTTACCACCACCAGTAGGCATCAGACCTAGGGTGTCGTGACCCGTGTCGATGCTCTCAATGATTTCACGCTGGATGCCACGGAAACGGTCGTGTCCCCAGTAACGCTTTAATATTTGTTCGTAACGGTCCCCTTTCACTCTTCTTCCGGCCGTATGTCTTCTATCTGCAACTGGATGTTACCATGCTTGAAGATATTGTCTTCCATGGTATAGACAATGTCGAAACTACGACGTGACTTGATGTAACGCGCGGCGGCACTCTGACCAAAAGCGATGCCGTTCATCACGTTGTTCGACTTCGAATCGACCAACTCCAACTTGATGTGTTCCTGGTCGCGTCCTACAACCTTGCTCGTGCCGAAATCGTACACGCCGATGGTGCAGAAACGAGGCTTCTCGTTGCCGGGTCCGAAGGGTGCAAAACGCTTCAGGTCATTATGCAGACGTTTTGAATTGATGTCCTTGAAATCGACCACGGCATCAATATCCAAAATGGCTTCTTTCTGGTCGGGAAGGATATGCTCATCGACATAACGTTGGAAACGCTGGCGGAACTCTTTGATATCGGCCCAACGCAACGTCAGACCGGCTGCATAGGTGTGGCCGCCGAAGTTCAGCAACAGGTCGCGACAGCTCTTGATGGCAGCATAGACATCGAAACCGGCCACACTGCGGGCACTGCCCGTAGCAAATTCGGCATCACGCGTCAACACGACGGTAGGACGGAAATAAATCTCCGTCAGACGGGAGGCGACGATACCGATGACGCCTTTCTTCCAGTTCTCGTCGTACAGCACGATGCTCGAACGGTGCTTCTGGCTCTCTAACTTCGACACAATCTGGTTGGCCTCTTCGGTCATCTGCTTGTCGATGTCCTTGCGCTGCTCGTTATACTGGTTGATGTGGCTGGCTTTACTCAGGGCTACGGCAAAGTCGCGCTCTATCAACAGATCGACACTCTCCTTGCCGTTCTCCATACGGCCCGAGGCATTGATGCGTGGACCAATCTTGAAGATGATGTCACTCATCGCTATCTCACGGCCGTTCAGTCCGCAGATGTCGATGATGGCCTTCAAACCGATGTTTGGGTTCTGGTTCAACTGCTTCAGACCATGATAGGCCAATATACGGTTCTCGTCGGTCACGGGAACCAGGTCGGCGGCGATACTCACGGCACAGAAATCCAACAGTGGGATGAGACGGGAGAAGGGGATGCCGTTGTTCTTGGCAAAGGCTTGCATGAACTTGAAACCCACGCCACAGCCGCACAACTGTTTGAAAGGATAACTGTCGTCCTCACGCTTCGGGTTCAGGATGGCCACGGCAGGGGGCATCACATCGTCGGGCACATGGTGGTCACAGATGATGAAATCGATGCCTTGCTCTTTGGCATAGGCAATCTCTTCTATGGCCTTGATGCCGCAGTCAAGGATGATGACCAACTTAACGCCAGTTTCCTTGGCATAGTTAATGCCTTGACGACTCACACCGTAACCCTCATCGTAGCGGTCGGGGATGTAGTAGTCGATATTGGAATAAAATTGTTGCAAAAACTTATAGACCAACGCTACGGCGGTGCAACCATCCACGTCGTAGTCGCCATACACCAAAATGCGCTCCTTGCGGCCCATCGCATCGTTCAAACGGTCTACCGCCACATCCATGTCCTTCATCAGGAAGGGGTTAATCAGGTCAGCCAACTGGGGACGGAAAAACCGCTTGGCCGCCGATTCGGTAGTAATGCCGCGCCGGATAAGCAACTGGGCAAGCAAAGGACTCATGCCGATCTTCTCAGCCAGTTCCTTAGCTGCTTTCTTCTGCTCGGGTGTAGGGGGTTCGTAGTTCCATTTAAAATGCATTTATGTTATTATTTTTATTCTTTCAGGTCGCAAAGTGCTTTTTTCTTCCCCTCCTTTTCCAAGGTATCTTCTTTCCCTCTCCCTCTCTTTTCCTCCCTTTCCTTTCCAACTCCCTCCCTGGGAGGGTTGGGGTGGGTATAGGTTTCGGGGTGGGTTTTGGTTTCGGAGTGGGTATATAAAGCACGCCATTTCTGCTTGGTGCATAAAATGGCGTGTAAAGTTAATAAGAAAAAATGATATATCTGCGTTGTTAAACATTATTAACGCAAATATCCCGCTGCTTATTCTATCGTCACATAGTTACTCATTCGGTTATAAACAGTCGGCGTCTGGTCGTTGATGGTGAATTGTATTTTGTTGTCACTGATGGGTACGATGGTGTAGTAGAATTTTTTGTTTGCATCACGGGCTGTTACAGCTCCCATGCTCACATCAATTACGTGAATGCTGCTTCCTGCGGCTACAGATTTGTAGTGGCCTCCGCTTTCAATGAATGAGACATTGCTTAGCCAAAGATAATCACCGTTCACTGGGGTCAGGTCAAGGTGTTCGGGCCCACCATCTTCCCACTGGCCAATGATTTGTTTGATGCTACTGACGAAGGGCAGGTCGGTGGTTTTGTATTCCTTACATTTGGTCATTGTCGTGGTTCCGTAGTCCAACCACATCTCGCCATCTTTCTCGTTATACACCGCTTTCAGTCGGTCAATCCGAAATTGGTCGCAGAAGACCTGATAGAGCCTATAGCCTTTACTGTCAACCGTCTCGAATTTAATACCTAATGTGCCGCTCACTCCATTGTAGATGTGGTTCATGTCTATTTCCATCTCATCACAGTAAGCCTTGGTGTATTCATGGGCGATTTTGATTTTACCTGGAGAAGTAAGATCGACGTTGAAATTGCGATTGAAAGCATCATCTACGATAGCAACGTAGTAGTAACCCTTCAACTCATTCTTCATCTTATTGAGCATCTCGGCATCGCTCATGGAGGAACTGCCGGAATTGTCGTCATCGTCGTCGCCACACGAGGTGAGGCATAACGGCATCGTCATTGCCAGTAGCATCATACTCATGATGCTTGCCAGCCAACGCATTTTGTTCTTCATTTTCATATAGCTTTTTTAGTGTTAATGATGAAAATCGAAAAAAGTGAAAAGTGAAAAATCTTTTACCCAAAATTTTTCACTCTTCACCATTCTTTTTTTCCTTTCTTACCCTTTTACCTTTTTACCTTTCTCAGATTCCCAGCTTCTTGCGGATGTCCTTGGGAATGGCATTCTTGTTAATCAAGAAGTCCATGGTGTTATGGGCCACGAAAGCCTTAGTCATGTACCATGTGCCTTTGTAGTCGCCATACTCACCCCAGGAGTTCTTCACCATGTAATATTCCTTGCCGTTCTGGTCCTTGGCAATGCCGTAGATATGCATGCCATGGTCGTCGGTCAGCTCCCAGTTGTCGAAACGCTCCTGACGCTTCTCCTGTGTGGGAACAATCTCGGGGGCATTGACGCCCAGGGAGTCGAATTTCTCGGTCTTCTGCGATGAGCTTAGGCGCAACCATTTTGCTGCGTCGCTGCCGGTGAGGCTCTGCACGGCTTTTGTGTCGTAAGCGATACCCAGACCCTTGCGGGTGAAACCGTCTTCACTGACGTCACCACCCCAAGCCACGGTATAACCGTTCTCCAGGGCATTGTCGATGATGCGCATCATCTCATCCATGGGCACATTGTAACTCAGGCCCCAACGCCAGTTGTCCTGTACCTCAACGGCAAACTGGGTGTAGAAAGGATGGTGGGAATAGCTGGTGATGCTCACATAGTCGTTCCAGTCCAGACCGAGGCTGGCGGCAAATGACTGCGGCGTGTAGGTCTTGCCCTCATAGGTGAAAGTCTCGGGACACTTGCCCAGATAGGCGTCGATGATGCCTTGAAGACCCTCACGCCACTGGTTGGAAATCTTCTTCGCCTTGTTCTTCGCCACAGCGTCCACATAGGGCTCCATCACGCTGAAGAACTCGTTGAAGTTAGCCAGAGAGTCGCCTTGCGGGGTGCCGGGCAGCGGCATGGCGTTTTCGGGGCAGATACCATAGGCCTTGATGATGTCGAGCACGTCTTCGGCGCTACCACCTTGTGAGAACTGACTGTCGCCATGCATGCGTACGGTAAGGATGGCGCGCTCCATATAGTCCTTGTTGGCGATGAACATCTCGCACAGGTCATAGGTCTTACCGGTCTTCTTCAGAATCTCGCTCTCGAAGAACGACAGGGTGGAATAGGCCCAGCAGGTGCCGGAACGGTTCTGGTCCTTGATACTCGTGATAGGCATTTCCTTCACGGTGGTGAATACAGGTTTGTTGTCTTGCGCAAAAGCGCCGATGGCGAGCATGAGGCCCATTGCCATTGTCATGATTCTTTTCATCTTTTTTTTATGTTTTTAGTTTATGAGTTTTTATATTTTATCGGAGTTAAATTAGAAGTAAAAATGGTAGTTAAATTGGAAGTTAATTCGCTTCGCTCATGGGAGATTCATTAATCGGGAGTTAAAGTGGGAGTTAATTCGCTTCGCTCATGGGAGTTAAATCGGAAGTTAAAGTGGACATTACTCCGCCTACAACTTTTACCTTTTTACTCTTTTACCTTTTTACCCTTTTACCTTTTTACTCTTTTTCTTTTTACTCTTCCCTTCCCTTCTATTCATCTCCCCTCCCTTGGGGAGGGGTTAAGGGTGGGTATTTTTTAATTTTTCTCAATCTCTTCCACATGATATGGAATCCGCTTGTCACCAAGGAAACGACAGCCATCAGCAGTAATGAGCACGTCGTCCTCGATGCGGATGCCGCCGAAGTCCTTGTAAGTCTCTATCTTGTCGAAGTTCAGCCAGTCGGCACAATGACCCTTGGCACGCCAGTCGTCAATCAACGCGGGGATGAAATAGATGCCCGGCTCATCGGTCACCACAAAGCCTTCTTCCAACCGGCGGCCCATGCGTAAGGCGTTGGTGCCGAACTGCTCGAGGTTAGGACGGGTTTCCTCGTCGAAACCGACATATATCTGACCCAGACCTTCCATGTCATGAACATCCATACCCATCATGTGACCCAGACCGTGGGGCAGGAAGAGGGCATGGGCACCGGCGGCCACAGCTTCGTCCACGTCGCCTTTCATCAGTCCAAGCTCTTTCAGACGCTCGGTCATCAGACGGCATACGGCAAAGTGAACATCCATATATTTCACACCGGGCTTGGCCACATCGAGCACATAGTCGTGGCAGGCTTCCACAATGCTGTAAATCTCGCGCTGACGCTGCGTGAAACGGCCGCTCACAGGGAAGGTTCGTGTGTGGTCGGAGCAGTAATGCTCCAATGTCTCACCACCACAGTCGCATAACGCCAGACGACCGTCCTCCAACGGGTCCATGGTGGGAATGCCATGCATTATTTCACCATGCTGTGTGAAGATGGTGGCGAAACTGACCTTCGCCCCCCATGCGTTGGCGGTGCCGTCAATGATGCCACCGACATATTTCTCTGTAAGTCCGGCACGGGCTGTCTTCATCGCCGTGGTATGCATCTGGTAGCCAATCTCCGAAGCACGTTCCAGTTCTTCAATCTCTAACGGCTCCTTCGTGGAACGCATTTTCACTACAGCCTTGATGAGCGGCAGTGAGGCAGCTTCCTTCTGCTTAGAGGGGTGGATGCCCAGCAGGTCATGTATCTGAATCATCGTGTCGTGGCGGTAGGGAGGCAGGAAGTGTATTTCCTGACCCTGACCTTTAGCCTTGGTGATAATTGCCGAAAGCATACTCATGGCGCAACTGTTCTTCACTCCTGCTTGTTTGGCCATGTCGCTCACGCTGTCCACACTGCCGTACCACACGATATCCTCGATGTCGATGTCATCACCGACAAGTATCTCCTTATCATTGTCCACATCGATGATACCAACCAGTCCGTCCCTCTTCTGACCGAAGAAATACAAGAAAGTGGAGTCTTGACGGAAGGGATAATAGGCATTGTTGGGATAATTGCAGGGTGATTCGTTGTTGCCGAACAACACCACCAGACCGCTGCCCATCAGTTCACGCAGGGTGCGGCGGCGACGAATGTAAGTCTCTTTGTTGAACATGATGTGTGTTTTTTCAGTTGAAATGCATCAATTTTTTGCAAAGATAGCTTTTTTATACGAAAAAGTCGTTATCTTTGCATTAAAAATTGTAAATCAACAAAAACCGTCCCTCAACACTCAACCACAACCCCTTGCACCTCAACATTCGACCATAAACGCACAACACTCAACATTATAATCATGAAATACTACATCATCCAAAACGGTCAGCAGATGGGACCCTATACCATCGAACAGCTGAAAATCTATCATGTCACTCCTGAAACCGACGTGTGGACGGAAGGCATGGCCAATTGGGCGAAAGCCAAAGACGTTCCCGCATTGGCTTCTCTCTTCGCTGGAATGGGAGCTGCTGCAATGGGGGCTCAACCTCAGGCAGCACCGAATAGCGGCCAGTATCAGCAGACTGCCAGTAACAACCAATACCAGCAGGCACAGCCTGCCTCTTATGGGGGCTATCCTCCAAAGACATGGGTGGCGGAAGCTATTCTCGTCACACTCTTCTGCTGTATGCCATTCGGCGTCGTTGGTCTCGTGCATGCCACCATGGTGAGTCTTTACTATAACCGTGGTGAGTTCGAGGCAGCAGAACAGGCCAGTAGGACGGCTGGAAAATGGGTGAAGATTGCGTTCATCATCGGACTGGTTGTTATCATCCTTTATGTCATCCTTATCCTCGTGATGGGCGTTTCCCTGAATAATGCTTACCGCCGAAGCATGTTCGGATACTGATACCCTAACCCTCAACGTACACTAAACATTACACCCTGTACACTAAACATTACACCCTGTACACTAAACATTAAACAATGCAATACTATTTTATCCAGAACGGCCAGCAGATGGGCCCGTTCACTCTCGAACAGCTGAAAGCGTATAACATCACACCTGAAACGGATGTGTGGTGCGAAGGTATGACCAACTGGGCTAAGGCAAAGACCATCCCCTCGTTGGCACCCCTCTTCGCCGGAATGGGCGCAGCGGGCATGGGCCAGACACCTCCCGGATATCAAGGCAATACCTCCTACGGACAGCAACAAGGCTATGGCTCGCAGGGTTACGGCCCACAGGGTTATGGTCCGCAAGGTTACCAACAACAGGCGTATCAACAACCGGGTTACCAACAGCCCTACCAGCAGCAACCGGCTAACGGAGGATATCCCCCGAAGTCGTGGATGGTGGAGTCGATCCTCGTGCTCATCTTCTGCTGTCTGCCCTTCGGTATTGTCGGCGTGGTCTATGCTTCCAAGGTGAGTGGACTGTTTGCGGCAGGACGTTATGCCGAGGCAGAACAGGCAAGCCGCGATGCAGGTAAATGGACCAAGCTGGGCTTCTTTATCGGACTGGTGGTTGTCGTGCTCTATGTCATCTTGATTGCAGCTGGTGTCATCGGCACGGCTTCCCTATACGGTCTCTACCGATAACTCGCATCCCGTCCCTCCACTGTTCCGTCGGATTTGCAATCCGGCGGAACGGATTATAAGCATTTCTAATGCGCCTTCATACACGACATTACATCCTTGGGATTCTCCTCTTGTTGGTGGCGGTATATGTCTATTCGGCATTCGACCCGTCGGCGAGCGCATGGTTCCCAAAGTGCCCGTTCCTTTTGCTGACCGGACTGAAATGTCCGGGATGTGGGTCGCAACGGGCAGTGCATAGTCTTCTACATGGCGATGTGGGCGGTGCGTTCGCCTACAACGCCATGTTGGTTATATCGCTTCCCTTGGTAGCCTTCCTCATCTACGTGGAGTGCATGCGAAAGCGAAAACCGCAGCTATACAGCCGTGTCCATAACCCATGGATGCCTATAGTCGTAGCCATCCTCTTTTTCGCATGGGCTGTCGGAAGAAACATCTGGAACTGGTAATCTTCCATGAAAAACCTTCTCATCTCTCTCTTCATCCTCCTTTCGCTGCCATGCGTCGCCCAGCAATCCCGCTCAGACAGCATCGCCCTCTCCGACAAACTCTATTCCGAAGGGGTGGGCTTCTACCATGACAAAAAATACGATAAGGCGGCAAAGACCTTCGAACAGCTCCGTCCCATCGACGAACAACTCTACGACTCGCTCGACCAACGGCATTTCTATGCCAGCGACTGGCTGGCTTCCTGTTATGGAAAGATGGGACGGACGGCAGAGGCGATAGAACTGTCTAACGATTTTGAACTGCCACCGGTGGAAAAATGGGGCAGGGAGGTTATCGACTCGTTGTCGTATCTGGCGATGCAACGTTTTGAGGCGGGTAATTATGAAGATGCTTTATTCTACTTGCGCGAAGTGGTCAGGATGGAGCGTGATTGGAGTGGTGAAAAAGCAACCACCTACGCGGGTGCCTTATATTTCCTGTCGTATGTCCTTAGCTCTGGTGGCTATTCTGAACAGGCGGAAGTGGCAAGCAGAGAATGCCTGAAGGTATTGTCTCACCACCTGAAAAAGAATAGTTATACCTACGCCACCTATCATTATGCGCTTGTTGAGACACTTGTGGGGATGCAGCGCTATGAGGAGGCACTGGACATCATTAGAGGGTTGGAGCCGGTATTTGAAAAATATGGCGATGATAAGTCGAAGAATTACTTGAGCTTTCTCTTCGTGAAAATGTATGCGCTCTATTGGACAGGTGGGGTTGATGAACTGGAGACGACGGCTTCAAAACTTCACCGAGGATGTGAGAAGGCACATCTGACCAATAATTACATGTATGCTACGGCCTTGGGAATGATGGGTGAGACGGCGACAATCAGAGGTGACAGGCAAAAGGCAATAGAATTGTTAAAACAGGCGGATGTGGCGTTCACGGAATGTGAAAATGAAGACCCCGCACTTCACCCTCACTATCTCTCTCTGTTGGCGCAAATGCAGGCGTCGGAGGGAAATGCCTCCGAGGCGAAAGTTTATGCTGAAAAAGGACTCGACCTTTGCAGAGGCACGATGGTGGGCGGCCCCATCTATAACCAACTGCTCATGATAAAAGGGGCGGCGGCCATAGGCCTCAACGATAAATACAGGGGAGTTATGTGGGTGGACCAGGCCATTGAAGGATATCGCAAGAACGGACAGGTGGATCATCTGCTCGTGGATGGACTGGATGCCATGTCTTCCTATTACCGTTCAGTCAACAACCATCAGAAGGATATTGAATATTCGCGAATGCTGCTGGATACTTATATGTCCATGCCTAACGTGGAGGATACAACCATCGTGTCAAGTATGCTCAACCTGGCGCAGTCGTTCCTGGCTTATACTGAACTGGACTCGGCAAAGGTGATGACAACTAGGGCGGTGGACTTCGCGGAGAAAAAAATACCAGGGACACTTCTCATGGGATATGTGTACTACTTGGCGGCGCAAATTACACTCAATACGGCACAGATAGACCAAAGCATTGATTATTTGAAAAAGGCGACCGCGCTGTTCGAAGAGCATCATACCGAACAGTATATGTACTCGAGCGTGGCGATGATGGCGCTTGCATACGCGGCGAAAAACGATTATGTCAATGCGGTGGAACAGCAAACGAAGGTGGTGAATTATACCAAACGCTCGTTCGGGGATAATTCAATGGAATATGGCGATGCGGCGCAGTCGCTCGCTAAATACCAAATGGCATTGGGAGATGTGCAAGGGGCCGGACAGACCATGGAACAGGCGCAAGCGGTGTTCAACGATTATCATGCCAATGCGGAAAATTACGATGCGCTCGAGCGAATACAATTGGGGAACGAATTCCTCGCTCGCAGTGAAGCCAACACGGCGGCAATTGTCTTCCTCCAGGCTTTGGAACTGATGGATAAAGACAGCCTCCAACAAACGGTGAACTATGCCACGGCACTTTTGGGACTGGCTCAGGCTGAAAGTGCTATGGGGCATTGGCAACCGGCTTACGACTATGCCTGTCAGGGTATAGACATCGTGGAGGGTATCTTCGGACACGAAAAGGCTATCGCTAACAGCGCGGTGTTATATTCGCTACGGGGACAACTGCTTCAGGTCCTCGGAAAGACAAAAGAGTCGTATGACCAACTACTTGAGGTGGAGCAGGCCATCGCACGCTACGTCTCTACCGACAATATGGCCTACCTGCAGGCTGGATGGCAGGTATGCAATGCGGCGATAGCAGACAATAACAAAGAGGTGGCGACGGAATATGCTGAAAAGTTGTCTGCACTCCTCCGCGAATACATCCTTTCCAAATTCACCACTATGTCGCCGCAGGAACGTATGGGCACATGGAACCAGAACGCGGCGTTCTACCAACTGGTGCTGCCTTATCTGGCAGATAAATATAAAGATGACACCTCGGTGGCGGGACGTCTGGCTGATTGTGCCTACGACGGACAACTGTTAGGAAAGGGCCTGCTGCTTACCACTGAGATGGAAATGAACAGGCTGCTTCTGGAAAGTGGTGACCAACAGGCTATCGAGACATTTAATGTCTTGAAACAGAAACATACGTTGCTCGACCAGCAGACGGCACTTCCAAAGGAACAGCGGTCTGTGGATACCGACTCGCTAAGAAGGGAAATAACTCGGTTGGAACGGCAACTCACATCTATGTCTGCTGCTTACGGCGACTATACCAAACCGCTGCGTACCACGTGGCAAGAGGTGCAACGCCAACTCAATGATGATGATGTGGCCATTGAATTTGTCAATTTCTACCCACAAAGCGAAGACGGTGAGCAACAGCTTGGAGTGGGGGCGTTGGTTCTCAAAAAAGAGTCACCGCATCCCGAAATGGTTTTCTTGTGTTCCGAATCGCAGATACAAAGTATCTCAGCGGATGTATGTTATTCCACACACTCGCTGACAAACTATATCTGGAAACCGCTCTTGCCTTATCTGAAAGGAGCACGGCGGGTGTTCTTCTCGCCGGTGGGTTGTCTGAATAACATCGCCATCGAATATGCACTGATGGAGGATTTCAGCACTTTCGCAGAACAGTTCGATGTCTACCGTCTGTCATCTACACGTGAGGTGGTGACGACCTCGTCAACAAAGAAAATGGAGAACGCACGACTGTTCGGAGGACTGCAATATAATGCCAAGATGGAAGAAGTGGACCTGGCTAACCGTGAGGCAGGACTGCTGTCTGACGCACCGCTCATGGCAAGCCGCGCTCCCGTCGATTCACTCATGCTCAGGGGTGGGGCAGGATACCTGGCCTATACACTGAAGGAAGTGGACGACATCGAAGAACAGCTGAAGGGAAATATGAAAGATGTAAAAGTCTTCTCAGGCATTCATGGAACGGAGGAGGCTTTCAAAAACCTTTCGGGAAAACAAACTGACATCTTGCATGTGGCTACACATGGCTTCTTCTGGAGCGAGGAACAGGCAAACCGCATGGGTAATCTGGCATTCCTCACTGCTGCAAACGAAAATGCCTCATCCGAAGAGGATAAGGCCCTGTCACGCTCAGGACTACTCTTCGCTGGAGCCAACGCCACACTCACGCATAAACAGGTGCCCGACAATTTGGAGGATGGCATCCTCACGGCGCGTGAGTTGTCGCAGATGGACCTCAGAGGAACGAACCTTGTGGTGCTCTCGGCTTGTCAGACGGCACTCGGTACCATCACCGGCGACGGAGTATTCGGACTGCAACGGGGATTCAAGAAAGCAGGAGCAAAGACGATGGTGATGAGCCTGTGGAAAGTGGACGACCAGGCCACACAGATTCTCATGACGGCATTCTACCGCCACCTGGCCGAAGGACAATCGCCGCGTAGCGCATTCCTCGCTGCACAGCAACATCTACGCCACATCGAGAACGGACGTTTCATCGACCCCATCTATTGGGCAGCCTTTATCCTCCTCGACGCATTGGAATAAGGCCTCACATCCTATCTACTCCGGGTCGGGGAAGGGACGAAAAAAGCCGCTCTCAGAGCGGCTTTTATTATTTTTTCCCAATACTTTCTTTGTTGGGCATTCTATGCCTTCCCCTCGGGGAGGGAAGGGGTAGGGGCTTTATTGGAAATCGGGATATTTGGGTGACGGTCCATATTGGTTCGTACCGGGCTGGCTGTCCTGGCACCAGAACACAATCAGGATGATAATCAACACAAAATATACCAAGGCTACCAGACCCAAGAACGTCGAAAGCGTACCTGCTGAACCGAAGACAGCTAATGGGTTGTTCTGAACCATAGCCACGAGGATAACACTCAGGATGAGTTGGACGATGTAAACACCAGCAGCAATCTTGGCCAAGGTGCCACTACGACCAGTGTCATGCAAACGACGAATCTGGAGAGGAACAGTGCAAAGCCAGATAGCACCTCCCAAAATAGAGAAAATGATAGAAGGTACGATGGACATGGCGCCACGGTTCAGTATCCAGATGATAAAGAACGGAATCATCGTTGCTAACATTGTCCACCAGAACTCACTGCGGCGGCTGCGGCCTTCCATGTCTTTCAGACGGTTGAGTGACAACTGAACAGCTGTCGGGAAGTCCAACTGCGGAATAGGTTGTGCCATAATAATAGTTTTTTTTAGTTAATAATTATAATGTTAATAATAAGATTTGAATCCTCGTTGAAAATTTTCATGGTTTTCGCCACAAAAATACAATTTTTTTCACAAAAAACAAATAAATGGCAAAAAAATGTTATAAAATACTTGATTTTTTACATGAAAACTTCCCCCCACTCTCAATAATCCCCCTGACAAATCTTCCCCCTCCCTTTAGGATACCCAAGGCGGATTCCTCCCCTGAGTATCTTCCCCCTCCCTTGGGGAGGGCTGGGGTGGGTATTCCTCCCCTCCCTTGGGGAGGGGTCGGGGGTGGGTTGCAGGGTTTATTATTTCAAAAGGTCCGGTCTCAAACGCTTGGTCCTTTCCAGACTCTGCTCCATCTCCCATTCTTTAATCTTTGCTTCGTTGCCGCTGAGCAGAATCTCGGGCACCTTCCATCCTTTGTAGTCAGCTGGACGGGTATAGATGGGTGCAGCCAACAGGTCATCCTGGAAACAGTCTGACAGTGCGCTTTGGTCGTCGCTAATCACACCTGGTACCAAACGTACGATGGCATCGGCCATTACCGCAGCAGCCAACTCACCACCGGTGAGCACATAGTCGCCGATACTGATTTCACGTGTGATGAGGTGGTCGCGTATACGCTGGTCGATGCCTTTGTAGTGACCACAGAGAATGATGATGTTGTTGAGCATCGACATGTCGTTGGCGATATGCTGGTCAAACTGCTCGCCGTCGGGCGACGTGAAAATCACCTCGTCGTAGTCGCGCTCGGCTTTCAACGCGCTGATGGCACGGTCAATGGGCTCACACTGCATCACCATACCGGCAAAACCGCCGTATGGGTAGTCGTCCACTCGACGCCACTTGTCCAACGTGTAGTCACGCAGATTGTGCAGATGAATCTCTGCCAGTCCTTTTTGTTGTGCCCGTGCCAGGATTGACTCATGGACGAATCCTTCTATCATATCGGGCAATACTGTGATAATGTCAATTCTCATGTCTGCAAAATTAGTAAATAAAAGTTAATTACAAAGCCTTTTCCCACTTTTTTAGTAAATTCGCACCGTATTTTTTTATCCTGTCACCCCATAAGGTAATCATCAACCTCAAACCTATTTTTTCAAATTTAAAACTTAAATGTTTAAAACGCTCTATCGACAAATAGGAGAATATAAGAAAGCTTCCATCCTCACTCCTATATACACTTCACTTGAAGTGGTGATGGATGTGCTCATTCCTTATGTCACAGCAATGCTTATCGACCGTGGCATCAACGCAGGACACATGGGAAATGTGTATCTGTACGGGGCAGTCATGATTGGTATGGCGTTCCTCAGTCTCTTCTTCGGAATCATGGCTGGACGTTATGCGGCTTATGCCTCGTCGGGATTCGCAGCAAACCTGCGCAAAGCGATGTACCGCAATATCCAGACGTTTTCGTTTTCCGACATTGACAAATACAGCACGTCGGGTCTGGTAACGCGTATGACGACTGATGTGTCGAATCTGCAGAACGCTTATCAGCAGATACTCCGTGTTACGGTGAGGGCTCCTTACCGGTTGATACTGAGCATCTTCATGTGCTTCCTCATCGACCGTCGGCTGAGCATCATCTTCTTCGTGGCAATGCTCATCCTCGGCGTGGTGCTCTATTTCGTCATCTCACGTGTGGCCAAACTTTTCTCACAGGTGTTCGTGAAATACGATGAGTTGAATGCATCGGTACAAGAAAATGTGGCGGGCATCCGCGTGGTGAAGGCTTTCGTACGCGAGGAATATGAAAACACGAAATTTGCCAAGGCTGCGGTAGGGCTGTATAAACTCTATGTGAAAGCCGAGAGCCTCATGGCAGTGAACCACCCGGTCATGAATTTGGTGGTCTATGGCTGTATCATAGCATTGTCATGGTTCGGAGCACAGTTCGTCGTCGGGGGAACACTCACCACGGGTGAACTGACGTCGCTCTTCACCTATGTCATGAGTATCCTCATGTCACTCATGATGCTCAGCATGATTTTTGTCATGCTTACCCAAAGTGCAGCAAGTGCCAAGCGTGTGGCAGAGGTGATTGACGAAGAGGCAGACATTGCCAATCCGGAAAATCCCATCACCGAGGTACCCGATGGAAGGGTCGACTTCAACGAGGTGTCCTTCGCCTATAAGTCGGGAAGCGGTGAATATGCGCTCAGCCGCATTAACCTGCACATACGCTCGGGCGAGACGGTGGGCATCATCGGTGGTACAGGTAGCGGTAAATCATCGGTGGTGACGCTCATCAGCCGACTCTACGACGTGTCACGTGGCAGTCTGTGCGTTGGTGGTAAGGATGTGCGTCGTTACGATCTCACCACGTTGCGCGATGCGGTGGCGGTGGTGCTGCAGAAGAACGAACTGTTCTCGGGAACGGTGCTTGATAACCTGCGATGGGGTAAGACAGATGCCACACTCGAGGAGTGTCAGGAGGCGTGCCGCTTAGCCCAGGCCGATGAATTCGTGTCGCAGATGCCGGATGGATACAACACGGTCATCGAACAGGGAGGTGTCAATGTGTCGGGAGGACAGAAACAGCGTCTGTGCATAGCACGGGCTCTGCTCAAGAAACCAAAGGTGCTGGTGCTCGACGACTCTACCAGCGCATGCGACACGGCAACCGATGCCTTGATTCGGAAGGCGTTCCGCGAGGATATTCCCGATGTCACTAAAATCATCATCGCACAACGCATAGCAAGTGTCAAGGACTGCGACCGCATCGTGGTGATGGATAATGGTAAGGTGTGTGGATTCAACACGCATGAGAAACTGCTGCAGGAGAACAAAATTTATCAGGAGATTTGTCAGATTCAGGAAGAGGACGGGGGCGACTTCGATGAAAAACGTAAAAAGTAACGGCCATGGCACAGAAATTCGGTATGCATAACCATAATGACCGCTTCGCTCCGCGAAAGACGGCGAAAAACAAAAAGGCGACTCTCCTCAGGTTGCTAAAATATGTGTTGTCTGAATACAAGGTGTCGTTCTTCGTTGTGGCGCTGTGCATCATTGTCACATCGGTAACGACATTGGTGTCCACGCTCTTCACTCGCACGCTCATCGACGATTACATCGTTCCGCTGACTCAATCAGCACATCCAGAATACAGCGGTCTAGCAAAGGCGTTGTTCACGCTTGCGGCAGTGCTGCTGGTGGGTGTCATCTGTTCCTATGCCTACAACCGAATCATGATTAACGTGAGCCAGGGAACGATGCTGCGCATGAGGAAGGATATGTTTGCACACATGGAGAAACTGCCCATCAGCTATTTCGATTCACATGCTCATGGCGATGTGATGTCACGATTTACCAATGATGTGGATACACTCCGTCAGGCGGTGGGCTCCTCACTGCCCAGTGCTTTCAGCTCGGTCATCACACTGGCGGTGACTTTCACCAGCATGGTGGTGCTCAGCATTCCGCTGACCATCGTCAGCATCATCATGGCGGCGGTAATGGCTTTGGCTACATCATACCTGAGCAAGAAATCAAGAAAACACTTCCTCGAACAACAGAAAAACCTGGCTGCCGTCAATGGCTTCATCGAGGAGATGATAACAGGACAAAGGGTGGTGAAGGTGTTCTGCCATGAACAGGAGGCTATTAACCAGTTCGAGGCATTAAACGAGAACCTGCGCAGCAGTGCCAATGATGCTAATAAAACGGCTAACATCGTCATGCCGGTGAATGGAAACCTCGGTAACCTGGCCTATGTGCTTATCGCAGTGGTAGGAGCTACCATCGCACTGTCGGGCAACTACGGACTGACACTGGGTACCTTGGTGTCTTTCCTCACGTTGAACAAGAACTTTGCACAGCCGGTGGCGCATGTCAGCCAGCAAATCAACAGCATCATCACGGCATCGGCAGGTGCGGAACGGCTCTTTGAACTGCTCGATGAGAAACCGGAGAAAGACGAGGGTACAACGACGCTTGTCAATGTGTCTGTAGATGACCTCGGTAATATGACCGAATGCCAACAACGTACCGGCCAGTGGGCATGGAAACGTCCCGACGGCTCACTCGTACAGGTGGAGGGCGGTGTTACCTTCGATATGGTTGACTTCAGCTATGTGCCTGAGAAACAGGTGCTCTACGATATCGTGCTTGATGCGATGCCCGACCAGAAGATTGCCTTTGTCGGCGGTACGGGAGCGGGTAAGACGACCATCACCAACCTCATCAACCGCTTCTACGACATACAAGACGGCAAGATAAAATACGATGGCATCACCATCAACGAGATAGCAAAACCGCACCTGCGACGAAGCCTGGGCATGGTGCTCCAAGAGATACGCCTATTTACCGGCACGGTCATGGACAATATCCGCTACGGTCGTCTTGACGCGTCGGACCAGGAGTGCATAGAGGCGGCAAAACTAGTGGGAGCCGATGATTTCATCCGTCGTCTGAGCAATGGTTACCAGACCGTCCTCAACGGCGACGGGTCGAACCTCAGTCAGGGTGAACGACAATTGTTGTCCATCGCCCGTACAGCTATCGCCGACCCACCAGTGCTTATCCTCGACGAGGCAACATCATCCATCGACACGCGCACGGAACGTATGGTGCAGAAAGGTATGGACTCGCTCATGCGCGGGCGTACCACTTTCGTCATCGCACACCGACTGTCAACCGTGCGCAACAGCGACTGCATCATCGTGCTCGAAAAAGGACGTATCATCGAGCGTGGCACACACGATGAACTGCTCGCCCTCCACGGAAAATACTACCAACTATACACTGGCAACGAAATAACAGCATAATGACCGAACAAGAACGTATCCTCCAACTGCGCAACGAACTCCATGAGCACAACCACCGTTACTACGTGCTCAACCAACCCGTCATCTCCGACCAGGACTTCGACTTTCTGATGCACGAGTTGCAAGACCTCGAAGCTAAACACCCGGAGATGGACGACCCCAATTCTCCGACACAACGGGTGGGAAGCGACCTCAACCAAGAGTTCCAGCAGGTGGCTCACCGCTACCCGATGCTCTCGCTGGCCAATACCTACAATGAGCAGGAGGTGACGGAATGGTACGCATCGGTGAAGAAACTGTTGGCGGGTGAACCCTTCGAGGTGTGCTGTGAGATGAAATACGACGGACTGTCCATATCGCTCACCTATGAAAAGGGCAGGTTGACAAGGGCCGTCACGCGTGGCGACGGCATTCATGGCGATGATGTGACGGCAAACGTGAAGACCATACGTTCCATACCGCTTATTCTGCAACAGCAAACGGATATTCCCTATCCCGACAGTTTCGAAATCCGGGGAGAGATTCTCATGCCGTGGACGGTGTTCCAACGACTGAATGAAGAACGGGAAGAGGCTGGTGAACAGCTTTTTGCCAATCCGAGAAATGCGGCGTCGGGAACGCTGAAAAGCCAGAAGTCGGAACTGGTGGCAAGCCGGCAACTCGATGCATATTTGTATTCCATGCTCGGCGAACAGCTGCCGACAGATGGACATTTCGAGAACCTCGAAACGGCGCGTTCATGGGGATTCAAAATCAGCGAGGGGATGAAAAAGACTACGTCCCTTGACGAGATATTCGAATATATCCATTTCTGGGATAAAGAACGGAAAAACCTTCCCGTGGCCACCGATGGCATCGTACTGAAGGTGAACTCTCTTCGCCAACAACGGGCACTGGGATTCACGGCGAAAAGTCCGAGGTGGGCCATTGCCTATAAATTCAAGGCGGAAAGGGCACGTACCCGACTGGTCGAGGTGACCTATCAGGTGGGACGTACGGGTGCCATAACGCCCGTGGCGAATATGGAACCGGTGCTGCTCGCCGGGACTACGGTGAAAAGGGCGACACTCAACAACGAGGATTTCATCCGCTCCTTCGACCTCCATATCGGCGACTATGTCTTTGTGGAAAAGGGTGGGGAGATTATCCCGAAAATAGTGGGTGTTGATGTGGAAAACAGACCTCTCGACGCGCAGCCCGTGCAATTCATCTCGCATTGCCCAATCTGCGGTACTGAGCTGGTGCGCTACGAGGGCGAGGCGGCCTATTACTGCCCGAATGACGCGGGATGTCCGCCGCAGATAAAAGGGCGTATCGAACATTTCATCGCACGTAAGGCAATGAACATTGAGTCGCTCGGACCGGAAACGGTGGACGACTATTACCAGCAGGGGTTGATACATAACATCGCCGACCTCTACGACATCCGGGTGGACCAGATAAATGGTGACGGTTCACGCGAGAAGTCGGCGCAAAAAGTGGTCAAGGGCATTCGCTACACGGTGAACGTGCCCTTTGAAAGGGTGGTGTTCGCTCTCGGCATCAGGTTCATCGGCGAGACGTCGGCGAAACTGCTGGCACGACATTTCAAGACGATGGACGCACTGGCCAATGCATCGCTCGATGAACTGCAACAGGTGGAGGGCATCGGCGAGGTGATGGCAAAAAGTGTCGTGGCTTATTTCCACAACGAGGAAAACCAACGTATTCTCGCTCGACTGAAAGAGGAAGGGCTGCAAATGGCGCTGTCGGAAGAACAGCAACAAGGACTCAGCAATACGCTGTCTGGAAAAAGCATTGTCATCAGTGGGGTGTTCTCTCAGCATAGCCGCGATGAATATAAGGCCATCATCGAACAACATGGAGGAAAGAACGTCGGCTCCATCAGCGCAAAGACATCATTCGTCCTTGCAGGTGAAAACATGGGACCGTCAAAGCTCCAAAAAGCCCAGAAACTCAACATCCCCATCGTCACCGAACAAGAATTCCTGCAAATGCTTTCCAACCCCTCCGAGAACACAGAGCCTTCCACCCCCTCTGAACCCTCCGAACCTTCCGAGATAACACAACCCTCCACTCCCTCTAACCCCTCCGAACCTTCTGCCCCTACCGAACCCTCCACCCCCGTTCAACTCTCCCTCTTCGATGACCTATAGCTCCTATAATCATCTATAGCAACTATAACCCTCTATAACCCCTATCCCCCCAAAAAACAACCCCCCAATGTTCAATATCATTGTTTCCAAAGAAATAGAAACCGTCTGCCCCAATTTCGTGGGAGCTGCCGTAGAAGCCTTTGTTGAGAACACACCCTATAGCGAACCGCTATGGCAGGAAATCAACGCCATGGGTGAGAAATACCGCGCCACCCTGACCACGGAGTCCTTAAAACAACTATCAGGCATCGAGGCCACGCGACGTGTTTACCGTGCCTGTGGCAAAGACCCGTCGCGCTATCGTCCTGCCTCCGAGGCGCTCATTCGACGGATGTTGCAAGGCAAGCCGCTCTATCAGAGAGATACGCTGGTTGACCTCGTCAATCTGGCAAGTATTGTCTATGGCTATAGTATAGGAGGTTTCGATGCGGATAAGATGGTGGGCGATACGTTGACGTTGGGCATCGGCCGCGAAGGGGAACCCTACGAAGGCATAGGAAGGGGGATGCTGAACATTGCTGGTCTGCCTGTCTACCGTGATGAAATCGGTGGTGTCGGCACACCAACGAGTGACAATGAACGTACCAAAATCGACATCAGCACGTCTCATCTCCTCGTCCTCATCAATGGTTATGACGGCCATGAAGAACAGGTACGTGCCAACGCTGAATACATCGTTGAACTCGTAGAAAAATACTGTAATGGCCGCGATGCCCATTACCACATTTACGGAAAAAACGAATGATGGGCTCTTCATTCGTTTTTACATCACTTCCCTTTCACCCCCTCCCTTGGGGAGGGTCAGGGGTGGGTATTTCTTACCCTTTTACTTTTTTACTTTTTTACTTTTTTACCCTTTCCCCCTTTTACCTTTTCCAAGTATTTCTCATACAACCATTCGTTCTGCTCTGGAATGGTCAGCTCGCTGTTGTCGAGAATCAACGCGTCGTCAGCAGGACGAAGAGGTGCCACCTCGCGGTGTGAGTCGATGTAATCGCGCTCCTGCACATTCTTAAGAATCTCCTCGTAATCGGCTTCTTCGCCCTTGCCCAACAGCTCTTTGTAACGTCGCTCGGCACGTACTTCGGCACGGGCGGTGACGAACACCTTCAACTCAGCATCGGGGAAGACCACGGTACCGATGTCGCGACCGTCCATCACCAGACCTTTGTCCTTGCCCATAGCTTGCTGCTGACGTACCATATCCTCACGCACGAAGGGGATGGCAGCGATGTCACTCACATGTGATGACACTTCCATGCCGCGTATCTCATCTTCCACACGTTCACCATTGAGATAGGTGTCGGGTTTACCGGTCTCGGCATTGAGTTGGAACGTGATATGAATGTCTTCCAGCGATTTCTGCAAACCGTCGTTGTCGATGGCTCCGTCTTCGGCGATGATACCGTTGCGCAGGGCGTAAAGGGTTACGGCACGGTACATGGCACCGGTGTCCACATAGATATAACTGATTTTGCGGGCCAAATCCTTGGCCATCGTGCTCTTGCCACAGGAGGAGTGGCCGTCAATAGCTACTGTTATCTTTTTCATAATATTATAGTTTTTATTTTTACTTTTTTACCCTTTTCCCTTTTTCCTCTTTTCCCTCTTTTCCCTTTCAAGTCTATTGTCCAGCACGAAGTGCTAAACTCCCTTTTATAACTTCCATTTTTACTCCCTTTTATAACTTCCCCTTTTCCCCTTTTACTTTTTATCCTTCCTTTCTATTCATCTCCCCTCCCTTGGGGAGGGGTCTGGGGTGGGTATTATAGTGTAAACGCCGCATTCACCAATATCGACGAAGACGACACATGGTATTTGCCGTAGGCAATATTCAGTTTGAAACGCTCCAGCTCGATACCGCCGCCCAGGGTGATACCGGCTCCATGGCTGCCCACATGCTCGCCGTCACTCACACCCATCTCGTCGGCCCGCCGGAAGTTGTAGCCGGCACCCAGCCAGATGTTCGATGACAATATAACGTCGATACCTGCCGAGATATGATTCACAAAACGGTAGTCCCAATGCGTCAGGTCGCTCAATGTGGCATTCAGACGGAAGGGGGCGCCTGTCAGTTTCTTGCTCACACCCAACATCAGGTCGAAGGGCAACCGGTCATACTCATCGTTATAGGCTTTCAACTGGCCGCCAAGGTTCTTCGCCACGGCCGAGACGGACCATTCGCGCTCGGGGTCGTAATAGTTCAGTCCCAGGTCCACGCACATCGCCAGTGAATTGTAGTCGCCGATGTAGCTGGTGATGAATTTGGCAGCGATACCGCCGGCGATACGCTCCGAAAGGTCGTAGGCGATATAGGCTCCTATCGAAATGTCCTTGGCGCTGAAATCGCCGGTGATGATACCTTCGGCAGTGGTCTCTTTCATCTTACCATAGTCAAGGAACTGACCGCTTACGCCGACCGACACTTTCTTGATGTCCCAATTATAGGTGGCACTGGCGGTGTTGGCACCTTTCATGTAGTTCATGTAGTTCAAGCCTATGGTTTTGCTGCTCACCGACCGTAGCAAGGCAGGATTGGAAAAGATGAGCGAGGCATCGTCTTCCACCAGTGTGATGTTGTCACCACCTAAGGCGGCACCATGGGCGCTCACTGGTAAACGGAGGAAATTATATGCCGTACGACTCTCCTGGGCTTTCACCAACAGAGCAAAAGTCAGCAAGAGGAGTAATATGGCGTTTTTTTTCGTCATGTTTGCTTAATTTCTCGGCAAAGATACACCTTTTTTGAAATACTTGAGTTATTTTTGCAGGTGATTTGCAATTATAATAACGTAAACGGGGCTAGTTTATTGGATGTCGCTCCGAATTTAAATGAAATTTCGGATGATGAGAAGATTTAGGTAGTAAATGAAGATAGCCGCAATGGTATTCTTCCCTCTTCCTTTATCTTCTTTTGTCTCCATATATTGTTCAATATGGAAGTGAAAAAAACGGCTGCGGCGTCGCTTGAACGACAACGCACAACGGCTTTCCTCATGGGATTGGTGCTCGCTTTGGCGCTCTTCGTGGCGGCGATGGAGTTCCATTCGTCTGCCGATGAACAGACGGAGGAAGATGCCGCGTTCGATGAGATGGCTTCCGATATGGAGATGGTGCCGGCCATTGATCCGCGAGACATGGTGGTGGCATTGAATCAGCCCGAAACACCCTTGGTGCGCATCAACCCTGTCGAGACCGTGACCGATGCCAAGGAGGAGAATCCCATAGAAGAGGCGCTCACCAATGCAGGAGAGGATGAGATACCGGCCGTGGAGACGGAGCAGGCACAACCCACAACGGCTACCGATGCCAAACCACTGATGGTGGATGAGGAAAATAAAGAGGTGGTGCTGCGCATCGTACAGCAATACCCGGAATTTCCGGGAGGCATGGTACAGTTCATCAAATGGCTCACCGACAACCTGCAGTATCCAGCTCCGGCACGACAACGTAACCTGCAAGGGACAGTGGTCACCACGTTCGTCGTCAACAAGGATGGGACCATCGCCGATGCCAAGGTGCTGCATGGCGTTGACCCTCTGCTCGACAAAGAGGCTTTGCGGGTGCTCAACATGATGCCCCCATGGTCACCGGGACATAACGAAGGTAAACCTTGCCGCACCCTCGTCCGACTACCCATCGTCTTCAAGATTTAATTCATCCTTCATTCCTCATTCAATATCCATAACTCGCAACTCGTAACTCGTAACTCGAAACTCACTTCATGACTTCCAACGAAATTCTTCAACTCGTCAACGACCACCTGCGAACAGTAGGAAAAGACCACGAACCGGCTACGCTCTACGAACCCATACAGTATGTGCTCACACTGGGAGGTAAACGTATTCGGCCCATGCTCATGATGCTCTCCTATAACCTTTTCCGTGAACATCCGGAAAGAATCATTTCGGCGGCAACGGCTCTGGAGACGTACCATAACTTCACGCTCCTGCACGATGACCTCATGGACAATGCCGACATGCGCAGAGGCCAACCTACCGTACACAAGCGCTGGGATGCCAACACAGCCATCCTCTCGGGCGATGCGATGATTATCCTTGCCTACAAGGGGATGTGCGAATGTGAGCCGGACAAACAGAAAGAAGTGCTTGACCTGTTCAACCAGACTTCGCTCGAAATCATGATTGGACAACAATACGACATGGACTTCGAACGGCGCATGGACGTGGCGGAAGAGGAATATATCGAGATGATACGCCTGAAGACAAGCGTGCTGCTGGCTTGTGCCATGAAGATGGGAGCCATCCTTGCCGATGCTCCCGAAGACGACCAACAGCGACTCTACAAGTGTGGAGAACGACTCGGCCTGGCGTTCCAGTTGCAAGACGATTTTCTCGATGTGTACGGTGACCCGAAGGTCTTCGGGAAAAATATCGGCGGTGATATCCTCTCCAACAAAAAAACGTATATGCTCATCAATGCCTTCAACCTGGCCGACGAACGTCAACGCGAGGAACTGACACGATGGGTGGAATGTACCGATTTCAATCCGCAAGAGAAAATAGCGGCGGTGACGCGTCTGTATGACGAAATCGGGGTGGCCGCGATGGCACAGAAACGTATCAAGGCGTATTTTACAGAGTGCAGGCGATACCTCGACGAGGTACAGTTGCCTGAGGAAAAGAAACAACCGCTTATCGACTACATCAATGGGATGATGGAAAGGGAATATTGATGCTGTTTATCGATACACATGCGCATCTCGACGGTGCTGAATATGACGACGACCGTGAGAAAGTGATGGCACGGGCGAAAGAGGCGGGAGCCACCAAGGTGCTTATCCCGGCCATCGATGTGCCCTCATGCCATACGGTGCTCGACACATGCCGACAGTTTCCCGGCTTTGCTTTTCCCATGCTCGGCTTGCACCCCGAAGAGGTGAAAGACGACTGGCTGTCGCAGCTTGACGCCATCTGGCAAATCATTTCTCAACCTGATGTACTACCTTCCGTGGTGGCCGTCGGCGAGGTGGGCATCGACTACTATTGGAGCCGTGAGTTCGAACAGCAACAGGTGGAGGCGTTTGAACGACAGGTGCAGTGGGCGGTGGAACTGCAACTGCCACTCATGATACATGGCAGGAAAGGACAACAGCAAATAGTGAGCGTCCTCAAGAAATACAAGGACCGTCTGCCAGGAGGCGTGTTCCACTGCTTCACGGGCAATGCCATCGAGGCGACAGAACTGCTGCAGTTCGACAATTTCGTGCTGGGCATAGGAGGGGTGCTGACGTTTAAGAAAAGCCACCTCCCCGAGGTGCTGGCCTCTACGGTGCCGCTCGACAGGGTGGTGCTCGAAACGGATGCGCCTTACATGGCTCCCGTGCCGATGCGGGGCAAACGCAACGAGAGTGCCTTTATCACGCATGTCATCACCAAGATGGCAGAATCCTACAATCTCCCCGAAGAGGAAATAGCCACCCAAACCACTCTTAACGCCTGCCGCATCTTCCCCAAACTGCCACACTAACAGGTGACTTATCCATTGATGATGTTCAGTCCTCGTCATATCATGCTTCTTATTTGTGTGGCAGCTTTACCAGTGCTCGCCACAACACCCACGTCCCCCGATACCCTCATCTCCCATCCCTCATCCCCCGGCCCCCACTGGGGCTTCTCCCTCACCGGCAGCCCCTCGCGCACCCTGGTCATGGATAGCTACCAACGGAAGTGGCAGAAGGGAAAGAGCAACGGCTCGTTGGCCTTCGAACTGTCTTACAGTTCCCTGCCCACAGACAGCAACCAGTATGCGGCAGACTTCGGCTATCCCACCTTGAGCCTTGGCATTAAGTACGCTTGGAACCATGGGGTAACGATGTGGCGCACCGAAGACCCGGCATGGGGCTTGGCGGAGATGGTCGACTACGATTCACGCATGGGCAATGCGCTGATGATTTATGGTCGTTTCGCCCGACCTTTTTATCGGGGAGAGAAGTGGGAGATAGACTATTCCTTTGATTTCGGCACGGGCTATTGCCGTACCATCTACAATCCTGAGAATAATATCGACAACGAGCTGATAGGGTCGCACTGGAATATCTATTTCGGTGCCGGACTACATGCTACCTACCGTGTGGCGCAACAATGGGGCGTGCGCATGGGCATCGACTATTGGCATTTGAGCAATGGAGCACTCTACCGGCCGAACAAGGGGGCGAACTTCGTGGGACCGTCCGTGGGTGTCGTCTATTATCCTTATTACGAACAGGTACTCCATCCCGACCCGATGCTGCGTTCTCACCATTTCAAAGGCTATTGGTACGCACGGGCGGCATTGTCGCTCGGGGCGAAGACGCTCAATGAAGACTGGCAACGCACACAGTTCCAGACACCCAAGGGCGACCCCGACTACCGCACTTCACATTTCAAGCTCTATCCGGCCTATGCCCTCCAGCTCGATGTTATGCGACGCTATGCTCTGCGGTGGGCGAGTGGGGTAGGGCTCGACCTCTTCTACGGCTCTTATAGCGACCATGTCAAGGAACTCGATGAGGCGGCGGGAAGCACTGTCAGTCACAGTCCGTGGTCGGTGGGCCTCTCGGCGAAGCATGAGGTGTTTTACGGACGGGTACGACTGCACATGTCGCTGGGCTTCTATCTCTACCGTAAGATGGGTGTCAATGCCAAGGAGATAGAACAGCCTTATTACGAACGTATAGGTCTTCATTACGAAATACCCCATCTTGGCGGCCTTTCCATCGGTGCTAACGTGCAGGCGCACCGCACTAAGGCCGACCTCACGGAGATAGTCCTCACCTATCCCTTCCTCAAATGGTAAACAACCTCATGGTATCGGCCTTTTAAGGTATGTGGAGGGACTGGAATGTTAATGTTCCCTAACAAATGTGGTTTTATGTTTTACTTTTGCCAGTAAGTGGCGTCAAATAAGAAATGTATTTAAACCCACAAACAATTTGTTATTCCACATGAAAAAAATTATCCTTTCATTGATGGCACTCTCAAGTTTGACGGTGTCAGCTCAGTTTGGCATGCCAAGACAAAACCCCACGGTTCCTTCAGTGGTTGCCGATGTAGAAGACTTCAAGCCTGCTACGACCAATCAGGACAACAAACAGTACCCGATGGTGAACTCACAGCGAATGGTTCGTGCACAGATTACGGCTCCTCAGGCCTCTTTCGTAGGACTTGACATCGATGGCAAAATCTATCAGATGACCAAGGACGAGAACGGTGTGTGGACAGGCACGTCTGCTCCTCAGGACGAGGGCTTCCACTACTATCAGCTCAATATCGATGGTGCCTCGGTGCCCGATCCAGGCAGCAAATATTTCTATGGTGCCAGTCGTTGGGGTAGTGGTATTGATGTTCCCGCAGCCGACGAAGAGTTCTACACCGTGAAGAATGTTCCACAGGGATCCATCAATGAGGTGTACTACTGGTCGTCTGTTACCGAGAAGATGCGTCACGGATATATCTATCTGCCCAATGAGTATTACACGAACCCCACGAAGAAATTCCCCGTGCTCTATCTGCAGCATGGCATGGGTGAGAATGAGACAGGCTGGAGTGCCCAGGGCAAGACGGGTATCATCATGGATAACCTCATCGCCGTTGGTAAGGCAGTGCCGTTCATCATCTATATGGACAATGGTCTCGATGTGCGTCGCCCAGGTGAAGAGCCCCCAATGGGTCCGCGTCCAGGCATGGGTCCGCGTCCGCAGGGCCAGCGTCCGCAAGGTATGGGGCAGGGCGCTCCTCAGGGAGGACAACGTCCCGGTGGTTTCGGTCGTGGCTTCGGCGGCTTCAATGCCTTCCAGGAAGTGTTGATGAAGGACATCATCCCGATGGTCGAGAAGAACTATCGTGTGATTGCCGATGCCCAGCATCGTGGCATGGCGGGTCTGTCCATGGGTGGCATGCAGACACACGCCATCACGTTGGCTAACCCCACCACGTTCGCCTATGTGGGAATGTTCAGCGGTGGTGCTTTCAATACCGAAGAGGTTAACGACAATCCCGATTTCAAGAAAACCAACAAGGTGCTCTTTATGAGTGCTGGTGGCAGGGAGACGAGGATGGCAGAAGGTGATGGCAGTGTTGTCAAGGCTGCTGAGAATCTGAAGGCCATCGGCATCAATGCCTACAGCTACGTGTCGCCCGAGACCGCCCATGAGTGGCAGACCTGGCGTCGCAGCCTCTATCAGTTTGCCCAACTGATTTTCAAATAAGAAATGAAAGATATACTCCCCAAAGCCCCACCTTAGTTGTTTCTAAGGTGGGGCTTTGGGGAGTATTATGTATTACCTATGAACGGCATGACCTCCATGCGATGTGAATGAAAGTCTTGCTGAGAGGTTAGGGAAATTCATACACCAGATACTGAGCGTTGGGCTCGATGGGATAATTAGTGAGTCGTCCCGAGCGTGTGACAAACGACAGAATGCCATTATATATGCCATTACCAAATGTGAATTGGCCAGCGTAAATGTTGATATAGTGAATACGCCGGGCATCATAGTTCAGAAGCCGCTCAGTATCGTTGACGGGCATGCCGTCAATCAGTACCAGTGTTTGCAAAGAGCTATTGTAAACTTCCTGTTCTCTACGGACAATCAGTCGTGGAACACCATTGATTCTTGTGTTCTTGACGCAACTGACATATTCAATCAGCACCTCTCTGATAGTGAGAAACTGACGGTATTCGTCAAGATTATAGGTCAAATCAGGTTGGGTGCCCGACACCGTTTCGTCATAGTCTAACGGCACTACTTCTTCTGCCGTGTCATCGGCATAATCTCCCAGATGCTGTTCTTGCTTGGCTGGTGCAATGGCCATCTGATGCCGCTGCATGTCAAGGGAACGGGCTTCCACCTCACTGCGCTTGTAATGGAATAGGAGATGTGGAAGTCGCTTCGGAAGCAGGGTGGCAAACGGACTTAACATCTCGATGGGCAGACTCACACCTGTGGATGACAAGGCTGAGAGAACCAACGGCTGCTTGCCATGGATGCCGTAGGTGTAGAAGACAGCCATGGAGTCATCGACCATCTTTCCCTCGAAATAATGTATCTGCTTCCCGATGATGCTCAAGGAAGGACAAATCTGACTGCTACTGATAGTGTTGCCATCAGAGCCGTTCTTAATTCGTGCTTTGATGATTTGGCCTTCCGTCTCACGCACATCGACATCCTTCTTGCTTATTAAATCAGCAGTGGAGAAACGGTCTCCTTCACCCGTTGACGGATAACTCGACATGTCGGGATCAGTGAGTCTTACCCATTCGATGTCGTCGTCCACGCTCTTGTGAAGCGGATTGACGACAGCCACGAGCTGGTGAGACACATTGGCGTCGTGGCGGGTATAGACTGACAATACATAGTACCCACTATGGAGGCTGGAAGGCAGCTCGATGATGCCTGTTCCCACTCCCTCCTTAAGACTTACAACGACACCAGCCGCCAAACCGTACGTGTCACACAGTTCAGCATAGGCTATTATGGCGTCGTCGGCAGTCACGCTGACTTTCATCGCCTCACCAGCCAGATACCATGTGCGGTCAGTCTCAATATGCGCAGCATAGGTACTCAGGGCAAGCACCATCGCAGCTGTCAGTGATAGTATTTTTTTATTCATCTTTAATAACTAACGTCTTCTTCCAATGACCAAAAATCAGGCTCTTCTGCATACGCGCCTTTCAATCTGACATCAAGTTGATAGTCGTATGCCCATGCCGTTCGCAACACGCCTTGAGGCCTGTCTCTCTCGTCTTCCCATTTGCACAGAAACATCTTTTCTTCTTTCACCATTCGCAAGCAATCCATTTCATCGCAGTCGTTGAGCCATCTGCGCATGTCTTTGGGGAAAGGAAAGTCGATAGAGTAATCCATGGCTACAACGAAGAACCTATAGGCACTTGTATTTAAGGAGCATCCCACAAACCCAATAACGTGCTTTTGTGACGTGAGACAACGGATATTGGTAGGTAGGGCAGATGGTAGCGGAGTGAACAAGCCACCCATCTCGGAACTTGCCTGGCGACGAGCAAGATCATACTCATACTCAGCCTTTGAAATGGCACGTTGATGTACCAGTCCGCTATATTTGTAATATACACGCTCGTTGCTACGGTCAATGTCGTACATCTTGAATCTTTGGATGTGCTGCCCTTCGTAATTCAGGCTTGTCCCAACCAGGATGACCGAGCTTGTGGCATCCTTCCATCCACGCGAAGGAAACTGGTTGGGGTCATAGACGGGAATCAACTTTGTTGTGTCGAAATAGATGTCGGTCTTATAGTCGGGATGCACTTCCCACGTCTCGTCGTATGTCCACGAATAGTAATTCACCTTATCAGGGTCAAAGGGTGCTTCAGGTGTGACGAACACGTCGATATTGCTTTCCGGGGTGTCCTGCTCCACTCTTACCTCTGCTATCTTCTCGGTTGGAAGAGGTTTCTGGGGCTCAGACTCATAGACTTCTCCGTCGGTCTCGATGTGCAGATAATATGCTTCGTCGGGATGAAGGTCACCAACCTGGCAGGCGTAATAGCCGTTGGTTTCCTGTGCCAGATATTCAGAGCCGTCACTCCCGCGTACTGATACTTTTGCTCCCGTAACCATCCTGGGTGTATTGGAAGAGTTGACAGGCTGCGTGCGCGACAGGATGAACTTATTCAATTGGGAAGAACAAATGGCGCCTTCAACAACGAGCAAGTCGTAATCGTCTGACGGGATGTCTGCTTCGTATTCTTCAATACAGCCCGACAGTGTACATACGCTTACCAATAGGCATAGCACCAAATATAGCGATTGTCTCAGTTTCATCATATCTTAGTGGAATCGTATATTAATGGAAACAAAAGGAATGGCAGTGCCAAAAACAGATAATTTATACCCCGTTATTCTCTCCCCTTCAGTGACATAATAAATGGAGTAGGCATTTTTGCGTGCAAGCGCATTATACACACCTATAGAGAACGACGTATGAAGAAAACTGGTCAGTTTATGCGTCGGCTCTATATTAAACGCAAGGTCCAGACGCATATAGTCTGGTATGCGGTAGGTGTTGCGGTCTGTATAGTATGGCATGTATTTCTGATTGTGCGAGTCATAATATTGGCCGGCTGGCAACGTCGTCGGACGACCTGTGGCATAGTTGAAGTTGCTTGAAAAACTATACCTCTCGGTAAACTTGTAATTGAGCACCGCTTTTACCTCGTGGGGCCTGTCATATTCCGTAGGGTACCACTCTCCATCGTTCACGGGCATTGTCACCCTCTTGTCGTCCTGACGGGCAAAAGAGCGGGAGAATGTATAGTTTATCCATCCGTTTATTTTTCCTGTGGGTTTCTTCGCCTGGAGTTCCAGACCATAGGCTTGTCCCTTGGTAGAGATGACGTCGGTCTCAAGGTGGTGGTTCATCAGCAGGACGGCAGAACTGCGATAGTTGAGATAATCGTTAATATGCTTGTAGTACACCTCTGCAGAGAACTCGTATTTTTTGTCAGCTGTCTCATGATAGATACCGGCGGCCACCTGCCAGCCGTTCTGGGGCTTGATGTTAAGGTCGGAAAGCTTCCAGATATCAGTAGGCGACATGATGGAAGTATTCGACACCTTATGGATATACTGGTGCATCGTGTTAAAACCAGCCTTCAACGAAAGGTTTTCCTGTAGGGCATAACGGGCCGATAGACGTAATTCTGGAGCGTGATAGGTCTTGATAACACCTGTTTCACGACGAGTCTCCAGCAATGTTCTCTCTGATGGAAGTTCCCCTTCGTAATAATAATTCACGTCACGAGGACCAAATACGTTGAACATGGTATAACGCAAACCGGCAGAAACAGACAGCTTTTCCGTCAGCGAGCGCTCATAGTCGATATATACTGCGCTCTCCAATGCCTTTTCTCTCTCCAACTGGTCTGTCGTAATGAAAGATTTCTCACCCACAGGCTCATACTTGCCTGCCTGCACGTTGTAATGCTGCACGGAGAGGCCATAAGAGAAGGATTGCTTTTCTGATAGACGCTGACGAATATGCAGCTTACCCCATAGCTGGTCGATGCCGAAACTCAATCGGGCAGCCATGGTAGGGGCGTTCGTATCCTCATTGAAATAGTCGTAGTGGTCAAGTCCGGCAGAAAACGTAGCGGTCACCCTCTCATTCAGGATAGAGCGCCACTCGGCGGAGAAGTTGCGGTTCTGGTAGCCATAATTATCCTTTGTGCTGAACGAGAACTTGTCATTGCTCCAATATCCATACACCCTCAAGCGATGCATATTATTGGGTTTCCATGTCAGTACGCCACCTAAATCAAAGAAGTTGGCACTTCCGTTCTTGTAGCCGCTCTTCTCCGGGAGTTTCTTGAGAATCCAGTCACTATAGGTTGTTCGACCGTTCAACAGCAGTGACAGATGATCCTTGACGATAGGTATCTCAATATTCACCTTGCTGGTAAGCGCACCGATACTTGCCGAACCGGTAAGTTTCTGCATGTTGGCCTCCTTCGAGGTCACTCTCAATACACTGCTTATCCTGCCTCCGTATTCTACGGGAATACTTGATTTGAACAACTCCACATCCTCAACGGCATCTGAATTGAACGAGGTGAACAACCCGAATAGATGTGACGGATTAAAAACAGTTCCTCCATTGAAAAGTATGAGGTTCTGGTCTGTCGCTCCTCCTCGTACATTATATCCGCTTGAAGCCTCTCCAACGGTAGTGACGCCTGGCAGCGTAAGCACAATCTTCATAATGTCCGACTCGCCAAAGGCTGATGGAATATTCTTCAGTATCTGGGGCTTGAACTTCTCAGAACCCATCATCATGTTATCCACAGCAGACTGACGCCCACCGACAACTACTATCTCGGCAAGTTCCTGGTCATCGGCAATACTCGCCTTTGCCTTCTTCACGCCCGGTACTATATATATCTTAGTTTTTGTCGAAGCAACAGCCATCGCGACAGAATCATTGTCAAGAACAGGAATGCCGGAAATAAGAGGTGTCTCCTCCAAACCTCCCGTTGCAGGAGAGGCTTCCTGTGTGGCAACAACTGTTTCTGGCGTAGCTATTTTCTGAATAGGGGAAATTTCCTGGTCTACATGGTAGAAGGTCGGTGGGAGATTCTCTACTACTTTCATGAGACTTTTCTCACGCTCACTTTTTGAGAAGGAAAGATGATGCTTCTTCACAAACTGCTTGATTTGCTTTTTCTGCAAAGGAAACACCTTTGCCACATCCGAGGCACGTTTCACATGATGCTTTACCCCGTCTGCAGAAATGAGCGTATAATACTCATTGGTATGAAGAGCCTTTAGGTATTTCTTTTCTTCGGATATCTTATCACGGTCATAAGTTTTCCAAACGCAATGGTAAAGACGAATACCATTGGATTCTCCATCACAAAGCAGAGATGCATATCGTGAACTGTCCACAGGATCATGCACATACTTATGGCCATCCATCTCAAACCAGTCAATGAATTCTTGGTCAGGCAGACAAAAGGCCCTTTTCCCAGGAGGAAAAACAACCACACATTGCTTCAATTGGTCGAAACGCAGCTGCACATCGTCATATACCACACCATGATAGCTGACACGGCCTTTATACAGGTCAGTGTTGCCCTTATAATAGGGCATGTCGTGCCACAATAATTTTGAGTACTGAGGTTCAATCGCTCCCACATACAGGCGGGCATAATCAGAAGCAGAGGAAAAATACTCCTGAGCTCCGACATGCTGCACGACAACCATCATACAGAAAATTGCCAACAAATACTTTTTTATGTTCTCCCTATGGTCACTTGCTTTATTTGTCATAAGTATTGTCTATGTCTGTCACTGGCACTCATGATAAGGTGCGGCAAACCAAGCTGTATTCTAAAAAATGATTTTTGTTTACAAAAATACAAACATTTTTTAGTCCCCACAATTTTTTAGCACTTTTCTTGCGTCGAAGTTACCTTCGGGTGCCAATGACCGATTCAGGCTTTTTCAAAACTCCACCCGATATGCGATGTTGGGGAAGGTGAGTGAAGTGAACTTATCGACAATCTCATGAGTTTCCAAATTGAAGGTCTGACCTTGGAAAGTGCGCATTTGAAGGTACTCCAGAATGAAGTGGCGTGAGGTGTGTTTTTTGTTGATGGTGTATTTCACAGAGAATGCATAGCCCACATTGAGTCCTTTCTGTTTGCAAAACGGGTCAAGGCCATCGTCCATCGGAATCGATTTGTCGGGCCGTAGCATGATGTCCTCAAAGGTTGTGCCCTCGGGGATGGGCGTATAGCGGTCACCACCCATCACTGTAAGACGGCCGTTGCATCCAAAGACGTTCTTCTTGGCGCGTCCAATCATCCATTCCTTGCCACCTAAGATGTTTGTGATGAAGCCGCGGTCGTGGCGTGAGTGATGCCACTCGCCTTGGGCATCACGGTATTCCGACTTGAAGAGTGTTGCTGTCAGCATGCCATAGAAACCGTCCTTCAGATAACGCTCCAGAGTAAGGTCGATGCCGTAGTTGCGGCCCACACCATCGTTTACCAAAGCGCGGTCCTGGAAGAACATGTTGTGATTGAGAATGGAATAGGTCGTCCCCTGTTCCACGGGTACGTCAAAGAGCCATTGCCAATAAGGCTCGATTTTCAACATAGCGTTCTCGTTGAAGCGCTTGGCGAAAGAGGCGGAGATGTGGTGTGAGCGTGTGAGGCCAAGGTCTTTATTCGGATTGCCGCCTGTCATCGTAACGAAATAGGTGTCTGTTGTTTCCTTGCGGCTGTTGAGGGCATAAGCCAAGGATAATGTACTCGATGGTGTGGTCTTATATTGGATGCTGATGCGCGGCTCTACGAGCCATTGGTTATTGAGGTTGAACCACATCACGTTGATACCCGCCACGGTGGAGAAACGGCTGCTCAGTGCCAATTTGTGACTGCTGAAGAAACGAGTCAGACCCGTGTTGCCCATAGAGTCATAGACGCGATACAACGGACCGCCAGTCTCATGAATCCAATCCAGCCATGTGTTGAAATTGAGGTACTGATGCTCAATGCCGTTAAGCATCGTATAGCGCGAAGAGAACTTATGCTGATGTTGTGTGCTGAAAATGAGGCTCCATTGGGCGTTGCGGCCTGCCATGCCAGGGGTCTGCGCCATTTGCTCATCGTAGTTGTTCATGCCCAGTTTGCGATAGTTGCCAGTAAAGGCCACGTTGGAACGGAGCGTGCCGCCATTTCCGAAACGATAGGTATGAGTCAGACCACCGGCACAACTGCGCTGACGCGACCACGTGTCGTTCATGTCCCACAGTGTCTCCCATTCCGACACGTCGGGCACCTTGTTCTCGTAGTTGTCCACGAGACCAGTAAACCATACAGCGAAGGTGCCGGCCTTTTGGGTAGGCATATTCAGTTTAAAACTTAGGTCTTGGTAGTCGAGTGTCTCGTTCTCCATGTTGATGGCATGCAGTTTCTTGGCTATCTCGAGGAAACTGTAGCGATAGTTCACTAAGTATGATCCTTTCGAACCCTCGCCTAACGGTCCCTCAGAGGCGAAGTCGATGCCTAATGTTCCTACCTGAACAGCATGCTCGTATTTTGAGTTGTTGCCCGCACGCATCTTCATGTCGAAAGCGCCAGAGAGGGCATTGCCAAATTCAGCCGGCATGGCGCCGGTAAGAAAATCGCTATTGGCCAATACCGTACCATTAAGCGATGTGAAGATACCGCCGCCAGCCTCTGTTATCTCTGCAAAGTGATTGGGGTTATTCACCTCTACACCCTCCACACGCCATTGCAGCATTTGGGGCGAATTGCCGTGGATGCTGATGCCGTTGGTTACACCGCCCGCTGCTACTCCTGCAAACATTGAGGCCGTTCGGGCAGGGTCGGCCATACCTCCAGCATAGCGTGTCGCTTCCTCCACGCTGAACATGCGGGCACCTACCTGGGCCATTTCGTTGAGTGGCATCTGCTTGTTGACTCGGGGCTTGACGACAACCTCGTCCAACTCTGAAATATTCTCACGCATGCGCAGATTCAATACCAATTCCTTGCCTGATGAAAGCAGCTGCTCCTTGAGCACGACAGGTTCATAGCCGATATATGTAGCCCTTACGGAGTGCCGTCCTACGGGTACGTTTTTTATCTCAAAATTACCGCTGATATCCGATAAGGTGGCCAGGGAAATCCCGTTTTCCACGGTTATTGTCACGCCAATCATTGGCTCTCCAGAAGCGATGTCGCATACTTGTCCGCGAATGGTCTGTGTGGCCTGCTCTTTTTGTTTTGTCTGTTCTTCTGATGTGATTTGTGCCCCCGCCGCTGAGGGGAATAGCAACATTATTGTTAATGCTGCCCCATAAAACAATCTTTTCATTGAATAATTGAATAGTTGATAATAAACTTAAATCAGATTTTCTGTTTTTTTTCTGAAAAATCGTGCAAAGATAATGAAAAAAACGAACAATCGCGCTTGAACCTGTGATTTTGTTAAATTTTTGTCAGTTTCTCGCCTGCACAGGAGCCGCGGTACTTCAAACGGGCCTCATTAAACTTCCAGGATAGGTCAAGCATGATGTTGGTCCCTATATGTTGATTGTCAACCAAAAAGAAGAAGAGGATGTCGCGATGATATCCTCTTGATTTTCAGCGGAAAGGATAGGATTCGAACCTACGAACCGGTTTCGCCGGTTACACGCTTTCCAGGCGTGCCTCTTCAGCCACTCGAGCACCTTTCCTTATAAATGCGGGTGCAAAGGTATGATTATTTTGGCTATTTGAAGAATTTTCCACCAAGTTTTTTCAAAAAAGTTGTTTTTTATTATGATTGCAAAATCTACGAAGGAGCGAATTATTCGATAATTGTTCTCTTTTCCCCTCCTTTTCCAAAGCAAGCTTCCTACTCACCCTAATTCTCTCACAGATACCACGGAAATACACAGAAAGGGGACGCTGTAAAACAATCGCAACTCTGTTGCGTCAAACAATACTGCGACCGGCAGAAAAAGGGAGCAGTACCTTAGTGTCTGAGCGACGAGTAGGAGCGGTTACATCCCCTCCCGATGTCGGGAGGGGCTTGGGGAGGGTAGGTACCCCTCCTTAGGCAAGGAGGGGGCGGGGTGGTTGTGAAAGTCCACACCGCGCGACAATTTTTCGCCCCTCTCCCTTCATTTGTCGCAAATCTCCCGTGCTGTCGCTACTAAATAGTGACAAAATGGAGATAATCCTTCTACTGTCATCTATACCGCCGTATCTTTGCATTGTCGAAACGAAACTTCGACCAACACAATCTTTCAAATATACGTCTTTATCTGTTGAAAGGGGGGCTCGCAACTTTGTGAGTTCCCTTTTCCTTTTTCTTGAGGTTTAACGACAATATTTTCCAAAAAGATATGCGCTCCTTACGGTTTTTTTCTTAATTTTGCACCCATAATTATTGGGAAGCATTATGATGATTGGTTTCGACAATGACAAATATGTGAAGATTCAGTCTGAGCATATCCGTGAGCGTATCTCTGAATTTGGTGGAAAACTATACCTCGAACTGGGAGGAAAACTGTTCGACGATCACCATGCCTCACGTGTCCTTCCGGGATTCAAACCTGACAGCAAACTGTCGATGCTCCAACAACTGTCCGAGAGCATCGAAATTGTCATCGTCATCAGCGCCGAAGATATTGAGGCGAACAAGACACGTGCTGACCTTGGTATCACCTACGACGAGGACGTACTTCGACTGCGCTATGCCTTCCAACAGCGTGGATTCATGGTTGGCTCCGTAGTTATCACCCATTATACGGGACAACGCTCTGCCGACAACTTTCGGCAACGACTGCAACGCATGGGCATCAAGACCTATATTCATTACCTTATCGAGGGCTATCCCCATAATGTGGCACTCATCGCCTCTGACGAAGGGTTCGGAAAGAACGAATTCGTGGAGACGGAACGACCGCTGGTTATCGTAACGGCTCCGGGACCAGGCAGCGGTAAAATGGCGGTTTGTCTCAGCCAGCTTTACGGTGAGAATAAAAGGGGCGTACGTGCAGGGTATGCCAAGTTCGAGACCTTCCCCGTATGGAGCCTCCCTCTCAAACATCCCGTCAACGTGGCGTACGAGGCGGCGACGGCCGACCTCAACGATGTCAATATGATTGACCCCTTCCACCTCGATGCCTATGGAAAGGTGGCGGTGAACTATAACCGCGATATCGAGATATTCCCCGTGCTCAATGCGCTCTTCGAAGGTATCTACGGAGCCAACCCCTATAAGTCACCCACGGATATGGGAGTTAATATGGTGGGGTTCTGCATCTCTGACGATGAGGTATGTTGCCGGGCATCCAAAGATGAAATCATAAGGCGCTATTATACGGCAACGAACAAACTCGCTGACGGAGCTTGCAACGACAGTGAGGTGCATAAGATTCAGATGCTTTTCAACCAACTGAAGATTACCACAGCCGACCGGCGCACCACGGTGGCCGCCAATGAACGTAAGTTACAAAGCGGACATACCTCGGCGGCCATTGAGCTGGAGGATGGAACCATCATCACTTCCAAGTCGAGCCCGTTGTTGGGTTGTTGTGCGGCACTGTTACTCAACGTCACCAAACATCTTGCCGGCATCGACCATGAGGTGAAACTTATCCCGCAGAGCATGATTGAACCAATACAGAAGACGAAAATCGAATATCTCGGGGCACGTAACCCACGACTGCATACCGATGAGGTGCTTGTGGCGCTCTCCGTCCTCTCACCGCATGACGATAACTGCCGCCGAGCTTTGGAGTGCCTGCCCAAGTTACGGGGATGCCAGATTCACTGCACCGTCATGCTCTCGGAGATAGACAGAAAGATTCTGAAGAAACTGGGTTGTGACCTCACCTGTGAGCCTCTTCGCAAAGTTCCCGCCGACAAAGATTGAATTGTCTATCTCTCCAAATACTTGAAATACGAAGTCCGCCGTCATCAGACAGCGGACTTCCTCATTTCTTACCCATCTCTTCCCAGCCAAATTAGGTTCAGGCTAGGTATCCTATCCCCTCCCTTCGGGAGGGCTAGGGTGGGTATCTCCATCCCCTCCCTTCGGGAGGGCCAGGGTGGGTGTTTATTAATTCCTAAACACCAGCCCCTCACCGAAGTGGTCGATGATGATGGGTTTGGTGGGATTCACCTCACTGGCCAGCAGTTTCTTTGACAGTTCATTGAGCAGCTCCTTCTGAATGGCACGTTTCACGGGACGGGCACCGAATTCGGGATCGTAACCCACGTCGGCCAGGTAGTCGATGGCTTGTGGTGTGGCTTCCAGCGTGAACCCTTGCGGCGCAAGCATCCCCTTCACGACATTCAGTTGCAGGCGCACCACGTCGGCTATCTGCTCCTTCGTCAGTGGCAGGAACATGATGGTCTCGTCGATACGGTTCAGGAACTCGGGACGGATAGTCTGTTTCAACAGGCTCATCAGCTGGTTGTTCAGCGTCGCCGTCTCATTGGCGGTCAGCGTGCCGTTATGCTGCTCGAGGAACTCACGTATCACTTGACTGCCCAGGTTAGACGTCATGATGATGATGGTGTTCTTGAAGTTGGCGGTACGTCCCTTGTTATCGGTCAGACGACCGTCGTCAAGCACCTGCAGGAGGATATTGAACACGTCGGGATGGGCCTTCTCAATCTCGTCGAAGAGCACCACGGAGTAGGGCTTACGCCGTACGGCTTCGGTCAACTGTCCGCCTTCATCGTAGCCCACATATCCTGGAGGAGCACCTATCAGACGACTCACTGTATGTTTCTCCTGATACTCGCTCATGTCGATACGCGTCATCATGCTCTCGTCGTTGAACAGGTAGTCGGCCAGGGCCTTCGCCAGCTCGGTCTTGCCCACGCCTGTGGTGCCGAGGAAAATGAATGAGGCGATAGGCCGCTTGGGGTCTTGCAGTCCGGCACGGCTGCGGCGCACGGCATCGGCAACGGCCTCGATGGCCTCGTCCTGACCCACCACGCGCTTGTGCAGCTCTTCCTCCAGGTGGAGCAGCTTCTCTTTCTCGCTTTGCATCATTCGTGTTACGGGGATGCCCGTCCAACGGCTCACCACCTCGGCGATATCTTCGGCGGTCACCTCTTCACGTACCATGGCATCGGCACCCTGTGCATCGTGCAACTGCTGTTGCAGACGTTCTATCTCTTCGGTTAACGAACGCAGCTTGCCATAACGTATCTCGGCCACACGCTCGTAGTTGCCCTCGCGCTCGGCACGGTCGGCTTCGAAACGCAGGTTCTCCATCTCCTGCTTGTTCTGCTGGATATGTTCGATGATGCCGCGTTCTCCTTCCCAACGGGCACGAAACGACTGTTCTTGGTCGCGCAATTCGGCTATCTCCTTGTCCAACTGGGCCAACTTCGCATCTTGATCGCTCTCGCGTTTGATGGCCTCGCGCTCAATCTCCAACTGGGCACGACGACGCGTTATCTCGTCCAGCTCCTCGGGCACGCTGTCGTGCTCCATACGCAATTTTGCGGCAGCTTCGTCCATCAGGTCGATGGCTTTGTCGGGCAGGAAACGGTCACTGATATACCGCTCGCTCAGCTTCACGGCGGCGATACAGGCATCGTCCTGGATACGCACCTTATGGTGGTTCTCATAACGCTCCTTCAGGCCACGGAGGATGGAGATGGCGCTCATCTCATCGGGCTCATCCACCATCACGGTCTGGAACCTGCGCTCCAAGGCCTTGTCCTTCTCAAAATATTTCTGGTATTCGTTGAGCGTCGTGGCACCGATGGCACGCAACTCACCACGTGCCAAGGCGGGCTTCAGGATATTGGCGGCATCCATGGCACCCTCACCACCACCGGCTCCCACCAACGTATGTATCTCATCGATGAACAGAATGATGCCGCCCTCGCTCTTCGTCACTTCCTTGATGACACTCTTTAAGCGTTCCTCAAACTCACCCTTGTACTTCGCGCCCGCTATCAGCAGACCCATGTCGAGGGTGTACAGCTGCTTGTCTTTCAGGTTCTCGGGAACGTCACCACGCACAATCCTTTGGGCCAGACCTTCCACAATGGCGGTTTTGCCGGTACCCGGCTCACCAATCAGGATGGGATTGTTCTTCGTACGACGCGAGAGAATCTGCAACAGACGACGTATCTCGTCGTCACGGCCTATCACCGGGTCGAGCTTGCCGGCACGGGCATCGGCCACCAGGTTCTTCGCATATTTCTCCAATGCCTGGTAGTTCTCGTCACCCGACGCCGTGTTCACCTTGTTGCCCTGACGTAACTCATTGATGGCTTTCTGGGCATCGTCCTTGGTCAATCCGGCATCTTTCAGGATGCGGCTGGCAGTGCTGTTCACTTCTAACAAAGCCAGAAGCAAAGGCTCGATGCTCACATATTCATCGCCCATCTTTTGCGAGATGTCGAGGGTGCGCTGTAGCACTTGGTTGGCAACAGTTGAGAAATAGGGTTGACCGCCCTGAACACGTGCCAAGTGGGCGATGGCTTGGTCGGTCACGGATTCTACCTGCTGTAGGTTCAGTCCTGTCTTCTGGAACACGAAGGTCACCACATCGCGTCCCTTCTGCAGGACACCTTTCAGCAGATGTTCAGGCTCAATGGCTTGTTGGCCATTGCGCTCGGCACATTGCAGCGCTTCCTGCACCGCCTCTTGTGCCTTAATCGTAAATTTGTCGAAATTCATATCTTATCTCCTTTCTTATTTCCTTTTTCCGCTCGTTTTCCCTCAAACCTCATGCCTGATGAAAAAACTGCCAATCTGTCGTTGCTAATCGACAAATTGGCAGTATCTTGAATCAGAAAAAATCAGTCTAAACCATCATTTTTCAACCGTTAAGGTTATAACAGGTGCCGTGGCGCAGAATTCCGGTGCATACGCGCACTGTGCCGTGATGCTGCCGCTATGGTACGTGCCGGCGCGGTCCACGTAAAACTCTTTTTCGATGACATGGGTGCCCTTGCTCAGCATCGAGATGAAATATTGGGTGGTGCAGTCGCGGTTCTGCACATAATAACCGTTACGATAGCCACTCAACGGGTCGACGGCCTCCAGACAGGCAGCACGACGGTCGTTCACCTGAACAAAGTCAAGGTCACGCTTGGCGGTGAGGGTGATGCGTACACGTACCTTGTCGCCCACACGTAATGCTCCGCCATGGGGCGCGATGACCTCGCGGTGTACTTGTAAGTCGTTGCCCGAGGCTTCTATATCTTCGCCGCGCTGCATATATTGGGCATAGACGGCACCCCATGAGGTGTGACGTTCGCGCTTGTCGATGGTGATGGTGTTGGCTTCTGTTGCTGGTCGCGTTGTCTTTACATATCCCAATGTGCTGGTGGCTGAGGCGTCGTCCACGTTCTGGCCATCAATGCTGATGGTGGGCATGGGATAGGATGAAAGACTCTCCATGTTACCGCGTAGGAAGGCATAGATAGCATTGGCGGACTGGATGGGAGTGACCCAGTATTGGCTTCGTTTCTCCTGCAACAGCCATTGACGCATCTCATCAATCGTCGTTTGGTCGTTGGGTCGGATGCGTTCCAAGGCCTCGATGACCATCACCTGGGTGGGTATCTTGTAGTCCAGCCATGAATAGGGGGCGAGATAGGAATCGAAATAACGGCCGAGTGTGCGGTCGGTAACGGTCAGACTCATAATCTGGTCGAGCAGGTCGGCGGCCCCCTTCTCCTTGAAAGCATCCAGTACGATGGCTTTCACGGCGGCGGTATAGATGTTGCTGATGTTGTTGCTCTTAGCATCGCGACGCAAGGCTTTCATTTCCTTTCGAACCTCGCGCCGCAGTGAGTCGGAGGGATGCCTTCCGTCCAAGGCGCACAGGTACAGGTAGTGCAGGTCGGCTCCCTTGGTGGCCATGTAATGGAAAGCCTCATCCAACATGGGCTGGGTCTCAAGATGACGGCCGCAGAGGGCATTGCTGCGTACCAACAGTTCGGCCACTACATGGGTGATGTACGGACTGCCCGCCATGCCGGGGAACCAGCTCCACGAACCGTCGCCGTTCTGCAGCATGCGAAGGGCGTTCAATGCTTTGTCGTGTTGTTTCTTCTGGTTGTCACGATTAAACAACGATATCAGTTGTTGTTTCTGCTCACGCTCGCTCTTGGCGGCCATCAGCCACGGTGTCTCGGCATGGAGGATGTTCTTCACATCGTCGTTACGCTCAAGCGGTGAAAGCACGGTGACACTGTCTTGCTCTTCGTTCCAACGTTGGATGGCGGCGTTTATCTCGTCATGGCTGCCTAATGATGCGGCGATGTCTTGCGAGAAGAGGGCCATGGCTTGACAGATGGCGCAGTCGTCGTATGGATGGGCATATTCATGCAGGGCTTCCACCATCAGCCAGGCGGGGTTGTTGGTGTATTCAAAGGTGAACCGTCGGTCGGTGCTACCCTTGGGGAAGAGTTGAGATACGTTTATCAGTGTGTTGGTACCGGTGGGCATGGTAAAGGAGAATGTCTTCATCTGTGGCTCGGTACTCGGCAATACGGGCAGGTAATGCTGCTCGCCGTCGCTCATGCCGTCGGCTATGACGGCAATCTTACAGGTCAGCAAAGGCGGTGTCTGCTCACTGGGGGTATAGGAGAAGGTGAGGGAACTCACGCTGTCGGCCAATACCTGGAAAGGTTGGCGGCTGGTATAGACGATATGATCATTTTCGGGGTCAATGAGTTGTATCACGCCGGTACCCTTAATTGTCTTATCGGAGGTATTGCTCACACGGGCGGTCAAGGTGCCCTTGTCACCGCTACGCAGGTAACGGGGCATGTTGGGCTGCACCATCAGGTCTTGATGGGCGGTGGTCGTTGCCTCCACAATGGTATGGTCCATGTCGCGGGTATGGGCGGAGCCCAAGAACTGCCACGTGGTGATACTTTCGGGCAGGGTGAAGGCAATGCTCACCTCACCGTTGCTGTCTGTGCGAAGGGTGGGGTAGAAGAAGGCTGTTTCCGACAGGTTCTCACGCATGGCGATATTTATGGGCACACTCGGAGAGGTGGCTTGCTTCCCTAGATTAGTGGTGATGACGATGACTCCTCCTGCAGCCTGCGTTCCATAGATACTGGTAGCATCACTGCCGCTGAGAGTGGTCATTTCGACGATGGCATGGGAGGGGATGCTGCTGATGTCATTAACAATCTCGCCGTTGATGACATAAAGAGGTTGACGACCGCTGTCTGAATTCGTTCCACGCACATGGATAACAGGCTCTTCAACAGCAACGCCCTTAATACTTCCCGTCAGCGAACTCTTCTTTTGAACACCATAGCCCACAACGACTACTTCATTCAATGCGTTTTCGTCTTCTTCCAACACCACATTTATGGTGTGCGATATCACATGCAGGGTCTTCGTCTTGTAGCCGACATAGGCGAAGGAAAGACGGCTGCCGGCAGGGGCGGTCATCGTGTAATTGCCGTCGATGTCGGTCACGGTACCTATCCGGGTGCCAGCCACCATGACCGATGCTCCGATGAGAGGTTCACCATCGGCATCTGTCACACAACCGCTCACAGGTACTCCTTGCCCATAATTGCCGATGCCGAAATTGAGCCAACTCATGATGAGTTCTTCTTCCTTGGCGTGCTTGGAATGGACATAATCATAGGCATTCATTCGATATGACTCTGGGTAATAGGCCACATCTCCCAGACGGCGTATTAGACGGGTGTCCCACGACCAACGGTGGCGACTCAACTCATCGAGCGACTTGTCATAAAGGGTGGCTATCAAACGGGCATCGGCGGGACGGCCGTCCTGATGAGTCAGTTTCAAACGCCACTCTTCTTTTTGACCGGGCATCAACTTGTCGCGGAAGGTGGACCACTGGGCGGTAAGATGTTTGTCGGGTTTCGGCTTCTCAAAACTGGCGTGCTCCTGGTGGAATTCTCCGTTGCTGTACCAACTGTACACCACAGTGATGCCGTCACCGTATTCATCGCGGTAGGGGTAATCCTGCCTGATGATGCTGTCGCTCAGATGTAACAACCCCTGATTCAAAAGACTGTCGGCGGTGAAGACAGAATAGTGGATGGTGACATCGCGTTCGGAAGTACCTATCCATACACTGCACGGCTCTTTGCCTTCTTCGTCAAAGGTGGAACCGGATACATCAAACCAGTCAGAGGTGGAAACACACGGACGGGTGGCGTCTCGGTCGTAAACGATGAATGCCTGGCGCAGGGTGTCGCCTTCATGGGTGATGACGAGGGTATGGCCTCCTGTGCCTAACTGCGGAGCGGTAAAAGAGTTGCCTTGTCCTGATTGGCCGTCCAACGAGTAATCAAGGGGTATGTTCACCACATTACCGCAGTAATTGGTGGCTTTGAGAGTAATCGTGTAGTTCTCCAAATCGCGCCGTTCAATGAGTTTACCTTGCACATTGCTGCTCAACGCAATTCCGCGTTTTGTAAATTGGTAGTTCTCCGTCACGTCGTGGGTCTCACCCGCAGCGTCTGTCACGTAGGCATGTATCTCCGTGCGGTAGATGTCATCATCGACAGGGTAACGTTCCTGACTGATGATGGGGAGGGTGATGACAAACCGTCCTTCATGGTCAGTCATGAGGGTGTCGCATTCGTCACGCAACATTTTGGAATGTTGTCTGAAACTACGTATGAAGGCACTCCATGTCACGGTGGCTCCTCGTAACGGCTCACCGGTGATGGTCTGGGCATGACCGGTCAAATGCAGGGTGTCACCGATGCGCACTACATCGTTGCTCTTGTCGAGGCAGACTTTGAAGGTGGGTCGTTTGTATTCCTCCACACGGATAGTCTGACTGGAGGAACCGTGAAAACGTTGTTTGATGCCCGAACGTTTTTTGTCGATGCTGAGGTTGTAACTGCCCAAGGGCAGATGGGCAGGCAGCCGGTACTCGAAATGGGCGGTGCCAAAGGCGTCGGTGGTCAACGACAAACTGTCAATCTCTTTCCATTGTGGGTTCTTCACGGTCACGATGAACGACTGGTTGGGTAGCACTCGCGTGGTGCAACGCTCCTGGCTGTAAGCGACTAAGGCCAAATGGACGGTCTGCCCCGGACGGTAAATGCTGCGGTCGGTCATTAACTCACCCACCACTTGTTCTTCATTCTCTTCTTTCATGTCATAGAAGAAACTATGGTCGTCGGGGTTGAACGTGGGTAGCGCATGGTCGTCTTTGGTAAATAGAACGCAGTCTATATAGTCATCATCAAGATACACTTGTCCGTGCTGGTCTGCGGATATGGTTGTCGTTTCTTCTTCTTCGTCATCAACATACTGAAGTATGGCTGTCGTCAGGGGTTGTCCCGTCAAGGCATTGACGGCGGTAATCAGACAGCTGTCATTAGGTAGGGGCGTGATGAGCGGACGGATGTCACTCACAAACAAAAGGTGGCGCAGCGGTTCCATCTTTGGTTTCGATGAAGAGGCTATTTCTACGATATAGATTCCCACGGGAAGGGGAGCCACTTGCAACGTATCGTTCATGACGGTTCTAAGGGTTTCTTCTCTGAAGACCATTTCTTGACGGAGGGCCGATAACTCTTTACACTTATGCGTTTTGCGGAATTCCCTGAAACCATCCTTGTCTAACTCTGTATCATCTGCTTCGAAATCTGGTTCGTCGTTGTGCATGTCGGTACGGTAGATGCGCAGGGTGGCGTTGCTGACGTTCCTATGCGTAAACTCAAGTCGCAGACTGTCGCGCGAGGTGAGAAGATAGGAGAAACTCTCCATCCGGGACATGGGATCGGTCATCGCGTTGTAAGCATTGCGGAGGATGTTGATGCGTTCGTATTTCTTGTAACGGTTGAGAATCTTCTCCAAATACGACACCTTGTCGGCCGGTGTCACGTCACTTGCCATATCCATGAAGGCATAACGCTCGATGGCAATCTCGCCAGACAGGTCGAGGTCACCATAAACAGTCATCAACGAGTCGAGGGAGCCTACATAGGTGGAACCTTCCATTTTTCTTGTTCCACTGTCACCACGCTGACGCAACGACTCTAAGGCACACAGCAGGGCGGCCTCCCTGCAACCATGATTCTCGTAGTAGTCGTGCAACAGGTCGTATTCGCCCAATTCATAGCCAATCACACTCAACATATCGTCGTTGAAATATTGGCCCATTGACATGCGGTGTACCATCTTGGGGTAGTCCTTCGCTCGGGCTTGTGCCAAAGCATCGAGGTCGCTCAATGCCAGCCTTTGGTATTCACGGGCGATGCTGTCGGTGGTCTGCATCGACAACAATGTCTCCAGCACGGCGGCTTCCACACGGTCGGTGTGGCGTATCGACTGCTCACGCTCCACAATATCTCGGAGCACGGCAGGAACACTGTCTGCCGACACCTTGGCTTGCTGTCCCAAACGGGTGTAATCGGCATCGCTCCCTTGTGCCATGACATACATGGCGGAAAAAGCAAAAAGAATGGTTAGTATCTTTCTCATCATCGTTTAGGTTTACCAATGCAAAAGTACTCCATATTTTTGATTATTCCAATATTTTCAAAGCATTTTCTCCTATTTAAATGCCGATTAGAAATACGCGTTCTTTTTCCTAATCAATTTCTCCCTTCCTGCGGGTATTCCCTTTTCCCTCTACACTTTAGGGAAAATCCTACACCGCTTTAGGATTTATCCTTTGCGACGGATTGTTTTTTACCCTACTTTTGCCAATGAAAACAAGAAGATAACCAATTCGTCTAACCATTTAAAAAGTACCATTATGAAAAAGATGATGACTTTGGCAGTGATGATGACGATAGCCATCTCCGCCACCGCAATGACATACACACAGGCTCGTAATGAAGCACTGTTCCTCAGCGATAAGATGGCCTATGAACTGGGTCTTGACGCAGAGCAGTATGCCGCAGTATATGAAATCAATTTTGACTACTTCTATAGCGTAGGAACTTTTGCCGACCTGAACGGTATCTACTGGAATCGTCGCAATATGGATCTCCGTTATGTGCTCTCTCCCTGGCAGTACGACGAGTACATGATGACCAGCTACTTCTATCGCCCGATAGGGTGGAGCGGAAACCACTTCACGTTCTTCATCTATTCGCGCTATACTGACAGGCACCACTTCTTCATGGATCGCCCGCACACCTACGCCCACTATCGCGGCGGAAACAACAGGCATGAGCGCAGCGTCTATGCTGGAAGGACTTTCAACCACACTGCGTCGCCCCACAAAACGACGACACAGCGTACTCACAACCATGGCACTCCGACGCGGACAGGTTCTACCGCGAATCCTTCGCACAATGGTTCTACCTCGTTCAACCACGGTAGTGCAACACAAAACCACGGCAGCACGACGTTCGGCTCACACCGCACGACAACGACTCCGAGGACCTCTCAACCAACAGCCAGGACTTCCGGCGCTCGCACCTCCGGTGCACGCACGGCAGGCCCACATAAGTAAACAAAACAACTAAACACAGACAAAAAAGTAATCACATGACATAAGCAACCTCTAATACCACACAAAAACTAGATTGTTACATATAAGGGTTTAAAGATTTGTTTTTCCGCCGTGCTCCGAAGTGATTCGAGGCACGGCCTTTTTGGGCGTCACAAACCTCTTACCTTATCCGTAAGCGGAGGTTCTGCCGCCGCCCTCTCACCCCTCACCTCTCTAAAATTACCATCCTCAACCTCATTTGTAATAAAAATGAGTGGTTTCTCCAAGATTATTTGTAATTTTGCCAGCAAATAATAAACAGAATTCTAAAACATACCCTCTCACCCCTCACCCCTTACCCCTCACATCTTATTATACAACCATGACCCTCTATCCAAAACTTATCCTCGACGCACTGGCAACAGTAACCTATGCCGGCACAAAGAAGAATCTCGTTGAAAGCGAGATGGTGGCCGACAACCTGCACATCGACGGTATGAAAGTGGCCTTCTCGCTCATCTTCCCACGTGATACCGATCCTTTCCTCAAATCGACACTCAAGGCAGCGGAGGCGGCTATTCATTACCACGTGAGTCCTGAGGTGGAAGTGACCATCACGCCGGAATTCAAGTCGGCGGCCAGACCGGAACCTGACAAACTGTTGCCGCAGGTGAAGAACATTGTGGCGGTGAGCAGTGGAAAGGGAGGCGTCGGAAAGAGTACTGTCGCCGCCAATCTGGCCATTTCACTGGCCCGGCTGGGTTATCAGGTGGGACTGCTCGACGCGGATATCTTCGGGCCGTCGATGCCGAAAATGTTTCAGGTGGAAGAGGCACGGCCGTATGCGGTACGCGTAGATAACCGCGATCTCATTGAACCAATTCAACAATATGGGGTGAAACTACTCAGCATAGGCTTCTTCGTCAGTCCAGAAACGGCAACATTATGGCGTGGCGGCATGGCTTCGAACGCACTCAAACAACTTATTGGCGATGCCGACTGGGGCGAACTCGACTACCTGATTCTCGACACACCACCGGGAACGAGCGACATTCATCTCACACTGTTGCAGACACTGGCCATCACGGGAGCGGTCATCGTGACCACACCTCAAGAGGTGGCGTTGGCAGATGCGAGGAAGGGTATCGATATGTACCAAAACGATAAGGTAAACGTGCCCATCCTGGGACTGGTGGAAAACATGGCGTGGTTTACACCGGCAGAACTGCCACAAAACCGTTATTATATCTTCGGGAAAGAAGGAGGAAAGAAATTGGCCGAGGAGGCGAAGGTGCCGCTGCTGGCGCAGATACCACTGGTACAGTCAATATGTGAGAGTGGCGACACAGGAAAACCGGCAGCCCTGAACATTGATACCATCACAGGACAGGCATTCGTCAACCTGGCTCAGGCAGTGGTAACCACCGTCAACCGCCGGAACCGTGAACAACCGCCCACCAAAAGGGTGGGGGTGTCAACGCATTCCTAATTAAAATTCGTAATTCACCACATTTCCCTCTTCGGACTTCAGGGTGAGGACATGTTTTTTCGTCGTGTCCAAATTGAAGTATGCGCAGGGGTTGTCCTCAATGTTAATACCGTCGATATGCGTCAGGCGGTCGCCTATACGGATGCCATTGCGCCAAGCTTCACTGTCTTCCCAAACCAAGGTCACTTTGTAATGTTTGCCATCGAACATCAGCACCACATGGTGGTACTGGTTGCCGATGGTGATGCCGCCGTCGTATTCATAGGGTTGGTAAATCATCTCCCGATGACGGTAGTCAATGACCAAGGTACCGTATTTCAAAAACAGGCTGCCTATACTTGACGTGTTGGAACGCTGCACATTGGTAGTGATGTCGCGGAATACGCAACCGCCAATGCTGATACTGTCCAACAAAACCTTGGCAATTTGTTGGTCTTGGCTTTTTCCATAGATACCGGCATTGGTGGATCCTGTGGCGGTGGATAAGGTGTCGATATGCTCAAGATCCTTTTTCCTGACGGTGATATATCCGGGAAATCCTGTGTCGAACATGTACTTACGTTCTTGGTCGCGACGGGTCCTCACCATGATGTAGGGCACGTGCATGTCAGTCTCGAAAGGGATGCGGAAACCGGACTCGTTGGAAAAATGACGTGCATCGTCGCTGACAATCATCTCGCCACGTCGTACATCAATCTTTACGGCTTTTTTCTTAAATAGGTCGCTGCCGATGCAACCCAAAATGTCCTGACAGTCGTATTCCTGACGCATCATGCTGCTGGGGGGACTGACGATGACGCGATATTTCTTAACGTCCATGTTGCCTATGCGCATCATGGGTATGCTACGTTTCTTGGTTAACTTGACGTGTCCGGCGGCATCACTTACGAAGGTGAACGAAAACAGTCCGCCTTTTTTCAAAGATAAGGTTTCGTCGGTAAACAACAGACCGCAACTGCAACCCGTGTCAAAAACAAAACGATGTGACTGACCACCTATTTCGACGGGCAACATAATACGCCCGTGACTGAAGGTAATGGGAATGGTGTCTGCTTGGGTGGCGACAGCTGATAGCGAGGCAAAAAACAATATCGCTGTAAACAACTGCCGGAATGAACAGGTGTTCATGATGCTACCCCTTCCTTGGCTTCGTGGGCTTGACGGGCTTTCTCACGTAACCGCTGCATGCGCTCGATGGCATGGTGACGGGCATGAAGAATCTGATAGCGGTACACGATACAAGTAGTGAAGAAATAAACGACTACCTGAACCCATAACATCTGGTACTCATGCCGGATGTCAGCCAAGTTAGCTCCCATGCTATTGATGCGGACGAAACCACGTACACCAAAGGTGGAGGGGAAAAGGTACGCCACGCTCTTCCAAATGCCGGGGATGGAGGCTTCGGGCCACGATACACCGCTCATGAACATAAGGGGGATGGAGGTGAAAACGACAATCAATATCACATTCTCACGGTAGCGGATAAAGCAACTCATCGTCATGCCGAAGAAGATGCAGGCTAAGATATATGGGGTGAGCAACCCTAATAGTGCCAAACGGTCAGAGAAGTTGACGAAATTGAAGATGCGTGGGACGACCATAGTCAGGTAGGCACCCAAAACGGCATAAATCATGAAATAGCATAATCCCTTGCCCAGTACGATACGGAAAATGCCATTGTAATGCTTGCTCACGGGCACAAGGTCGCGATAGCGGTTGTTCTCTCGGGCGGTTCCGGCCGACATGCCGATGCCTAACAACAGGGTCTGCTGGATAATCAAAATCAACACGGCGGGAATAACGGCATGACCGTAGCCGCCAACAGGGTTGAAGATGGGCACCTCGGTGTAGCCTAACGGCTGACCGGACACCTCCTCTTCATAGGCGGTGTATTTACCGCTTAACTTCACCTGAATACTCTTGTTTATCTCCATCGACACGGCGGTGGCGGTGGAATAGATGGCGCTGTAGGCCAGCATCAGGCTCATATCGCAATAAACACTTACATGCGATTGTTCCAGCCGATTCATATTGGTGCCGAAGTCAGGCGGAAAGTATAGCACTCCACGAACTTGCTGAGAACCGACTAAATGCTGTGCATCTTGTAAGTTGTTGCAGTGCTGTGCCACACGAACATGCGACGAGGCATCGTACTTGCGGATAAACTCACGACTCTCTTCGCTGTGTGACATGTCAACGACGGCTACAGGCACTTCTTCCACAACCTCGTTGTTATAACACCAGGAATAGAGGAGGGGATAGAACAGGGGAACGATGACACAGAAGATGAAAACGCCCTCGTCACGGATGATCGAGACCATCTCCTTCTTCCAAATGTAGCACATGTCCTGAATACCTTCACTCAGCCTGTGCCATATACTCTCACGTCGTTCCATCTCTATCGCTTATGGGATATATTCATATTCTAACATGGCCTTGCGAATACTACGCAAGACAAACAAGGGTAGGGCGGCAAAACCGACCATGAAAAGGATATTTACAAAACAGTCAATCAATGGGTAACCGCCAAGGATGCCTATCTGATAGACCATGAAGTAATGACGCATGGGGAAAAGATACGACAGGGCTTCAATGGGTGCGTCCATGGCATAGACGGGGAAGGCACCGCCGCAGACAGTAAAACTGAGGACGCCCCACAATGAACAGACACTCATCGACATGCGTAGCGAGGGCATCAGACCGAAGATGAAGATGCCGAAACCTTGGGAGGCCCAGATCGACAGTATGGCCAGCAAAAGGATGACTCCCCAGCCACCGGGGTGGGGGAAGTTCAACACACCGAACACATACCACATGTAACCCAACATCACCAACAGGTAGATAATGTGGTGGGGAAGGAATTTGCCCACCAAGGCTACCCACGAACGGTTGCCAGCCATGGCCATCCATTCCTTGGAACGGTTAAACTTCAACTCGGTGCCTATGCTGTAAGGGGTGACGAGGAAGATGAACAGCAGGATGCACGCGGGGATGAACAAATTACTCAGATAAACGTTGTAATTGGTCCAGGGGTTACTTATCTGATGAAGGTCTATGGCGATGGGTTGTAAAAAGGCCTTGATTTGTTCGGAACTGAAACCCTTCGCCTGCATAGTTGCCATACCCACCGCGGCACTGCCTAATGTGCAGACGGTCTTCATGTCGCGGAACACCATACTGCCGGCGGCCAACACAGCATTGCTGTAATAGAACGAGATATTGGGTTGACGCGCTGACAACAAATCGTCGGTCGTGTGCTCCGGGAAAAATAGAAAACCGTATATCTCGTTGCGCTGGATAGCCTGGCGGGCACTGTTGATGTTAGGATAGTGGCTTACCACATCCGAGGTCTGCATGGCATCCAACTTGCGGATGAGGGCACGGGTGGTGGCACTGTTGTCCTCGTCAACAACGCCAATGGGTAACTCTGTGGGTACACCTTCCTTCAACATCGAGGTGAAGAAGAAAATGACGAGCAAGGGAAACAACACCATGCAGAACCAATATATCGGGTTCCGCATAATGATGCCTACCTCTCTACGCGCTATGCGTAATATCTGTCCCAGTACCTTCACGTTGTTTCTGTTTCTCCTCAACTAACCCCCTCCGGGAGGGGACAGGGGAGGTGTCACTATTCACTTTTTACTTTTCCCTTGATGACCAGCGACATGCCGGGACGCATTCCTTCCATCTTGTCCAATGGACGAGCACGGACCTCGAAGGTCTTCAAGTCATACTGTCCGTTGGTCTTCGTGGCTTTCCATACGGCATAGCTGCCTTCGTCCTTGATGAAAAACACTTTCATCTTGATGTCCTTGTCAAAAGCGGGAGAATAGGCGGTGAAGGTGTCACCAACCTTCAGACCGTTCAACTGGTCTTCACGAACATTGAAGATACCCCACATGTCGCTCAGTTCGGCAATACTCATGATAGGGGAACCGGTTCCCACCAACTCGCCTACCTTCGGGTAAATATTACTAACCTCACCATCGGCAGGGGCTATTTGGATGGTTTCACGAATATAGGAACTTACTTCCTGGATAGCTCCTTGAGCTTGACGTACTTTGGCGGCAGCGGCTTGACGCTCCTCGGAACGGGCACCGTTCATGGCCATGTCATATTGGCTTTTGGCAGCGCGCTCCTGGGCCTCTGAGGCCTTGTACATGGCATAGGCCTCATCGCGTTTCTGAGCGGTCATCACCCCCTCGTCAAACAAACGCTGCACACGTTCGTACGATTTCTTGGCAATATCCAAACCGGCCTTGGCCTGCTGCCACAGTTCATAAGCTCCGGTAATCTGCTCCTTACGGGCACCATTGTCGGCCATCTCACTCATGGCGGCGGCGGCTTGCTCCACACTGCGGGCTTGAGCGTCCTTGGCACGCACTTCGGGGGCGTCCAGAATGGCCAGCGTATCGCCCTTATGAACAAAGTCACCTTCTTTTACTAAAATCTCAAGAATGCGACCGGGAACCTTGCTGGATACTCGGTATTCACTCACTTCCACTTCGCCCTGGATAATCTCCTTGCTACGGTCAAGGGTGAAAAAACCTATCAAGGCAACGATACCCACTACCAAGACAAAACCGACAACGGCTAAAAGAATGTTGTTGTGCTGTGATTTCTTAGACATATCTTATATGATTATTTTCATTGTTTAATATTCAACCTTCAACGTTCAAAGTTCAACGTTCAACGTTCAAAGTTCCCCTAGTGCCTTGCGAAGAGCCGTTTCTGACAACTGCACTTCGGTCTCGGCATCAATCAGCTGTGAATGAGCCTGCTGCCAGGCGGTCTGAGCACCCAACACATCGGTGGAACTGATGACCCCTTCGTGGAAACCGACAGAAGCACAACGGAGGTTTTCCTCAGCGCTGGCAATATTCTTCTGGGCCATCGCCAGACGTTTCTGAGCCTCGTTAACTTTGTATCGGCACTGGGAAATCTGTAAACTGATTTTCTCGCTTGCCTCTTCATATTCCAACTCGGCTATTGTGGTCAACGCACGGGCGGCACTGGCTTTGTAATGGCCCTCACGCCAACTCCATAAAGGCACTCGGGCTACGACACCAACATTGAACACTCCCTTGAATTTGTTCTCAAAACTATTATATACGCTGGGGTTGGTAATCAGATAACCGGCAGTCAAGAGTATTTGGGGACGGTAAAGGGCACGGGCCAAAGTCTCGCCTTGACGACTGATGTCTATACCGGTCTGCAACATACGTAATTCAGGGCGTTCCCAACCTTCGGTATAAGTGCTGTCTGATGGACTTACATTACCAACAATGTGGTCGGCTTCTTCATCTGAGAGAGTGATGTCGCCGTCTAATGGTAAACCGCACAACTGACAGAGGAGCATCTTGGCCAGACTCACACCGTCGTTGGCTTGCGTAATGGCCATATCGGCTTCGTTCAGTTTCACATCGACTTTCAAACCATCGGCGCGGGTGGCTACACCCTCGTCAATCATCTTGTGGACATCATCGTTCAACTGTTTCACCAACGCATAGTAACTGCGGGCCAAACGTTGCTTTTGACGTAAGGAAACGACCAACCAATAGGCTTCTTCGATACCGTAAAGGGTTGACTGACGGCGAAGGTCCAAGTCGGTGGAGGCTAACTCTTCGCCTAAATCCGCAATGTTGTTCAAGGCCGTAATGGCTCCGCCCATATATAAAGGCTGACGAATCATGACAGAACCGGCAAAAAGGTTGTGGGTATTGGTGCGGAAAGCATCACGGATATCCTGACCAACGGCGTTGCCTTTCTCGGCCACGCCGTTCACCACGGGATTGACACGCTCCTGAATAGCCTGAACATCTTCAGGACGGAGAATGCCTTCCTGAACCATCTGCGTCATGACGGCGGAAAGGGGCTCGGTAATCTTGCCTACGGCATTAGTGCCCAAATTACTAAGAAAATCCTTTTGGGAATTGGACAACAAGGATATCTCACGACTGGTGTATTCGTAACCAGCCAAAGCATCCACTTTGGGCAGATATTTCGTGCGGGCAGCTTTACGTAAGTCACTGGCCATGCTTTGTTTGGCTCGGCTCACAGCCAACTGTTTATTGTTGTTAAGAGCCAGCTGACGACAATCGTCTAAAGTCAATACCTGCTGGGAAAATATGGGCAAGGCGAAAAACGCCCATAATAATACTGTCTGGAATAATCTCATAAAATAGATGTATAATGCTTATTAGCGTTACAAAAGTAAGGCTTTTCTCATGTTTGGCAAAATAAAATATACAGCTATTTGCAAATCCTCCACTTTATTAACATTTTTAGGGAAAAACGGAACAATTTGCCACAGTATGGTACCAGCCTGCGAATAACAAAAAAACTTCAAATTTTATTGCACTTTTAAAAATAAACAGTATATTTGCAAAACGATTAACAACCTAAACTGATTGACCGCCATGAAAAAGTCAAATGTCATTTACAAGGCTTTTAACCTCTATTATGAGGGGTTCAAAAACATGACGGTGGGAAAAACGCTTTGGACGGTGATTATCATCAAACTGTTCATCATTTTTGTAGTATTGAAATTGTTCTTTTTCCCTAATTTCCTCAAAAACAATGCTGGAGAAGGCAACGAGGCACAGTTCGTGGGAGAACAATTAGTAGAACGAGCAAACCCTGAATAATTCAATAATCATAATGAGCCTGCGGGATGACCTCATGCCCCTAGCTTCTTGACCTAAACAACCTCAAACACCTAATAACATGCATCACCTTTTGCTTGACATCGATGCCGGGACTATTGACTGGTCGAGGGCGCAATTCGCTCTTACCGCCATATATCACTGGCTCTTCGTTCCGCTAACGCTGGGACTAGCCCTCATCATGGGCATCATGGAAACGTGCTACTATCGCACGAAAAACGAATTCTGGAAGGACATGGCCAAATTCTGGCAAAAACTCTTTGGCATCAACTTTGCCATGGGCGTGGCCACGGGCATCATCCTTGAATTTGAATTTGGAACTAATTGGAGCAATTACTCTTGGTTCGTGGGTGACATCTTCGGAGCACCACTGGCCATTGAGGGCATCGTGGCTTTCTTCATGGAGTCGACCTTCGTGGCTGTCATGTTCTTCGGATGGAAAAAAGTGTCGGCGGGATTCCATCTCGCGGCTACATGGCTCACCGGTCTGGGTGCCACCATCTCGGCTTGGTGGATTCTTGTGGCCAACGCATGGATGCAGAATCCTGTGGGGTGCGAGTTCAACCCTGAAACGATGAGAAACGAAATGGTGTCGTTCTTCGATGTGGCATTCTCATCTTTCGCTGTTGACAAATTCTGTCATACAGTGACCTCGGCATGGGTAGTGGGCGGCGTGTTCTGCGTGGCCGTGAGCGCATGGTACATCCTCAAGAAAAGAGAGAAAAAACTGGCGCTGGAGAGTATGAAGATAGGGGCGGCCGTTGGATTGGTTGCCTCCCTGCTGGCATTCCTTACAGGCGATATTTCTGCGCACAAGGTGGCACAGAAACAGCCGATGAAACTGGCGGCGATGGAGGCCTTGTATGACGGTGGAACGGATCAGAGTCTGACGGCTGTGGCATGGGTCAACCCTTTCAAACAGGCTGATTATGCGAAGGGAGAGGAACCGCCTCTGAGAATAGGCATTCCCTATGCGCTGTCATTCCTGGCCACACATGACTTCCATGGCTTTGTGCCTGGCATCAATGACATCATTCGTGGCGGATACACCAATGCCGACGGTGAGGTGGAACCGTCGCTCGATGAGAAAATACGCCGAGGACAGGAGGCCATCACCACACTCAATGCTTATCGTAAACTAAAGGAGGAAACAAAAAACAATCCCTCCGAGGCGCAACAAGCACAACTTACCGAATATGCGACTTCGCTGAAGGATAACATGAAATATTTCGGCTACGGATACATCAAGGATGCAGATCAGGTGGTGCCTAATGTGCCGGTCAACTTCTGGTCGTTCCGTATCATGGTGGGATTTGGTACGCTGTTTATCCTCTTCTTCCTCGTCGTGATGTGGATGTTGAGGAAAAAGGACATTTCCACTAAAAAATGGTTGCTCAAACTGGCCATACTTCTCGTTCCTTGTGTGTATATAGCCAGCGAGGCGGGATGGCTCGTGGCGGAATTCGGACGGCAACCATGGACCATTCAGGACATGATGCCCACATGGATAGCTGTGAGCGACATCAAGGCGGGAAGTGTGATGTTCACCTTCTTCCTCTTCCTTGCTCTCTTCACCACTATGCTCGCCGTGGAAATCAGTATCCTTTGCAAGCAAATCAAGAAAGGACCGGATTATTCCACCCCAACTGCTTCATCTAACAAATAACTCGTCAACTCGTCAAATTTATAACTATGACATACGATTTTTTGCAACATTATTGGTGGTTCCTCGTGTCGCTCCTTGGAGCGCTGCTCGTATTCCTGATGTTCGTGCAAGGAGCCAATTCCATGATATTCAGCCTCGGACGGACGGCTGAAGAACGTCGGCTTATTGTTAACTGCACGGGCAGGAAATGGGAATTTACATTCACCACATTGGTTACATTCGGTGGAGCTTTCTTTGCATCCTTCCCCTTATTCTACAGCACAAGTTTCGGCGGTGCCTACTGGCTGTGGATGATTATACTCTTTTCCTTCGTATTACAGGCAGTGAGCTATGAGTTCCAAAATAAATTAGGTAATATTCTGGGCACAAAAACATTCCAGTGGTTTCTCATCGTCAATGGCATCCTCGGACCGCTGCTTCTCGGCGGTGCGGTGGCCACATTCTTCAATGGCTCCAACTTTGTGGTAGAGAAGATGAACCTTACCGATTCTCTCCAACCGGTAATCAGCCATTGGGCAAATGCTTCCAATGGCCTGGATGCATTACTCGACCCGTGGAACCTGGTTTTTGGAATGGCAGTGTTCTTCTTGGCACGGGTGCTCGGCACATTATATATTATAAATAATGTCAATGATGAGAATATCCGTTCCAGGGCTTCCGTCCGATTGGTAGGAGCCATCGTGCCGTTTCTCCTGCTCTTCCTCGCCTTCCTCGTACGCACGTTGCTCAAAGACGGATATGCCTACAATCCAGATTCAGGAGAGATAGTGATGGAGCCGCATAAATACCTTAATAACCTGTTCTCTATGTGGTATGTGCTGTTGGCATTTCTCGCTGGTGTTGTGCTGCTGCTTTACGCAGTGGTCAAGACTGTTATCAGCAAGTCATACATCAAGGGAATATGGCCCGCAGGTATAGGCGTGGTTCTTGTGGTGCTGGCTCTTCTGCTGTGTGCGGGATGGAACAATACAGCGTATTATCCTTCCAACATCGACCTGCAAAGCTCACTTACCATTGCCAATTCGTGTAGCAGCGAATTCACACTGCGTACCATGGCATGGGTGAGCCTGCTCATTCCTTTCGTTCTGGCGTACATCTTCTATGCATGGAGGAGCATTGACAAACATAAACTGGACAAGGAGGAACTGAAGGATGGCGAGGCGTACTAGTCGGATAGGGCGGGGATGGCTTGTCGTGGCGTTAATGATGGTGGCTTGTGTCCAGACTATGGCGCAAGAGGAGACACGACGTGAGGTGTTGCTCGAGACCTCGCTGGGAAACGTGCGTATTGCTCTCTACGATGGGACCCCCATCCATCGCGACAATTTCCTGAGACTGGTGGAGAGCGGATTTTATGATGGAATTGCGTTCCACCGGGTAATCTATGGATTTATGATACAAGCGGGCGACCCTGCCACACGCGACTCTACTGTCGTGGCTCCACAGGTGGAACTGAAGAAGATACCAGCGGAAATCCATTTCCCGCAACTCTTCCACAAAAGGGGATGTCTGGCTGCAGCACGCGAGGGCGACAATGTCAATCCTGAGAGAATGTCGTCGGCATCACAGTTTTATATCGTCTATGGCAAACGACATGATGATGCCATGCTCGACAGGGCGCAGCAGCAACTTGACAAAAACACCCATGGTTCAGTGACTCTCACACCCGAAGTGCGCGAGGCGTATAAAAGAGTAGGGGGGACGCCGCATCTCGACGGACAATATACCGTGTTTGGAGAAGTGGTCGAAGGATTGGACATTGTCAGGAACATCGACTGGGTGCCCACCGATGACCAAGACCGACCTCTCGATGCTGTCAGAATTATCCGCGCCACCGTCGTAAAATAGTCCTCTTAATAGATTTGTATCGCTCGTCGCATACCACTCTTCTTGACATAAATCAAAAATCCCGAAAATATCGTTTTTTCGGGATTTTTTTCTGCAAGAAAATTTGGTTGTGGTTAAAATTGGTTGTACTTTTGCATCCGCTTTCGGCCAAAATTTGGGTTCCGGGGGCGTAATGAAGGAGTTCTTTGAAAGGATTACATGAAGACAGAGAAGTAGTACAGGAAGCCTGTCTC
>JAFYZT010000026.1 GCA_017548605.1 Prevotella sp. | reverse complement strand
GGGACATTTGATTGATTGTGAGGTCAGGGTAATCCGACCAGACGACAACCCGCAACTGGCTGCCGAGATGGCAGAGGCGATGAAGGCATACCATCCTTGGCGTGTCATGTTCATCAATGGCGAGTACCGCGCCTACGGTATCCAAGGATACACGTTCCCGTATCTGCTTGACGACAACAGGGAATGATATTTTTATATCACTCGCCTTACGCCTGGAATCATTCGAATCAACCAAGTGATAAGGAACGACAGGATGCTCGCAACGATGGCTATTAGGAAGAACAACCCCATGAAAAATGCCGCATTCGTAGAGAGGAAATGCCATATCCAAGGCATCATCTCCTCTTGATGACTTGTGGCATAAGCCCATTCGCTACCAGGCGAATAGGGTAAAGCAGCATGGTGAAACACCACCAATACCGTCAGCACTACCTTCAGATAATCAAGATAATAAAGACGCTTCATCTTCTTTTTTACTATTTGACATTGCAAATGGTACGGATAGTTGCAGAAATAGCCAAAAATCTGGGATATTTTGCTTGGTTTTGTGATAAATGTGGGTACAAATGAAGCCGGAAAAGGCAGATAGGGCGGTGGAAATTCGGAAAGGTCGGATATTATTTGTATCTTTGCGAAGTAAAAGATAATAATATGGCTAACAAAGATAATGTTTATCTGGCATCGAAGCCCCGCTATGAGATTCTTGACGGACTGCGCGGTGTGGCTGCCATGCTGGTAGTGGCCTATCATCTGTTTGAAACCTATTATCATGGTGCCCCTGACCAGCCAATCAATCATGGCTATCTGGCGGTGGATTTCTTCTTCGTATTGTCTGGTTTCGTCATTGGCTATGCTTATGATGACCGCTGGGATAGGATGTCAACATGGTCGTTCTTTAAGCGCCGACTCATCCGGCTGCACCCGATGGTCATTTTCGGTACTTTCTTTGGCGCTATCATGTTCTATTTCGGCAGTTGTGGCGAGTTTCCGCTAATAAACGACACACCGTGGTGGATGGTGATGTTGGTGATGTTTTGGTGCTTTACAATGATACCTCTGCCCAGTACAATGGATATCCGAGGCTGGGCAGAGACCAACCCGTTGAACGGCCCAGCATGGTCATTGCAATGGGAGTATATCGCCAACATTCTCTATGCACTCGTTTTCCGCAGGTTATCGAAGGTGGCATTAGGCATCTGTGTGGCTATTTTTGCCGTTCTCACCATCATCCTCTGCTTGAACATCGACGTGACAGGATTCCTTGAAGAGCGCAATTGGGCATCATATACCGTCGTAGGCGGATGGAGCACCACGTCCGACCAGCTTCAAGTGGGTCTTACCCGTCTGCTATATCCCTTCTTCTGCGGATTACTCATCTCACGCATGGGTAAACTGATTAAGGTGAAGGGTGGTTTCTGGTGGTGCTCGTTGGCAATCGTTGTCCTTTTCTGTATGCCTTGGATGGGACTCGGTACCGAGGGCGATAGCCGTTGGACAAACGGCCTCTACGAGGCTTTCTGCATACTCGTCTGTTTCCCCTTCATTGTTGCGATGGGTGCTGGCAGCAGTGTTAAGGGCAGCAAGTCGGAGACCATCAACCGTTTCCTCGGTGAGATATCTTATCCCATCTATATCACCCACTATCCACTTATCTACATGCAGATGTCGTGGGTGGATAGTCACAAGGATGCTCCTCTCGGCACACACATCTTCGTAGCCGTCTGCATATTCTTGCTTGCTATACTCGTGGCATACGGTGCGTACAAACTCTACGACTTGCCCGTACGTGAATGGCTGAAAAAGAAATGGTTCAAATCATAGGACCGGCTATTACGAGAGTTGTATTGTTGGGCCTGAGAAAATTCTGATAGAGATAACAATATGAATATGAAGTGGACTGTATTATCAGACAATCGCACTACTGATAGCCGGCTCGAAACTGAGCATGGCCTGTCAATATTGTTAGAGACAGAGAAGCATCGGATTCTGCTTGACACAGGAGCCACTGATGTGTTCATCCGTAATGCTGAGAGGATGGGCATTGACCTTAGTACGGTCGATTTTGTGTTTATCTCTCACGGACATAGCGACCATGCAGGTGGACTACGTTACTTCTTGAGCATAAATGATAAGGCTAAAATCATCGTGTCATCTCATGCTGTCAATGGCAAATTCTATTCAAAAAGGACATATCTGCATAGCATCACGGCACCGTGGCCAGAGGATGTAAAGGAGAGGCTGATACTTGTTGATGATTCATGCAGAATAGCCGAAGACCTTTATGTCATAGCCCATATTCCCCAGACACACCCGATGCCGAAAGGGAACCAACATCTGTTTGTTCAGAATAAAGACGGCAGTTATGTGCTCGATGATTTCCGTCACGAACTGGCGTTATATACAGATGGCTTTCTTTTTACGGGTTGTGCTCATAGCGGCTTGGAGAATATTTTAGCAGCATGTCCCTATCCGGTTAAGACCGTTGTTGGTGGATTCCACCTCCTCGATGGGTATGAGTCGGAGCCGGAATTAATTGATTTGGCAAAAATACTGAAAGACCGTTACCCTGATACACGGTTTTATACCAGTCATTGCACTGGTGATAGTGTGTTTGAGGTAATGCAGAAGGAGATGGGTGACCAGATCCTATCCTTCAAATGTGGTAATCGCAAAGGAGGGATTTTTCTATTGCGCCTAAGATCGGATGCGGTCATTGCCTTCAAGGAAGAAATGCAGGAAGCTTTTCAATATGGTTTTGAGGCATATAATAAAGAAGATGGTGAAGAGAGTAACCAATGGCAGGTCTTGCCCGACAGGGATTTCTACCAGTCGTTGGAAGCAGAAGGTGCTGAGGCTTACGAAGCGATTGATGCTGACGGCCAGCGAGTCGGTGGTGCTATTATTACCACTAATGGCACTTTCGGTGAACTAGCATTTCTCTACGTGAAAGTGGGAGCCCAGAGCAAGGGTATCGGACAGGCTATATGGAGAGAAATTGAATCCCTGCATCCAGAGGTTATGGTGTGGGAAACTTGTACACCGTACTTCGACCGACGTAACATACACTTCTATATCAACCGCTGTGGTTTCCATGCTGTTGAATTTTTCAACGAGCATCATCCTGACCCCAATATGCCTGACCAGTTTGACCAAGAAGATGGACTCTTCAAATTTGAAAAAAGAATGTTATCTATAACTTAAGAAGAAATGAGCTTCATTAAGTACATAGCAGACGAGAGCCACTACAAAGAAGTCCTGTCTTTGGTTGGTAAGGCCAAACAGACGGTGTGGATTGGAACGGCAGACATCAAAGACCTGTATGTCGATGACAAGCCATTCCTTGCACAGATAGCATCCTTACTTAAAAAAGGGCTGGAGGTCAGGCTGATTCATGCCAAAGAACCTGGAACGGCATGGCGGGAGGATCACGAGAAGCATCCCATCCTCTACGACGGATTGGAGCGCGTGCTTTGTCCGAGAGTTCATTTCAAACTCATCATTATCGACAGTTCCGTTGCTTACATCGGCTCTGCTAACCTGACAGGTGCTGGCATGGGCATGAAATCGCCTAAAAAGAGAAACTTCGAGGCTGGCATCCTGACCGATGACCCGGAAATGCTTGAGGCCGCCATTGAACAGTTCGATAACGTGTGGATTGGCAAGTTCTGCAAGGAATGCGGACGTAGAGAGTATTGTTCAGACCCCATTAAATAGAAGAATCTATGAGAAAAGCAAGTAGAGAAATGGATGCCACCTTCTCTTTAGAGGTATTGGATAAGGCACCGTATGTCACCGTCTGTTTTACGCGGCCAGATTGTACGCCTTACGGTGTACCCTTGTCGCTGGCTCGTATTGACGATAAGACGTTTTACTTTCATTGTGCTTTGGAGGGTGATAAGTTGGATTGCATAGCGGCTAATCCGACAGTGGCTTTGTCGGCAGTCACCAAGTGTGTTCCGACTGTTGGCCCTAAGGATGGAAGTTTCACGCTCCAGTATAAATCGGCAATGGCGGTTGGAAAGGCTGAGATGGTGACAGATAGAAACGAAAAGATTGAGGCACTAAGAGCCATCTGCCAGCGTTTCCTTCCCAAACACATGGATGCCTTTGAAGATGCCATAGCACGTAGCCTTGAGCGTACAGCTGTTGTGAAGATTACCTTGACAGAGCCTCCTACAGGAAAACGTAAACAATATGACAAGGATGGCGAAGAGATGAAAGGACGGAGCGGTAAGAGCAATGTCTAGCTTGCTTGGACATTGCTGAGTCGCTATGGAGTTCGAACGAAGTTCAAACGAAGTTCAAATGGGGACGAAGTAACAATCCGCAAAAATGGTAATTCTTTCCAAAATCTGTATAACGTGTATATAAAATAATGTCCGTACTTTTGCCTCCGAGAAAGCTGCGATGGAGCGAGTGAAGAGCCGAATACCATTCGAGCTATTCCAATCATGAGCGGTATCGAACAAAGTTCAAATAACAACAGGTATGAAAAGACTGATTATTATGGCATTAACGGCAATGACACTGGGAGTAAATGCTCAACAGAAAATGTACCTCACTATCGGCGGTGTGACGAAGTCGGTGACGCTGGTCAATAATTCTGCAACTCAGGAGTTGGTATTGAGACTACAGTCTGCCCCTATCACGGTGACGCTGAACTCCAGTGGTGGTTTTGAAATCTGGGGTGCATTAGGTTTCTCGCTGACAACAAGTAACGAGCAGGTTAACGCTCAGCCTGGCGACATCATGCTTTACAACGGCAGCAACTTATGTATGTTCTATGGCACAAACTCATGGAGCTACACCCGGTTGGGGCATATCGACGGGCTGTCGGAGAGCGAACTGAGGACATTTCTCCATGCTGGCGAGAGCAACATTAGCGTGATGCTATCTATCAACAATGGCACAACAGCAATCCATGGCATCTCAACTGTAAAAAGGGTCTCTGACGAATTCATCGGTCTCAATGGTGTGGGGGCAAAGAATCCAATTCGAGGCATATATATTAAAGACGGACGAAAAATAGTTAAATGAAGGATATGAAGAAAGTATTATTAGCCGTGCTCGCTGCGGGAGTGCTGACAGCCTGCACGGACAAGAAACAAAGTACAGACAAGGATATGAAACAGAAATTGGAATTGACGCAGGAGTGGGACAAGGTATTCCCACTGAGCGAAAAGGTGAACCATAAGAAAGTGACGTTTGAGACACAGTACGGCTTAACGCTGGCGGCAGACCTCTATACTCCGAAAGATGCCGAAGGGAAGCTGCCCGCCATTGCTGTCAGCGGCCCGTTCGGAGCCACCAAGGAGCAGTCGAGTGGACTCTACGCCATGCGGATGGCGGAGCGTGGTTTTGTGACGCTGGCCTTCGACCCGTCGTACACTGGTGAGAGCAGCGGTGAGCCCCGTCGTACGGCTTCGCCCGACATCAATACCGAGGACTTCATGGCTGCCGTCGATTACCTCTCGCAGTTGGAGAACGTCGATGCAGAGAAGATTGGCATCATCGGCATCTGCGGATGGGGAGGCATCGCCCTGAATGCTGCCGCTGCCGACACCCGTATCAAGGCTACGGTAGCCAGTACCATGTACGACATGACCCGCGTCGCTGGTAACGGCTATTACGACAGCGAGGATAAGGAGGAGTCGCGCCATGCTGCCCGTGAGGCTCTTGCCAAGCAGCGTCTGGCAGACCCCAAGGCAATGGCTGGTGGTGTCATCGACCCGCTACCGGATGATGCACCCCAGTTCGTGAAGGATTACTACGACTACTACAAAACTCCACGTGGCTATCACGCTCGCTCAGGCAACTCTAACGATGGCTGGCGCGTCGTCGGCACTATAGGCTACTCCAACGCCCGCTTCCTCTACTACATCAACGAGATTCGTTCTGCTGTGATGATAATGCACGGAGAAAAAGCCCATTCACGATATTTCGGCGAGGCAGCCTATAAGTATATGATGGAGGGAAAGGCTGATGGCTATAAGTTTGTTGGCGCCCCCAACCCCAATCCAGAGAACAAAGAGTTGCTTATTATTTCCGACGCCTCACATTGCGATTTATACGATGGCGGCTATAAGGAAAAGGCAGGTAAGGGACAGCAAAAGAACATGATTCCGTGGGACAAACTGGAAGAATTCTTTAAGATCAATCTTAAATAGTCAATGGCAGATAGGATTATCCAAATAGATAGCGTCGATGCATATAACAAACTGTACGGATGGGAGACGCTGCACCCGCTGGTAACGGTGGTGAACCACCCTGAACCGTTGGTTGATATGAACCACACGCGGCTGAACTACGGCCTCTATGCGCTGTTCCTGAAGCAGGGCGAGGGCTGCTCGATACGCTACGGACGCGAGAAGTACGACTACCAGGATGGAACCGTCGTGAGTTTCAAGCCAGGACAGGTGGTTGAGGTGGAATGGGACGAATCGAAGCCCATGCCACCCTCACGCGGACTGCTGTTCCATCCCGACCTGATTTACGGCACACCGTTGGCCAAGCGCATCCACGACTATACGTTCTTCGACTACGACCAGCGCGAGGCCCTGCACCTCTCGGAGCGTGAGCAACGCATCGTCAGCGACCTGCTCGACAACATCGAGGAAGAGTTGCAGCACCCCGTCGATAAGCACTCGCAGACGCTTATCACCGATGCCATCGGCCTGTTGCTTGACTACTGCATGCGCTACTACGACCGCCAGTTCATCACGCGCCACAAGGTGAACAGCGACATCATGACCCGCTTCCAGCACGACCTGGAGGCCTACTTCCGCAGTGGCGAGGCAGAGCGCAAGGGCTTGCCCTCCGTCGCCTATTTCGCAGAGAAGGTGTTCCTCTCGCCCGGCTACTTCGGTGACCTCATCAAAAAAGAAACGGGCATGACGGCACAGCGCTACATTCAGAACAAGGTCATCGACCTCTCGAAGCAGTATGTCATGGACAAGGAACTGACCCTCAATCAGGTGGCCTATAAGCTCGGTTTCCAGTATCCTCAACACTTTACAAGGCTATTTAAAAAGGAGGTCGGCATGACACCATCAGAGTATAGGAATTAACAAGTTACAATAATGAAGATTACAACTATCATTTGCACAGCGTTGATGGCATTCAGCATTTGTGCTTGTGCGCAAAAACAAGAAAAGAAACAAATGAAAGTTTTGGTAGCTTATTTCTCGGCATCCGGCGTAACGAAGGGTGCCGCAGAGCAACTGGCAGTAGTGGCAGGTGCCGACCTGCACGAAATCAAGCCCGCACAACCCTACACGGATGCCGACCTTGACTGGACGGACAAACAAAGCCGTTCCTCGGTGGAGATGAACGATAAGAACTCTCGTCCTGCCATCGCAGACAAACTGACGAACATGCAGGACTATGATGTGGTCTATGTCGGTTTCCCCATCTGGTGGTACACGGCTCCGACGATTATCAACACCTTTATGGAGTCCTACGACTTCAAGGGCAAGACTGTCATTCCCTTTGCCACCTCTGGCGGCAGCAGCATCAAAAAAGCCTGTGAGGACTTGAAAGCTGCATATCCTGAAGTGAATTGGAAGGAAGGCAAACTTTTAAACCGCGTCAGTAAACAGGAACTGAACGAGCTGCGAGCGCAAAGTGGAATTTAATCCAACTTTGCCGAGGCGCGAGAGAAGAAGACCATAGGTCAATTGGAGACTTGGGTAAAAGGATTATAATAAACGAAACCATTCTCCAGTTTTTTTCACAAAAGATTCCTCCGTATCACGGTGATATGGAGGATTTTTCTTAAATTTGTAGCCAAACAAAGAACAAAATGAACTATGCAGGGAAACTTTTCGTTCCATAATCTCACCAAACTTTATTTTGGTGATGAGTCTTTGAACTATCTCAAGGATGAATCAACCCATTTTGGGACCTCGTACTGCTGAACTATGGCAGTGGCAATATGAAACGAAATCTTAACTTGAAACCCGAGGATATCACAGAAATATTAAAGTTGAGCATGTAAATGAAAAAGATACTTTTAACGATGATGCTTGCCGTCGTGGGAGTGATGGGGGCATGGGCACAGGAGATACCGCAAGTGATGAACGTGATGAACCGTCAGACGGTGTCGCTCAATGGTGATTGGCACTACATCGTAGATGTTCAGGAGGAGGGATTCTATGACTATCGCATGAACCCTATCAACTGGGGTTTTATGCTCAATGCCAAACCACAACGGCCCGAAGACTTGATAGAGTATGACTTCGATGCGGCTCCGACGATGAAGATTCCTGGCGATTGGAATACACAGGACGAACGGCTGTTCTTCTACGAAGGAACGGTGTGGCTGCAACGTTACTTCGACTACCAGCCTCAGGGTAATCGTCGTACGCTGCTTTACTTCGGTGCCGTGAACTATGATTGTTATGTGTATGTGAACGGAAAGAAGGCAGGGCATCATGTGGGAGGCTTCACCTCGTTTAACTTTGACGTGACCGACTTGCTGCACGAGGGTCGTAATTTTGTCATAGTGAAGGTTGATAACAAACGTAGCGCTTCGGCTGTTCCTACACAGATTTTCGATTGGTGGAACTATGGTGGCATCACCCGCGACGTGCTGCTACTGAGTGTTGCCCCGACATACATAGAGAACTATACGCTGCAAATCGAGAAACCCTTTATGAGAAAGGGCGACAAACTTCAAACAAAACAACAATTACTATTTGATGTCAAACTGAATAAGCCAGAGGCCGGATTGCAAGTGAGGCTAAGCATACCCGAACTGAAAATCAACGAAACCCTGACTACAAACGAAGAGGGAAAGGCCTCCCTGCATTTCATTGCCAAGCCCCAGTTGTGGTCGCCTGAAAATCCTAAGCTTTATCACGTCGAGCTCATGCTGAACGACGAGACCATCAGTGATGAGATAGGCTTCCGTACCATTGAGACACGCGGTAAACAGATTCTGCTCAATGGCAACCCCGTCTTCCTGAAAGGCGTAAGTATGCATGAGGAGAAACCCAACGGTGGCGGACGAGCCAACTCACCTGAGGATGCCCGCACGTTGCTGACGTGGGCGAAAGAATTGGGTTGCAACTTTGTGCGATTGGCTCATTATCCTCATAATGAGTATATGGTGCGCGAGGCCGAGCGGATGGGCATCATGGTGTGGAGCGAAATACCCTGCTACTGGACTATCGACTGGAAGAATGAAGAAACATACCAGAACGCCCAGCAACAGCTTACCGATATGATCTCTCGCGACAAAAACCGCGCCAACATCATCATCTGGTCAATAGCCAACGAGACACCACATTCTGCTGAGCGCGATGCCTTCCTCGGTAAACTCGCTACCTATGCGCGCACCCAAGACAGCACCCGCCTTATCTCGATGGCAATGGAGGTGACAGGTGCCTCGAACTACGTGAACCGCCTGCAGGACAACATGAACAAGTATGTCGACGTGGTGTCGTTCAACCAATACATCGGCTGGTATCGCGATGTGAACGATGCACCGAAGATGCGTTGGGAGATTCCTTACGAAAAGCCTGTCATTGTCAGCGAGTTCGGAGGTGGTGCCAAGTACGGCCTGCATGGTGAGAAGAATCAGCGCTGGACGGAAGAGTTCCAAGAAAACCTTTATCGGGAGAACATTGCCATGCTCGACAAGATTGACGGTCTCTCGGGTACCACGCCCTGGATTTTGAAAGATTTTCGTTCACCCCGTCGCGTGCTCACCGGCATTCAGGACTTCTATAACAGGAAGGGACTCGTCAGCGACAAGGGCGAACGTAAGAAAGCATGGTATGTGTTACATGAGTGGTACAAAGGGAAATAATGGAATTGTGATAAGACAATAAGTCCTACCACTATAATCTTAACATGGAAAGGAGAGTTTATAATATGAAAAAAGTAATTGTTATTTCGACGAGTCTTCGTCACGGTTCAAACAGCGACATGCTCGCTGACAAATTTGTGGAAGGTGCCAAGGCTGCTGGAAACGATGTGGATAAGATTTCACTAACAGGTAAGAACATCCAGTTCTGCAAAGGTTGTCTGGGATGTCATAAACTAGGCCGTTGCGTCATCAAGGATGATGTGAACGACATTATGTCTAAGGTATTGGAGGCCGATGTCGTGGCATGGGCGACACCCATCTATTATTACGAGATGAGTGGACAGATGAAGACCCTCATCGACCGTATGAATGCTATGTACGGTAGGGATTACAAGTTCCGTGATATCTACCTGCTGACTACTGCAGCTGACGATGACCCGGACACTCCGAAACGTGCTGAGACGGGACTGGGTGGTTGGATTGCCTGTTATCCCAAGAGCCGTCTGGCTGGCACTCTCTTTTGCGGAGGCGTGAATAAACCGCATGCCATAGAGGGCAATGCAAAGTTGCAGGAGGCCTTTGAACTGGGGAAGAGCGTGGAATGAAATGCCAAATGATATAGGCGCATAGGGCTGGAATAACTATAAAACTTGAAGAATGAATATAGAGGATTATCGTGAGTTTTGCCTTTCCTTGGGCGCAGACGTGGAAGAGAAACTGCCTTTTACGGCTTTCCATCATGCCAGTGGCGTATTGGTGTTCTATGTGCATGGTCACATGTTTTCGTTCTTTGATTGCGACAGCTTCAGTGTCATCACGCTGAAATGCCATCCTGACCGTATCGAAGAACTGAAAGAGAAGTACGATTGCATCGGCAAACCGTCCAACATGTCACCCAAATATTGGATAGGAATCAATCCAGACACGGCTTCAGACGACCTTCTTCGGGAATTGACACGAAACTCATACGAGATTGTAAAGAACAAGTATAAAAAGAAATAAACTATTATGGAACAGAAATGTGAAAATTGCAAGCTCAGAGCGCATTACGACAAGAACCCCAAGTCATTCTTGGGACGGTTTTGGCGTTGGCACATTAACTTCTGTCCTGGATGGAAAGGCTATTTCACCAGCTTGAGTGACGAACAAAAGACAGAGTTAAGGGAGAAGTACAACTTCAAGAAGTATTAAATGATTCTGAAATACAAGATGAATAATTACGTATGAATCTACCAAAGTTTATCATCACCATCGACGGCTATTTCCGTCTTGGCATGGTCAACCAGCATAAAGACTTGCTGAAGCCGGGTGACCAGTGCATCGGTGGTGGTTATTATTTCTTCGACTTCATTTCAAATCGCATTATCCTTGACAGGGAGTCCTACGATTTTGGCCGTCCCAAATGGCATCTGTTAGATTCCCTGAAAGTTCCCTCCACCTATCGAGGCCTGCGAATTATATATAAGTACGACGACGGCTTCCATGATGACTTCAATGTCAGCGAGGAATTAATAATTGAGTATTATTAGCATTTTAAACTCCGACCAAAATCTTATCTATTTTCTTTTGCCTTGTTGTGAATCTTGCACAACGTTTGACATTTCTTGATAGAGTTTGAAAAGCTCAGCTACGCATTGGCTTTCGGTCATAGTTTTGACAGGGAAACCGTATGCTTGCATAACAGCGCGGTCGTTGTCCTGATGGGCACGACGTAGTTCTGCAGGCATCGTCAGCTCGTCGTATAGGTCGGCCAGTGACGAGTCGGGATAGAGGGCACGGGCATCAAGAATGGCTTGGGCGGTATGTTCTATCTTTATCTTCTGTTCTTCTGTTGGATTAGGCCAAGGAAAATTGTTGTAGACGATTGTGTTTGAATAGCTGTAATCACTCTTAAGCCTACCACAGACAGCTCTCATCCATGCCATTTGAACATTTGAGGTGATAACTCCAAAGTGATAGAGTGTAGCATAGGGCATTTGGAATAGTTTATCTCCAGCAATGATGTTTGCCTTTAGATAATCGATTGGGATATAGCGTCTGTTTTCCGAGGAAACTTTCGGTATTGCCACATAATCGCTATCGCATGGGCGCATTTCGCCAAAGAGGGTTGGTGTTGCTGCACTTTGTGCCGTTGCCGACTTTTTGCTTGCCATTCGGAATTTACGTACAGCCTCAATACGTTTCAACAATAATGGACACATTTTGAGTTCAGAAGGATTTGCACCTAAAAGCCAAAAGCACCAACGAGGTTTTCTATCGATTAAATCCTTACCCATCATAAAAGGCCTCAAGAATTTATCTCCTTGTGGTTCCTTTTCGAGATAATTTGTTTTTTCTTCTATAGTCAACAGAAGATTTCCATCATCAATTGGCGAACTACCTCTAATCATTGGTGGCACATTACATAAAGGCTTGGATCTTTTCTCAATAAAGGCAGTGGGCGCATTCAAAAGATAGCCATTGATATTTTCTGCACTAATACTTTGATTGTCATTTAGATAAATAACCTTTTCCTTTTGGTTGTCACATGAGCTGAATCCAATAATGACGCAATGAACGTGAGCTTTTAGACTTGCTTCACTATCCCAACGGAATGTGCGGTGTGCAAAATCAAAGTGTATGCCATACCTTTCAAACATTGGTTTCCATATAGCAGTTACTTGTTCTCCTTGGGTTATACTATTGGTAGATACAAGAGCAGCACGAGTGTTTTTACTATATTTCATCAACTGGGCTGCTTTATAATACCAGCCTGAAACATAGTCGATGTTATTACCGAACCCTTTCATCAAAGCATTTAGATCCTCTTTTTGCTCTTTTGTCTGATAAGCATACCCAACAAATGGTGGATTACCAATAATATAATCATATTGCACTTGGTAGCGTTGCACGTTGGGTTTTGCATCGCCATCAAAACGATTGGCTACTACATTCAGTTCGTCATACTCAATAGGATCACTAGCCATCATTGTTTTTGGTTCAATAATCAGATGAACATTATTGGCATATATAGTAGGAATGTTTGAAGGTATTTCTATCACGTCCCAATCCATCCTCAGTGCATTTCCCTCGCGGATATTGGTATATGATTTCAGCGGTAGGAAATCAATGTCGCGACGGATAATCTTCTCTGTTTCTGCTAACATCTGTGCTTCACTAATCCACAATGCAGTTGTGGCTACGGTCACAGCAAAGTCGTTAATTTCAATGCCGTAGAACTGCTGTATGCTCACCTTGATGGGATTCACTTCTTCAAACCCAAGAAATGCCTGTCCGTGATAGCGTTCACGAATTACTTCATTCTCCAGACGGCGCAAAGAAAGATAAGTTTCTGTGAGGAAGTTGCCAGAGCCACAAGCAGGGTCAAGAAATGTCAGTGATGCCAAACGGTCTTGATAGGTATCGAGTTTCTTCTGACGTTGGCGTTCTACCTTCTCCTCCAAAATCTCGTCAAGTTCACGGCGCAAGTCATTGAGGAATAACGGGTCGATGACCTTATGAATGTTTTCTATCGAAGTGTAGTGCATGCCACCACTGCGACGGGTTTCAGGATTAAGTGTGCTTTCAAATACAGCACCGAAGATGGTTGGCGAAATCTCGCTCCAGTCAAAGTCAAGGCTTGCATTCTGCAGCAGCGTCTGTTTCAGCTCTTCCGTGAACTGGGGGATTTCAATCTCCTCTTCGAATAGCCCGCCATTAGTATAAGGGAAAGCCTTCAGGTCGTCTTTCAAATATTTGCTGCGCTTTTCAATGGGTGTATCCAATACTTCGAACAGACGAATCAACGCACTGCGCAAATCCTCGGCATCATAGCGAACAAGGTAGTCGTGGAACTGGTCGTGAGTGAACACACCTGCATCCTCGGCATAAAGACAGAACACAATGCGAACGCAAAGGATGTTCAGCCACCGCAGCGCTTCTGGTGAATTATCATCGTATTGCTTCAACAATGCCTCGTAAATCTTTCCTACAATCTCGCCAGCTTGCATCGAGACTTCCATTTCCTTGCTCAGATGCTCGTTCTTGGCATCCACGAGGAACATAAGGCGGTAATACTCTTTTCCTAAGTTTTCAAGTAAAATCTGCTCTGGCTCACCATTGGGCTGTTCCATGTCATAGACAAGAAACTCAGAGAAGTTACATGTCACAATCCAACGAGGATGTTCTGATACAGGAAGACTGACTACATAGCGGCGAGCCTGCTGAAAAGGATTAAGGACAGACTTATCAGCCTGAACTATACCCTTGCGCAAGTCCTTGCCTAAAGACTTCTGCTCAATCAATACCCGTGTCGATGGGATGCGTCCGTCAATGAAGTTGGAAGCATCCACCATACGATGGTCTTCAAAAGTAATAAAGCCGTCAGACGGGGTTTCAATGCCAAAGACATTTGTAAGCAAGTCAATCCAGAAAGGCTGTGATTCGCCTCTCTCATATCCTCTGCCCTTCCAACGCTCTGCAAATTCCGCAGCAGCCGCAGCCATTTGTTTATCTGTCTTCATATAGATTGCTCCTGGTTTTCTATTTATCGCTACAAATTTACTTTTTTTTCTTTGGTATAGAGCATGATTTATCCATTAAGTGTAAAAACAAATCGTATTTCACATCTTTTGCCATAAAAATGTTGAACAAATAAGTATTCCTTAATGGTTGATTCCCTTTCCCATTTTCCCTCGTTGAAAGAATTTTGAATGTGCATTGTAATGTTTTGAGGAGTCTTCTCTATTTTCCCATATTTCACGCAAACTGTTCTCCTTTGTTTACCGAAAGATGGGAAAAAGGTTCGGAAAAAGCGCACAAAAAAGACCGGTTCCCAAACGAGAAAACCGGTCTTTAATGGCGTATGTAAATGTTATGAAAGATTTTCACTCCCAGTAGTCGAAGCAGCGGAGGAAGTCGTCCCGGTCTATGATGACTGTCGTATTCCATTGAGCGGCTCGGGATATACACACTTGGGTGTGGCCGTTGTCATACCAATAGCATATATTGACTTCCCCAATATAGAAGTCATGCGAATGAGGATACGGAGGTGTTTCTTTACATTTGCAGTACATATCTTTTTGTCTTTAGTTCCGAGATAAGCCCCGAGCCTCACGGTCAGGGGCTTTGAAAAGTGATCTTTCTACACATATTGAAGTACAGGCCGGTCGACAAGACGGCCTCCGACAATATCATGTCCTACTTTGTCGAGACCTTGGCGGATTTTCGCGATTGTCTTCGCTGACGGCTGGCAAAGTCCGCTGGCGTATCTCCTCAGTTGCGACGCGTTTATGCCTATGTATTCGGCGAACGCGGTCACGTTGATGGGATAATAGTTGAGGAAAGCCCCCACGTCCAGGACGAACTCGAATTCCAATTCTGGGAACGGCTTGCCTGTCGACGCGTAATAGTCCCGCATCTCGTCATGGGCTGCCATGAAATCATCCATCGCCTTCCTGACGGTCGTGCCGTCGCCGATTAGTCCGAAGCCAAGGTCGTCAGCCCCGGACATGAAGCAAGAGAACAAATCCTTGCCGGTCTCAACCACTACTGTTATTTTTCTTTTTTCCATAATAATCAAATAAAAAAGTGACCTGAAACAAGATACCACAAAAACACGGGAAAGAAAGCCGGGCTAAAGCCCGAGTTCCTTGAAGATGTTTTCCAAAGTGCCTTTCGGCACTTCTTGAGCTCCTTGTCGCGGCAGTTCGATCAAATTCCCGTTCCGGGGGTTCGTCCAAATGTCGTGACGTTTCCCATGTCGAAGGAGAAAACAACCTTGTTTCCTCAACTTCTTGTACAACTCGTTGTACTTCATTGTGACAGTTGTCTAAAGATCACTTTGTCATTTCTGACACTGCAAAGATAACAATAAAGTTACTATTATACAAAGAATTTCGTAACTATTTTGTTACGTTTAAATATTTAACGTTTGAAGCCGAAAAGAGAGGTAAACGCATGGAAAGCGGCAATTTTTGCGCAGAAAAAGCCCGTATTGTGTGCGATACGGGTATGTGTCACATGAATATGCGCGCCATGGGCGGTGCCTTGGCCATCTAGGACTTCCTCTTCTCCAGCTGCTCCTGCTTCTTCTCGGTTCCCTCGGCGGTGCTATCTTTGGGCGATTTTGTCAAACGGCAATCAGAGCAACTCCCTTGCTATCCTCGCACATGCCTCAGCATCAGCCAACGCGTTGTGATGATTCTTAAGACAATAGCCACAGGCAGCAGCCACAGTCTGTAACTGATGGTTTTCCAAATATGGAAGAACCTTCCGCGATGCATATAGCGTGTCGTAGAATTCATAATCGGGATAGTCCATCTGATAAACATGAAATACGGCCTTCAGACAACCTTCGTCGAAAACCTTGTTATGTGCTACCAGCGGCAGCCCTTCTATTAACGGTTCAATCTGCTCCCACACCATGGGAAAAACAGGAGCCTCCTCTGTATCTTCGCGAGTCAACCCATGTATCTGCGAACACCAGTAGCTATAATAGTTCGGCTCTGGTTTGATGAGCGAGTAAAAAGAATCTTCCATCTTACCATCACGCACGATGACCACTCCTACAGAGCAAACAGAAGACCGCTCACTATTTGCCGTCTCAAAATCTATCGCAGCAAAATCCATCATCTCTTTCTAATTTTTATTTCCCACATACAATCTACGCTTCTTCTTATCTCCTTGTCCGTAAATTTACAGTTCCATACCATAAAGGTAAATACTCTTTTGATAATGGAACAAAGTTACTCATTTTTATGCAAAAAGAGTGTATCATGCAATTAAAATTGGTAAATGTCAAAATATATGCCCCTTTTTCCCTATATCATATACATATATCCCTTTGTTCATGCGTCTAAAAATGCCCCTTTGTTCTATATCATATACATATATCCCATTGTTCATGTGTCTAAAAATCCCCTTTTTTCCCTATGTCAGTTACTTATGTCCCTTTGTTCATGTGTCTAAAAAAACTTTGTCCCTATGTCTAAAAAAATTGTCCTTTTGTCTATAATCTTTTAATTTTATAATCTTTTAATTTTATAATCTTTTAATTTTATAATTTTCCTTACCTTTGCAACCATAAATCTAAATAACCATTTTTCATGAAAAAATACTTTCTCGTAGCCATCGCGTGTTGCTTCGCCATGGCCGCCTCTGCGCAGGTGTTTCGCCATTCCAAACTCGGTACAGAGGTAAAAGCCTCCAACGGAGCACTCACCATTACCAATGTTGATAAACGGCAAAACTTTATGGGTGATGCGGTGACGCATGAACCGGACATCAATTCGCCGAAGTCGGTGAACATCCATCCCAACGGCAAGAAATACTATGTCAACTCGCTCGAAGGATGTGCTACGGTGGTTTTTGAGATGGGGACGAACAAAAAACTGAAAACCATCCACCATGAGTGTGACCCTTCGAAAGACTCGCTGTGGAGTAAACCGTCCGACTTATATCCGTTCACTCATTATACCAACAACCTCAACACCTTCGGTGGAAAACCCGTGGAGGGATGTTTCACGCATAACGGACGCTATTTCTGGGCACCGTACTACCGTCGTACTTTCGACATTAATGCCCAAGACCCGTCGGCATTGGCGGTGGTTGACACTGAGACAGATGAGATTATTCTATTGATGGAAACGGGACCGCTACCCAAGATGATTGCAGCTTCACACGACGGCAAATACGTGGCTGTCACACACTGGGGAAATAATACAGTGGGACTGATACGCATCGACAGTAATAACCCGCGTGACTGGCACCATGAGAGATTATTGGTGGTCGACTATGTCCTTCCACTCAACTTCAGCAAGTCGGTAGCCATCAACCGCGATATTAACAGTGGCTATTGTCTTCGGGGAACAGTGTTTACACCCGATGATAAATACCTCCTTGTGTGCTGCATGGGCGGAGCAGGTGGCATCGCCGTCTTTGACATGGAGAAAATGGAATACCTCGGTCGCTTGCAGGGCATGAGGGCGAACGTTCGACACCTGGTCATCAAAAACGGATACTTGTACCTCAGCATTAACAATGCGGGATATGTGCAGCGCATACCACTGGAGAAATTCCTCGAAGCGGCACGTAATATCAACGGCAAACTGGGCACTGTGTCCGGTTGGCAGGAGTGTAAGGTGGGCGGCGGAGCACGTACCATAGAAATATCACCGTCGGGCAACTTTGTCTTCGCGGCTTGTAACGCGGCTTCAGAAGTGTGCGTGGTCGATACGCGAACCATGCAGACCATTGCCAGCATACCCTGTGACTCTTATCCCGTAGGCTTGGATATCTCACGCGATGGACAATGGGTAATCGTTACTTCGCAAGGACGGAAAAACGGTGGCGGCAACGCCGTCAATATATATAAGGTGGAATACGAAACACCCGAACCGAACATGAACGATTCCATCAAGGCAGTTGCTCAACCTGATGCTTTGGACTCGCTGACGGTGGATGAAAACGCAACGGCCACAGCCGATAAGCCTATATGGAAAGAGCCGTGGGCCATCGCAGCGGCGGCATTTATTATCCTTCTGCTGCTGTTCTTGCTCTTCCGAAGGAAGAAATAAGGGACAATTCCCCGATACTGTAGGACCGCATCTTCTCTGGTCCGCATAGCCTCATGAATTCATCTTCTTCTACCCATCGTAAGGCGGGATGACGCGTAAGCATCATCTCGCCGAATGTTTCGTGGCGAAGATTGTGAAGATGGCGAATGACGCTTCCATCCCGGTGCTTTGACATCGCAAGCACTTCGTCTGCTGCTTCTTCAACAGAACTGTATGCTATGGGTATGGACGCTAAATGACAGGGTAGGAAGCCCAAATCGTCAGCCATGTGGTCTAACGACATCAATAGGTCGTTACGGTTGGGAACAAGATGGGGATGGCTGGCAGACGGCACGATAAAACCTGGACGGACAATAGTGGCGGAAAGGTGGTCATGAGCGATGGCTTCCAACACAATGTGCTCAGACATAAACTTGCTGTAATCGTATGGCTCGATAAACGATTGTCCCCTGTAATACTCTTGTTCCGTCAATGATATGAAACGGCCTTCTTTGTCGATGCCGCCGACACTCAAGGTGGATAAATGCAGCAGATGGATTCCATGTCGCAGGCAATATCGGAGAACACGACGGGTGCCTTCTGCGTTTACAGCCCACAACGCTTCCTGAGGTGCATAATGGTTGACGTTGGCGGCGCAATGAATGACCGTGTCCACATGAATGTCTTCAAAAGGTTCAAATGCGTCATCACGGCACAAGTCGCTGATAATGACTGTAATACGATGGGCAAGGCGTTCTGCTTCTTCTTCACCAAGGATAGTCTCAACCATGTGCAACAATCGTTCTCGGGCAGCATTCTCGTCGCTGTCCCTGACAAGACAATAGACCGTTCCTTGCTCTTGACAAAGATATCTTGCCAATACATGACAGCCTAAAAAGCCTGTGCTGCCGGTGAGAAGCAGGTCGCCGATGGGGTGTTTACCGCTTTGCCCCATGGACGGAATGGGAATGGGGGTGAAACCTTGTGGAATATGCCATAGCCCATGCTTGCTGTCAGAAGACTCGACGAGGTGTGCCGACAACGAACGTACATCTCCCCAGCGATACAACATGGCGTAGTCCACACCAAGATGGTCTTCCCGGGCCTTCGATACCAATTCCATCGCGCTTAGAGAGGTGCCGCCAACATCGAAGAAATTTTCGGTGACACCAACGTCGTCCCGTTCCAGCACCTGATGGAATAGCGACAGTAACCGCTCTTCCATGTCATTGGCAGGAGCTGTAATGGTATGACGGGCTTTGTTTACGATAGGGGCTAGGTGCTTCCTATCTATCTTGCCGTTGGCATTCAAAGGCAGATGCTCCACGCGTTGCCAAAACTGTGGAATCATATAGGGAGGCAGAAGCTGACGGAGATAGTGTTTTAATTCGTTCTCCAATAGTTCCATGTCCTCCGATGGTGCTATATCCGCCCACTTCTCTGAGCAGATATAATGTGCGCAGAGGATGCCTTGATCTCCCGAGGTCTGAATGCTCACACAGGCATCACTGATAGAAGCATGACGACAAAGTATCGACTCCACCTCACTCGGCTCAATGCGCTGTCCGTTCAACTCCAACTGTTCGTCACGACGACCGATAAACTCCAACAACCCCTTGTCATTCCATCGAACATAGTCACCGGTATGGTATAAGGTCATATTGACAGAGGGCACGTAGGTAAACCGTCGGGCGGTTTCTTCTGGACGCTTCCAATAGCCCATAGCTTTCTGGGGACCGCCAAGGCATAACTCACCAACCATACCCTTGGGGAGCAAATGACCGGCATAGTCCATCACGAAAGCCCAGAGGTTGGGTAGGGGACGGCCGATAGGTATGATGCCATCGCTGGTCTTGTCCACATCATGATAAGTGGCATTGACGGTAAACTCAGTAGGGCCGTATGTGTTCAATAAACGACCGCTGGTCGATGGTATTTGTGTCATCCTGTCGCCCCCGACGCATAGGTAATCTACATCCAAAGGATGCCCTTCGGTGAGCAGCATGGCATGCTGGGGGGTGTAGCAGCCGCCGGTGATATGGTGGTCGGCAATAAAACGGCGTAGGGCTTCCAGGTCATGACGGGTTGCTTCGTCAGGCAGATATACGGTGCCGCCGCAGGTAAGGGCGGGGTAGAGGTCTTCTACGGAGGCGTCGAAAGCAAACGATGCATGGCAGCTAATCCTGCTTGACGTGTCAAGATGCCACAGGTGGGCAGTGACGAAAACGAAATGGCACAAGGCACGATGGCTTACCATCACTCCTTTGGGCGTGCCGGTTGTACCGGAGGTGTATAGGAGGTAGGCCATGTCGTCGGGACGGGAAAGGTCAATGGCTTCCAGAGCCTTGTCAACAGTGCCGGATTCGCTTTCCAAAGAAGAGTAAAAAACGTCATCTATCAATAGTCGTGCTCCACTGTCTTCCAACAACTGCTGTCGGCGGAGTGAGGGATGACTGGTGTCAATGGGTAGGTAGGCCGCTCCACTTCGCATCACTCCGAGGGTGGTCACGAGGAAACGATGGTCGTGGGGGAGGGCGATGGCAACAATGTCACCATGGCCAATGCCAAGATGGCGTAGGGAACATGCCAGATGATCACTCGCCTGACTTAACTGGAGGTAGGTCATGCTGCTACGCTCATCAGAAACGGCTATACTCGATGGGGTGCGTTCGCATTGGTGTAGTATGAGACTAGCCAAGGTCTCTTTTTCGGGCCATGCTAACGGCTCTCCCATGCCAAGGTTTGTCAGTTGTTTCCGTTCTACTTCGTCGATAAGCGACAGTTGGTCGAGGCGGGTGTCCATCGTCTGTGTAGTCAACTGCTTGACGATGGTGCCGACGGCCTGGGCGAAACGTTCCAGATAGGCGGTGTCATGCCAGGCCGAACTGGCATCGACACGAACCTCGTATTCACGTTCATGCACGTAAATCATACAACTCAGCTCGTTGCGGCTCTCGGTGGGAGTCAACTGCTTGCCGGGATAAAGATGGCCGTCTAAGGCGATGCTTTCGGGGATATGGCCGCTCTGAAAACCGAAAGTGGTCATCGGGGCGCGGTGCAGGTCGTTGCAGAAATGGGTAAGGGGGTAAACGCTGTGCCGCAGTGCTTGGAATTGCTCTTGTCGGTGTTTACTCAACAGCATGCCAATCGTGTCGGTCGGCTCATGACTCAACAGTTGGGGCAGGGTGCTGACAAACATGCCCCAGGCTGTGCGCAAACGACGGTCCTTGCGACCGTGAAACAACGTGAGAAAAGCTACTTCGCGCTCTCCACTCATACGGGAGAGTACAAGACTGAAAGCGGCGGAGAAAAGAATGTTAGGACCTACTGCGTTCTTCTCGCACCATCGGTCAATAGCTTCTCTTGCCACAAATGTACTGGACCGCAAATATTGTCCCCACGGGTTGGAGGGTATGCTGCACAAGGGGGTGAAGGGGTGGTTCTGAAAACGGTCGTGATAGTACCGTCGGTCGGTCTTGTATCGCTCACTGCTGAAAAATGACTCTTGCGACAATGCTTCATCGAGCATACCATAGTCTTGACGGTTAAGGGATAGCCCTGCATAGGCACGGGGAAGATCTTGTCCAAGAAAAACATGCGAGATGGTCACACCGTCACTAATCAGATGATGGATGTCAAACAGCAGGTAGTGGTGCTCAGGGGTACGGAGTATCTCAAAACGACACAAAGGCTCATCGCCAATAGGAACGAAAGGCCGAACGAAATGGTGGTCACGGTAGTCAAGGGCGTCGGCCTCACTTGTCTCACGGAAGATGACATCGATAGACATGTCGGGGTCGATGTACTGACGGGGATGGCCGTCGTCATCTATGGTCAAACGCAAATGCAACGTGTCACGATGTGAAACAATGGCGCGCACTGCACCCAACAAACGCTTGCTGTTTATCTCGTTGTCGTATGCCATGCATACGGGAAGATTCCAGCAGGTGGCCTCAGGACGTGACATCCAGGCGAAGTAGATGCCTTCCTGTGAGGGCAGCAAAGGATAGGTGCGGTGAAGTACTTTCGCGTTGGACATGAATCGGTTGTGCTTTATCATGCAAAAATAAACGTTTTCCTCGAAAAAGACAAATAAATTCTCCTTATCACTTGACTTTCGGTTTTTTTATGTAAATTTGCAACGTTTTAACAACATGACTATGAAATGTCCTTCATGTAATACTGAACTGTCTGACGGGGCATTATTCTGTCCTAAGTGCGGCGTAAGTGTGAGGGAGCCACAACCTCATCATACAACAGATTACAACGATAATGTAAGGGTAGTATATACGCCGGAACCGCAACAAAGCAGTTCTAACGGAGCACTCTATGGCATCGTGGGATTTCTCGTGGCAGCAGTTATAGGCCTGGGTATATGGATGTTCGTAAGAAGCACGGGTGATGAACAACCACCACAGGCTCAGGTGGCTCAGACCACACAACAGACCGCAACAACTTCTTCACAGGCACAGCAGAAAACAGCACAACCGGTGGCCGCACCTGCTCCTGCACCACAGCGCACATATACTATCCAGGGACAGCACCGCATGCGTGGGTCAATATCCCAATATCCCATCACGATGGAGATTTACGTGTCAGGGACACAGGTGAGTGGCACATACTACTACCACTCACAAGGAAGTTCCAACCGAATGACTGTCGATGGATATATTAACGGTACTTACATGGTGCTCGAGGAATATGCCCCGAGTGGGTTGAACACGGGTTATTTCCATGGTGACTTCAATGGTTATTCATATTCGGGACAGTTCACTAATTACCAAAAACAGTCGAACCTCTCGTTCCGGTTGACGGAAATATAACTCAACGACTCACAAACCATTAACGCAATAACTCCACAATAACTTGTCAACTCGACAACTTGTAAACTTAAATAATTATGCTTTGCAACAGATGTCATAACCAAATCCCCGACGGGTCAACATTTTGCCCGCTATGCGGCAACCAGTTGTCAAACAACCCCATGAGCGACGATGCTACGCGCATCGCCCAACCGTCGAGGCCCAACTATCAACAACAGCCTAATTACCAACAACCGCGGCCTTCACAACCCAATTATGGACAACCGGCTTCACAACCCTACTATGCTCCTGCTCCGAAGAAGAACAATACGGGACTGTGGGTGGTGGTAGGTGTGCTGGCAGCTGCTCTCATCGGGCTTGGAATATGGCTGCTCGTCGATACGCTCAACGACAAAGGCGGTGTCCAACAACCTCCTAAGGACGAACAGGTGGTGCAGGGTCAGACCGCAACCGACAAGGCGGAACAAAAGCGAAAGGATGAACAATCGTCTTCAGATTCGCAAGAAGAACAACAAACTTCTTCTCAACCTGAGCAGCAACAGACAGTGGCTCCTGTACAGACGATGAGTAAAAGTACTCAACGGTCAGGTACCGTAGTTCTCAAGGGTAAACTGAATGGCGATAATGTCACCTTTACCTTGTATCCGCAAGGAGGTGATTATTATGTAGGTTCCTTCCAAAACCATAAGGTGGGTGTTACGTGGAACGTTGAGGGGTATATCACCTCGGATAGATTCGATTTTACCAGCACAGGCCTACCAAGGAATTGGAGCTTCAATGCTTCTGCTGATGGTGATAGCTATGCAGGTACCTCCTCCAACGGCACCGTCACATACAATATGTACCTCCACTTCGAGTAACCACTCGATTGTTCACTTCTCACCTCATTTTCCGTAGGCGGAGGCTTGGCCTCCGCTGAAATTCTAAACACAAAATAACAAGCCCCATTGAGCATAACGTCAATGGGGCTTGTTGTATTATATCCTTCGAATTCATTCATCTCCCAGTTTCTTCCTGGTATTCTTGTTGGCTAAGTAACTGAGCCCCATCACCAGTAAAGTGGGCATCAACAAAATGAAATGAACCACGAAAGCTGTCGTCGTCTTCTCGGGCATGAAACAACTGAACACGATAGCTACTACCAACTCCAGAACAAAGTTAATTACAGCGACCATGACCGTCGTCAGGTTCATCACACCTGCACGCTCCTTGTCGGAATAACTGCCTAAAACAATCAGCCCGTAGCTAAGCAGGACAAATACCAAACCGATGCGGGCGCATACGTTCGTTGACATATCGGCCAACAACAAAAACAATACGACGATAACTACTACAGGTATCAGCCACACAGCTATCTTCACATAACGTTCCATAAGCAATCCATTTTACTCTTTTTTTCTCCTCCTTGGGAGGGGGCGGGGTGGGTTAAAAAATGCTTCCAACCACTCTTCGCAGCTGGAAGCACATAGAATGGAGGTTTATGACAGACTACCTTCCCAAACCAGGAGGTGAAGCAGCCTCAAAACCTTATGACCTTAATGTTATTTGTTCTTCAGCAAGTCACGAATCTCACCAAGTAACTTCTCCTCGTTGGAGGGTTCTGGTTCGGGAGCGGGCTCTTCTTCCTTCTTCTTGCTCAACTTATTCATTCCCTTAATCATCAGGAAAATACAGAAAGCAATAATCAGGAAGTCAATGATGTTTTGGATGAATGTGCCGTAGTTCAACTTGGCGGCATTCTCACCTTCACCTAAAGTGACAGCCAGACTGGTGAAGTCTACACCACCGGTGATCTTACCAATCAGAGGCATCAACACATCGTCTACCAACGAACTGACAATCTTGCCAAAGGCACCGCCGATGATTACACCAACGGCCATGTCCATTACGTTGCCTTTCATGGCAAACTCTTTAAACTCTTTGATAAATCCCATAATTTTTAAATTTTTATAATATTTAAAAGTGAATTAATACTCTTTATCCCTTTTTTTCGATGAATTTCGATTGCAAATATAATAAATAATTTGTAACTTTGCACCCGAATTAAAGAAAAAATGCCTCTTCGGCTTACTTTTTTATGTTTTAGCATTGGGAAAGCAGCCCATGGCAAATGAATGTAGTTTATATTTAACCCTTTAATTAATAATTTAACAATGATCAAAATTGCAATTAACGGCTTTGGCCGTATCGGTCGTCTCGCATTCCGTCAGATGTTCGAGGCAGATGGTTATGAAGTGGTAGCTATCAACGACTTGACAAGCCCCAAAATGCTTGCTCACCTGTTGAAGTATGATACTGCTCAGGGTGGATTCGCTGGCAAATTCGGTGAGGGAAAACACACCGTAGAAGCTACTGAAAACTCCATCATCGTTGATGACAAAGAGATTACCATCTATGCCAAACCGAACGCTGCTGAACTGCCTTGGGGCGAACTCGGTGTTGACGTGGTTCTTGAGTGCACAGGCTTCTATACCTCTAAAGAGAAAGCTTCTGCTCATATCCAGGCTGGTGCCAAGAAAGTGGTTATCTCTGCTCCCGCTGGCAAAGACCTGCCCACCATCGTTTACAATGTAAACCACAAAACGCTGACTCCCGAAGATACCGTGATCTCAGCCGCTTCCTGCACCACCAACTGCTTGGCTCCCATGGCCGACGCACTGAACAAGTACGCTCCCATCGCCAGCGGTATCATGTCGACCATCCACGCCTATACTGGCGACCAGATGATTCTCGACGGTCCGCAGCGCAAAGGTGACCTCCGCCGTAGCCGTGCCGGTGCTTGCAACATCGTTCCCAACTCGACGGGTGCTGCTAAAGCCATCGGTCTCGTGATTCCCGAACTCAACGGAAAACTCATCGGCTCCGCTCAGCGCGTTCCCACACCCACCGGTTCAACCACTATCCTCATCGCTGTGGTGAAGGCTAAGGACGTGACCGTTGAAGGTATCAACGCTGCTATGAAAGCTGCCGGTAGCGAGTCATTTGGCTATACCGAGGATCAAATCGTTTCTTCCGACATCATCGGCATGAAGTATGGTTCGCTCTTCGATGCTACTCAGACCATGGTTAGCAAAATCGACGACGACACCTATCAGGTACAGGTGGTCAGCTGGTACGACAACGAGAACTCCTATACCTCACAGATGGTTCGCACCATCAAATACCTCGCTGAACTCAAATAAGAAGATTCTTATTTTACATAAAAAAGTCGTCAACCTTTGGGTTGGCGGCTTTTTTTTCGTATTTTTGCCAACAAATGCAAAAACTCATTACCATACTCGGGCCAACAGCATGCGGAAAGACGACGCTGGCGACTCACCTCGCATTACAGTGCGATGGTGAGATTATCAGTGCAGACAGCAGACAGGTGTACCGAAGGATGGACATAGGAACAGGAAAAGATATCGACGACTACCATATAGACGGACATGACATTTCTTACCACCTCATCGATATTTGCGAACCGGGAACAAAATATAACCTCTTCGAATACCAACAGGATTGCCTCAATGCCTATAACGACATCGTACAAAGAGGAAAACAACCTGTCCTATGCGGGGGGACGGGATTATACATTGAATCGGTAATTCGTGGATACCAACTCTCGCCAGTGCCGCAAAACCAACAGCTGCGTGACAGTCTGGAAGGACGTTCGCTTGAGGAACTGACTCAGATGCTTGAGCAGCTGAAAAAACAGACGGGAACTACCATGCATAATACCACGGATGTGGATTCGCCGCAAAGGGCTATCAGGGCTATAGAGATAGAAACATATAATCTGCAACATCCTACCCAACGACGTCAGTTCCCTGCCATACCGTCCATCATTTTCGGTCTTGACATCAATCGGGAAACACGACGACAACGTATATCACAACGACTCCGACAACGTTTGGACAATGGTATGGTCGATGAGATAAGGCAGATTCTCGCCAGTGGGGTGACACCCGATGACCTCATGTATTATGGCCTGGAATATAAGTTTGTTACCCTCTATGTCATTGGGCAATTATCCTACGAACAGATGGTGCATGACCTGGAAATTGCTATACACCAGTTCGCAAAACGTCAAATGACATGGTTCCGAGGCATGGAACGACGAGGGTTACACATCCATTGGATGGATGCTTCACAACCCCTCTCCCAAAATATAAACCAAATACTATCCTTCCTATAACAACTATAACAACTATAATAACTATAATAGCTATCAACCCTATATCACCTATCAACCCTATATCACCAATCAACTCTATAGCATCTATAAAAACTATAGCAACTATCGATACTATAACACCTATCAATCCTATAGCAACTATAAAATTACCAATTTATGGACGCAAATAAATGGGGCATCGTTTACTGCCCGAAAAGCGGAAGCTTCAGACCACAGAAGAGATGGGAGAGAATTGAAAAAATACTCAATCTCTATAATATAGACTACGACTTCGTGCAAAGTGAACAGTCGTCGTCGGTTGACCGGCTTGTTACCATGCTTATCAATAATGGTTACAAAACGATTATTGTAGTAGGAGGTGACTCGGCGCTCAACGATGCCGTCAATTGCCTTATGTCGGCGGATAAAAAAACGCGCGACGAGATAAAACTGGGTGTTATACCCAATGGTAAGATGAACGATTTTGCCCATTTCTGGGATATCAAGGAAAATGATGTCGAAGGAGTGGTCAAAATGCTGAAAAAAGGACGTACCAGGAAAATCGATTTGGGATGTATTCGATATACGAACAGTAAAGGGGAAAAATGTCACCGTTATTTCCACAACAGTCTCAATATCGGACTGGTGGCATCGGTCATGAACATGCGTAGGAAAACTACGGGATGGATGGGCGTGAACACGGTGTCTATCATTCCGTCTTCACTGAAAATGGTATTCCAAAGACTCGAATACAAAATGCACCTCAAAATCAATGACGACACTATCAAACGTAAGGTGATGTCTGTGTCTATTGGAAATGCTCAAGGATATGGATTCACACCCAATGCTGTTCCTTACAATGGAATGCTCGACGTGTCAGTGGTGTACCACCCCGAGGTGACACAACTCTTTGAAGGATTCTATCTGCTATACAGCGGGAAAATACTCAATCATAGGGATGTGCATCCATATCGTACCAAGGCAGTTGAAGTGGAAAAGGCGGAAAGAGCACCGATAGGTATTGACGGACGACTCATGAACACACCCGTGGGACCATTCTCCGTAGAGGTGGAACAGGAGGTAATCTCCTTCATCATACCATAAGAACCAGAGACATCATGATAGCAGATTCAATACTTTCCTATTTGAACACTTTCTAATAACAAACCAGGATCTTCAATTTCATTCATTAGTCGGTCCTTGTCAATCAGTAGGATACGCCTGCCCTGTGTCTTTATAAGTCCTTCAGAGGCAAATTGTGACAGGGTGCGGATGGCGTTGCTCGTATTCATGTTCGTCAAATCGCCAAGTTCTTCCCGCGTCAACCTCACATTCAAAGTCTGACCGTCTTCTTCCATGCCGAATTTGTAACTGAGATACAACAGCCCCATAGACAGACGGGCACGGAGGTTCATGCGGGCAATCACCTCTCCACGCTGGTCGGAAATGCTTAACAGAATGGCAAACTGACGCAAGAAATATTGAGAAACTTGTGGCTCTTTCTCAATCAATTCCTTCATGACTGATAGGGGGATGGCGGCCACAATGGACGATTCCACACAGATGACACTTACATAAAAACGTGATGAGGTAAAATAGGGGGGGTAACCGAAAAATTCTAAGGGAGCCAACATCCTGAGAATACGGTCGTGTTTGGCGTTCTCACGGAATATTTTGGCTTTGCCCTCAATCATAAAGAATAAGTTGAGGGGAAGATCTCCTTCATGGTAGATGGTCTCCTTTGGCTTGTAACAGCGGATGGAGAGATGATTAATGACCAGGTTCCTGTGAGTGGGGTTGGATATTTGTAAACAGGAGCAGAATAAGTCTGCAACATGGTCTGAATAGGGGAGCATTTTCGTCATGGTATTAAGTATGTTGGTATAATAGGGACTAGAAACAGTTGGCTTGTTTACTTCTTGGAAGTAATAGTCGATGGCAAATATACGGAAAAACATTCATATAACTCTCTTTTTCCCCTTATTTCCTGCTACATAACATAAAAAAAGTCTTTTTTGTCGAAAAAACTGTTACAATACTTGTCTTCATAGGAAAAAAATACTAACTTTGAACATTCTTTTGACAAAAGATAAGAATACATCAATAATCATAACTAAATCAGATATTTTTAAACCTTAATAAAAACCAAACAATGAGCTATCTTCGACTAGAAAAAGCATTGATGACCAACTTGCAGGAATCATTGCCAAGAGAACTGTTGAGAACCAACAGGTCAGGTGCATATTCCTGCTCGACGATCGTCGACTGCAACACGAGAAAGTATCATGGACTGCTCGTCGTACCCATACCGGAACTTGACGATGAAAACCATGTGCTGTTATCGTCACTCGATGTTACCGTGGTACAACATGGAGCCGAATTTAACCTTGGACTACATAAGTATCAGGGAAACAACTTCAGCCCTAAAGGTCACAAGTACATTCGTATGTTTGACTGTGACAAAGTGCCAACTACTGTCTATCGCGTCGGTGGCGTAATTCTCAAAAAAGAGGTGGTCTTCCAACATTATGAAGACCGCATACTCATACGCTACACGCTTGATGATGCACACTCAGCAACAACCTTGCGATTCAGACCTTTCTTGGCCTTCAGGAGCGTGAGGCAGTTCACTCATGAAAACTATACGGCATCGCGTGAATACCATCCCGTTGACAATGGTATAAAGACATGTATGTATGCAGGATATCCCGATCTGTACATGCAGTTCTCAAAGAAAAATGAATTTATCTTCCAACCGGATTGGTACAGGGGAGTGGAATATCCGAAAGAACAGGAAAGAGGATATGCTTCCAACGAAGACCTTTACGTACCAGGATATTTCGAAATGGACATAAAGAAAGGTGAGAGCATCGTCTTCTCAGCATCCACTTCTGAAATAAAGAGCAGCACGCTCAAAAAACTCATTGAAAAGGAAATTGAAGAAAGAGCTCCGCGTGACAATTTCTTCCACTGCCTCGTCAATGCCGCTCATCAGTTCCATAAGAGAGAGAAGAACGATGACCGATACCTGCTCGCCGGATATCCTTGGTTCAAGTGCAGGGCTCGCGACATGTTCATTTCTTTGCCGGGATTGACACTCGCCATCGAGGAACAGGACTATTTTGAACTGGTCATGAAAACGGCGGAAAAAGGACTGCGTGAGTTCATGCAGGGTAAACCGCTGTCGGTAAAGATTTACGAGATGGAACAACCCGACGTGCCTCTCTGGGCAATATGGGCCATACAGCAGTATTGCAAGGAGTGCGGCAGGAAAAAGGGATACCAGATGTACGGAAAACTGGTTGATGATATCATTGATTACATCATTGATGACGGACATCCCAACCTCTGGCTCGAAGAAAATGGCTTGCTGCGCACTGACGGACGTGACAAAGCGGTGACATGGATGAACTCAACGGCAAACGGAAGACCTGTAGTGCCGCGTTCTGGTTACATCGTGGAATTTAATGCGTTGTGGTACAATGCACTGAAATTCAATGCGTCTCTCGCCGCAGAAAACGGAAAGACGGAAAGGGCTGAAAAACTGGAGGAGATAGCCGAGCAATGCAAAATGGCATTCGTCGATACATTCCTTAACGAATATGGATACCTCTACGACTATGTCGATGGAAACATGATTGACTGGAGCGTCAGACCGAACATGATTTTCGCAGTGGCACTCGACTTCTCACCCCTGAACGCACAACAGAAGAAAGGGGTACTCGATGTGTGTACACGCGAACTGCTTACACCGAAGGGACTGCGGTCGTTGTCACCGAAAAGCGGGGGATATAACCCCATGTATGTCGGACCGCAAACCCAACGCGACTATGCATACCACCAGGGAACGGCATGGCCGTGGCTCGGGGGCTTCTACATGGAGGCATGCCTCAAACTCTATAAACGCACACGTCTGAGCTTTATCGAACGGCAGATGGTGGGATACGAGGAGGAGATGGACTACCATTGCCTCGGCACTATCAGTGAGCTGTTCGATGGAAACCCACCGTTCCATGGACGTGGTGCCATGTCTTTCGCCATGAACGTAGCGGAAATACTGCGCACGCTCAATCTGTTGGAATCATATAGTTATCAAAAGTAATAGGAGGAGAGTATGAAAGTATTGATGTTTGGATGGGAGTATCCTCCTCATGTATTTGGTGGACTCGCAACAGCTAATTACGGTATTTCCGAAGGATTGCATGCTCAGGGTAATATGGATATCACATTATGCCTGCCGCATCCTTTCGGCGATGAAGATCAATCTGCGGCTCGTATCGTTGCCATGAATGCAGTACCCATCGCATGGCGCGATGTTGACAAAGAGTATGTGAAAAACAGGGTAGGGAACATTATGGATCCCGACTACTATTTCAAACTCCGCGACCATATATACGCTGACTTCAACTATATGCACGTTAACGACCTCGGTGCCATGGAATTTGCGGGTGGATATCCCAAGAACCTGCACGAGGAAATCAATAACTACTCCATCATTGCAGGAGTGGTGGCACGGACAGAAGAGTTCGACATTATCCACGCACACGACTGGTTAACATACCCGGCGGGAATACACGCCAAGAGCGTGAGTGGTAAACCTCTGTGCATACACGTTCATGCTACTGATTTTGACCGTTCGCGTGGAAAGGTGAACCCCACAGTCTATTCCATAGAGAAAGATGGTATGGACAACGCCGACTGTATCATGTGTGTGTCGGAACTGACAAGACAGACGGTTATTAACCACTATTTCCAAGACCCGCGAAAGGTGTTCACCGTTCATAATGCGGTGTACCCTCTGAAACAGGAACTGCAAGACATCCCACGTCCAGACCATACGGGAAAAGACAAGGTGGTTACGTTCTTAGGACGTATCACCATGCAGAAAGGACCGGAATACTTCGTTGAGGCAGCTACAATGGTGCTCCACCGCACGCGAAACGTGAGATTCTGTATGGCTGGTTCTGGCGACATGATGGATGCCATGATTTATCTCGCAGCGGAAAGAGGCATTGCCGACAGGTTCCATTTCCCGGGATTCATGCGCGGTAAACAGGTGTATGAGTGCTTGAAAGACTCGGATGTGTATGTTATGCCATCTGTGAGCGAACCGTTCGGCATATCGCCGCTTGAAGCCATGCAGTGCGGTACACCGTCTATCATCTCCAAACAGAGTGGATGCGCAGAAATCCTCGACAACTGCATCAAAGTTGACTACTGGGATATTCACGCCCTCGCTGATGCTATCTATTCCATCTGTCACAACGACTCGCTATTCAAATATCTCCAGGAGGAGGGAAAACGCGAGGTCGACCAGATAACATGGGAAAAAGTGGGAGCATGGATTCTCACCCTCTACCGCAGAACCCTTGGATGGGAATAATTATTATATTTTTAAATTTTATAATCTTATAATTTTTAAATTTTTTATTCATGAAAACAATCTGTCTATATTTTGAGATACATCAGATAATCCATCTCAAACGTTATCGTTTCTTCGACATCGGTACCGACCATTATTATTACGATGATTATGAGAACGAACGTTCCATCACCGACATCGCTGAACGTTCCTACATGCCGGCACTCAACACCCTGCTCGACATGATCAATGCCAACGGAAAGGCATTCAAAGTGGCTTTCTCACTTTCGGGTGTGGGTATCGAACAATTGGAAATGCATGCGCCGCAAGTGCTGGAGAAACTGCAGGAACTGAACGGAACAGGATGCGTGGAGTTCCTCGCCGAACCCTATTCTCACGGACTGGCTTCGCTCATTAATGAGGAGTCGTTTGCAGCTGAAGTGAAGAAACAGGCACAGAAAATCGAAGAATATTTTAACCAAAAGCCAAAGGTGCTGCGTAACTCGTCACTTATTTATTCCGATGATATCGGAGGACAGGCAGCAGCCATGGGATTCAAGGGAATGCTTACCGAAGGGGCTAAGCATGTACTGGGATGGAAATCACCGCACTATGTCTACAACTGTGCCATAGCACCTAACCTCAAACTCCTGCTCCGCGACGTGACGCTCTCCGATGACATCTCCTTGCGCTTTGGTAACACGGAGTGGGAGGGTTATCCCCTCTTCGCCGACAGTTACATCCAACGCATCGCCGAACTGCCCGAAGAGGAACAAATCATCAATATCTTCATGGAATTGTCGGCTCTGGGTATCGCTCAATCGCTATCTACTAATATCCTCGAGTTCATCAAGGCTCTGCCGGCATGTGCCAAGGAAAAGGGTATCACCTTCTCTACACCTACAGAGATTTGCATGAAGATGAAGAGTGTGGGTAATCTGGATGTGCCCGACACGCTGTCTTGGGTTGACGAGGAACGCGACGTGAGCTGTTGGCTCGGTAATCCCATGCAGCGAGAGGCATTCAACAAGCTCTATTCGGTGGCTGACAGAGTGCGTATATGTAATGACCCGCGTATCAACCAGGACTGGGACTATCTCCAGGCATCGAACAATTTCCGCTTCATGACGACGAAACCGTCGAATGTGGGCCTCGACCGGGGTATTTACCAGTCGCCTTTTGATGCGTTCACGAATTACATGAACATACTTGGCGATTTCATCAACCGTGTCAATTCTCTCTATCCGCCAGAGATTGAGAATGATGAGTTGGAGACTCTGCTCACCACCATCAAGAACCAAGGCGATGAGATTTCCATGAAAGACAAGGAAATCACGCGACTCCAGGCTAAGGTGGCGAAGATGCAGACCGAGGAAGACAAACTGAAGGCAAAACTCGACAAGGTCGCTGACAAAAAAGCTGCAAAGAAACCCGCAGCAAAGAAAGCACCTGCCAAAAAAGCCAAGGAAGAAGCCCCTAAAGCAGAATAATATCTCTTTAAGCAGAATAATATCTCTATTCTCCAATAATAAAGGAAGACTCAACACGAGTCTTCCTTTATTCATCCATAGCAACCTGAATTTCCCTGAAATATCCTAGAATTCCCAAAAATCCCATAGAATTGCCTAGGTTTTCTTAGAATAGCCTAGAATAACCTAAGTTTTCCTAGAATTCCCTAAAAACACCTAGGCCAGCCTATCCCCCTCTACCTCTTAACTACTTTCTTCCCTCCTAAGATATATATCCCCTTAGGTAGCCCTTCCAAATCATCTTCACGGGCTCCGCTTTTCACCAATCTGCCGTCAATGGTATACAGGTCGCAGCGACGGGTAACAGACGTATTCACCTCGGCTATACCTGTCGAGGCGGGCGTGTATAGTGTGATGTTCCACACCACTTGCTGGCCTTTCGGTGTAAACGTCAATGCGCCGGCAACGGGAGATGGCAACTCTATGCTATGCGTCACATACTCACCACCGCTACGCGAAGGAAACACATAGTCAGTTTCACCAAACGATGTTCCACCTAACTCGCCTAAGAAGGCGCTCTCTTCGTTCACATTGCTGAAACCGGTGAAATCGACTTTCACGATGCTGATGCCATCGGGTATGTTGATGGTGTATTTTGAGTTCCGCGAATATTTGATGCCTTTCATGCCGCAAGAATTACCCTCGGCGTACTCTTTATTGCAGCTGATGCTGAAGCCGTTTTCAAAAGTCCAGCCTGTCTCATGAGTAGCAGGGGAAATCTCGTAACTGCTCTTCGCTACCTCACCTCCTTCTTCGATAATGGAACCCATCACCTCGCCGCCGGCATATTCATTTTCGGTGATGGAAGCGACCAATGAATTGAGGTAGTTCTCCAAATTGGTGTAACCGTCAGCACAGACAATGGCTCCGTCATTGGCATCGTTGGCATCCAGCCCGTTGGCGTTCTCCCATGTGTCTGGCATACCGTCGCCATCACTGTCGGCAGGAGCAGCCTCACTCTCTAACGTGGGCCAGGCACTCCAGTCATCACCGGCATCAGCAGGCTTGTTGTCGTTTTGGCTGTCGATAATGCCTTTTGTGCCGTAGGTGGCTACGCCATTCTCCACATCATTCAGCATCAATGCGTCATAACTGTCTCGATGCAGACAGGCACCAACATACTGCAATACTTTCTCGTAGGCTTTTTCAGCACTGTGGGTGGTCGTGTAGATGAAATCGATGGGTGCTGACAAACGAATCTGTTCTTTCACGTCTTCGGTGTAAAGACCATCATTGCCGCTGGCATCTATCTGGTTATACATGCCGTAAGTCCAGTTGTCATTGGTCACGTCGCTGTACTTCTCGTTTACATTACCGTCAACGAAATAGGTGCCCCACATGTGAAGGGTAGGGGCGTAGTCGGGATAGCTGGCGATGTAACTGTTGGTACGGATGCCGATGGAGGCGATGCGTTTGCGTTTCGTCGTGCTGAGTTGCATGGTGCGTGGACCAGGCTTGTAGTAGTTGTTCACGATGTTCACATGCATAGCTTCGCCACCATAACAGCCGTTGCCCCCCCAATTGTAAAACACGTTGTTGCGCATGTCCATGCGTTCGTCTAACTGGGTGGTATAGCGCGGACCTAGACGGGGCTCGCGGCTTTCGTGGTGAGCCATCAGGTTATGGTGGAACGAGGCGCCACTGCCGCCCCAGTTGCCGCCATAACCATGGGCTCCTTTGGAATGACCGGCATTTTTCAGGCTCTGTGTCACCAGACACCACTGAACGGTGGTATTCTCACAACCATAAACGCTAAGACACTCGTCGATACTCCAACTGACGGAACAGTGGTCAATGATGATATTCTTCTGGTCCATGGCTCCCAGTCCGTCCCATCCGTCGGCACCGTCCAATGTCACATTGTTGTTGCCCAAACGGAAGCGCATATACCTCACAATAACATTGTTGGCAGCGATGCTGAAGGGATAGTCGGCCACGCAGATACCATCGCCAGGGGCGGTCTGACCGGCTATCGTCACATTGCCGTTGCTCACGCTCAAGGCCGATGTGAGGTGGATGGTACCACTCACGTCGAACACAATGGTGCGTGTACCTGTTTGGTTCAATGCCCAACGCAACGAACCCATGCCACTGTTGTTCAGGTTAGTCACATGTATCACCTTACCACCACGACCACCAGTAACATACCGGCCGAAACCTTCTGCTCCGGGAAACGCGGGAGTTTTCTCCTGTGCCATTGCCATGCCTCCCGTCATCAGCAGTCCGCAGAAAAGAAATAGTATCGCGTATAATTTCTTCATCTCAAAATAATTACTCTAAAGCCTCTATAGTTTCTATAGTGTCTATAGCCTCTATAACTCCTATAGCGTCTATAGCGTCTATAGCCTCTATCGCTTCTATTATGAACCAAGAAGCACAGAGCAGCCTCCACTGCTCTGTGCTTCTGGAATGAATGAATAGCTTATTGCCACATCGGAGCACCAAGCCCGCTCTCAGGCAAGTTGGCCATGATACGGAACTCACCCTTCTCAGGAGCACTCCACAGGGTCTTCTCATCCATGCCCAATTCTTGCAAGGCATCTATAGGATAGGATACACCCTTGTCGTTGACCCACCAGCCAAAGTTAGTCTTGAAACTCTTCGACACGCTCACCAGTGGTACAGGAAGCGGGGTGTCTTCGGCACCGGTATTACCGTTCAGGAAGATGCTGCCAGCCGTGCCAGCGGTGTAAGTGTGAATGGCATCGCCTTCTGATTTCTCCGTAGCCATCGAAGGACCGAACAAAGTATTGCTGATGTTCACCGAAATGGTGTTCTTGTTACCGTTCAGACGCAACAACGGAGTGTTGGCATTGGCTGTAGTCTCTTTCGGGGCATAGCAGAAAGTACAGTTCTCGATGTTAAACGTCAATGGGTTGGCGGTGGCACGAAAATCGCACAGCATGACGATATTAGTCACGGTACTGTTTTTCAGCGTAATCTGTTTCCAGTCACCGAGTTTGTTCGTTGTGGTGAACACTCCCTGGTCGCCGATGCAGTTCAATGTACAGTTGTCAACGACAATCTCATTGATATTGTCACCATCTTTCTGGGCGCGAACGAAAGCACGATAACCGGTCACTGTACAGCCTTTGAACGACAGTTTCTTCAAAGTGGCATTAGTGCCGTTGATGTTAAACACCTGACGACCACCCCAAGTCGGGTCAGTATTCGTGTTCACGTCATTGTCGCCATTCAAGGCCTTGTCGCTGATGAAATCTACATTCTCAAACTCCACCCAATCAATCTGGGCATCCTTAGCCATGGTGATACCTCCACTGCTGATGAAACGGGCATTGCTGCCAAGGGTTGAAGCGGTAACAAAACGAACGCTCTTGTCCAAAGCAATACTGTTGTTCACCTTGTAGTCAAAGTCACCACGGAGGATAATGGTCATGCCGTCTTGCGTAATCACTTCGTTCCAGAAGGTTTCACTCTTCAACGTGTCTTTGGCTTGCTTCTCGTCATAACCGCGGATATCCACCCACATACCGGCACCATATTTCTCGTCAAAGTCAATGGCTTTACCTGTGGTGGCCGACAAACGACCGGCATAGGTGGAGTTGTTGAACTCACTCTCGTCGTCAGTAGTGTAGGCGATGAAATAATATTGGGTCTGGGGATCCAAGCCCATAATATCGGTATAACCGGCATCAAAAGTCTTCTGGTCGATAATCTTCACCACTCGTTCACCACCGTTCACGGGAACGGCAACAATAGCCTTGATAATGGTAACGGTCGACGCATCGCTACTGTCGTCGGAACTGTCATCCGTTTCCTCTGTCTCTTCCTCTTCTGAGGATTCAGAAGCTTCTTCTTTCTTGCCATTGTCCCATGTAATACGAGCAGCGTTCTCTATGGTTTTCACGCTTTTCAACGTGGTGGGATATGGAATGCTCGCATCGTTGGTTTCATATTTACCTGACGACTTGGTGGGACCGTTGCAGGTGATAGCAACCTTGTATTTCTCATCCCACTCCAAATCACTGAAGGTGTAGGGTGATGACTCACAAGTAACAGTCCTGTACAACTCGTAGGTGTTGTTACCCGCATCATCGGTACCAGTCACCTTGTATAACTCCAATGTGTAACTCGTAGCACCGGCAATGTTGTCCCAAGAGGCGATAATTGAGTTGTTGTTCGTCTCCAATGAGGCCACAGGACGGAACAGGCGCGGGGCATCGCCGTCCTTGAGGTCATCATCGCAACTGCTCACAAAACCAACGGTTAACAGGCCGAGCAGCGATATAACGAAATATTTCAATGGTTTCATAACTATTTATTATTTGTTTCTTATCTCTGAATGCTATTTCTTGTTGATTGGTTGGATGGCAATCCTTCAACCGCTATTGTTCGGTCTTCATCGCTCATCCTACATCCTATTACGGATTAAGTATTCCGTAGCCATTGTTGTTCAACACACCGCCCGACGACATGATACGGTCTGACGGAATAGGCATGACATAAGGAGCAACCTTCGAACGAATTGGTGTCAGGTCTTCAACACCAGTGTCCAACACACCACCGGTCAAACCAATCCAGGAGTAACGGATACGCTCATTCAAGATACCTTTCTTGATAACGACTTCCTTGCCGTTCTCGTCTTCGTAAGAACCATACTTCTGCTTTGTCTCGGGATCAGTATCGCTCACGCTCATCAATGCCTCCAGGAAGTTCACATACTTCAAACCGCTGTAGGTGGCTCCACTGGCCTTGATGTCGTCATCAGCCAGACGCTCGGCGGTATTGTATGGACTCTCTGTGCGGTCACGGTAGGTAAAGTAGTCATTTTCAAACACTACCTGTCCCTTCTTGTAGTTATAATACAAACGATTGGCAGCATCCATAGGCACAATCTCTTGGTTCTTGTCATACAGGAACTCGCCGTTAACAATGCTCGTTTGGCTGTAGTTCATGGCTACGTTGCGAATCCACTCGATGGCATCTACTACCTTCTCGGAATAGTTATTCCAACGAACCAGGTCGAACTTGCGGATGTTCTCGCCGCCAAACTCCCATGCGCGCTCATTAATGATAGCTTCTTTGAATGATTTGTAGTCACTCAATCCGGCTATATAAACGTCCACCTTCTGACTCTTGTTCTTTGAACTGTTGAAGGCTCGGTCGCGAACTAGCTTCAGCATCTGACGGGCCAAATCAGTAGGACCACCGTTAATCTCGTTGTCGGCCTCTGCCAACAGCAATAACACGTCGGCATAGCGCAGAACGGGCCAGTTGATACCGGTGCCCTTGGAGGCGACACTCGTCACAGAGAGGTCCATGCGGCACCACTTGGCAGGTTGGATGCCCAAAGCATCGGTGGCGGCCTGCTTGTCGTCGTACAGGTAACGGTAGTTCACACACGTCACGGGCAGACGCTGGTCATCAGGGTCGAACGAGCAGGCGTAGCTCGGCATGAGGTTGGTATAAGTGGTACCGGCTCCCTTGGTGCTGGCAACGACACTCAGACCATGACACCAACCGATATCACCGCCACTGTTAGGAACAAAGCCCATCTCGAACAACACATCACCGTCGGCAGGATTGCAGCCGTTAATCTCGTTGTCGAATATTTCCTTGTATTTAGCCAGAAGGGTATGGGGCTTCAGGTTGATAAGCTTAAGGGCGTAGGCCTTGGCTACCTTGTAGTAGTCATCGGCGCTGCTGGCGGTAGCGGCATTGCCGTTCTCGTCAACATAATGAACGGTGTATTCCTCTCCAGTCTCGGTGCTACGGCGCATCGTACCGTCGGCCTGCATGGAATAACCGGCACGGAACATAGCAAGCTTCGCGATGAAACCCAGGGCAAAGTCGCGGCTCATGCGCTCAACGGTTACCTCGCTGCTCCACTTCATCTCTGCCTCATGGTCAATCAGGTCTTGAATCAGGTGGCTGTAGATGATGTTCTTGTCGGTACGCGGGTCATTGTGCAGGTCGGTATTGGAGGTCGGCGTGGTGGCGAAGGGTACATCGGCCCAGAAATTACACATCAGCCAGTACCAATAAGCACGCAGACAGTAAGTTTCACCCAATAAATGTTTCATATCGCGGTCACCATTCTTGTAGGCGTCGCTGCTCTCAATACCCACGATAATCTGATTCGAGAAGTCAATGGCTTTAAAACCATTATCCCAGGCATTCTTGATGTCACTGAAATGGTGGGCATTCAAAGCCCAGATACCACGACGGGTGGCTTCTTCGGTGTTGGCCTTGGTCAGAAAACCAACCTCGATATCTGTATTTTGCATCCAGTTGGTGCTCATACGCGAGGTGTAGGTGTCTTCACAGAAATATGAATACACATGGTCAATCATCTTGCGGGCGTCGGTGGCGTTTGAAGTAACATACTCCAGGTTGTCGGTCGACAGCGATTCGGTGTCGAGCATGTCCTCACACGAACAGATGCCCATCGTCATGGCCAACGCTGCAATATATAAATATAATTTTTTCATGTCTTTGTAAATATATGGTTTAGAATGTGATGTTGGCACCTACAGTCCATGAGAATGACTTCGGATAGGCCGAGAAATCGGCACCGGGGGTCAGACCGCTGGTCTTTGAGTTGCGGATAGCAGAGTTCACCTCGGGGTCGTAACCGCTGTAGTTGGTCAGACAGAACACATTGTTCAAGGTGCAGTAGATACGGAACTGCTGACAGGCAAAACGCTGTATCCATTCCCTTGGGAGTGTGAAACCTAAGGTGATGTTTTGCAAGCGGAGGAACGATCCATCCTCAATAAAAGCGGAGTTCGGGGTGGGGTTGTTGTCCGACATGGTCAGACCTGACCAACGGGTGGCATTGGCGTTCATGGCTTTCAATGTTTCGTAGTCAGTCACAATCTCGCCGGTATTCTGGTCGAGATAGGTCCACGACTCACCACCAAGAGTAACAGGTGTCATCTCCTGACGGAGGGCGGCCCATTGGTTACGGTAACTCTGTGAAGCAACCATCCTGTCCATGTTATATACGTCGTTGCCTACCACGAAGTTGAAGTTGGCACTCAGGTCAAACCATTTGTAGGTGGCGTTCAAACCGAAACCACCGGTGAACTTGGGCTGGGTCTTGCCGATGATGGTACGGTCATTGTCGGCATCAATCTTGCCATCACCATTCTGGTCCTTGAATTTCATGGCACCAGGACGCAAACCACCACGGCTGCCGGCTGTCAGGAAAGTATTGTCAACTACACCTTCTTTCAGGATATAGTTGCCAGACTTGTCAAACTGGAACTGAGTCTTGCCGTTCTCATCAACATAGGTCTCGAAATCATCGACACCGTAGATGCCGTCATATTCAAAGCCCCAAACCAAACCAAGAGGTTGGTCAACGATTACTCGGTAGTCATCAGCACCACGCATGTCGGTGGAGAAACCGCCCGAATTGAACTGCATCGAGGTAACACCGTCGGTCAACTTGTCCACATTGTTCTTGTTGTAACCAATGTTGAAATTGAAATTCAATGAATAATCCTTATGCTGTAAAGCTACGGCATTTAACGTCAACTCAATACCTTTGTTCGAGGTCTGGCCCACATTGCGCTGCATCGAGGTGTAACCGATGGAGGTAATGGGCACTTCCACCAACAGGTCTTTCACCGTGTTCCAATAGAAATCCAAACTACCGGTCAGGCGCTCATGGAAGAAACCGAAGTCCAAACCGATGTTGCGGGTAATGGTGGTCTCCCATTTCAAGTCGGGATTGGCCAATTGGGAGTTGTTCAAAGTATAATGGGGGTTCTGCTGGTTGCCGGCTCCGTAATACTTCGAACTGGAGTAGGCTTTATAGGTAGTTTCAAACATGGCAGAACCAATACGGTTGTTACCGGCGGTACCATAGGAGGCACGAAGCTTCAGGTTGCTCAACCAGTTGCGGGTGCTCTCCATCCAAGGCTCCTCGGCAATGCGCCAACCGAAAGCGAAGGCAGGGAAGAAACCCCAACGGTTGCCACGGCTGAACTTCGAAGAACCGTCCTCACGCAACGTCACGGTAAACAAGTAACGGTCCATCAAGGTGTACATGATACGACTAAGGAACGAGATGGTGCGGTCTTCTTGGCCCAAAGTAGAGGCCAAAGTCTGGGCACCAGTGGCATGGCTGTTGTTCTGTATCGAGGCAAACATCTTCTCAGGTGTGATGTCCTTCTGGAAATATTTGAAGGTCAACGTACCCAACTGCTCATAGTTGGTGGCTACATATTCCTGACCTACCATAACGTTGAAATCGTGGATGTCGTTGAACTTCTGCTTCCACGTCAATGTATGGGTGCCGCGCATCTTCCACGTATCACGCTTGTACCACTCACCCATTGGCAGACTGCCACCATCCTGAACGGCTTTGTTCGAACGGGCTCCATACCAGTCTTTCTGTTGGGTAAACAGATACTCATAACCGCCTTCGGCACGATAGGTGAAGTGCTTGGTAATTTTCCAGGTCAAGGCTGCGTTGAAATTGTAACGCTTGTCATCCTTCCTGCGCCAATAGTCATTCACCCTGTCTTTCAAGGTACGCGTACCACTAATATATTCCTCGTACTCTTCTTCCGACATCATGCCCGGATCTACTTGAATTTGGTCGTAAAGACCGAACACGGGGCCGGTCATAATGGCATCATAAGAACGAATCTTGTAACTGCCGCCACCGGTACCCATACCCTTCACTTCAGTGTCAGCCAGACGGAAACCGAAGTCTAAAGTTAGGTTCTTGTACAACTCATGTTGCAACTTGGCACTGAGGTTGTAACGACGGTAACCGTTACCCTCCATCAGACTGTTGTCGTTGGCATAGCTGCCACTTAACGTGAACTTGGTCTTCTCTGTACCACCACTGATGCTCAGGTTGTGGTTCTGGGAGATGTCGTGGTTGCCGAACATCTCATCTTGCCAGTCGTGACCGGCCTGATAGTCGTACAGGTCGATGTCATCCCAAGCACCAAAACGCTTCTCGTACGCACTGATGCCACTGTTGCCCTGTAAGGCTTGGCGCTCATACAAGTAACGTACATATTGTCTGGGGGTCATCGTGTCTAACTTCTTGCGGATGGTCTTACCCTGGATATACATATTGTAACTCACTTGGGTCTTACCTTCCTTGGCACTCTTCGTTGTGATGAGGATCACACCGTTGGCACCCTGACTACCGTAGATGGCAGTGGAGGCAGCGTCCTTCAACACTGTGATGTCCTCAATGTCACTCGAGGCAATGTCGCTGATGCTCGATACGGGGAAGCCGTCAACAATATATAGAGGTGAGTTGTCACCGGTAATAGAACCGCCACCACGCACGCGAATCAACATCTCGGCATCGGGAGAACCGTCGGAGGTGGTAATCTGAACACCGGCCAACTTACCGGTCAAGGCTTCGGCGACATTGGTCACAGGTACCTTGACCAAATCTTGACCCTTGACGGTGCTGACGGCACCTGTCAAGTCTTTCTTTCTCACTGTACCGTAACCAATCACCACCACATCGTTCAACGTGGTCGACTCGTCTTCGAGGGTGATGTTCACGGTTGACTTGCCGGCAATATTCACCTGTTGTGTCTTCATACCGATGTACGAGACGGTAATCTGATTGCCTTTCACATTGCTCAAGGTAAAGTTTCCGTCAATGTCGGTCACGGTGCCATTGCTGGTGCCGGTCTCCATAATCGTGGCACCGATAATGGGTTCTCCGCTCGAATCGGTCACATTACCTGTGATGTTTTGCGCGGACATGCCTCCAGCCACCATGGCCAGAATGAACATGAGCGCAATCCGAAAGATTTTAAATTTTCCAGACATAAATATTTAGGTTTAGTTAAAATTGTCTTAGGTTTATTACCGCTTGAATGTCAATGATGGTAAGTTCCTGTTTTAAGTAGTTCGTAACACCCTCGCGGGCTTGGTTCACATAGAAACAATGTGACAAAAGGACAAAGCAGCATATCAACTTATTACCAACTGCCAATTGTTTGATTTTGCAAATATAGCATTTTTTTTTGAATATTAAACAAATTTTTCATGAAAAATAATCTCATTAATGTTGAAAACGTTATCGTAAACTGTCGTATTCCTTTCATTTATTTCTTACCTTTGCACAGCATAACTCAACTCTTTATATTCAATGGATATGAAACTCATGGATTTCCTCAACAAAAACGATCGTTTCGCTGCAGAAAACGGAGCCCAACTTGTTGAAATAAGTGAAGGATATGCTAAAGCTACCATGATTGTCAGCCATCGACACCTCAATGGTGGCAACGTTTGTCAGGGAGGAGCACTCTTCACTCTGGCTGACTTGGCATTAGCGGCGGTCATGAACAGTCACGGTAAACTCACCTTCGGCATCAATAACTCTATCTCATTCTTGAAATCAGCAAAAGAAGGCGATAGCTTGACGGCTGAAGCCTGCGAAATATTCAACCATCACCGCATTCCCTACGCTGAGGTTCGAGTAACCAACCAGAAGGGTGAACTCATCTGTGTCCTCACGGGCACCTCATACCGCAAAGATACGCCACTTCAGCAACCATAACCTGGATTTTATTGGAAAAGCATAGTATTTCATCTTTTTTTAGCAAAAAACTTACATTTTATTTGCAGAATCAATTTTTATCATTAACTTTGCAACCAAATTCAAGGATATGATGACATTTTCGAACTTTAACGCATGGTGGTGGCGCTACTCAAGATTCAAAAAGTCGTGAGTAACGTAGCCGTGTGCGTAATCGAAAAAAAGATACACTGAGGCCTGTCGTTCCACGACAGGCCCTTTTTTATTCAAAAAAATCAATTAAAATCAAAAAACATAGCAATCATGGAAATGAAAGAAATTTTAGGCAGAATTCTCAACCAGGAAAAACTGCAGCGTAATGAGACACATGACATCCTTCTTGCCATTACTAGAGGGGAAATTCCTGATGAACAAATAGCGGCACTGCTTACAGCCATCCAGATGCGTGGCATTACCGTCGATGAACTGTTAGGATTCCGCGATGGCATTCTTGAAACGGGAGTTCCCGCCATCTTATCAGCCGACAGGTACATCGACGTGGTGGGAACGGGAGGAGACCGTAAAAACACGTTTAACATATCTACAACAGCGTGTTTCGTCATTGCCGGCGCGGGATACAAAGTGGCTAAACATGGCAATTACGCAGCTACATCAACAAGCGGAGCTTCTAACGTCATACAACAACATGGCGTGAAGTTCACGGCAGACAGCGACTTGCTCAACCGCTCGCTCAACGAATGTGGTATCGTGTACCTTCACGCTCAACTCTTCGCGAAAGCCATGAAATTTGTGGGACATATCAGGAAAGCATTACAGTTTCCAACATTCTTCAACCTCCTCGGTCCACTCGTCAATCCGTCACAGCCAAAATGCCAACTTCTTGGGGTGGCTAATCTCGACCAGATGCGCCTATATAATAATGTATATCAGAAAATGGGTATTGACTACGCCATCGTCAACAGCATCGACGGGTATGATGAGATATCACTCACTGGCGACTTCAAAGTGACTACTAACAACTACGAAAGGGTGTTCTCACCGCAACAGCTGGGACTATCCATTGCCCAACCTCACGAATTGGTGGCAGGGGCAACGGAAGAAGAGGCGGCAGATATCTTCGATAGCGTACTCGAAAACCGATGCTTGCAGGCACAGAAAGAAATCGTTATGGCTAACGCGGCGTTTGGTATACAGGTGCTCGAAAGGGGAGAAAAAACCATTGAGGAATGTCTTGACATCGCCCGTACATCCATAGAGAGTGGAGCGGCATTGAAAGTATTCAAAAAATTCGTAGAAATCAATTCGTGATATGACAGACATCCTTAATGACATAGTAGCACATAAACGGAAGGAACTGATGGAAATAAAACAGCGACTTCCTTATAAAGAACTGTTGACGCTGGTAGAAAGAAAGATTGACAACGCTCCAATAATCTCCATGCGACAGGCATTGCTCGATTCTCCAACAGGTATCATCGCCGAATTTAAAAGAAAGTCACCATCTAAAGGGTGGATCAACAAAGATGCAAGTGCTGAAGTCGTGCCAATGAAATACCAACAAAATGGGGCAACTGCTATCAGCATTTTAACCGACAGCCATTTCTTCGGGGGTGACGATGCTTTCATCACCGTGGCAAGAGAATCAGGAGTCTCTGCGCCTGTGCTCTACAAAAATTTCGTTATCGACGAGTATCAACTGTTGCAGGCGCGTCTCTGCGGAGCTTCAGCGGTTCTGCTCATAGCGGCCGATTTGTCAAAAAACGAATGCAGGACACTCCTCAATGAGGCTCACCAATTACAACTGGAGGTGTTATTGGAGATGCATGGTGAAGAGGAGTTGCATTACGCGGAATTGGAGCCTGACATGTTCGGAATCAATAACAGAAATCTCGGCTCTTTCGTCACTGATGTGCAAAACTCGTTTCGATTGGCAGAGAAATTGCCAAAAGGGGCATGTTGGGTTAGCGAAAGCGGCATTTCAAACCCATTAACGGTAAAACAACTGCGTGAAGTGGGCTACCGGGGATTCCTCATCGGAGAACAATTCATGAAAATGCCCGACCCGGGTCTTGCACTCAAGCAGTTCATACAACAACTCCTCTAACCCCAATAACTCTTAAAACAACTGTTATGAACAAAATCAACCAACTCTTCTCTCAACGGGATAATAGAAAACTGTTGTCGCTCTATTTTTGTGCGGGATGTCCTACTCTTGATGGCACCGGTGAGGTAATCCTTGCCATGCAAGATAAAGGTATCGATATGGTCGAGGTGGGAATGCCCTTCAGTGACCCACTGGCAGATGGCCCGGTCATACAAACAGCTGCCACGACAGCCTTGAAAAATGGTATGACGCTAGATATCCTCCTCTCACAGCTTCACGACATTAATGATAAAGTGAAAATCCCATTGGTCATCATGAGTTATCTCAATCCTATCATGCACTATGGTCTTGAACATTTCTTCCAACGGTGTGTCGAATGTGGGGTCAGCGGAACCATTATTCCTGATTTGCCCTTCGATGACTATATAGCAGATGTAAAGCCATTGGCCGACAAATACGATGTGCGTGTCATCATGATGATTACTCCGGAAACGTCGGAAGAGCGAATCCGTCTTATCGACCAACATACCGATGGGTTCATCTATATGGTGTCATCCGCCAGTATCACGGGGGCACAACAACAGTTCAACGAAACGAAACAAGCATATTTCCAAAGAATCAACAGCATGAACCTGAAAACTCCACGAATGATAGGATTCGGTATATCCAACCGACAGACACTCCAAAGTGCCCAGGATAATGCTGCAGGGGCCATCATTGGCTCAAAATTCGTTACACTGCTCAGCGAACACCAGAATCCCTCCGATGCGCTCGACGCTCTCTACGAAGCATTAGAACACTAAACCCTCAACACTAAACCCTCAACATGAATTACAATATCGATAATCGTGGCTTCTACGGACAGTACGGAGGAGCCTATATTCCGGAAATACTCTATAAGTGTGTACACGACTTGCAAGAGGCGTACATCCCCATATTGGAAAGCGAAGAGTTCAAGCGCGAATACCATGCGCTGCTCCGTGACTACGTAGGACGGCCATCACCGCTCTACTATGCTCGGCGTATGAGCGAAAAATATGGCTGCCGGCTGTTCCTCAAACGCGAAGACCTCAACCATACCGGGGCGCATAAAATAAACAATACAGTCGGACAGATTCTCTTGGCTAAAAAGATGGGAAAGAAAAGAATCATCGCCGAAACGGGGGCAGGGCAACATGGCGTGGCAACGGCTACGGTATGTGCGCTTATGGACATGCAATGCGAGGTGTTCATGGGAAAAACGGACGTGGAACGGCAATATACCAACGTACAGCGTATGCGCATGCTCGGAGCACAGGTTCATCCCGTAACAACGGGAAATATGACGCTGAGCGATGCGTGCTCACAAGCAATTCGTGATTGGTGCTGCCATCCCGACGATACGTTTTATATCGTAGGGTCAACCATGGGACCTCATCCGTATCCAGACATCGTGGCGCGTATGCAGAGCATCATATCGGAGGAGATAAAGGAACAACTCTTGGAAAAGACGGGACGCGACTACCCCGACACGCTCATGGCATGTATCGGAGGCGGAAGCAATGCAGCGGGTACAATCTATCATTATATGAACGATGATCGGGTGCGAATCATCCTGGCGGAAGCGGGAGGAAAGGGTATCGACACTGACTATACGGCTGCTACCATACATCGGGGAACCTTGGGATTCATTCACGGGGCAAAGACGCTGGTCATGCAAAATGAAGACGGGCAGATAGAAGAGGCATTTACTATCTCGGCGGGACTGGACTATCCAGGTATTGGTCCCATGCATGCCAACATGGCGGAGAAAAAACGTTCCACCGTTTTGGCCATCAACGACGATGAGGCTATACGCGCGGGTTATGAACTGACACGACTCGAAGGAATCATCCCGGCCATTGAAAGTGCACATATCATAGCGGCGCTCCCCAAAATACAATTCCATAATGATGAGATTGTTGTCCTCACAGTCAGCGGACGTGGCGATAAAGACATCAACACCTACCTCGACAATAAACAAATGGCCGGTGAATATGCCAACAATCTATAATTCCCATCACTCCCAACATTTACATTTATACTATTATTCCCATTATGTACTATTATAAAGCAATTTCAAAGACAATCCTCGCCGACCTGCACACGCCGGTGGGCATTTACATGCGACTGCGTGATGTCCATCCGCAAAGTGTACTCATGGAATGTTCGGATTATCATTCCAACGACAATTCACGTTCGTTTATAGGCGTCCATCCCCTTGCATCAATAGCTGTTGACCATGGGACGGTAAAGGAATTATTTCCCGACGGTACAATACGCTCAACTGACATTATCTCCTCTGTGAAAGGAAAAACAAAGCAACAGTTGATAGAGACGTTCAACCTTTTCCTCTCACAATTCAAAGTGGAAGGAGAACATGCGCAATACTGTGGCCTGAATGGATACACTACTTTTAATGCGGTGCGTTACTTCGAGGATATAGATGTGAAAGATGAAACAATGGCCAGCAACGATGCGCCGGATATCTATTATATCTTCTTCCGCGACATCATTGTCTTCGACCATTATAATAATGTAATGACATTAGTGACTCTCGTGCCAAATGGTCAGGACGATATGGGTTGTCTGCAACTTGATGAGTTGGAAAAACTAATCAACAAGACCAATGTTAACACCTATGATTTCAAGACGATAGGGGGCGTGTCATCGCCACTTACCGATGAACAGCATAAAGAAAACATCCGAAAATGCGTTGACCATTGCCTTAGGGGGGATGTGTTCCAGATAGTCATTTCACGACGGTTCATACAACGATATGAGGGTGATGACTTCAAACTTTACCGCACCCTGCGAAGCATCAACCCATCGCCATATCTCTTCTATTTTGATTTCGGGGGATTCCGTATCTTCGGTTCATCGCCGGAAACACATTGCCGCATAGAAAAGGGTAGGGCGTACATCGATCCCATAGCAGGAACGACACCAAGAACGGGAGACCCTGAAAAAGACAGATGTAACGCGGAATACCTGCGCAACGATGCGAAGGAAAATGCGGAACATGTCATGCTTGTAGACCTGGCTCGAAACGACTTGTCCAGAAACTGTGATGGCGTAAAGGTAGACTTTTACAAAGACATGCAGTTCTACTCGCATGTCATACATCTCGTAAGCCGCGTGAGTGGAACACTACTGCAAAATGCCAATCCTATTGAGACATTCATCGATACTTTCCCGGCTGGAACACTCAGCGGGGCACCAAAGGTGAGGGCCATGCAAATAATTAGCGAGCTGGAACCGCATAACCGTGGTGCGTATGGTGGATGTATCGGGTCTATCGGACTCGATGGCTCTCTCAATCAGGCCATCGTCATACGTACTTTCATAGCCCGCAACGGAGAGTTATGGTTCCAGGCGGGGAGTGGCATTGTGGCCAAAAGCAATGACCAATATGAACTCGAGGAATGTAACCATAAACTGGGTGCACTTGTAAAGGCCATCCGACAAGCTGAAACAACATAAAAGAAGCTGAAACAATATGAAAATAGGTATCATCGACAATTACGATTCTTTCACCTATAACCTCGCACATCTAGTTAGACAATTGGGTGCACAGGTGATTGTATATAGGAACGACCAGTTCGAAATGACACAGTTAGAGTCTTTTGATAAAATAATCCTTTCCCCAGGTCCAGGGATACCATCAGAAGCAGGAAAACTATTGGAAACGATTCGTTATTACGCGGGTCAAAAACCGATGCTGGGGGTCTGTCTCGGCCATCAGGCCATCGCCGAGGTCTTTGGCGGAACGTTGGGAAATCTCTCTGAGGTCTTTCATGGGGTGGCTACACCATGCCAAAAAACGGTGGACGACGACATTTTCAAAGGATTGCCCGACACCTTCTCCGTGGGACGATACCACAGCTGGGTAGTGAATGACAGCCCGTTCCCTGACTGCCTCGAAGTGACGGCACGTAGTCCTGAAGGACAAATCATGGCACTTCGTCATCGCCAATTCGATATTCGTGGCATCCAATTTCATCCAGAGAGTGTTCTTACACCCGATGGTGCTCAAATCATCTCCAACTGGCTCGCTCTCTAACATCTCTTACCCATTTTTGGTCAGCTTAGGATTTCCTGGGATTTCCAGGTTATCCTAAGTGAACCTAAAATTCCCAGATCCTCCTGGGATTTTTTAATTTTTACCCCTTTCATCAAAAAAAAATAAAAAAATCACGAAAAAATTTGCAGATTAAAAAAAACAATATACCTTTGCAGTGTACTATTTAAGTATTACACTATTACACAAACGATAAAAACAAAGGTATTATGTTGGAAGTCAAGAATTTAACCTTCAAATATGGAGGTTCGAAACAAGAGGTTTTTTCAGATTTTAACCTCACACTTTCTGAAAATTGCATCTACGGACTGCTTGGTAAGAATGGAACGGGCAAGTCTACGCTCTTATATCTTATCACAGGATTGCTACATCCGTCGAAAGGCGAGGCTCATGTTGACAACTTCCTTTCCGCTGATCGTAATCCGGACATGCTGCGAGAGATGTTCATCGTGCCGGAAGAGTTCAACCTTCCTGCCATGACGCTGCGCAAATATGTCAAACTGAATAAGGTATTCTATCCCCGATTCAGCGAGGAACTGCTCGAACAGTGTCTCAAGGAGTTTGAACTTTCTTCCGACCTCAAACTCAATGCTCTCTCCATGGGACAGAAAAAGAAGGTGTTTATGAGCTTTGCGCTCGCCGCAAACACCAAATGGTTGCTCATGGACGAACCTACAAATGGACTCGACATCCCGTCGAAGACACAGTTTAGAAAGGTCATCGCACAGTGTATGGCCGAAGATCGTACCATTATCATCTCTACGCATCAGGTACATGATGTGGAGGCATTGCTTGACCACGTGGTCATTCTTGATCGTTCTCAACTGTTGCTCGATGCATCGGTGGCAGAAATCACCGACAAATATGCTTTCTCCTTCCGTCATCCCTCGGAAATGACCGACGATGTGCTCTATGCCGAACCGTCTATACAAGGTACAGCAGTGGTGGCTCGTCGCCAAAAGGATGAAGAGGAAACAGCGGTGAATCTCGAACTGCTCTTCAATGCGGTAACACAAGGTAAACTTAATTCCTAACAGTCATGGCAAATTTTAAAATTTCACGCCTCACACAACTGCTGAAATGGTTGGTGTTGAACAACAGCCGTCGATTGGGAACACTCGCCGGCATCATGTTGGGTGTGCTGGGCTTCGAATCATTGATGAACCTGTTGGGAGGATCGATGCAGCGTTCATACCATTTAGTGGTGGTGCAGGCTGCTTCTATGGCATTCTTTATGATGACGGTTTTGCTCTTCATGTCTCCTTCTTTCATCATGCGTAAATTAGACAAGACAAATAAAGCGGTGGAATTCTTCTCATTACCCGCTTCGCTGAGCGAAAAATACATTGCTTCGTGGATTTTCGTGGTAATAGGAGGGTTGTTGGCTTTCTTCGTCGGCTTCTTCGCTTTCGACATTCTGCAATACCTTTTTGCGTTCATTTTTCTACCAGGACATGCTGAATGGGCTACCGTACATCTGTTTACAGATGGCTTCTTTAAAGCTTTTGAACCATCCTCTGATATGCAATTTTGGACGATGACCGTGACAGGTGGCGTGATGTTCTTATTATGGGCTCAATCATTATATGCTTTGGGCGGTACTTTCTTCCGCAAGTTCCAGTGGCTCATTGTTACAGTAATATTGTTCATCTTTTTGTTCGTCCTTGGATTTTGGGTGAAAGGAAAAGTTGAGGGCTTTGATATTGAATGGCTTTTGAAATTGAAAAACAATATGGTACTCGTCCACGTGGCATTAGCCATTTTTACGGTAATTAACTACTGGCTTTCCTTTCGTTTCTTCAAACGTTCACAGGTCATCAATAATACATTCGTCAATATCTGAGGAAAGTATAATCCTCAAATTTCAAACCTCAAATTTCAAACCAAATGAATATTCTAAAATGGCAAATAAACGAGGATAAAGGCAAACTGTTTAAATGGTTTGCGGCTTCGTTCTTAATAAATTTGGTGCTGCTTATTGCTGGACAACAGATTGTCGTAAATGCAGAAGAGGCTTATTCGGAAAGTATGTCGAAGTTCATGGCAGTGTCGTTCAACTTGTCGATACTCGAACTGACCATGCTATACGTGATAACGCGACTGAATGCTCCGAAGGTGTCGCGCCAACGCAGTGTGGCGTTTATGATGTTGCCGGCATCACATGCAGGCAAATTCTGGATGCGTGTGTTCTTTCTCGTCGTCATCTGCGGCGTGGTATGGGTAATGGGATTCCTGCTCGCCGATGCATTGCAGGTACTTATTTCCTATATATTCACAGGAAACGAGGGTAATTGGGCTACTCCGGCTATGGCCGACAATGTACAACGGATGTTATTGCCTACTGAAACACCACGACAGGCTGTTGTTGCGGTGGTAAATGCCATCGACATGTCTAATAACCAAACAATGTCGCCTGATTCCATTCAGGCTCTTCAATCGTCGATGATGGGTATAACGGAAAATTCGCTCAGAGTACAATCATTTGCTGAGGCGGGATGGGGTTCACTGGCTTACGGACTGTCATCAATGGCATTCAATATATCGTACTGCCTGCTCTGCGGTGCATTGTTCAGAAACGTTCCATGGATATTTGCGTTCTTGGCATCGCTGGTATTCTCAGCCATACTTATTGTCTTCGACTTCTTCGTACCGTTAGGTATGGGAGGACTGGCTGTACTCTTGACGGTATTATCCGTGTTATTTATATGCCTGGCATACAATATTTTCAAGAAAACACAAGTTATAAATAATAAACTGCTTAACGTATGAACTTCACAAACGATAAAGCTATCTACTTGCAAATGGCCGAACGAATGGAAGACGAAATTCTTTCAGGCAAATATGCCGACGATGAGAGGATTCCTTCTGTACGGGAATATGCTGTGTTGCTGCAAGTGAATATTAACACTGCGGTAAAGGCATATGAGCAAATGGCACGCGATGGAATAGTTTACAACAAACGGGGATTGGGTTATTTCGTCACCCCCGGCGCTAAAGAGGCTATTCTCAAAGCCCGAAAAGAGGAATTCTTACAGGTCTCTGTCCCACAAATCATCAGGCAGATGGAACTGTTGGGAATATCAGAACAGGAACTGATAGATAGCATCCAATCCCACAACTCATAAACTTATAATCTAAAAAAAACATAAACTCAATAATTCATAAACTCATGAAACTAAGAAAAATTCTCAGCGCTGTTTTGGTGCTGCTTTGCACAACAGCCATGGCGCAGTCAACCACACTGCCCATCGACCCGGAGGTAAGGATAGGTAAACTCGACAATGGGCTGACCTATTACATTCGTCACAACAACAACCCGGAACATGTGGCCAACTTCTATATCGCACAGAAGGTAGGTTCCATCAACGAGGATGACAACCAGCGTGGATTGGCTCACTTCCTCGAGCACATGGCGTTCAATGGTTCGGAGCATTTCCCTGAAAATGGCATCATCGAATACACCCGTTCATTGGGCGTGGAATTTGGACGTGACCTCAACGCTTATACATCTATCGATCAGACGGTATATAACATCGACAACGTGCCCACGTACCGGCAAACGGCAGTAGACTCTTGTCTGCTTATCCTCAAAGACTGGTCTAATGGATTGCTCCTCGTGCCGCAAGAAATTGATAAGGAAAGGGGTGTCGTACACGGTGAATGGCGACTGGGAAGCGGCCCGGGCCAGCGTATGCAGGACAGGGCATGGCCCCAACTCTTAAAAGGGAGCAAATACGGAAACCGTTTGCCCATCGGTCTGATGAGTATCATCGACAGCTTCAAACCTGCTACATTGCGTGCTTACTATGAGAAATGGTACAGACCCGACAACCAAGGTTTGATTATCGTTGGTGACATAGATGTAGATAAGGTGGAGCAGACCATCAAAAAACTGTGGGCGGGCGTGACCGTTGACCCCAATGCAGCAAAGATTCCAACCGAGGAGGTGCCCGACAACAATGAGGCCATCATCGTGGTGGAAAAGGATAAGGAAATGTCGCAAAACCAGTACCAGATCATGATGAAACATGATGGGGCTCCCGACGAGGTGAAAGACCAAATGCCTTACCTTATCATGAAATATGGTGAAGAAATAATGGCATCGATGATCAATACCCGACTGCAGGATGTGGCTCAGACTCCAGAAAGCGCGTTTACCGCCGCGCAAGCAGACAACGGATTGTTCCTTTATGCCAAGACAAAGGATGCATTCTCGACAACTATCCTACCCAAAGAGGGAAAAGATATCGAGGCCATACAGCAGGTGATGCGGGAACTGCTGCGTGTTCGTCAATATGGATTTACCGTTTCTGAATACGAAAGAGCCAGGGCAGATTACCTTGCCGCATTGGAGAAGAAATATACGAACCGTGCAAAGATGAAAACTGATGTCTATGCAAACGGATACATCGAGCATTTCTTGCACAATGAACCTATACCTTCTGTAGAAGACGAATACCAGATCATGAGCCAGTTTGTGCCCATGTTACCCGTTGACCTCGCCAATGAAATGGCTTCGGAGTATATCACTGTCAGCGACACCAATTTGGTGGTGATGGGATTCCTCCAGGATAAAGAGGGGGTGACTATACCTACTGCTGAGAAAGTGCTCGCAGCCATCAAAGGGGTGAGGACAGAGAAAATTGAACCGTATGTCGATGAGGTGAGTAATGAACCGCTCATCGCCACATTGCCACAGAAAGGTAAAATCGTCAAGGAGTCGAACTTCGACAAATTGGGATTCAAAGAGTGGGAATTGTCCAATGGCGTGAAGGTGTACACCAAGAAGACAGATTTCAAAGACGATGAGGTGCGCTTCCAAGCCGTGGGAAATGGCGGTCTTTCGCTCTATGGGAAAAACGACCTGCAAAACCTGAGGGGCTTAGCTATGCAACTGGGTGTTACAGGAAAGGGTGGATTCACTAATAACCAACTGGAGAAGATGCTCGCAGGTAAGAATGCCGATGTCGACTTCTCTATCTCTTCAACGGATCAGACTCTTTCAGGTAGCTCAACACCGAAAGACCTCGAAACACTCATGCAATTGATATACCTCCAGTTCACAGCGGCCACACCAGACCAGCCTTCTCACGACCAGATGGCGGGAATGTACAAACAGCTGTTCCTGAATAGCAGTCTCAACCCGAGACTCGTCTTTGCCGACTCATTGCAGGCTACTACGTCATGCCATAACCCTTTGTCGAAACTGCCAGATGCACAGATGTTCGATGGCATGGATTACCAACGTATGGTGAAAATCGTACAGGAGAGACTGGCCAATGCACGTGACTACAAGTTTGTCTTCGTGGGTAACTTCGATGAAGCACAACTCAAGGAATATGTGGAGCAATACATCGCTTCTCTACCTACAAAGAAAGAGGTGACAAAGGCGAAGGATATTCGTTCCCTTTGGAATGGACATGTGGAAAATCGCTTTAAGCAGGAGATGCAGGACGCTCAGACAATGATCGCCGAGATGTGGCGCACCAACAACATCGATTATACCATGCAGAACCGCACGTTGCTTCAGGTGGTACAGGATGTGCTCATGAATGTCTATCTTAAGACGATTCGTGAAGAATATAGCGCATCTTACACCGTACAGGCATCGGCTGACGTGGATACCGACGGACCTGGCTGCGTCTTTACTGTTGGCGGTGTTTGCCCCTGTGACCCAGATAAGGCGGAACTGGCTGAACGACTGCTCAAAGAGGGTATGCAACAGCTCGAACAGACTGTTGACCCGGATATACTGGCTAAGGTGAAAGAGGCTCTGCTTAAGAATGCGGATACCAATCTGCGAGAGAATGCCTATTGGATGAACATGATGTATCGTTGGAATAAATTCGGTGTTGACTGCCACAACGGTTACAAGGAGTTTGTACAGTCCATCACACCGCAGATGGTGAGCGAATTTGTTCGCAAAAACATCCTCAGCACGGGTCATCATGCCGAAGTGGTCATGAACCCCATCCCACGCGCTGAATAATCACCTTTAGTTTCGAATAACCTTACAATGGCGGGACCGTTGCATGATAATATGCCGGTCCCGCTAATTATATTTCTGTTATCCCTCTTTTACTTTTCTCCATCCCACGTTCAACCCTCTTTTGGAGATGTTTGGAAGAGGCTCCTTTCTTTCAATCTCATCAGCTCATCCCTATATTGCGCGGCTTGCAGGAAGTCCATGTTGCGGGCGGCTTCTTTCATCAGTCGCTCAGTATTGGCGATACTCTTGGCCAATTGCTCCTCGCTCATGTGCTCCAAGATGGGATCGGCCACTTTGTAGCCAACATCTGGCCCGATATAAGCATCGCCATAGCTATAACCGCTGACGGCTGCCTGCTCCGCACCGTGGGCAGACAACGACGTATGCAAAGCCTTGCGAATCTGAGTGGGGGTGATATGATGCTCTTCGTTGTAACGCAACTGTTTCTCACGGCGATAATGGGTGTCGTCGATGGTCTGCTGCATGCTTTTGGTAATGGTGTCGGCGTACATGATGGCCTTGCCGTTGACATTACGGGCGGCACGGCCAACGGTCTGGGTTAACGAACGGTGACTGCGTAAAAAACCCTCCTTGTCGGCATCAAGGATGGCCACCAATGATACTTCGGGAAGGTCCAGACCTTCGCGCAGCAGGTTAACTCCAACCAGCACGTCGATTCGTCCGGCACGAAGGTCTCCCAATATATTAACCCGGTCCAAGGTGCTTACGTCACTGTGGATATAATTGGTGCGGATACCGTGGTTCAACAGATATTCGGTCATTTCCTCGGCCATACGCTTGGTAAGAGTGGTGACCAATACCCGCTCGTCGCGCTCAGCCCTGACAAGAATCTCTTCCGTCAGGTCGTCAATCTGGTTTTCGCTCGGACGGACTTCTATCTCTGGGTCAAGCAGACCCGTCGGACGAATAACCTGTTCAACATAAACACCTTCACTTAACGATAGTTCATAGTCGGCAGGCGTGGCACTGACATAAATCACATGATGGACCATGGAGTTAAATTCATCGAAGGTCAAAGGGCGGTTGTCGAAGGCGGCAGGTAAACGGAAGCCGTATTCCACCAAGTTGGTCTTGCGGGCACGGTCGCCACCATACATAGCCTGAATCTGGGGCACACTGACATGGCTCTCATCAATCATTACAAGGAAATCTTCTGGAAAAAAGTCCAACAGACAATAGGGACGTTGACCGGCACTGCGACCATCGAAATAACGTGAATAATTCTCTATGCCACTGCAATGACCCAACTCCTTGATCATCTCCATATCATATTCCACACGCTCCTTGATGCGGTGGGCCTTGATGGGGTCACCAACTTCTTCAAAGAAAGCGATACGCTCCACGAGGTCGTCTTGTATCTGACGGATAGCACGCTCCTGCTGTTCCTTGGTGGTGACGAAGAGGTTAGCGGGGTATATCTGGTATTCTTCGAAACTCGCCATACGACGGAAGGTAATGGCGTCCAACTCTTCAATGGCATCTATTTCGTCATCCCAGAAAGTCACACGTAACACGTTCTCACTATAGGCCATGAAGATGTCAACGGTGTCTCCCTTTACACGGAAATTACCGCGCTCCAATGTAAGGTCGTTGCGAACATAGAGGGCATCGACTAATCGACGCAGGAACATGTTCCTGTTCAATGTCTCACCGCGACGGATAGAGATAATACTGTTTTGCATGGCTACGGGACCCCCCATGCCGTAGATGCAGGAGACGGAGGATACGACAACGACATCGCGACGACCACTCAAAAGGCTGCTCACCGCAGCCAGGCGCAAACGGTCAATCTCATCGTTGATGGAGAGGTCTTTCTCAATATACGTGTCGGTATGGGGGAGGTAGGCCTCGGGTTGGTAGTAGTCGTAGTACGACACATAATATTCCACGGCATTCTCAGGGAAAAAACCGCGCATTTCCTCGTACAACTGGGCGGCTAACGTCTTGTTGTGACTCAGGATGAGGGTGGGGCGCTGAACGTTGGCTATCACATTAGCCATCGTAAAAGTCTTGCCGCTGCCGGTAACACCCAATAACACCTGTGACGGGTCGCCGCGTAACAATCCGTCAGTCAACTCTCGTATAGCTTCGGGCTGGTCACCCGTCGGCTTATATTGGGATGTCAACTTAAATTCCATCTTTTCCCTTATCTTCTAGTAAGACCTTGCCACTCAATGTTCCTTCCCTGAGCGGGTTCCTTCTCACCCCTTACCTCTTACCATCCTGCAAAATTAGATAAAAAATACAAAAAACAATCGTAATAATTGGTCAATTGTCGAAATATCATTAATTTTGCAGGTCAAAGTGCGTGAAATGAAAAAAACGATTCTGTTCACATGGTGTCTCGCGACCTTGCTGATGAGCTGTGCAAGCGAGTACAACAAGGTCTATAAATCCAATGACATCTACTATAAATATGAGTATGCCAAAGAGGCATATGTTCACGGCAAATATACAAGGGCAACGCTGCTCCTGCAACAGTGTGTCACTACCCTGAAGGGTACCGACAACGGACAGGAATGCCTGTATATGCTCGCCATGGCCACGTACAAGGCAAAAGACTACGAAACGGCGGCACAATACTTTAAGCGGTATTACCAGTCGTATCCAAAGGGCACGTATGCGGAAATGGCTTCGTTCTACATAGGAGAGAGCCTGTACCAGAGTACGCCGGAACCCCGACTAGACCAGAGCCCCACCATGGCGGCTATAAATGCTTATCAGGAATATCTCGATCTCTTCCCTGACGCTTCTCTCAAGGAATTGACTCATTCCCGACTGTTTGAATTACAGGACAAACTGATACAGAAAGAACTGCTCTCGGCAAAATTGTATTATAACCTTGGGTCGTATTTCTTGAATTGCATAGGTAGTGGTGGAAGCAATTACGAGGCTTGTATCGTGACTGCTCAGAACGCCATCAAAACCTATCCTTACAGCCCGAAGAAAGAGGATTTCGCCGTCCTTATCATGAAAAGTAAATTTGAACTGGCGGAAAGAAGCGTCGAGGAGAAACGTCTGGAGAGATATCGTGATGCAGAAGACGAATGCTACGGTTTCCTCAATGAATATCCTGATTCGGAATTCCGTAAACTCGCTGAGAAATACATCGCCGTGTGCAAAAAATATACAGAATCAGAATCATAAATTATTAAGTAATTTTCGAGTTTACGAGATTATCCCACAAATAGATTAATAACTCGTCAACTTGTCAACTTAAAAAACAAAATAATGGATTACAAAAAGTCAAAAGCACCTGTTAACACTGTAACTCGTAACATCATGGACCTGTGTGAAGAAACAGGAAACATCTATGAAACGGTGGCAATTATCTCAAAAAGAGCAAATCAAATATCCGCAGAGATAAAACAAGATCTCAGCAAGAAACTTCAAGAGTTTGCATCCTATAATGATAGCCTCGAAGAGGTGTTCGAAAACCGTGAGCAAATTGAGATTTCTCGCTATTACGAGAAACTGCCAAAACCGTCGCTCCTCGCAACACAGGAATTTGTGGAAGGTAATGTCTATTGGCGTGACCCCTCAAAAGATAACCAGCAAGTGTACTGATGATACAAAGAATACAATCACTCTTCCTACTGCTCGCGGTGGTATGCATGGCTGTCTGTTTGTGCAACGCCGTGGGCATATTCGTTCCTGATGGGTTGAAACCGGGAATTGAAGTGTATAACTTGTGGGCAGTGATGCCGGAAGACGGAACACACGACTTTTCCTATTGGCCTATGTTTGCTTTGCTGCTGTTGGCCACCACAGTGACATTCTTCACCATCTTTGCATATAAAAATAGAAAAAAACAGGCAAAGATGTGTGTAGTGGCTATTCTCCTCATCATGGCATGGTACATTGCCTTTGTCTTTTTCGGATACATTTTCGAACCGAAAAACACGAAGTTCTATCCTGCTATATTGGCTGCGCTGCCCTTGGTGGCCTTGATATTGCTATTTATGGCACGGTCACGTATCCTTGCTGATGAAAAACTGGTCCGAGCCGCCGACAGAATAAGATAGCTTATAACTCAGCAACTATTTTTACCTATAGAAGCTATAGAAACTATCCACTATATAATATCACGGACGATTGTTCGTGATATTTTTCGTTAAAAAAATAAAATAAAAGCACCAACCTATTATAAAAACAACTATCTTTGCCCCGTTATAAAAAATTTATGTTTTACTAAATCAATCTACATTATGAAAAAACTATTTTTTGTTGCTATTGCAGCAGTAGGTCTCTGCTTCGCAAGTTGCAAAGACAAGGCTACCAACGAACCCGCCGCAGCTCCCGCTGATTCTGTAGAGGCTGTTGTTGAAGATCCCGCAGCTGACCTCCAGAAAGCTCTTGAGGCAAACGACTCTTCTGCTTTCCAGAAGATCATCACCACCGTTACTGAGAAATTTGATGCTCTCAAAAACCTCGATGGCGACGCTCTCAACAAAGCTAAGGAGTATATTGCCAAGGCTCAGGCTTTCTTGAAAGAGAATGCTGAGAAGATCACTGCTTTCGTGGGTGGCAACTCTGTAATCTCCGGTCTGCTCGACAAGGTAAATGCTATTCCCGCTGAGGCTATAGCTCTTCCCGAAGCTGCTACTGGTGCTGCCGCTGACGCCGTAGAAGGTGCCAAGGATGCAGCCGAAGGTGCTGTTGAAGGTGCCGCAGCTGCTGCCGCAGAGAAGGTAGAGGGTGCTGTTGACGCTGCCAAGGATGCTGCTGGCAAAGCTGTTGATGCTGCCAAGGAAGCTGGTGCCAAGGCTGCTGAGAAAGTGGGCGAAGCTGCCGACAAGGCTGTCGATGGCGCAAAGAAAGCTCTCGGACTCTAAAATAACATTGTAAACAACAATCAAAAAAATACAGCGGGCGGATGAATAATCCGCCCGTTTTTTTTGGTTTTTAATCCCTTTCGTCGTACCTTTGTAAGCATATAAACCAAAAATCATTATTATGAATCTAAAAGTGCGTTTGGCGATACTCAATTTCCTTGAGTTCGCCGTATGGGGGGCTTATCTCACCTGTATGGGTAATTACCTCGGAACTGCCGGACTGGGCGATAATATATCGTGGTTCTATGCCATCCAGGGCATCGTGTCAATCTTTATGCCCACACTTATGGGTATCATAGCAGATAAATATATCCAACCACAACGCCTGTTGGGTATATGCCACCTGTTAGCTGGTGGATTTATGCTGGGATGCTTCTATCTGGGCTACTCGGCTGGAGTGGGCAACGAACTGCCGAACAAGGGCTTGTTCATCGCTCTCTATACGCTCAGCGTGGCGTTCTATATGCCTACGCTAGCTCTGTCGAACACCACGGCATTCACCATCCTTAAAGACAATGGCTATGATACGGTGAAAGACTTCCCGCCAATCCGTGTGCTGGGTACGGTGGGATTCATCGCTACCATGTGGTTCGTCAACTGTGCCACGCTCGACAATGGCTCGTTCTCATTTACACTTGGACAAAGCGCATACAAATTCCAATACACTTACATGCAGTTCGCGGTGTCGGGTATATTAAGCCTCGTGCTCTTCCTCTATACCTTCTCACTGCCCTCTTGTAAACTGGTAAAGAAAAAGGCGCAGTCGTTGGCCGAAACACTCGGACTCACAGCGTTCAAACTGTTTAAGACGAAACGCATGGCGCTGTTCTTCATCTTCTCGGCACTGCTGGGCATGTGCTTACAGGTGACTAACGGATACGCCGGACCGTTCATCACGAGCTTCCAGGGAAGTGCTGACCCGGCAGTGGCTACGTCGTTCGCGGCAAATAATGCCACACTGCTCACTTCCATATCACAGATAAGTGAGGCTTTGTGCATCCTCATGATTCCATTCTTCCTTCGTAAGGTAGGCATCAAGGGGGTGATGCTCATGTCGATGTTCGCATGGGTATTCCGTTTCGGATTCTTCGGAGTTGGTAATCCGGCTATGCCTGGCGTGCTGCTGTTTATCCTCTCGTGCATTGTCTATGGTGTGGCATTCGACTTCTTCAATGTTTCGGGAGCGATGTTTGTCGATCAGGAATGTAACCCGTCAGTAAAGGCGTCTGCACAGGGACTGTTCATGCTCATGACGAACGGTCTGGGAGCTACCATCGGTACTTTGGCAGCTGGAGAGATAGTCAACCACTTCTGCTCGTGGCAGAATGGATTCCTCGTCGGTGATTGGAAAGCGTGTTGGTTCATTTTCTCGGCTTTCGCTCTCGTCGTAGGTGTGTCTTTCTGGCTGGTGTTCGACGCTAAGAAGAAAGAGGCTTGATGAACGTGGTGCCTCTCCAACTGAAAGGGATATCTCAGTTCATCGGAAACGATGACCTTGCACTGCTTGAACTCGTCACTGACGACGGGCTCAAGCAGTTGGCTGTGGTATGTGAGGGGACGATGATACGACAATTTGGTATGAGATTGTCTGACGTTCCCATAAGGCATAAACTGCTGCCAGAGGTGCTCTGGACGGCTTTGGGCGGGGAGAAGAAAGAAAAAATGTCTGTACTGTTCGCTGATTTCCACGAAGGGGAATACATCGTCTTTCTTTGTGATGAGGAGTTGGACAAACGATGGCCGATAAGGGCGAGCGATGCGGTGCTCCTCGCCACGTTGGCAAAGCTGCCGATGGCTGCTGAACAAAGGGTCATGGAACGGTGTGCGGCTCCCGTTGACACCTCGGGGAAGGGAGTGGTCATGCCCATGGCGCTTTTGCCCACAGAACTGCTGAGGAAGGAACTGGAAAAAGCCATCGCCAGAGAAGACTATGAAAAAGCTTCTCACCTGCGCGATGAACTGAAAAAACGTGACTCCCAACCATCATAATAAATGAAGGAACAACGATACTTCTATGTCCCCGACGCAGCCAACACCAACGAACTGCCTGAGGAGGAGGCAAAACATGCTGTTCGTGTACTTCGACTACAACCAGGCGATGAAATATTCCTCATCGATGGGGTAGGTAGTTTTCATGCTGCTGTCGTGGAGCTGGTGACGAACAAAAAGGCGTTTTATGGCATCACCCGTACAATACCGCAGCAACGTACCTGGCGGGGACATATCCATCTGGCCATAGCACCTACGAAAATGATTGACCGCATGGAATGGATGGTGGAGAAAGCAGTAGAAATAGGAGTTGACGAGATATCATTCCTTGATACAGCATTCACTGAAAGAAAGGTGATACGCACGGACCGTCTGGAAAAAATCGCCATTGCGGCAATGAAACAGAGTCGTAAGGCATGGCTTTCCAAAATCAATCCAATGATGCCGTTTAACAAGTTCATAGAATGTGAACGAGAAGGGGCATGTTGCATTGCCCATTGCTATGATGAAATGCCACGCATTGATTACTTCTCCTTCATTCAAAATGAAAAGATGTGCAATGACTTCTCCTCTCAGTCTGGTTCTCTCCTCCATGGAGGAGACTCTTCCATCACAATCCTTGTAGGTCCTGAAGGCGACTTTTCTATCGAAGAGGTAGATAAGGCAAATCAAAACGGTTTCACAGGTGTATCTCTTGGCTCAAGCCGCCTTCGGACTGAAACAGCTGGTCTTGCCGCTGTCATGATGGCTCACCTTGCTAGACGACTGTAATAATTTGTGATATTCGTGTAATTCGTAGTTGTTAAACACTATGAAATCCGTAGTAAATAAATATTCGTGTCCATTCGCGTTATTCGTGTTCGGCGTGATCCTCGCCTCCTGTACCGGCAACGCCTACCAGAACGCTGTACCCAAGGATTGTGTGGCTCTGGCTGCCTTAGAAATGGAGTCCCTTTCTGCCCTTGGTGGGGGCGATCAAAGACAAATGGCAGACATCTTCCACGTTGACAATATGGACCACTGTGGTCTTGACTTCTCTTCACCGTTCTATCTGTTCGAGTCGCGCGACGGCGATTTTGGCTTTTGTGCGAAGGTGGACGATGTCGATGACGTGAAGAACTGGTTGGATAAGGATCTTGCTAAAAGTGGAAAATGTAAAAAACGTGAAGAACGTAAAGGGTTCACATTCGCAGAATGGGATGGCAATTGGCTCATAGGTTGTTCCGACGAGGCATTTCTGATGATGGGACCGGTGCTACCGGCGGCTATGGCGCAACTGCAACAGAAAATGGTGAAATACCTCTCTCAGGATGCAGAAAAAGGGATGAAGGAAAGCCGACTCACAGAGGTTATCGATACAATGGCGGCTCCGGTAAGGTTGGTGGCACGACTGTCGGCACTGCCGCCTGTGGTCACCATGCCCTTCGCCTTTGGCATACCTAAAACGGCAGGTGAAAACGATGCTTACCTAAAAGCGGAAATAACGAAAAAAGATAATAGGTTGGTGGTCGAAGGTGCCACATTCTCATTCAAGGAGAAATTGAATGAAGAAATTCAAAAAACACAAAAACAGCTTCTTCCAATCGGGGATAAATATTTACGTACTGTACCCGACTCAACCTTGGCCACGGCTTTCGCTCATGTCGAAGGACCGTCATTCCTCGAATTGATTCATACAAACAAGGGGCTGGAAACTGTGCTTACAGGGGCTAATCTGGCTATCGATATGGATAATATCATACGTTCTATGGACGGTGATATTTTTATAGCGTATTTCCCGTCAAAAGGGAAAGAAAAACGGTTCGCCATGGCGGCACAACTGAAGAATACGGACTTCCTCAAGGATGTGGACTACTGGAAAACATCGTGCCCGAAAGGGACGCATATTGATAATAAAGGTCAGAACTCCTTCCTCTTCACTGGGGGGGAGTATGAACTCTTCTTCGGCGTCTCAGACGACAACAGCATGTTCTTCGCAGCGACTTCAGAGGCATTGGCCCATTCCCTCCTCAACAACAGTTCGTCTTCTTTGTCGAAGGAAACAACAGAACTGATAAAGGGACGTAAACTGGCGCTTTGTCTCAATAACAAGGTGCTCAACGGTTCATCTGACGAGACAGCCTCGCTTGTCCTCTCAATGCTCAATGCCTTTTTCGGCGACACTAGTCAAATCCTCTTCTTCCTACAATAATAACTCGTCACTCAACACCATAATGCATAACATCTCCCTACATCATGTCATACCCGATGTGTTCGCACAACAACACATAGAAAGTGATATTTGGAATAAAGATGTGTCTTTCGAAAAAGGTAAGAAATACCTTGTCATCGCAGATAGTGGACAAGGAAAAAGTTCTTTGTGCGGGTTCCTCATGGGATATCGTCGCGATTACTCAGGTGACATCACCTTTGACGATAAAGACATACGTACGCTCTTGGTCAATGATTGGTGCAACATCCGACAACACCATATCGCCTACCTCTTCCAAGAATTGCGCCTCTTCCCTGAGCTGACAGCACGTGAGAATGTGGAGATAAAAAACTCATTGTCTGCGCATGCTTCCGATGAACAAATCAACCGATGGTTCGAACAATTAGGTATCGAGGATAAGAAAGAAGCAAAGGTAGGGCACATGTCCTTCGGGCAGCAACAGCGCGTGGCTCTCATACGCGCTTTGGCTCAGCCTTTCGACTTCCTTCTTCTCGACGAACCTGTCAGCCACCTCGATGACAGTAATGCAGCCATCATGAGTGAGGTAATGATGGGAGAAGTTGAACGACAGGGTGCTGCACTTATTGTTACGAGTATCGGCAAGCACATGATGTTGGACTATGATAAAACCATTCGTCTATGAAACTCCTTTGGAAACTCCTTCGACAGCATGTTAGCATATCTCAGTCCCTTGGATTTTTCCTCGCTAACCTCATAGGATTGACAATCATACTTCTGGGAATCCAGTTTTACCATGACGTGATACCTGTATTCACTGAGAAAGACTCGTTCATGAAGGCGGATTACATGATTATGAGTAAGAAGATAGGGTCGGGGAGTGTACTGTCAGGACAGACAGGGACGTTTGCCAACGACGAGATTGACGAGGTGGCGGAACAGCCGTTTGTGGCGCAGGTAGGCTCGTTCACATTAGCACCTTACCATGTAAATGCGGACATGGGTATCAATGGTCATCGTATTCTCAGCTCGGAAATATTCATCGAAGCCATACCCGATGCATTTTTAGACATCCCCGAAGGTGAATGGCAATATGTGGAGGGAAGCCATGAGGTGCCAGTTATATTGCCGCGCTCATACATCAATATGTACAATTTTGGTTATGCGCAGACACATGGAATGCCGAAGGTGAGCGATGGATTACTGGGTATGATCGACTTGGCTTTGCAACTGCGAGGAAACAACAACGACGAAGTGTTCAAGGGACGGGTGGTGAGCTTGTCCAATCGCATGAGCTCCATACTAGTGCCTCAGTCGTTCATGGAGTGGAGTAGGAAGAGATTTGCCCCCGAAGCGGATAATAATCCTACCCGACTGGTGGTGGAACTCAACAATCCAGCCGACAAACGAATAACCCCGTTCATGGAAGAGATGGGCTATGAGATGGGTGCTGACGAAGAGGAAATGCAGAAAACTGCTCATTTCCTCCGACTATTGGTATTCCTCGTGGTAACCATAGGAATCATTGTTACCATACTCAGCTGTTATATCCTTTTTTTGAGCATCTTCCTCCTCATACAGAAAAACGAAGGAAAGCTGCAGAACCTCATGCTCATTGGTTACAGTCCCAAGAAGGTGTCGCAACCATATACACTGCTGGCATTGATTCTTAATGGAGCATCACTGATTATAGCTGTCATCGTAGTTTTCTTTATCCGTCGGTATTATATGGATGAACTGCAACAACTCTTCCCGGTAGTTAACGATGGCTCATTCTTGCCGACAATCATAGCTGGCTTGCTCATCTTCGCAGCCACAGCTGTCATCAATACCTTCCTCATTCACCGCAAGATGCAACGCATCTGGCGACATTAAGCTTTTCCCTACGTAAACTCTCTTTTCCCAAGGGCGATTTTGTCCTTAAGCGGACAAAATCTTCGAGTAGAGAAGGTTTGTCTAACACGGTCCCAATCTCTTCCAATGTTCAACTTTCAACGTTCAATGTAAAAAACGGCTGACAATTATGTCAACCGTTTTTATTGCTTCACGTGGGCTTATCTCCTTCTGGGAGCATGTCTCCTGGCTTGTGTCCTAGGACGAACAGCGTGACGTCTGTACCTTGGTGGAGCAGCATGTTTCCTATAACGGGGTGCATGATGTCTCCTGTAACGGGGAGGAGGAGCTTGATGCCTGAACCTCGGCGAGGCATGACGGTAATGGCGTGGGGCACGATGACGCGGCGCAACTGCGTGGCGACGAGGAACCCTCTTGCGGGGCCCCATGTCCGTCATGGCATTGGCAGCCAAAACCATGGTAAGCATGGCGATGATGGTCATCAGAAAACGTTTCATAGGCTGTATTCTTTGGGCTCCTCATGGTGATAGGGGGTTATTGACGGAAGGAACCCTTTAGGCCGTCAGTAACCTTTTTCAATAGGATATTGCAAATATAATAAGAATATTGCAAAATAACAAGTATTACGCCAAAAAAAGTCAAATTATTTCAACCTGCCATTTATGAGCGTCATCTTCAGAAAGCGTTAATCTCCATTCTGCGACCGAGCATCATTATCCTCTCTTAAAAAACTGATAAAAAAATTTGGTGACTTGGAAAAATATCCCTACCTTTGCATCCGCAAACAAAAACAGGGTGCGTTAACCAAGCGGTTAGGTGGCGGTCTGCAAAACCGTATAGAGCAGTTCGACTCTGCTACGCACCTCACGATAAAGGGCGGGATGATAAATCCCGCCCTTTATCGTTTATAATCTTATACTATTACTATTGTCCAAACTCCCAAACTCCCAAACTCTCAAACTCCCAGACTCCTAACAATCAACCCTCCACCTCAAAATACTCCTCCAGTTCCTTCTCTGCAGCCTTGCCCTCGTTGTTGATGTCCTTGATGGCAAAACCATTCTCCAACAGAATGATACGGTGGCTGATATCCACTGTATGTGCCAAATTATGACTACTAACGAATACCATGGCACCATGTTCCTTGGCATATTGTTCCAGAGTATGTTTGAGCACGTTCTGCGATGTAGGGTCAAGGAAGTTGAATGGCTCATCGAGAATTACCAGTTGAGGATGGTTGAGCATGGAGGCAATGATGCCTATCTTGTGCTTGTTGCCGGCAGAATAGTCACGGATGAGTTTCTTCTGGTCCATAATTTCTCCGGCCATCAACGTCTCGAAATGTTGAACCCTTTCCATGGTCTCTGCCTCGGTCAAGCCGGACACTTTGCCTACAAAGGAAAAATATTCCTCGGGGGTGAGAAAGTCTATCAGGAACCCGTCATCAATATATGCACCGGTGTGGTGTTTCCACTCCTCACTTTGCGCGGGATCAATGCCTTCCTCATTTGTAGTTGGGCTTCCATCGCTTGTCTCCAATCCATCTGTATTCCCCTCCATTGTGGGTGAAAACTGGTACATGACGTGTCCCGTATCGGCCTTCAATAGGTCGAGCATCAGTCGGAATAAGGTGGTCTTACCTGCTCCGTTGTTGCCCACTAAACCAATGATACCGCTGCCTTCAAACGACAGATGGTCGATGTCAACGGCTTTCTTTTCTCCGAAACACTTCGTCAGCTGCTCAATGTCTATCCGCATAACAATTTACAATTCATGATTAACAATTCCCCTGCAGGGTAACAGCTACCATCTTCAACACTCACCTCCATTTCATTCCCCTCCTTCGGAGGGGGAAAGGGGGAGGCTTTTTATAGTCCCCGTCCGTGGCAATTCTTGAACTTCTTTCCACTGCCGCAAGGACAAGGTTCGTTTCTACCAGGTAGCTTATCCTTGATAATGGGCTGGCGGCGTTGCTGTTGGGCAGTCTCACGGGTGTCTTGCGAAGCGGCGGCCTTCTGGTCCTGGTCCACCAGGTCGTCGCCCTTGCTCTCGTTGTAACGCTGACTGTGTTGCTCAGGAGCAGCTTCCTGCACACGGTCATCCTGCTGGATAGCAATCTGTCCACGCATGAGGATGCTGGCAATACGGTCATTCATCTCGTCAACCATGGTGTCGAACAGCTTCACACTTTCCAACTTGAAAATCAACAACGGGTCTTTCTGTTCATAGGAAGCGTTCTGCACACTGTGGCGCAATTCGTCTAACTGACGGAGATTTTCTTTCCAACAGTCATCGATGACATGCAACAGGATGACTTTCTCAAACTGTTTCACCACTGACTTACATTCTGTGTCGTAGGCCTCCTTGAGGTTACAGGGAATAGCATATGGACGGGGATGCTTGCCATCGGTGATGGGAACGACAATGCGCTCGTACATCTGACCTTGCTCCTCATAGACACGCTTGATGACGGGCCATGCAGTGGTTTGGATACGGTCGGTCTTACGTTTGAAACTCTCCATAGCTTCCTGGAATGCCTGCTCGGCCAATTCATCACGGTCGGTATTATTGAAGGTGTGTTCATCGAAAGGACATTCCATGGCCAGAACCTTCAGGAACTGCTCCTTGCAACCCACGTAATCGTTATTGTTGATATAGCTGAACACACGGTCCCAGATAAGGTTGGCAATATCCATGCCGATACGCTCTCCCATCAAGGCGTGACGACGTTTCTCATAGATTACGGTACGCTGCTTGTTCATCACGTCGTCGTATTCCAACAGACGCTTACGGATGCCGAAGTTGTTCTCTTCCACCTTCTTCTGGGCACGCTCGATGCTCTTGTTAATCATCGAGTGCTCGATACGTTCGCCATCTTCAAAGCCCAGACGATCCATCACCTTGGCTATCTTCTCGGAGGCGAAAAGACGCATCAGCTTGTCTTCCAATGACACATAGAATACTGATGAGCCGGGGTCGCCCTGACGACCGGAACGACCGCGCAACTGACGGTCCACACGACGGCTCTCATGGCGTTCGGTACCGATGATGGCCAAACCACCGGCTTCTTTCACCTCGGGGGTTAGCTTGATGTCGGTACCACGACCAGCCATGTTGGTGGCAATGGTCACGGCACCCTTACCGTCGGTGCTCCTACCAGCTTGGGCCACGATGTCGGCTTCCTTCTGGTGCAACTTGGCATTCAGCACATTGTGCGGAATCTTTCGTAAATTGAGCATCCTCGACAACAGTTCACTGATTTCCACGGATGTGGTACCGACAAGGGTGGGACGGCCACTCTCGCGCATGGCGACAATCTCGTCAATAACGGCATTGTACTTCTCGCGGGCGGTCTTGTACACGCGGTCGTTCATGTCGTTACGGATGACAGGCTTGTTCGTGGGAATCTCCACCACGTCCAACTTATAGATGTCCCAGAACTCACCAGCCTCGGTGGTGGCGGTACCGGTCATACCTGCCAACTTATGGTACATACGGAAATAGTTCTGAAGGGTGATGGTGGCGAAGGTCTGCGTAGCAGCTTCAACCTTCACGTGTTCCTTAGCTTCCACGGCCTGATGCAGACCGTCGCTCCAACGACGACCTTCCATGATACGGCCGGTCTGTTCATCGACAATTTTCACCTCACCGTCGATGACGACATACTCGTCGTCCTTATTGAACATAGTATAAGCCTTCAACAGCTGCTGGAGGGTATGCACACGCTCACTCTGCACAGCATAATGGCTCATCAGGTCGTCTTTCTTGTTAATCTTCTCTTCATCGGTTAACCCAGTTTGAGCTTCCAATTCCGACAACTCACTGGTGATGTCGGGCAACACGAACAGCTGCTTGTCGTTCACCTGTCCTGCCAGCCAATCCGTACCTTTGTCGGTGAGATCGACGGAGTTCAACTTCTCATCAACAACGAAATACAACGGCTCGACAGCCTCAGGCATGCGGCGGTTGTTGTTGGCCATGTATTCTTCCTCGGTCTGCAACATGCCGGCCTTGATACCTTCTTCGGAGAGGTATTTAATCAACGGCTTGTTTTTCGGCAGAGCTTTATGGGAGCGATACAACGACAGGAAACCTTCTTGGGTGAGCTTTTGGTCGTTGGCTTCACGGCCCTTGGCTATCTTGGTCTTGGCATCGGCCAGAAACTCGGTAGCCAGACGACGCTGTACACCTACTAGTTTTTCAACCAATGGTTGATATTCCTCAAACATCTGGTCATCACCCTTGGGCACGGGACCAGAGATAATCAAAGGAGTACGGGCATCATCAACCAACACGGAGTCAACCTCGTCGACGATAGCATAGTTATGTGAACGTTGCACCAGGTCATCAGGCGAAATCGCCATGTTGTCACGCAAATAGTCGAAACCAAACTCATTGTTCGTACCGAAGGTGATATCGGCCTGATATGCTCTGCGGCGTTCGGGGGAGTTAGGCTTGTGCTTGTCAATACAGTCCACGGAAAGACCGTTGAACTCATACAACGGCCCCATCCACTCAGAGTCACGTTTGGCAAGATAATCGTTCACAGTCACCACATGCACACCGTTGCCGGTCAACGCATTCAGGAACACAGGAAGGGTGGCCACAAGGGTCTTACCTTCACCGGTGGCCATCTCAGCTATCTTACCCTGGTGTAGTACGGCACCGCCAAATAGCTGTACGTCATAATGAACCATGTCCCAACGCTGGTCGTTACCACCGGCAACCCAATGTGTCGTGTAAATGGCTTTGTCACCCTCTATGCGTACAAAATCCTTCGTGGTGGCCAAATCGCGGTCCATGTCTGTGGCATCAACGACAATCTCGTCATTTTCCTTGAAACGACGGGCGGTCTCTTTCACAATACTGAAAGCGATGGGCAACACCTCGTCCAATTTCTCTTCGTATAATTCGAGAACTTCTTTCTCTATCTTATCTATCTTATTGAAGATGGCCTCACGCTCATCGATGGGGGTGTCTTCAATGGTGGCTTTCAATCGGTTGATTTCTTCTTTTTGTTCCGTGGCGGAGTCCTGAACGTAACGCTGAATCTCCTTTGTCTTGGCACGCAACTGGTTGTCATCCAAGGCTTCTATCTCGGGATAAATGGCTTTCACCTTGTCAACAATAGGTTGCACCAGTTTCTTGTCTCTGGCGTATTTGTTGCCGAACAATGATTGGAAAATACTTGTTATACTCATTATTATAATATGTATGATTTCAGTTAATGTTTTCTATTATGTTTGTTTGGTAACCTTATGTTTTCAATTTTAATAAAATGAATGGTTGGTATCTTTCCCCTCCTTTTCCAAAGATGGGGTAGGGGTGGTTTATCAAAAACTACACCTCCTAAACAACATTTGGTTTCAAAATATTTTGCAAAAATACGAATTTATTCTGAATTACTACCCCTCCTTGCGGTATTTTTTCCTAACTGTACCCTCGTTACACACCTATACAGCAAAACACATGCCAAAACAATCATGCCCGTAGCATAATGTTGGAAGAAAGAGCCAATGACGCACATGACAATAAGGATGAGCTGCATCGTCCACCACCAATGGCCTTGTCCCTTACGCAATCTCTTCACCACAGGGAAGAGCATTACCAAGGGTAGAGGATTGAACAACAGACATTGCAGGTTGCTTTTCACCGTAGGGTGATGGGAGAAGAATAGGGCGCATAACACAAGCCCCACTAAACCGACAATCAGCATCAACAGAGCATCGAACCACCAGAAGATGCGTTTCAGCCAGAACTGTTCTATGGCGGTGACCAATAGGATGATGGCTGAAAACAATATCATGGTTGTATGTGGACTGATGGGTAGGTTGGCACCGGTCATCACAGGACCGCCTTTCAATAATTCGGTAGTCTCTTTCACCAGAGGTCGCTCGCTGCCATCGCTGTCACAGATAATGGCATTGGCAAAGTCGTCATGCAGGTTAAAGGGCAGGAACTGACGTTCGTCACGGGTAGTGGAGCAATCGGCCTTGACTCCCAGCAACAGGTCGATACCGAAAGTTGTCCAAGGATAGTCACGACTGCACTCATGCACATATTCCCGGAAAGAAGTATTTGGGAGTGTATCTCGATATTCAACAGTACCGTCTAAATGATTGACTATCATGTCGCGGGCACGAGTCGTGCAGTTGTCATAGAAGAAATTGTAACGGTATTTGACATTTTCGGGCTTGAAATTCTCACGCAATGCATCGAAAAGGACAGCTTTCTCGTGACTGTTCAGATTTAGCACCTGCTCGGTAACACTACTCCCGCGTCGGATATACTCAACCATGAAGTCGCGCATCATCAGAATGCCCATCTCATAGTCGGCTACCGCAAAGGTGAAGCGCCAGATAAAATGGGGACTGTGGAAATCGAACACACCGTAGTTTACAACGAAATCTTTACCGTTGTTTTTATCCTGAACACGGATGGCCGTATGTCCATAGATGCTGTACACCTCTTGATGGGGGGAACAGGTCAACAGACTGAACTCCAACGAGTCGGCCGGGGTGGTCAGGAACTGTCCTCGTAAAATGGAGGCATTTAATAATAGCAGCGTCAGTGCTGACAGCCTGAATAAAACAGATATTCTTCGTTTCACGCTGCAAAAGTATACAAAAAAACGGAATTATTTGGCAATCTCCTTGTTTTATTGTGTTTTAAAACTGATGGGCAAAGTATACTTCACACGAACGGCTTGCCCGTTCAGCTTGCCGGGAGACCACTTCGGCATGGCTTTCACCACACGGACGGCCTCATTGTCAAGTAAGGGGTCTACACTTTTAAGTACACGTACATCCGAAACGCTTCCGTTTTTCTCAACGACGAACGATACCATCACACGGCCTTGAATGCCATTCCTTTGTGCCGCAGCAGGGTAACGGATGTTCTGGCTGAGCCATGAGAACATAGCTCCCTGTCCTCCAGGGAAAGAGGGCTGCTGTTCAACGACATCATATACCTTGTTGTTATCTTCTTTCTTAGGGGTAGGTGGATTCTGTGCAGGAGCAGGGGACGATAGTGCTTTTTCAGAGGAAGACGTGACCTGTCCTTTGCTGGAAGACGTTTTCTCTTCATACCCTCCTTCTTTCGCCTTGGCTGGTTGAACGACCTGCTCTTGCTTACTTCCTTTATCGAGCATGTCTGCATCCTTTTTTCCTGCTTTGTCCTTTGTTTCAGATGCTTCGGCTAATTGGAGTGTGCTTGGAGCCTCATCTTGAAGGTCATTGGTGTCGGGAACACTTTCTGCAGAAGCCATGTCATTTTCACTTTCCGTTTTTGACAGTTTGTCGTAGAGAACGATACCGCCACCTAATAATATCGCAGCAAGAACACCAATCAGCATATATACCCATTTGCGTGACGAAGAGGACTCTTCTTCATAAGCCTCTACATAACTGCTATCATAGGTGCTACCGTAATTTCCATCATATGTACCGTCATAACCTCCTCCATAACCATGATTATTATTATCGGAGGTTTCGACACTTGTGTTGAGTGGATCGTAACTGGGGGGAACTGTGGGAGGAACTGCATGTGGGGCCTCATTCTGTCCTATCAACCTCTGCACTTCCTCCACAGATTGTGGACGTTCATGCCACACCACAGTCATCATCTTCGTAATAAGTTGTCGCATCTGTTCGCTTACAACTTCGGGAAACTTTAGCGAATGGTGCTTGTCTGCCGTCGGGTCCGAATAGATGGCTGAGGGCATGGGAGGTTTACGGTCAGTAAGCAACTGATACAGAGTGGCTCCCAAGGCGTAGATGTCTGTCCAAGGCCCGAAGTGGTCGCTATCCTGCTCTATCTGCTCGGGTGGGGCATAGCCGCTGGTGTAACTCACAGCTGTCACTGTCGATGTCAGTTGTTCATTGGCACTTCGCTTGCTTGCACCGAAGTCGATGAGCACGGCATTGTCATCCTTGTCTACCATGATGTTGTCGGGTTTCAAGTCCATGTGCAACAGACCAACACTATGGATGGTTGATAAGGCTTCAAGCACCTGCCCAAGATACTTCCTCGTTTCTGTCTCAGTCAGGGGAAGACCTGTCCGTATCATGCGTGCGGCCAAACTCTCCCCGTCGATATAGTCCATTACGTAATAGGCAGTGCCGTTGGCTTCGAACAGGTCGTGAACACGTACAATATGGGGAGAACGCAATTGGCGTATGCGCTGCGCCTCTTTCTTGAATTTTTCCAACTGTTCATCGAATAGGAGTTTGTTATCGGAATTACTTACGCTGATGGTGCTGTCGCCATCGCGCTGCGTAATGCCGCGGAGGAAAAACTCCTTCACTGCGACTAAATCATTAAATATGAGGTTTCTGGCCAAGTATGTGTTTCCGAAGCCGCCCGATGATAAATGCCGTTCAATGCGGTATCTGCCATTAAGCATCGCGCCCACAGCAAGCATAGAAGAGGTGTTGATGTCTGACATGGTGATTCAGTTTGGTGATTTCACATGGCAATGCCATATTGATAGAAATTGAAGCATTGCAAAAATATAAAAAAAGCCCAAATAATCCAACAAAAAATCCAAATTCTGAAGTGAATAACGTTTAATTCAGCCAAACTCCCCCAAATAATGTGAAATAATGCCCGTTATTCGTTTTTTTTCAATAATTTTGCACTTTGTTATGATGAGTAAAGGGAGGCAGATTTGGCTATCTCGAAAAAAATGCCCATCTTTGCACCCGGTTTGGGCTAATATGCCTCTTTGAAATATCGATAATAATTGTCAGATAAAATACATGAGACGAATCCTAATGGTATGGCTGGCCTGTATGGCGGCTCTGCCCTTTTTCGCACAAGGTAATGGCACTATTTCTCCCTATAGCCAATACGGCTTTGGAACACTCTCCGAACAGTCGGGGGGATATAACCGTGGCATGAATGGTGTGGGTTTAGGCTTCAGGGAACATAACCAACTGAATGTAACCAACCCTGCTTCTTATTCGGCCATCGACTCGCTGTCCTTCCTTTTTGATGTTGGTGCATCAGGATCTTTCACAAGTTTTCTGGAAAATGGCAAACGGAAAAACTCAAGAAGTGGTTCCGTTGACTATATCTTGGCTGGTTTCAGAGCGTTCAAACATGTTGGTGTGTCCTTTGGTTTCCTTCCCTTCAGTAAGACGAAATATGACTATTCATTCACAAGCGACCTCGATTCTGAAGAGCAGTCTACCTATACAAATACATATACAGGCAGTGGTGCTCTCTCTCAGGTCTTCCTGGGATTTGGATGGGAACCTTTTAAAGGATTCTCTCTTGGTGTAAATGGGGGATACCTGTGGGGATCAACCACGAAAATGGTGACAAACGTCTATAGTGACGCAAGTATTAGCGGACTGCTGAAGGAGTATTCCGCCAAAGTATCTAATTATAAGGTTGATTTCGGTGTGCAAATCTCAGTTCCGTTCACCAAAAAGGATAAATTGACGCTGGGTGCTACCTATGGACTGGGACACTCGCTCAATGCTGATGCCCAGTGCTTGGTGGTGTCGATGAACTCGCAGACATCGGTGAGCGATACCACGAAGTATTCTGTAGCTGATGCCTACAAATTGCCTACAATGATTGGAGGTGGTCTTGCTTGGAACCATAACAATCAGCTGAAGATAGGATTTGACTATACTTACCAGAAATGGACGGAATCGGCTTTCCCTATTTATGAGGTGGTCAACGACGTTCCTTCTTATAGACTTGACAATGATTATTTCCTCGACAGACATAAGTTCAATGTGGGTATGGAATACTGCCGCGATGAGTATGGCAGGAAATTCGCACAACGCATCAGATATAGGCTGGGAGCTTCTTACACCACACCTTATTATAAAATAAACCAAGCCGACGGACCGAAGGAAATTGCGGTTAGCGCCGGTGTGGCACTACCTATCGTCAACTCTTGGAACAACCGTTCGTTTCTCAATATCTCGGCACAATGGGTCAGAAACGAGGCGAAAGGATTGTTGCGCGAGGATGTCTTCAGAATTAGTCTCGGCTTGACTTTCAATGAGCGATGGTTCGTGAAGTGGAAGGTGAACTGATGAACAAATACCCGACAGCAAGCATTCTGATAATTGCAGGAGTACTGGCCGTCATGGCTTTGGCGGGATGTTCCGAGGAAAAGGAACATATCGCTCCGCCCATTTACGACAGAGACTCCGTCGCTATGATGACCTCCTATGGGGTGAATACGCTTATTTCTGACTCTGGAGTCATCAAATACCGCATCGTGGCGGAGGAATGGGAGATTAACGAGAAAAGAAATCCCTCACGATGGATATTCAAGAAAGGGTTGTTCTTGGAACAGTTCGATGCATCACTGCATGTACAATCTTACATACAGTGCGATACAGCATATTACTATGACGTGGATAAACTTTGGGAGCTGAGGGGAAGAGTGCGTATCCTGTCGAAAAACGGATTGCGATTCAGAAGCGAAGAACTGTTCTGGGACGAACGCAAACATGAGATATATTCCACTAAATTCGCCCACCTCATCACATCGGACAGAGAGTTGCAAGGGACCAACTTTAGAAGCGACGAGAACATGACAAAGTACTATGCGTTCTCCACGAAAGGGTCGTTCCAAAAAGATGACATTGACGACTCCGACAAGAAAAAGTCGTCCTCTTCCGTAGGGTCAGATTCCGTGAAGAGCATAGGTCGGCAACCTGCTTCACCTAAAAGAAAAGTTACCTCAATACCGCTGATCAGACAACAATAACATGAGCGTCTCTATTATCATAGGCATATTGGTATCGATGGCTTTCTCCGCCTTCTTTTCAGGCATGGAGATAGCTTTCGTTTCCAGCAACAGATTGTTGGCGGAAGTGGAGAAAGAAAAAAACGGCATGTCACAGAAATGCCTTAATGTCTTTTTCAAGCATCCTAACGATTTCGTCAGCACGATGCTCGTGGGAAACAATATATCACTGGTCGTCTACGGCGTTCTTATAGCAAAATTCTTTGACGATACCATCTTCAATGGCATGGCCGCCGGATTCACCGTGCCAGCTGACACCATTCTCTCCACTATCATTATTCTATTCACGGGAGAGTTCCTTCCGAAGCTGTTTTTTAAAAGCAATCCGAATCGTTTACTCACATTCTTCGCGCCTCCAGCGTATTTGTGTTATATCCTGCTCTGGCCCATATCCAAATTCGCTTCCTTCTTGTCCAAATGTTTCCTCAGGATAGTCGGCGTGAGAATGGAAAAGAATAAGGATGACGAAGAGTTTACTAAGGTGGACCTCGACTACTTGGTGCAGTCAAGTATCGACAATGCCAAAGACGATGAACAGATTGAGGAGGAGGTGAAATTCTTCCAAAACGCACTCGATTTTTCAGATACGAAGGTACGAGACTGCATGGTGCCTAGGACGGAGATTAATGCAGTGGAGGATAACTGCAATGTGGAGGTGCTCAAACAAAGGTTCATAGAAAGCGGTAACTCTAAAATTATCGTTTACCACGAGGATATCGACCATATTGTGGGGTATATCCATTCTTCAGAAATGTTTACGAAGAAGGATGACTGGCTCTCGGGTGTCAGACAGATGCCGTTTGTGCCTGAAACAATGGCGGCAAAAAAACTGATGCGAATACTGTTACAACAGAAAAAAAGTCTTGCCGTGGTCATTGATGAATACGGAGGGACAAGCGGACTGGTTTCGCTCGAGGATATTGTAGAGGAGATTTTCGGGGATATAGAAGACGAGCATGATAATAACAGCTATGTGGCAAAAAAAGTAGCTGACAATGAGTATGTGCTTTCAGCAAGACTGGAAATCGACAAGGTAAATGAACTCTTCAATCTCGAACTGCCGGAAAGCGATGATTACATGACGGTGGGAGGGCTCATACTCAATGCATTTCAGAGTTTCCCGAAGCTACATGAGGTGGTGAAAATCGACAATTTCGAATTCAAAATACTGAAGAATACCATGACGAAAATAGAACTGGTAAGGCTAAAAGTCGGGCAAAAAGAATAATTTTCAAGGAAATATTCGCTTGTTTGCCTTTTTCTTCGTAATTTTGTACGCTTTTTGTGAAAAGGCTTTACAGAAGGCATGAAAAAGCATGGAAAAATAAATAAATCAATTAAATAAAAGTAATGGCAGCATTAGGAAAAATTAGAAGTAAGGGGGTTATCCTGATTTGCGTAATCGGTTTCGCACTCTTCGCATTCGTGGCTGAAGAAATGTTCCGCTCCTGTGACTCGACAAGGGCTGAACGTAGCCAGCGATTGGCTGAAGTGATGGGCGAAAAAGTGAATGCACAGGACTACCAGAAGTATGTCGAAGAGTTTGTTGAGTGCATGAAAATGGACGGACAGCAGGCTACCGACGAGCAACTCAGAGAAGCAGCGTGGCAATATTATCTGCAAGAGAAAATCGTCGCCAAAGAGGCACAGAAACTCGGACTTGATGTCACTGACCAGGAAATTCAGGACATCATGACGCAGGGCACAAACCCGTTGCTGGTGAGTATTCCCATCCCCGATTTCCATAACCAACAGACAGGTCGCTTCGATATCAACGCATACAGGCAGTTCATGAACAATTATGAACAGGCACGTATGGCGAACCCGCAGTTGGAACAGGTGTATAAATACCTGTTGTTCAAAGAGAAGCAACTGCGCACATCGGTGCTCATGCAGAAATACCAGACACTCATCGCCGCTTGTGTAATCTCTAACCCAGTAGAGGCTGAATTCAACTTTAACGCGGAAAAACAGGAAAGCGACGTGCAACTGGCTTACATCGATTACCGCACGGTGGATGACAAAGACGTTAAGATTGCTGATGCCGACCTGCAGAAGAAATATGATGAGATGAAGGCTAACTTCACTCTGCCTCAAGAGATGAGGGCTATCAAATACATCCAGGTAAAGAAAGAGGCTTCAGCAGCCGACCGCGACAATCTCTATAAAAGCATGCAGAAAGCTGCGGCAGAAATCGATAGCGCAGGTGTGGAGAACACAGTGCGTAAATACCAGTCTGTTACGGCTTATCTCGGCGTGCCGGTGTCAAAGTCTGCTTTCGCAGCGGATATGTTTGCCGTCGTCGACTCTATGCCGGTAGGAGCAGTGAAAGGACCGGTGGAGAGCAAGACGGACAATTCATTCAACGTTATCAAACTGCTCTCGAAGTCTACATTGCCCGACAGCATCCAGTATAGATTGATTGGTGCAAATGGAACGACACTTGATGAATCGAAGACCAGAGCTGACAGTATCCTCAAAGCACTCCAAGGTGGGGCTGAATTTGATGTGCTGGCCAAGAAATATGAACAGACACCTGAAAAGGTATGGCTCACCTCAAGAGATTATGAGCGTGCCGCAAACCTAAGCAAGGATAACGTAGATCTCATTAACGCGTTGAACAACATGGCGGTCAATGAACTGCGTCAAATCGACATGGCTCAGGGAAGCATCGTTGTTCAGGTGCTCGACCGTAAGAATATGGTGACAAAATACAATGTGGCCATGATTAAACGACCCATTGAATTCTCCCCCGAGACATCACACGCCATCAGCGATGCTTTCAAACAGTTCGTGGCAGCTAATCAGTCGGTGGAGGCAATGGAGAAAAATGCAGCGAAAGCTGGATATCAGGTGCGTGAACTCACCAACGTGACAACATCATCAGGGGGCATTCAGGGCGTGAACAATTCGAAAGAGGCGCTGCGCTGGGTGTTCAACAGCGACACGAAGAAAGGCGATATATCCGAGGTTATCACTTGTGGAAACAATCAGGATGAACTGATTGTCATGGCATTGACTGACATCTATCCGAAGGGATTCATGCCGCTTTCTAACCCGCAGGTGAGCCAGATGGTTCGTGAGCAGGTGATGAACGATAAAAAGGCGGAAATCATCATGCAAAAACTCAACGGCGTGAAGAGCGTGGCCGAGGCACAACAGAAAGGTGCTAAACTCATGGACCTGAACCAGATAACACTGGCTTCTGCAGCTTTCGTTCCTGAACTGCAAGCTCAAGAACCGGCACTCAGTGGTGCTGTGGCTGCAACGGAGAAAGGTAAGTTCTCGGCACATCCTGTAAAAGGCAATGTGGCTGTATATACCTTCCTTGTGAAAGACCGTCGACAGCTGGAAGGCAAGTTCAACAAGCAGCAGTATCAGGAAAAGACGGCCCAACGTTACCTCAACATGATTGGACAGACATTCCAAAACGAACTCATGAAGAGTGCTAACGTTACCGACAACCGCTATCTCTTCATGTAATCATTAATTTCGTAATACTGTATTAACGTGATATAACGAAATACTGAAATAACCCATAAAAAAGAGGACTTCTTTGTGGAAGTCCTCTTTTTTGATGACTTTCTTTGTCATATCCCTTTTTTTCCGTAACTTCGCAGAAAATTGTAAAAATAATGAAAAAACAACTCTTCCTCTATCTTGCTATCTGCGCCATGTTGCTCGCCTCATGTAAAGGATCGGAACTGGTTAATGCTCCTTCATCAAAGGAAAAAAGGGAATTCCGCGGTGCTTGGATTCAATGTGTCAACGGACAGTTCCTCGGCATGTCAACACAACAGATGCAGAACACACTTACTCAGCAGTTGGATGAGTTGCGTTCCGATGGCGTCAATGCTATCATATTCCAAGTAAGACCGGAGTGTGACGCACTCTATGAAAGCACCCTCGAACCGTGGAGCCGATTCCTCACAGGACGACAAGGAGCGGCTCCGCAGCCTTATTGGGACCCACTCAAATGGATGGTCGATGAATGTCATAAAAGGGGCATGGAACTGCATGCATGGATAAACCCATACAGAGCAAAGACAAAAACAACGAACGATTTGGCTTCCAAACACGTGGCGATACAACATCCCGGATGGGTATTCCCCTATGATGGACAATTAATCATGAACCCGGCAAAAAAGGAATGCCGCGACTTTATTTGCCTCGTGGTCGACGATATCGTGGCACGCTACGATATCGACGGATTACATATCGATGATTATTTCTATCCATATCCGGCGGCGGGACAGTCAATACCTGACGATGCGGACTTTCAACGTGACAATAAGGGCTTCCGTGATAAAAACGATTGGCGTCGGGAGAATGTCAACCTGTTTATCAAACAACTTGGTGAAACGATACATAAACGCAAACCGTGGGTGAAATTCGGCGTGTCGCCATTCGGTATCTATCGAAACAGAAGAAACGATCCCCAAAGGGGAAGCGAAACGGCGGGTTTGCAAAATTATGACGATCTCTATGCCGATGTGCTGCTATGGGTGGACAAAGGATGGGTCGATTATTGCGTGCCTCAACTGTATTGGCAGATAGGACATAAAACGGCTGACTATGCTACACTCATCAGGTGGTGGGACGCGCATGCGGCAAACAGACCGCTGTATATCGGCGAGGATATAGAACGGACGGTGAAGAATGCGGACGTCGACAACCCTGCCATCAACCAGATGCCGGCAAAATTCCGTCTGCACAGTCAGATGCAACATGTCAACGGAACGGTGTTGTGGTATGCGAAGGCGGCGGCGGACAATATGGGAAATTATGGACATACACTGAGAGATGCGTATTGGAAATACCCGGCCTTGCAACCGTTGATGCCTTTCATCGACGATGATGCACCTAAAGCGCCACGTAAATTGGCAGTGGTGAAGACGCACGGAAAAAATGTACTCTTCTGGACGGCACCGAAAGGCTCGGGATGGAAGAATGGAGCCCACCAATATGTGGTATATCGTTTCTCTCCCAACGAAAAGACCGATTTATCAAGGCCTGACCGTATTGTGGCTATCACGCCTAACACATTCTATGAACTGACCTCAAACCAACCTGCCACTTATGTCGTGACAGCTCTCGATCGCATGGGTAACGAGAGCAAGGGAGCCGTGAAAAAGATAAAAAGGTAATAATAGAATTCCCCCTCCTTTGGAGGGGGGTAAAGGGGCCTTCTACTGTTCAACGTTCAACGTTCAATCTGATTGTCTTATTTCTTCTCTTCCCCGAACAAGTCCTTCAAAAACTTGTCCAAATCTTCATCCAATCCTTTCATTAAGTCTCCGCCGAAGATGAATGTGTCGTCATCAGCAACATACAACTCGGCCACAAACTCGCCGTCCTCATCCTCCAACACCACACTGTAGGGTTTCAAAATGCCCCAATTATCCACCTCCTGATTATTCTTCTGAAAACAACGGCGTAAGATTTCAGTGGCATCATCATAGAAACTACTGTCTTTGTTATCTATCCATTCCTCAATAACACAACGGGTTATCTCCTTGTCGTCATCATCAAAGGCAAGCAACTCACCACTCTCCTGGGTAAGACGCAGGTGAATGTCTGTCAACATTGTCGGTTCGTCGGCAAACGGGAATTTCTGTGACAATTTCTTGATTACACGCTCAATCTGTTGGATGGTCTGGGGAGTTGCCTTCATTGGGAATTTCTTTTATGAACAAAGGATGTTGGATAATTCATTGATGATGTCGGCGGCGACGGCAGACTTCGACTTTTTGTCGAAATCTTTCTTGCCATGACGACTGATAATGCTGATTTGGTTGTCATCGCTCTGGAAACAGGTGCCTGCATTGCGTAGACTGTTCAGGACAATGAAGTCGAGATTCTTTTTCTCCAGTTTCTTCTGGGCATTGCTGAACTCGTCATTCGTCTCCAAAGCGAAACCCACCAACACCTGACCGTCGGATTTATTTTGCCCAAGAGAGGCGGCAATGTCAGGATTGGCTTGTAAATGGAGTACCATGTCACCGCCTTCACGTTTAATCTTGGTGGCTGACTGTTCCGTAGGACGGAAATCAGCCACGGCGGCACAGAGTATGGCGGCATCCTGATGGGGGAAGGCTTTCATGGCTGCGTCATACATCTCCATGCAGCTCTCCACGTCAATACGATGGATGGAGGGTGAACAGGAGAGGGCTACAGGACCGGCTATCAACGTGACCTCGGCTCCGCGCCTCATACATTCTTCGGCTAAGGCAAAACCCATCTTGCCACTACTGTAATTGCCGATAAACCGGACAGGGTCTATCTTCTCATGAGTGGGACCAGCGGTAATCATGATTCGCTTGCCGCTCAAATCGCCCTTCTCTGCGCAACCATCCCCTTCCAAAGGGGTAGGGGTGGTTGGTGAAAGAAAGAAATCCTCAAGTACGGAGACTATGCGTTCGGGCTCTTCCATACGACCCTTGCCCTCCAAACCACTGGCAAGGAAACCGCTCGACGGCTCAATGAAATGGCAACCGTAACCGGTCAACGTCTCTATATTACGCTGTGTGGAAGGGTGGGCATACATGTCCAAATCCATGGCAGGGGCAATGAACACTGGGGCTTTCATCGACAGATAGGTGGTAATCAACATGTTGTCGGCCACTCCATGGGCCATTTTGCCCAACGTACTGGCTGTACAGGGAGCTATCAACATGGCGTCGGCCCACAGACCAAGGTCAACGTGCGAATGCCATGTGCCGTCACGCTGTGAGAAAAATTCACTCACAACGGGCTTGTGCGTCAAAGCCGACAATGTAATAGGGGTAATAAACTCCTTTCCTGCCGGAGTGATGACTACCTGCACCTCGGCTCCCGACTTGATTAACAAGCGAATTAACAGACAGGCTTTGTAGGCAGCTATGCTACCTGTAATGCCTAACACTATTTTCTTGCCTTCTAACATCTTATCGTGGTTTTGCCATCATGTCACGCATACGGATACGCGTGAGCACGTTCTTGGTATTCAACGTGAAATCTTTCTCCATCATCCAATTGTAATAATTGGGGTCGCGACGGAAAACATCAACCACGGACTGACCCTTGTACTTGCCGAAGTTGAACACTTCCTGACGCATAGGCTGCCCGTCCTTTTCCTTCAACACCTTACCATCCTTGCCGACCACTTCCTTCCAGACAATGCGACCGGCAAAGTCAATGCGGTCAAAAGTCTTTGAATAATCGGCCAAGGATTTCACATCGCTGCCGGGCAGTCGTTTCTCACCCTCGGAGTATCTTGCCAATTCGCCCAATAATACCCTGTACGTCGCTTCGGCATCGTCCTCAGCATGGTGGGCGCGGAAATCACTCTCCATCTCACGTCCACAGTAAAAACGGTAGGCGGCAGACAGATTGCGGGGCTCCATCTTATGGTAAATGGTCTGAATGTCAATGAAATGACATTTGCTGAAGTCAAAGTCTATCTCTGCACGCAGAAACTCTTCCACCAAAATGGGAATGTCGAAATGGTTGGAATTGAAACCGGCAAAGTCGCAGTCAACCATGTCGTTACGCAACGTAACCGACAACTCCTTGAAGGTGGGACAGGATGATACGTCGGCATCGCTGATGCCGGTAATCGCGGTCACTTCTTTAGGAATGGGCATGCCAGGATTTACTTTCTCATTTACACGCTTCTCCGTGCCGTCGGGAAAAACCTTCACATAGGCTATCTGGATAATGCGATCCTTGGCCACATCCAAACCGGTAGTCTCCAAGTCAAAGACGATGAGCGGACGGGTGAGCTGCAATGTCATGGCGATAAACGTGTCCGTTAGTCGTTCAGCAACATCGGCATGATGAGCATCAACACCTCTTCATTGTCAGGCTGGGTGGCTGGACGGATAACACCGGCACGACTGGGGTCGGCTAACTCAATCAAAACCTCGTCGCTCTCAAGGTTGCTCAACGCTTCCACAAAGCTGCCGCCCTTGAAGCCGATGCTCATGGGCTGACCGTTATAGTCGCAGATGATGCTTTCCTTGGCACTAGTAGCATAGTCCAAATCCTCTGAGGAGATTTCCAACTTGCCCATCTCAATATGGAAACGGATGAGCTGACTGCTTTCACTGGCAAATGGCAACACCCTGCGCAAAGCACTCAACAAGGTCTTCCTGTCAACCATAATCTGATTAGGATTATTCTTGGGAATGACGGAGTTGTAGTTAGGATAACGACCGTCAATCAAACGGCAGGTGAGGGTGCCTCCAGGATAACTGATGATGGCACTGCGGGTGTCGAATTTTATAACCACGTCGCCTTCATCTTTCGGCAACACGTTTTTCAACAGCGAGGCGGGCTTCTTGGGAAGGATAAACGAAGCGGGTGTCTCGCTCTTAATGTTCAAAATCTTATTGCGGACGAGTTTTCTGCCGTCAGTGGCAACAATGAACAAACCTTCCGCGGTAAGGTCAAAGTAAATGCCATTCATCGCCGGATGAAGATTGTCCTGCATCGTTGCAAAAATGGAACGGGTGATATTGTTCGAAAGAACAGGGGCTCCCACCGTGATGAGGGTCGAATCCTCGCTGATAGGCTGATCCTGTGGGAATGTGTCGGCATTCTCAGCAATAAAATTGTATTGGCCGTTCTGATAATAAACGATGACGGTATAATTTGTCGTGTCTATCTCAAAAGTCAATGGCTGCTCTGGCAACTCCCTGACGGCATCAAGCAACTTCCTGCTGGAAATGGCCACATAAGCCTCACCATCGCACTCTTCAAGGGCCATGGTTGTCTTCATGGTGTTCTCGCTGTCTGAGGCAGTCATCGTCAACTGACCATTGCGGATGTCAAACAAGATGCACTCCAGGATGGCAAGCGAGTTCTTGCTGTTGATCACTTTGGCTAACGACATCAAATTGTTGCTCAATGATGAGCTGGATACGGAAAATCTCATGGATGGTATTGTTATTTTAGTTATTATTTGCTTATTGCATAAAGCACTTCAGCTCGTTCTTTCGCAACGGGCCGTATATCGATACAAAATTACAAAAATCCATTCTTCTAAACAAAAAAAAGAGGAAAAAAATTCTTATTCCGAAGTTTTTTTAGTAATTTCGCAAACTGATAATGAACTAACAAAACTAACAAACTCATAAACTCAAATGGAAATACAAGGAAAGATAATCAAAGTGTTGCCGGAAAGAAGCGGCTCCTCAGCCAGGGGCGACTGGAAAGTAGGTAGCTATGTGCTGGAAACAATGGAGGCATATCCCAAAAAGTTCGCTTTCGAAGTGTTCGGTGAGGACAGAATGCACAGATTCAATATACAGGAAGGACAAGAAGTACAGGTGTACTTCGATATTGACGCCCACGAATACCAAGGTAAATGGTTCAATTCTTTCCGTGCCTACGATGTACGCCCGCTGCAGGCAGGGCAGCCACTAGACAACGCTGCTCAGACTCTTGAGCCGTTCCCACCTGCAGGTGCCGTCGCAAGTGTTACCCCCTTCTAACAACTCGTAACTCATAACTCGTAACTAAATACCTTATTAAATATATGGACCTTCAAGGAAAAATTATACAAGTATTACCTGAACGTAGTGGAACAAGTGCTCGTGGTGATTGGAAAGCATGCGATTTCGTATTGGAAACCATAGAACAATTCCCTAAAAGATTGGTGTTCTCGGTATGGGGTGCTGATCGCCTCAGCCGCTTCAATATTCAACAGGGTCAGGACCTGCATGTCTTCTTTGATATTGATGCCCGAGAATACAATGGAAAATGGTACAACTCTGTACGTGCTTACGATGTCCGACCCTACGACCCGTCGCTCGGCACACCTCCGCAGGTGGCAGGGCCTGACACGCAACCCTTCCCACCGGCACAGCCAGTGCCTCCGGCACCCGCAACTCCCGCCTCCGCTGCTCCGACAGCGAACCCGGCTTCAGCTGCTACAACCGAAGATATTACAGCCGGCGGTGCCGAGAATACTGACGACCTTCCGTTCTGAAAAACGCTTTCAATAACCATACGAATGTGGGGATGGCAACAGCCATCCCCACATTCGTTATTGTATTTGGTCTAGACCGCTAGTATGTTCAACCTTTCAATTTCCTCTTTTCACAATGAAATAGCCGATACGGTGGGTCTTCTTATTGCGGTTCATCGAGTGGATGGAATAAACGCCTTCGGGAAGGTCGTAAATCTCAATCACGTCACTGTTGTAATACGCGCGTTTTACGATATTACCAGCCATACTCTCTATCACCACGAAATTGGCATCCAAAGCGGGGTCTTTCTTAGGAAGATACAGACGACGACCGTCGTTCTTAAGCAATTGTTGCGACGAGCGGGGCTCGGCAGCACTTTGTAAGGCCGTTGACTCATTGCCGTAACGGTCCATGGCGGTGACAGCAAAAGAGAGGTTGCTATGGGCCGATGAACCACGGAAGGAGATACTATTGCCCATCACACGACAGGCGACAAGATTGCGCGACTGACGGATGTCAACTGTTCCGTTATTGCTGACATACACATTGTACGTCAGGTAATCACCGTCACTGTTGTCCTTAGCTCCTTCCCAATAAAGGGTAATGTTGTCGCCACTGTTGTCAATAAACAAATGACGGGGAGGTTGAGGAGCGGTGCGGTGCTCCCATGTCAGAGCGGGAATCAAAGCAGGGTAGGTGTCCAAGCGGTTACATGCATAATCATAGATACCCTTGGTGTTGTCAGTAAAGAATCGGCTGCGAAAATAGGTGTGACCCATCCCGTTGCTCCTGAGAAACTCCAACTCCCGGGTGATGTCTATCAAGGGCCAGTTACCTTCGGAACGCGACAAGAACCAGATGCCCAGCCCAGGGGCGATAATGCGACCATAGGTGTGCTCCTTCCAGTTGATGGCGAAAGGATAGAAATTGTCTCCACGGAAATACATCATGGGAAACAACTCGTCCATCAAACCGTCGCGCAACCATTTTTGGGCATCCTGACAAACGGTGTTATAGGCGTTCCAACCTTTGCTCGAATACCTCGAAAGGTCGGAATACTTACCTATCGGGGAACAGCTGAGTTTCACCCAACGCTTCTTTTGCTTCACAGCGCGGTGAATCTTCTTCACGATATTGGTAATGTATTGACGGCCTTGCTCCTTGCCAACCTTCATTTTCCAGTTCTCGGGATAACGGATGTAGTCAAGGTGGATGCCGTCAACATCATACTTGTCAACAATCTCTTGACATACCTTGGCAAGATAATTGCCGGTCTCTTCCATCTCAGGATTCATATAACCCTCGTCGCCAATCTTATGGATGAGGTTAGGGTAGCGATTGCGCAATGCTTTGCAACCTTGGGAGTTCCATTTACCCACGGGGATGGTTACCACCCAGGCATGCAACTCCATGCCGCGCTTGTGACACTCGTCAATGGCGTAACGCAAAGGGTCGTAACCGGGATTGCCGCCCTGACGACCTGTCAGGCAGGCGTCGTATGGTTCATATTGAGAGGGATAGATGGTGCTGGCGCGCACGCGTGTCTGCAATAAAACGGTATTGACGTTGGCTTTCTTCAACTGGTCGAGAATTCTCGACAACTCGCGCTTTTGCTGGGCTGCAGACGATGAACTGGTGGCATGGGTGCGAGGCCAGTCAATACCGCCTATCGTGGTGAGCCAAACGGCTCGTACTTCATACTTTGGGGGCTGAGCTTGGCCTGTCATGGCAAGTGTAACGAATAACAGGCTCAAAAGCAGTTTCTTCATTGCTAAATAATATAAGGTCGAATGACGACACAAAAGAGCGTTTATGTAATTTTCGTGCAAAGTTACGGATAATTGAGAGAAAAGCCAAATTTATTTGGGCTTTTCCGAAAGGGAGTAACTTCAACAAAGTTAAAGTTACGTATATTTGAGAGAAAAGCCAAATTTATTTAGGCTTTTCCGAGAGCAAGTAACTTCAACAAATTAAAGTTATTCTTTTTTTTCCTTATTTCAAATTAAATGTGTAACTTTGCAATAGAAATATACAAACGACATGATTTCTTTCGTAATAAGCCTCGTGGCCCTTGTTCTGGGCTATCTCCTCTATGGAAAATTCGTGGAAAGGGTGTTCGGCCCAGATGATAGACCGACACCGGCAGTAGCGAAAGCCGATGGAGTTGACTTCATCGTATTGCCTTCATGGAAAATATTCATGATTCAGTTCCTCAATATTGCAGGAACGGGCCCCATCTTCGGTGCTATTATGGGAGCGAAGTTCGGACCTTCTGCCTACCTGTGGATTGTTCTGGGGTGTATCTTCGCAGGAGCAGTGCACGACTACTTAAGTGGCATGCTCAGCGTACGGCTGGGTGGGGCGAACCAACCGGAAATCATTGGTAGATACCTCGGAAAGACAACGAAACAGGTGATGCTCATCTTCTCGGTATTCCTCCTGATGATGGTGGGTGCGGTTTTTGTGTTCAGCCCGGCGAAAATATTGGGCGATATGTGGGAACCGGCAGTTTTCACTGAGAATGTTGGAAAGTATATCTTCTGGATATGTATCATATTCTTGTATTACATCATCGCTACACTGCTGCCCATCGATAAAATCATTGGTAAAGTGTATCCGCTGTTTGCATTTTCACTGCTTTTTATGGCAGCGGCTTTGCTCATCATGCTTCTCATCAAACGGCCCGACATTCCCGAATTGTGGGAAGGGCTGAGCACTGAACCGCTCACGGCGAACAATATCTTCCCCTATCTCTTTATCACCATCGCCTGTGGCGCCATCAGTGGCTTCCACGCCACGCAAAGTCCGCTCATGGCTCGGTGCATGAAGAAAGAGAAAATGGGACGCCCCATCTTCTATGGAGCCATGATTACTGAAGGCATCGTGGCACTGATTTGGGCCACCGTGGCCATGTATTTTTTCTACGACAATCCAACACCGGGATATGAACAGATAGCAGGTGGAGCGAAGGCAATTAACGATGCTCCGTCTGTCGTCAATATCATCTGTAACGACTGGCTTGGCGTGGTAGGTGGCATATTGGCACTCCTGGGTGTGGTGGCGGCACCTATCACCAGCGGTGATACGGCATTCCGTTCTGCACGACTCATCATTGCCGACTTCGTGCGACTGGAACAACGCACCATACGTAAACGATTGTATGTATGTATTCCGATGTTCGCTGCTGCGGTGGCATTGCTCATCTGGCAGATGAACGACAAAGAGGGATTCAATATGCTGTGGAGTTGGTTCGGATGGTCTAACCAGACACTTTCAGTGTTCATGTTATGGGCAATAACGGTGTTCCTGGTGCAACAGCATAAGCCTTTCATCATCACACTCGTGCCGGCACTGTTTATGACAACGGTATGTTCCACATTCCTTTTCGTGAGCCCACAGGCATTAGGACTCGAACAAACCATTGGATATATCCTTGGGGCCGTGGCTCTCGTCATTGCATTAGTGTGGTTCTTCGCATGGTACCGCAAAATCCATAATGCATAAAAACTCACAACTCAAAAACTCTAAACTTATAAACTCAAAAACTCATAAACTCAATTAAATATGAAAAAGAAAATCGCTTTATTGTTGGTGGTATTGGCAACGACACTCACTGCCAGCGCACAGTTTGAACAAGGTAAAAAGTATGTGGGCGCATCACTCACTGGATTGAATCTCAGCTACAACGGCATGGACAAGTTCAACCTTGGCGTGCAGGGACAGGGTGGCTATTTTCTTATGGACAATATCTTGGCTATGGCCAATGTCGGCTATAACGGAAACGGAGAATTGCCCGATGCCTTGACGCTCGGTGTAGGCGGACGATACTACATCATTCAGAACGGTATCTTCCTCGGTGCGAACGTTCAGTACACGCACTCCAACAGTGATTACAACGATGTGATGCCGGGTGTGGAAGTGGGATATGCCTTCTTCATCAACCGATATGTCACCATCGAACCGGCTCTGTATTACCAGCAGTCGTTCAAAGACCATAGCAACTACTCTACAGTGGGACTGAAAATCGGCCTGGGAATATACCTGCCGTAAATGACCAGCCAATATCCTTCTGTATTGTTGGAGAGGGCCGTGCAGGCCTTCTCTCAACTGCCGGGCATAGGGCGCAAGACGGCCTTGCGCCTTGTGTTGTATATGCTCAGGGAGGACAAAAAAGACGTGGACGCTTTCCTGCAGGCTATCGCTACAATGAAAGAGGAGGTGAAGACGTGCGCTATATGCCATAATATCAGCGATACCGATATATGTCCCATTTGCGCGGATAAAAACAGGGATGATTCCATAATATGTGTGGTGGAGAATATCCAGGATGTGATGGCCATAGAGAATACACAACAGTACCACGGTCGGTACCATGTGCTAGGTGGGGTCATCTCTCCCATGGATGGCATAGGACCAAGCGACCTCAACATTGACTCACTCGTGAAACGTGTGCAACAGGAGGATATCGACGAGGTGATACTGGCTCTGTCCAGTACCATGGAAGGAGATGCTACCAACTTCTTTATCTCTAGGAAACTGGCTCCGCTGGAGGTGAAAATGTCCATCATAGCAAGGGGCATTTCTGTAGGCGATGAATTGGAATATACGGATGAGGTGACATTGGGACGTTCCATCCTAAATAGAATACCTTTTGTTCAGTAATATGACGAATAATAATGACAAGCGGCGTGTGTTGAAAATGATAGTCTGGGGAAATATTCTCCTGGCTCTTGTATTGGTGATATTGTTCGAGACACATGTGCTGCCGTCAGGAAATTTGGCGGGTGAGAAAAACACGGAGTTTGTAGTGCTTACGGTGGCTGAACTGATGGCATTGGCACTCATCCCTTTTGCTGTGGGAATGGTCAGGATAAAGTTCTTTAGGACAAAAATGCAACAGAATTATATGCCGTGGGCGGTCTTAAGACTGGGATTGCTGGCTTTCCTGATGTTGGCAAACACTGTATGTTACTACCTCTTCGCTAACGTGGCTTTCGGCTATCTGGCCATCATAGCAGCTTTATGTCTCTTGGTCGTCTTCCCAACACGGGAACGGTGTGCCAATGAGATGGAGAAGAAGAATGACGAACAGCAATGAAACTATCAGTTATCATTGTTAACTACAATGTGAAGCATTATCTGTACCAATGTTTGGACAGCGTATATAAGGCTTTGCGTAACATCGAGGCGGAGGTGTTCGTCGTCGACAACCATTCGCGTGATGGAAGCGTCGAATACCTGCAACGAAGGTACAACGATGTTAATTACATCGAGATGAACCATAATCTCGGGTTCGCAAGAGCAAATAATATCGCTATACGACAGTCCACAGGCGATTATGTGCTGTTGCTGAACCCTGACACCATTGTGGGTGAACAGACACTCAACAAGATGGTGTCATTCCTTGACAAGCACCCCGAGGCGGGGGCTGCAGGGGTGAAAATGCTTAATGCTAACGGGGTGAAGGCGAAAGAGTCAAGAAGGGGAATACCCACTCCCATGACAGCATTCTACAAAATGACGGGACTATGCAACCGTTTCCCTAAAAACAAACGTCTTGGAAAGTATTATATGGGATACCTTCCGTGGGATGAAGCATGCGAAATAGAAGTGGTGAGCGGGGCTTTCTGTATGCTGCGACGTGAAGCACTTTTAAAAGTAGGATTGCTCGACGAAGATTTCTTCATGTATGGTGAAGACATCGACTTGTCTTACCGACTGCTCAAAGGGGGATTCAAGAATTGGTATGTGCCCGAGACAATACTGCATTATAAGGGGGAGAGTACGTCGAAATCATCGTTCCGCCATGTCCATGTCTTCTATGAGGCCATGTACATCTTCTTCAAAAAACACTTCGGCAATTCCAGCCTCTTGATATCTATTCCTATTAATTTTGCCATTTATCTCAGCGCCACACTGGCTCTGGTGAAAATGCAGACAAGAAAAATGAGGAAAGCGCTGGGCTTCTTCAGCCATAAACGGAAAAAGGAACCCGACTACCTCTTTATCGGTTCGGTGGCGGCCATCACCCAATGTAGGAAACTGTCGAGGAAAAAAGGGTTGTCAAGCGAATTTCATGTTGGAAATGAGAAAAAACAACCCGAAGGACATGTGGCTTTGATGGAAGACAGAGAGGTGAAAAACACATTGATAGTGGTCTACGACACCGATTCCTATTCCTATGAGACCATCTTGCATATTTTTGCCGAAAATACTATCGAAAATGTGCAGATGGGCACCTATAATCCACATACAAAAACCATCATCACATTGGAGGAAGTGCTGAAATGAAGGATGAACAGATAACCTTGAGGGCACTGGAACCAGAAGACCTTGAAGTGCTTTATGAAGTGGAAAATGATCCGAGACTGTGGAATGTCGGCCTGTCCAATACGCTGTATTCTCATTTCGCACTAAAAGAGTTCATCGCAAACACCACAAACGATATCTATACCGACAAACAACTGCGGTTGGTGGTCGAAGCGGATGGGCAGGTGGCAGGAATTCTTGATATCATGGCTTTTGAACCTGAACACCGAAGGGCGGAACTGGGCATCGTCATCCTGGAAAAATACAGGGGTAGGGGCATCGCGGCAAAGGCAGTAAGGCAACTCTTGGATTACTGCAGGTCAAAAGTGCACTTGCACCAACTCTATTCTTGGGTGCCTGCCGATAACGAACCTTCCATCAAACTATTCCGTAACCTGGGATTCACTCCTACAATAGTCAAAGACTGGCTGTTCGATGGCGAGGATTTCAAAGATGCTGTCTTCATGCAACTTTTTTTGTAAAAAACGGCCTTTTTTTTTGGAAGTGACATTTTTTTTGTCTACCTTTGCATCCGCAATTCAAGAAGCATAGCCGCTGGTGCGTTAGTTCAGCCTGGTTAGAATGCCTGCCTGTCACGCAGGAGGTCACGGGTTCGAGTCCCGTACGCACCGCAAAGTAATCATAAGCACATTGTATAAAGTTAGTATTGGTGCGTTAGTTCAGCCTGGTTAGAATGCCTGCCTGTCACGCAGGAGGTCACGGGTTCGAGTCCCGTACGCACCGCAGAAAAAGCCTTCCGAGTAGGAAGGCTTTTTCTGTAGTATATCTTTCTTTTCTTTTCTTATCGCGATGTGCGGAATCCCTCAAAATTCACATAACGACGCTTCATCAGTCGCTGGTAGATGTTGCGTATCCATATTCGGTGAGTGGCGATAAACAGCAAACCGATAGCCAGAATAACCAACATGCCTCCAGTCTCGCCAAACAACCCCGTTGCCACCATGATAAAGATGATGGGCACGAAAAACACCAACAGCTCCACCACTACCTGCATGGAATTATTCTCCATTCCTCCCTTGCCAATAAACTTCGTGTTCAATGGAATGGTCTGCTTGTTGTAAACGGCCATCTGCAAAAATACGCAATACTCCACGCCCATGGTGAACAACATCACGGCAAGAAGTTGCAATAGGGTGTATTTGCCCATTATCAATGTGGGTATCATCAGGATAAGAGGAATGAGCAACATGGCGGAATAGAAATAATACTTGGCTCGCAACAGCGAGATAAGGTTCTCTTTGCGCACAATCAGGCAGTCAATGTAATTACCTTCGTTGCACATCACCTTCACAAGAATCATCGCTCCGTAGATGGCAAAATTATACACGGCCCAGAAGGTGTTCATGAAACGGTTGTCATATATGTCGGTGAAGGAGATAATCAAGCTCAACATCAAAACTATCACATTGGCAAAAATGAACGAATTGCGCATGTTCTTGTTGCGCATGATGCTCTTCACCTCTAACTTGACATATTCGCCGGTCTCTCCAAAACGGTCGAGGAAGGGTAGGCGTGACACATGCTTGAGCTTCGTCGCCTTGGACTGGGTCAACTCCTTCCACGTGTACTTGTATTGCACACGGCGGTTGATGGCGATAAGTATCACCAAAAGGATTACTAACAAGGCAAAAAAGAGGAGGTTGCCATGTGACAGACGGTCGCCGAAACAAGCGTACGTGTCCATCATCGGGTCAATACGCAAGTTGATGATCCAAAGGGAGAAAAGAAGAAGATAGACAAAGATGGCCAGACCCCACCAGGCGATGTGCTGGTTAATCAACGTGCGCATCAACAGATACCACTGGCTGTTGATGAGTATCAACAGGTAGAAACCCAACAGAAAGGCAAGAGCCACCCAGATGCCCTCGACGAAGACAATCGACATGATGGCATAGGGGATGAACATCGCAAACCAGATGAGGTTGCCGCTGCTCAGCAACGAGGTGGCCAGAAAACAGTCCACACAGTCATATTTACGTAATGGCAACAGCGAATAGGGCTTGAGCAACTGCGAGGGAGTCTGCTGCATAAGAAAACGCATCAGGAAGTCTATCAGAAGGATGAAAGGCGTAAAACCGTACATCAATTCACAGGCGGTAACCGTGGTGCTGTTGTTGGCGGCCAAGGCCATGATGACGGCAAAAAACATCAAATACATGATGGTGAAACCGGCACCTATCATTAACAATATCTTGGCAGCCTTATTTTGCTGCCATGCCACACTGCGACGCTCCGACAGCTTCTTGTGAAGCCTCAACGCCTTGAATAACTCAAACTTGGTCATCTTCTATTTCCAATCTTCAATGCAATTCTCTCACCCCTCACTTCTCACCTCTCACCCCTCACCTCTCTTTTAAATTTTTAAATCTTTTAATTTTATAATTTTCCTCACCCCCCATTTTAATTTTTTAATCTTATAATTTTTTAATTTTCCTCACCCCTTTTTACCTCAAATCAATCACCTCTGCTTCAGGAAAATCCTTGGCGTTGAAAGTGAACATGCTGTCGGGCTGGGGGCTGTTCTTAAAATTACGTATACTGATTTCACTCCATTTACGGTCTTCCAAAAGACGAACCTTGGTGGGAAGATACGACTTCGACACATATACGTACATCTCTTGGATGCTTCTGCCACGGTTCAACGCGGTGAGATGCACTTCCCAAACATTACCTTGTTCTTTCACTCCCAAACGGTAACCGTTTTTGTACAGCGTGATAAACTTATAGGGGTTCATCTGAGCCTGCTGGCTCTCGTTGGGCGTGCTCACGTTCACCTCATCGCTACTCTTCATGTAAGTCCACTGAGTCTTGCCATCAAACCAGATGGAGGCCTTTGGAGTGGTGGCATGGAATTTCTTGCCCTTGATGAAGATGGTACCTGAAATACTGCCCACACCATCACTGCTAAGCGTGAAGTCAGCCTGGGCACCACCCTGACTATTCAGGTTGGCGGCTGTCTTATCTAATATTTCCTTGGCCTTCGATGGGTTCTGTCCCATCATGCTCATGCTCACAAGCATGGCCATAGCCATCGTTATAATTCTTATACTTTTCATAATCGTTCTGTTTTTATGTTCTTTGTGTTGGATCCTTATATTTCTTATCCCTCTCTCCTCTACCTTCTCAATCTTGTTTTTCAGTTAGTTTCCCCCCCCCCTAGGGGGAAAGGGGGAGGCCCTTACCCATTGCTCAGGTTCGCCAGCAACGCATCCAGCTGGGCTTCATCCTGAATGAGCACTTCACGGGGCTTGGCACCGCGCTGGGCACCTACAATGCCGTGTTTTTCCAAGTCATCCATCAACCGACCGGCACGGTTGTAGCCAATCTCAAACTTGCGCTGCAACATACTGGTACTTCCTTGCTGGGTGGCGACAATCAACTTGGCGGCTTTCACAAACAAATTGTCGGCTCCGCTCACCATTACTTCGCCACCATCACCAAAAGTAACCTCGCCTTCTTCCACGGCGGGTTCAGGTAATTGCAACGGCTCAACAGGACCAGGCTGTTCTTCAATATACTCTGCAATGCGCTCCACCTCGGGGGTGTCGATAAAGGCGCACTGAACACGTACAGGTTCCGTGCCGTTAATGATAAGCATGTCGCCGCGACCCACCAACTGGTTGGCACCAGGACGGTCAAGAATAGTGCGCGAGTCAATCATGGCACTTACCTTGAAAGCCATACGACCGGGGAAGTTGGCCTTGATGGTACCGGTGATGATGTTCGTCGTTGGACGCTGTGTGGCAATAATCATGTGAATACCCACGGCACGGGCCAACTGGGCAATGCGGGCAATGGGCATCTCAATTTCCTTGCCGGCGGTCATAATCAAATCACCGAACTCATCGATAATAACTACGATATAGGGCATGTACTCATGACCGTCGGAAAGGTTCAACTGATGGTTCACATATTTACGGTTGTATTCCTTGATGTTGCGGGTACCGGCCATCTTCAACATATCGTAACGATGGTCCATCAACGTACAAAGACTCTTCAACGTGCGGACAACCTTTTGAACATCCGTGATGATGGGCTCTTCATCAAAATCCACCGAGGCCATGAAATGGTCGGCGATGGGGGAATAGACACTGAACTCCACTTTCTTGGGGTCTATCAGCACCAGCTTAAGCTCGTTGGGATGTTTCTTGTAGAGCAACGAGGCGATAATGGCATTCAGACCGACGGACTTACCCTGACCGGTGGCACCGGCTACCAATAGATGGGGAATCTTCGCCAGGTCGAGCATATACACTTCGTTGGTGATAGTCTTACCAAGGGCGATGGGCAGGTCCATCGTGGTCTCCTGGAACTTCTTCGAGTTGAGAATACTCTCCATCGACACAATCTTGGGCTTCTTGTTGGGCACCTCTATACCGATGGTTCCCTTGCCGGGGATGGGGGCAATGATACGGATGCCCAGAGCGGCAAGGCTGAGGGCGATGTCGTCTTCCAGATTCTTGATGCGTTTGATGCGAACGCCCTCGGCAGGCACTATCTCGTAAAGGGTAATCGTAGGACCTACAGTGGCGCGAATCTCGCTAATCTGAACGCCGTAGCTGTTCAACACCTCAACGATGCGTTTCTTGTTAGCCATCTGCTCGGCCTCGTCGATATATTGCTTGCTGTCATCACTGCTCTTGTCTAACAGACTGAGCGTAGGATATTTATAACGCGTAAAGGGCTCCTTGGGGTTGATAGGCGTGTTCAAGTCATGATCGCGCGTAACAGTCTTCCCGCTAGCCTTGGCTTCGTCGCCGGCCACTTCAACCGTCATTTCCAAGTCGTCCTGTTCACCTCGCTTCGGACGACGTAAGGGCTTGGCAATGGAACCGTCATGACGACCACCAACGATGATATCATCTCCGGAAAACTCCACGGTCTGCTCCTCGGGATCTTCAAAAGTGTCGGGATCGGGGGTGACGTTATAGGCAAGGGCACTCTCCGGCTGTGGCTGGTTGTTGGTGATGGTAAAAGGTATCTTGCGTATCAGACGCATAGGGTCGAGAATATTGCGCACCACATTGATGGTCTCTGAACTCAGGTAGGTGAGGAAGGCCAAGGCAATAATAAGGAGAACAGCAATAAGACCGGGCGAACCGATGATGTTCTCTATCCAACGTGCACAATACTGACCATGGTCACCGCCGGGATTGAACACGCTGTCACCGAATATGGGGGTGAAAAATTTGGCGAATGCCACGGAACACCACACCAAAGTAAGTGTCAAACCGAAAAACCATTTTAGCAGATTGATGTTCTTATAAGTGCCGCTCAACTTCAGCGAACACATAATCATGAACACCGGGATAAGAAAAGCACTGATACCGAAACAGCGGCTAATGAAGAAATGAGAGATGTAGGCACCTATCGAACCGCAGATATTCTGGAAACTGCGACTGGCATTTTGCAACTCGCCATCCTTGGGAGCCAACACAAGACTCTGGTCCTCACCACCTGTGCTGAAATAGCTCACAAAAGCAATAATAAAGTAGATGGCCAGCACAAAGAGTATGATGGCCAAAACGAACTTGGTCTTCTCGCTATTGAAAAAGTGAAAGCCCAAAGATTCGAAATATGTTTTTTGCTTGTCTTTATTCTTTTTCTTTGCCATGAATGTTGTCTATTTTAGTGCAAATCGAGAGAAATTCAAAAGGGTTACCTCTTTATTTCCGAGATGCAGCCTAACATATCTAATTTTAGTGCAAAAGTAAAGGAAAAAACTCATAAATGGCCACAATTTCACCTTTTTTTTCTAATTTTGCAATTCCTAATGGATATTTATGAATAAAATATTATACAACAAATACGACAAGGCGTGGCTCGCTGAACTGCCAAGCGTCATCTTCGAAGGACCCATACGGGTGGTCTATACCCAGGAGGAGGCGAAAAAAGCAGTGGAGTTCCTGCTCAGACAACCATTATTGGGTATCGACACAGAAACAAAACCGTCGTTCAAAAAGGGACGCACAAACTTGGTGTCACTACTTCAAGTAAGTACACTGGAAGAGTGCTTCCTCTTCCGACTGAACCAACTGGGGATGTCTGAGCCAATCATCCGTTTCCTTGAAGATACGACGGTGCTTAAGGTGGGATTGTCCCTGCACGACGACATTCTCTCACTCCAACGGAGAAAGGAGTTCACGCCGGGACTGTTCATCGACCTGCAGGACCACATGCGTGAGCTGGGCATTGAGGACCTCAGCTTGCAAAAGATATATGCCAACTTCTTTCAACAGAAAATCAGTAAGAACCAACGACTCACCAACTGGGACATCGATGTGTTCACGGAACGCCAGAAGCGGTATGCAGCGACCGACGCATGGGCTTGCCTGCGTATCTATAACGAATACCTCTGTCTGCGAGCCACTGGTGACTACGAGCTCCGCATCGTACCCGAGGAAGAACAACCATCTACCCCCCAACACCTAAAACCATAGTATAACCTAGAACAACATAGAATTTCCTTGAATTACATAGGTTTTCCTATAACAACATAATATAGTATTTCTTAGAATCACATAGGTTTTCCTAGGATTGCCTAAATTATCCTATAATCCTCCTAAAATGACATATAAAAACATATACCTCAAAAAAGGAAAAGAAGAGAGCCTGCGCCGCTTCCACCCCTGGATTTTCTCTGGGGCCATCGACCACATGGACGACGGTATTCAGGAAGGAGATGTGGTGAGACTGCTCGATAACCAAGGGGCATTCCTCGCCGTAGGGCATTATCAACAGGGCACCATCATGGTGCGAGTGCTGTCCTTTGAAGATGCTATCATCGATAGGACATTCTGGCATCAACGGTTGCAGATGGCCTATGACGTGAGGAAAAGCCTGAACCTGCAACGTGATGACAACAACACATTCCGGTTGGTGCATGGAGAGGGTGATTTCCTGCCGGGACTCATCATCGACTGCTATGGTGATACGGCAGTCATGCAGGCGCATAGCGTGGGCATACACCGTGAAAGAATGGTCATCGCAGAACAACTGGTGAAAGTGATGGAAGGCTCCATTCGAAATGTGTATTACAAAAGCGAGACAACGCTGACGGCAAGAATGGCCCAGGAAACGGAAAACCAGTTCCTCATAGGCGACAGTGCGGCTGACGTGGCTGTGGAAAACGGACTCCGTTTTCATGTTGACTGGCTCAAAGGGCAGAAAACGGGATTCTTCGTCGACCAACGTGAGAACCGTTCCTTACTCGAGCAGTATGCAAAGGATAGGAAGGTGCTGAACATGTTCTGCTATACCGGCGGCTTCTCTTTCTATGCAATGAGGGGTGGGGCGAAACTGGTTCACTCGGTGGACAGCAGTGCCAAGGCCATCGAACTGACCAATGCTAATGTGCAAATGAACTTTCCCGATGATGCACGGCACACAGCATATTGTGACGACGCGTTCCGCTTCCTTAACCAGTCGGACAATACTTACGACCTCATCATCCTCGACCCACCGGCTTTTGCTAAGCACCGAGGGGCATTGCACAATGCTTTGAAAGGATATACTCGTCTGAATGCCAGGGCGTTCGAGATAATTAAACCCGGCGGCATCCTCTTCACTTTCAGCTGCTCGCAGGTGGTCAGCAAAGAACAGTTCCGCATGGCGGTATTCACGGCGGCGGCACAGAGTGGACGACGGGTACGCATACTCCACCAACTGCATCAGCCGGCCGATCACCCCATCAACATCTACCACCCAGAAGGTGAATACCTCAAAGGTCTCGTCCTCTATGTAGAATAATCTTCAACGTTCAATCTTCAACGTTCAATGTTCAATCTAACAAAGGTTTCTTCCTTCATCGCCCAGCACCAACTACTCCAGCACGATAAACGCTACCTCGTAGCACTTTCGGGAGGAGCCGACAGCGTGGCTCTTTTGCTCATGCTGCAGGAGATGGACTACCACATTGAAGCCATTCATTGTAACTTCATGTTGCGTGGGGAGGAGTCGATGCGTGATGAACAGTTCTGTCGTGATTTGTGTCAACGCCTCAACATACCGTTCCATACGGTACATTTCGATACAAAGACATATTGCGACGTCCATAAGGTGAGCATTGAGATGGGGGCACGTGAGCTACGATATGCACATTTCAACAACCTCTGCCGCGACATCGGGGCCGACGGCGTGTGTGTGGCGCATCACATGGACGACTCCGTGGAGACCATTTTGCTCAATCTCATCCGTGGTACGGGACTCCATGGTCTGACGGGCATCGCACCGAAACGCGACATCATTATCCGACCGCTGCTTTGCATGCGCAGGAATGAGCTGCGAGAGTACCTGAAAGAGAAGAACCAGGATTATGTTGATGACAGTTCCAATTTCGTGCCTGATGTGAATCGTAACCTTTTAAGGCTCAAAGTGTTCCCGTTGTTGAAAGAAATGAACCCGGCATTCGTGGAAAACATTGAGCGATGCGCGGGCTATCTTAAGGAAGTGGAGGCTGTATATGATAAAACCATCGATGAGATGGCCGTCAAGGCGCAACTACCGGTCAACGATGATTATATGGTAGCGCGTTTCCAAATGAAGGCAATAGAAAATGAGGGGGTGCTCTTCAAACTTCTTGCACCCTACGGCTTCAACCCTACACAGATAGAGGATATTTTCTCGCACCTGTCTTCATCACAGAGAAAACGTTTCCTTTCTCCTACTCACGAATTGCTGATGGATGCCGAAGTGATGGAAGTATTACCTCTTGATCATAACCACCCCCAACCCCTGAAAATACAAGAAACGGGAACGTATATCATTAGTGAGAAAGAACGCATTCGCCTGAAAATCTTCGACAAACCAGCAGACTTCTCTTGGAGTACTTCAACCAACCTCATTCACCTCGATGCCGAAAAGGTTCGTTTCCCGCTCATGCTCCGACGAGTGAAAAATGGCGACCGCTTCCAACCGTTAGGTATGAAAGGAACCAAGTTGCTCAGCGATTTCCTCACTGATCTCAAATTAACAACGGCGGAAAAACGTTATCAGTGGCTACTCGTTGATGCCGACGACCGCATCCTCTGGGTAGTCAACCGACGCATCGACCATCACTTCCGTGTCACCGCCGACACCACAAAAATATTGGAAGTCGAAATTGTTGCATATGGGGACGTCCTACACCCTCCCTTGGGGAGGGATGGGGTGGGTTAAAAGTTCCTTCGCCCTTTCCAAATCTTCGGGAGTGTCTATGCCGATGGTGGAAAACTCGGTCATGGCGACGCGAATCTTATAGCCATGCTGTAACCAACGTAACTGTTCCAACGACTCGGCCTGCTCCAGCGGCGATGCCTCCAGTTGTGTAATCTCATGCAACACATTGCGACGGTAGGCATAGATACCCATGTGACGAACATAGGGGAAACGCTCCAGCCACTCCGCACGCTCCTCTCCACGGACGTAAGGTATCACGCTGCGGCTGAAATAGAGGGCATAGCCGTCCAAATCAGTGACTATTTTCGGAGAATTGGGATTCTCCACCTCCTCCATACTTTTAAAAGGTATCCCCAAAGTGGCTATCTGTGTGCGCTCGTCATCGAAACAATGGCAGAGAGCCTCAATGTGCGAGGGAAGGACAAAAGGTTCGTCGCCCTGGATATTGATAATGATGTCATAAGCCTCACCTGTCTTCTCCACAGCTTCCTCGATGCGGTCGGTGCCGCTACGGTGATTGGAGGAAGTCATTACGGCACGACCTCCGAACGACAGCACATGGTTGAAAATCCGTTCATCATCGGTGGCTACATATACGGCATCCATCACCTTACGGGCCTGCTCATACACACGCTGGATAATGGTTTTACCATCCAACATGGCTAAAGGCTTGCCGGGAAAACGGGTAGAGGCATAACGGGCGGGAATAAATATGGCAAAAGTGCGTTCCATCTGCTTTCAAGTTTCATTTCTTGATGCAAAATTATAAAAAATCTTATTAATTAAACTGTGATATATCAAGAATAACCACCGAAGAACTAAAAAAAAGCAAAAGGATTTCACGATATACCCTTTTTTTCGTATTTTTGTGGGTTGAAAAGTATATCGAATAGTGTATAAGTATATATTGACTTTCATCCTCGCATTATTGCCGTGGATGGGAAACGCACAGAAAATCAGCTTGGGCACCTGCGTCACAAAAGACGGAGGACAATATAGTGGTGAGATGGCATCGGGGAAACCGCACGGAAAAGGCGTCACCACATTCAAAAACGGCGACACCTATGAGGGGGAGTATGTCAAGGGAAAACGTCAGGGGTATGGAGTTTATACCTTTGCTGACGGTGAACGCTATGAGGGAGAGTGGTTCCAGGACCAGCAACATGGAAAAGGGGTGTTCTATTTCCTGAACAACAACCGCTACGATGGCTTCTGGTACCGCGATTACCAGCACGGAACGGGTACGATGTACTATTATAACGGCGATAAGTACGAAGGGGGATGGAACAAGGACAAACGGGAAGGAAAAGGACGCTATACCTTTGCTACAGGTCAGTATTATGACGGCATGTGGAAAAACGACATGAAAAACGGACAGGGTACCTTCGACTGGGGCGATGGCTCCTATTACCGTGGCAACTGGGAAAACAATGAACGCTCAGGACAGGGCATGAATCAATATGCTCAGGGTGATATGTACACAGGGTCATGGAGCCATGACCTGCAAAATGGGCGTGGACGATACATCTTCCAAAATGGTGATGAGTATAACGGCGACTACGTCCGTGGCGAACGCACGGGCACGGGACTGTTCAAGTTCCATAACGGGGACGTGTACAACGGCCATTTCAACCATGGTGACAAGTCGGGACAAGGCACCTTTACCTGGAGCAACGGCGACCAATACACAGGGACGTGGTCCAACGATAAGCAGCATGGTCATGGGAAACTGGTAAAGAAAAACGGCGATGTCTTCGAGGGGGAATTCCGTAATGGACTGTTCGACGGACAAATGACCATTCATTATCACGACGGCTCCAGATTCCGCGGATACTACAAGAAAGGAGTCAAACACGGACAGGCTATTGAGGAGTCACGTGATGGCAAACGTTTCGAAGGAAATTACGACAACGGCACTCGTTCGGGCGAGTTCGTGGAAAAAGACCGCAACGGGCAAATCACTGCCCGGGGTTCCTACCGCAACGGACAACGCATCACACAATAGTATTGCAATGAACATTGGGCTCTCACCTCTCACCTCTCACTTCTCACCCCTCACTTCTCACCTCTCACCCCTCACCCCTCACCTCTCACTTCTCACCTCTCACCTCTCACCCCTCACCTCTCACCCCTGAATAAATCTAAAACCCCATTATAATGAACACAACAAAGAAAACAACAGCCGACAACAAGTCAAAGACAGCAAAAATGGCTGCTCCGAAAAGGGTAAGAACACCGAAACACATCGGACTGGTGAAAAACGATGGATACCTGGAACCCTATGAAAACGCTATCCAAGGAAGACACGACCACGCACTCTGGAAACTCAACCAAATCACGCGGAATGGGAAATTAACACTTTCTCAATTCGCTAGCGGACATGAGTATTTCGGACTGCACAAGACTACTCGGGGATGGGTGTTCCGTGAATGGGCACCTAACGCCACGGATATCTATCTTGTGGGCGACTTCAACGATTGGAAGGAAGAAGAGAAATATCGGGCAAAACGCATCGAGGGAACAGGAAACTGGGAACTCAAACTGCCTTCAAAAGCCATGAAACATGGCGACCTCTACAAGATGCATGTGCATTGGAACGGAGGCGAGGGAGAACGTATTCCTGCTTGGACACGGCGTGTGGTACAGGATGATGATACGAAAATCTTCTCGGCACAGGTGTGGAACCCGAAAGAACAATACGTCTGGAAAAAGAACAATTTTAAGCCCAATATCAACCCGCTGCTCATCTACGAATGCCATATCGGCATGGGGCAGGATGCAGAGAAAGTAGGGTCATACAAGGAATTTGAGGAAAATGTGCTGCCTCGTGTCGTCGAAGATGGTTATAACTGCATACAGATTATGGCCATCCAGGAGCATCCGTACTACGGCTCATTTGGCTACCATGTCAGTTCGTTCTTTGCTGCCTCAAGCCGGTTCGGAACACCCGAAGAACTGAAGTCGCTCATCGACAAGGCTCACCAGAAAGGTGTGGCGGTGATTATGGATATCGTTCACTCACACGCGGTGAAAAACGAGGTCGAGGGACTGGGCAACCTGGCGGGCGATCCCAATCAGTTCTTCTACCAAGGCGACAGACATGAGCACCCGGCATGGGACTCACTGTGCTTTGATTATGGCAAGGACGATGTAATCCATTTCCTGCTATCCAACTGTAAATACTGGCTCGAGGAATTCCATTTCGATGGCTTCCGCTTCGACGGTGTGACGTCGATGCTATACTACAGCCATGGACTGGGGGAGGCGTTCTGTAACTACGGCGACTATTTCAACGGTCATCAGGATGACAACGCTATATGCTACCTCACGTTGGCTAACCTGCTTATACACGAGGTGAACCCGAAAGCCATCACCATCGCTGAAGAGGTGAGCGGCATGCCGGGACTGGCAGCGAAATTCGATGACGGCGGCTACGGATTCGACTAT